>NZ_CP126145.1:2910000-3510000 GCF_030126985.1 Sagittula sp. MA-2 | reverse complement strand
GCGCCGATGCGGCGCGGAAGCTCGGCAGGATCGGGTGCGGAATCGGTCAAGGCAGCCTCTTCTTTCGGTTTCCGTTGCCAGAACGTTACCGGGCCGTGGTTAATTTTCCTTGAGTGTCCTTCGGGCCACGGCTGCGCCAAGGCCCGTCAGAAGAGCTGCTCGGCCGCCCAGACCACCGCGACCAGCCAGACCACCGGCACCAAGGCCATGACCAAGGCCCGCACCATCAGCAGGTTCAGGTCCGTGGTCTCACCGCGGTGCGCCGCGCGCAGGTGCGGCACGGGGGCGAAGCGGCGCTGTGCCTGTCCCAGGCGCGAACGCAGCGGTTCGGGGGCGAGCATCGGCATGTCCTGTCCTTTCGCGATCTGCGACAGGCACTTAGCGAGCCATCCGTTAACGCGGTCCAAGGTCTTTGCGGCGCTGACGGGGCGATTTCACGTCCCGCGCGGTTTCGCGCGCAGCGTGGGATCGGCCTCTGTCGGGTCCTCAGGCCAGGGGTGGCGAGGGTAGCGCGCGCGCATTTCCTTGCGCACGTCGGCATAGGATCCGGACCAGAAGCCGGGCAGGTCCATGGTGGTCTGCACCGGGCGCTGCGCCGGCGACAGCAGCGTGACCTTCAGCGGCGTCCGCCCGACCATCGGGTGGGTCGTCTGGCCGAACATTTCCTGCAGCCTGAGCGAGATTTCCGGATGATCGCCGGAGTAGTCGATGGGAATCTGCCGTCCCAGCGGCGTGGTGAAATGCGCCGGGACCGCTGTGTCGAGCGCCTGCATCTGTCCCCAGTCCAGCCGTCCGCGCAGCGCGGGCAGAAGGTCGAACCGCTTCCAGTCGTCGGCGGTCTTCACCCCGTCTAGGTAGGGCAGGAGCCAGTCTTCGAGGTCGTCCATCAGGGCCTCGGGCGACATGTCGGGCAGATCCTGTCCGGCCTCGCGGGCCAGCGCCACGCGGGCGAGGAACCTGTGGACAGGTCCGGATAGTGCAAGGCCGAGGTCCCGGACACCGTCCAGCATAGCCCTGGATATCGCATCCGTGGGAGCGTCCTTCCAGACGCGGTCGTCGAGCGCGATGGCGCCCAGCCGTTCCTGGCGGCGGGCGACCACGCGACGTTCCCGTTTTGACCACGCGCAGGTGTCGACCCAGCCGATGCTGTCGGCGAAGAGCGTGCGCACTTCGGACAGCGAGATCGCGATGGCCTGCCGGATCCTGGCCTCTCGCGGGTTGCCGTCCGTGTCGGTGACGACGATCAGCCGTTCGCCGGCCAGCGGATCGGACTCGTCCATCACCGCGCCCTTTCCGCCCGACAACTGGAAGCGCGGCGCGTCTCCCTTGCGTCTGAGGCCGATGCGGTCGGGGTAGGCGAGGGCGGCCATTTCCGCCGCGGACCAGTGCCTGTCGGTATCCCGGGATTCCCCTGCCGTTCCAGCCCGTTTGGCACTTATCCTCGTGCTCTTGGCGAGCCGCCGGGCCTCCTGCCGGATGCGGTCGAGCGCGGGGCGGCGCAGACCGATGGCGCGGGTCTCCTGAAAGCGTTTCGGATCGGCCAGCGCCTCCAACCTGAGGGACAAGTCTGTGGATGCTCCTGTGAGTGGATCGCGATCCGACAAGAGTGCAGCCGTTTCAGCGGCGGATGCACCGCAGGTCTGAAGCATATGGGCAAGCCGCGGGTGCAGCGGAAATGTGGACAATTGACGCCCGTGCGCGGTGATCCGGCCCTCGGCGTCCAGCGCGCCCAGCATTTCGAGCAGCGCGCGCGCCTCCGACAGTGCGCCCGGCGGTGGCGGCGTCAGGAAGGGCAGGTCCTCCGCGCCCCAGAGCGCCAGTTCCAGCACGAGCGAAGACAGGTCGGCTGCCTCGATTTCTGCCGGTGGGAAGGGGCTTAACGCGCCTTCCTCACCCTTCGTCCAAAGCTTGTAGGCGGTGCCCGGGGCGACACGCCCGGCGCGCCCGGCACGCTGCGTGGCCTCGGCGCGGGTCACGCGCTCCGTCACCAGCCGGGACATGCCGGAGCCGGGATCGAAGCGCGCCCTACGTGCTTTCCCGCCGTCGACGACGACGCGGATGTCCTCGATGGTCAGCGATGTTTCGGCGATGGAGGTGGCGAGCACCAGTTTGCGTCCGTCCGTTTCCGGCCGGATGGCGGCGCGCTGGTCCTTCAGGTCCATGGCACCGAACAGGGGGCGGATATGGGTGCCGGCGGGGAGGCGGCCCTTCAGCAACGCCTCTGTCCGGCGGATTTCACCTTCGCCCGGGAGGAAGGCGAGGATGCCGCCTTCGGTCTCGGTGTGGGCCTTGACGATCAGGTCGGCCATGGCGGCGTCGAAGCGGGTCTGCTTCGGCAAGGGCGTGTCACGCCAGACGGGCTCCACCGGGTAGGCGCGGCCTTCGGAGGTCACCACCGGCGCGCCCATGAGTTCGGCCACCGGGGCGGCGTCGAGCGTGGCGGACATCACCAGCAGGATCAGGTCGTCGCGCAGCGCGCCCGCGATCTCGAGGCAGAGCGCGAGGCCCAGATCGGCGTTGAGGGAGCGTTCGTGGAACTCGTCGAAAAGCACCGCGCCGATGCCGCCAAGCTCCGGATTGGACTGGATCATCCGCGTGAGGATGCCCTCGGTCACGACCTCGATCCGGGTGTCCTTCGACACGGCGCTTTCGCCGCGCATCCGGTAGCCGACGGTCTGGCCCGGCTGTTCGCCCAGTTGCTCGGCCAGCCGTTGCGCGGCGGCGCGCGCGGCCAGCCGGCGGGGTTCGAGCATGACGATCCGGCCCTCGGTCAGGCCCGCGTCGCGCAGGGCGAGCGGCACACGCGTCGTCTTGCCCGCGCCGGGCGGGGCCTGCAGCACGGCCCGGCCGTTGGCACGCAGGGCGGCGATCAGCTCGGGCAGGGCGGCGTCGATGGGCAGGGTCTGGGACATGTGCCCCTTATCCACACGCCGTGTGTTGAGGCAAGGGAGGCGGGTCGCCTCAGTTTTTCCACGATGGTATGAACGGACAGGTTCACTCCGCCCGGCGTTTGCGTTTACTTCGTCGCGGAGGCTGACCCGGCAGGCGGTCGGGTCTTTCGGGGCCGGGCACCCGGTTTTGGGACATCGCGGTTTCGCGGAACGGAAGAAAAACGAAAGGCGAATGCAGGTGGTGAAGGTTGCAGAGGCCGGGCAGGGCGCTCAACTCCAGGCGATGAAAGAGGCTTTGCTGGCCGGGGATCGCCGGGCCCTCGCAAAGGCGATCACGATGGCCGAAAGTTCCCGGACGGAGCACCGGGAAACGACATCGCAGCTTTTGGGGGAACTGGCGGGCTGTGAGCGTCAGGCGTTGCGAATCGGATTGTCCGGAACGCCGGGTGTCGGGAAATCGACCTTCATCGAAGCCTTCGGGATGATGCTGATCGAAAAGGGCCTGAAGGTGGCGGTGCTGGCGGTGGACCCGTCTTCGGCGCGCTCGGGCGGTTCGATCCTCGGCGACAAGACCCGGATGGAGCGGCTGTCGCGCGAACGCAACGCCTTCATCCGTCCTTCGCCCGCGCAAAGCCAGTTGGGCGGTGTTGCGCGCCGCACGCGGGAGGCCATCGACCTCTGCGAGGCGGCGGGCTTCGACGTGGTGCTGATCGAGACGGTCGGCGTCGGTCAGTCGGAGACCATGGTGGCCGAGATGTGCGACCTGTTCCTTCTGCTGCTGGCGCCCGCGGGCGGCGACGAATTGCAGGGGGTGAAGCGCGGGATCATGGAGATGGCCGACATCCTGCTGGTCAACAAGGCGGACGGCGAGTTGAAGCGGCAGGCGGTGCGGACCTGCGCGGACTATTCCGGGGCGCTGCGGCTGCTCAGGAAGCGGCCGCAGGACCCGCAGGGCTTCCCGAAGGCGATGACCGTCTCTGCCATTGAGCGGAACGGGCTGGACGCGGCTTGGTCCGAGATGACGGCGCTGGCGGACTGGCGGCGGGAGAACGGGCATTTCGACGCGCGCCGGGCCGAACAGGCGCGTTTCTGGTTCGAGGCGGAGGTGCGCGACGGCCTGCTGGCCCGCCTGCGCGAACCCGGGCCGAAGAAGGCGATGGCGGAGCTTGCGGCAGAGGTCGCGGCGGGGAACCTGTCGCCCGGCCTCGCCGCCCGGCAGATTCTGGAGGAGCACCTCGGCCAATGAAGCCGCATCCGGTGTTCGACGGGACCCGCCTGAAGGCGACGGTCTTTCGGCCCCGGAGGAAGAAGCTGTTCGTCAGCTTCCGCCAACGTGTCGGCGACCCGGGGAGCTTTGACACGCCGCGCCCGGTGATGGGCTTCGTGACCCGCAGCTTCGCGCATGTGCACATTCAGTCCCGCGACAACGACTGGTTCATCAACGACGAGACGGAAGCGCTCGAGGCGGCCCTCGCGCGCTTTGTCGGCCGCTACGACGAGGTGGTGGCGATGGGGTTTTCCATGGGCGGCTACGGTGCCCTCAGGTTTGCCCGCACGTTGAAGGTCGACCGGCTGCTGGCGATCTCACCGCAGGTGTCGATCGACCCGGATGTGGTGCCCTTCGACCGCCGCTACCGGGCGGAGGCAGAGGGCTGGAATGGGGCGCTCGGTAATCTGGAGGGGCGCACGACGGAGGTGCGCGGTGGGGTGCTGGTCGATCCGTTCAAGAACAGGGACGTCGAACACGGGCGGATGATCTGCGCGCTCTTCCCGCAGCTGACGCTGGTCATGCTGCCCTGTGGCGGGCACCCGGCGACCCGGGCGATCCGGCAAGGGGGAAGCTTCGACTGGCTGAAGACCGGACTGGCCGAGGGGCTTGCCGATCCGCGTGAAATAGGCAGGGTGCACCGCATGGTCCGGCGCCGGTCCGAAAGCTACTGGCGTAACCTCGCGCAGGTGGCCCGCTACCGCGGTCGCGAGGGTCTGGCGCAACGGGCAGACGCCGAGGCAGAGGCCCTGACGGAGAGGGCTTGACGACTCCGCTCCATATGCCTAGAAGCCGCAGAACGAGATTCTGGGCGCCTTCCCTCAAACGGGCGGCGCCCTTTGATATTGGCGCGGTATGGGGCTGACAAGGCTCTGGCCGACTGACAATGAGGACGAAACGATGTCGCGTGTTTGCGAACTGACCGGTAAGGGCCCGATGGTTGGCAACAATGTCAGCCATGCCAACAACAAGACCAAGCGGCGTTACCTGCCGAACCTGAACGACGTGACCCTGCAGTCGGAGACTCTGGGCCGCGGCGTCAAGCTGCGCATCTCCGCGCATGCTCTGCGTTCGGTCGACCACCGCGGTGGCCTGGACAAGTTCCTGGCCAAGGCGAAGGACACCGAGCTGTCCGACCGCGCCCTGAAGGTCAAGAAAGAGATCGCGAAGGCACAGGCAACCGCCTGATCCCTTTGCAGGACTATTGCAGCGGCCCCGGGTGGAGACATCCGGGGTCGTTTGCTTTTGTCGCATGACGCGCCCGAACCGCCCGGCTATAAGGCGCGCATGACACGAATGATGTCCCTGACCCGCGGGCTTCTGGCCCCCCTGCTGATCGTGGTGCTGGTGATGACCGGCTTCGCGGCCGGTGTGGCGCGTGGTCAGGCGACGCCTGTGGGCCTCGTGGAGATCTGCCGCGGCCTGACCGTGGTCAAGGTCGCCGTGGACGCCGACGGGCACGCGGTGGGGCATGTGCACCTCTGCGACGACGGGATGATGGCGCTGTTCGCCTCGGTAGGTCTGGCGGGGGTGGAGGACGGTGTGTCGTTCGTCTGGCAAGCCGTTGCAGGCGATGTGCGGCACGCCGCCCTGACCAGCGCCGACAGGCCGTCGGCAACTGCGCGGGGGCCGCCGCTTTCCCTTTGATTTCAAGTCTGAACATCAAATGGAAAGGTACTGAAAATGATGAAATCCGTTCTGGCAGGCGCGGTTGCGCTGATCCTTGCCACCCCCGCCTTCGCCGATATCGAGGTCGTGGACGCCTATGCCCGCGCCGCGAGCCCCACGGCCAAGGCCGGGGCCGCCTTCATGGTGATCCGCAACACCGGGTCCGAGGACGACCGCCTGATCGCTGCCGCCTCCGACATCGCGGCGCGGGTCGAGTTGCACACCCACAAGGACATGGGCGAGGGCGTCATGAAGATGATGCACGTCGAAGAGGGCTTTGCCGTGCCCGCCGGTGACATGCACGCGCTGGCCCGCGGCGGCGATCACGTGATGTTCATGGGGCTGTCCCGCCCGATGGCACAGGGCGACACGGTGACCGTCACGCTGACCTTCGAGAAGGCCGGCGAGGTCGTCGTGGACATTCCGGTTGACCTGGAGCGCGAGGACATGGGCGGCCACGGGGCCGGTATGTCCATGGGAAACTGAGGGGAACCGGCGGCGTTTCGGCGCCGCCCGCCCCGTTCACCTGCCGATAAGCTCTTCGACCCAGGCTGGAATGGTCCGGGTCGCCGGACCGAGACGCCGCTGGTGAAAGACGTTTGACGTGGGTTCGAGGTTCAGCTCGATGCACTCCGCTCCGTATTCCGACGCCAGCTGCGAAAATCCCGCAGCGGGATAGACCTGTCCCGACGTGCCGATGGAGGCGAAGATGTCAGCCGTTTCAAGGTGTTCCGCAATCTCGTCCATGTGGTACGGCATCTCGCCGAACCAGACGACATCGGGGCGGGCGCTGCGGGCCTCGCAGGCGGGACAGGCGGTGTCCCGGTCGATCGTGTCGGGGGCGGTCCAGCGGTGATCGCAGCGGTGGCACAGCGCCGAATCGAGCGCGCCGTGCATGTGGATCACCCGGGCGCCCGCCTTCTCGTGCAGGCCGTCGACGTTCTGCGTGACGATGACGACCTCTCCGCCGTAGTCCCGCTGCAACCGCGCCAGCGCGTCATGGGCGGCGTTGGGGTGGGCGGTGCGGGACTGGGCGCGGCGGGCGTTGTAGAAGGCCTGCACAAGATCCGGGTTGCGGGCGAAGGCCTCGGGGGTGGCGACGTCCTCGATCCGGTGCTGCGACCAGAGGCCGCCTTCGTCGCGGAAGGTGGCGAGGCCGCTTTCGGCGGACAGGCCCGCGCCGGTGAGGATCACGATTTTCCCGTTCTGTGTCATGGACTTGTCCGTGGGGATTTCGCGCGGCATAGTCGCCGCATGACCCAGCGTATCCTCTTCGTCTGTCTTGGCAACATCTGCCGGTCCCCCTCTGCCGAGGGGGTGCTGAGGGTTAAGGCCGCCCAGAGGGGCATTAACCTCGATCTCGACAGTGCGGGGACGGGCGACTGGCACGCCGGAGAGCCGCCCTATGGACCGATGCAAAACGCAGCCAAGGCAAGGGGTTACGACCTCTCCGGGTTGCGGGCGCGGGTGGTCCGGGTGGAGGACTTCACCGACTTCGACCTGATCGTCGCCATGGATGCGGACAACATGGCCAATCTGCGGCGGATGCGGCCGGAGGGGGGCGCGGAGGTGAAGCTCTTCACCGACTTCGCGCCCGAAGGCTCCGGCTGGACCGAGGTGCCGGACCCCTATTACACCCGCGACTTCGACGGCGCGCTGGACCTGGTGGAGGCCTGCGCGGACGGCCTTCTGGACGCGCTAAGCCGTTGAGTTACGTGGGCTTTGCCGGGCCGTAGAGGGCCCTGGCCACGAACCACGAGATCGGCAGCGAGACCACGAAACCGATGGCCGCGGCGATGACGATGGGGGTGAGGGTGTCGTAGCCCGCGACGAGGGCCGCGATGATGAGGCTGCCGGCCACCGAGGTGGAGATCAGCGAGTAGAGGATGCTGGCGAGGCGGAACATTCAGACCTCCTGAAATCGGGTTAATCCTACCACATCTCGTATATTCCGGTTTTCTCATCTGTGCGTTGACCTGCGTCAAACCGGGGGCGCCCGGTGGCTTAACCCTTCGCCGTTTACCATTCCTTATGGTGAGTCCCGGCCGGTTCGGGGGGCCTTTCCGGCCGGTTCTTAACCTTTGGCCGAAAACCGGGGCGCGGGGCCCCGGATGCGGCATCGGAGAATCGGAGGGCGCATGGATGTCGAGATCAGGGCAATGAGCATCACGGAGTTCCGGGAGAACGTCGCGGCGCAACTGCGCTACGTCGAACAGACGGGCGGACAGCTCTGGCTGCAACGCCGTGGTCGCGTCGGCTGCGCCGTGGTGCCCTTCTACCAGGTGAAGGTGCTGGACACGCTGCTGGGCGCCTCGGTGGAGGAGAAGGCGGACGGGCTGAACCGCGAGTACGAGGCCCACGCGGCGGCAAAGCGCATACAGGCCGCAGAGGACCGCGCGCGTCTGGAACGCGGGCTTGGCGCCGGCGGCGCGGTGCGCACACGGATGCTGCGGGCGCTGCTGGAGGAGGGGTTCGATCCGTGGGAGAGCGATGGGGTCAGGAGGGGGACTTGGCGGTAGGTGGGGGGGCCGTCCGGGGGACGGTTCATCTGAAAGACGGGCGAAGCCCCGGCGGGAGCATTGGTGCGTGAATCACGCACCCTACGGTGTTGACCGATCGTTAACTATGATCGGGGAGGGTGCTGCATGTCCCGATACATTCGACCCAATGTCACAGGCGCGACCGTGTTCTTTACCGTGGCACTGGCAGAGCGCGGAGATGACCTGTTGGTGCGCGAGGTAGATCGGTTGCGAGAGGCTGTGCGGCGAACGAAGCGGGATCATCTTTTTGGGATCGAGGCGTGGGTGGTGTTGCCGGACCACATCCATTGCATCTGGCAGTTGCCTGCCGGGGATCGCGATTACGGGATGCGGTGGCGATTGATCAAGGCCCGGTTTTCTCACGGTCTGCCAGAGGGTCAACGGCGCGCCAGTCATGTGGCGCGCGGTGAACGCGGGATTTGGCAAAGACGGTTTTGGGAGCACCACGTTCGCGACGATGCGGAGCTTGCGCGATTGATCCGGTATTGTTGGATCAATCCAGTGAAACACGGCTTGGTGACACGTCCCGAGGATTGGCCGTTCTTGTCGGTGCATCGGGACGCGCGTTTTACGCCGGGCGCGGTTACGACGATGTCGGGTGCGTGATGCACGCACCATTCACCAGCTTATCCGGACAACCCGGTGCGTGATTCACGCACCCTACGGGGGATGGACAGCCTCAGCTGTCCATCTTCAGCGCCGAAATAAACGCTTCCTGCGGGATCTCGACCTTGCCGAACTGGCGCATCTTCTTCTTGCCGGCCTTCTGCTTTTCCAGAAGTTTCTTCTTCCGGGTGGCGTCGCCGCCGTAGCACTTGGCGGTTACGTCCTTGCGTAGGGCGGAAAGCGTCTCGCGCGCGATGACCTTGCCGCCGATGGCCGCCTGGATCGGGATCTTGAACATGTGGCGCGGGATCAGGTCCTTGAGCTTTTCGCACATGGCGCGGCCGCGCATCTCGGCCCGGTCGCGGTGGACCATCATCGACAGCGCGTCGACCGGCTCGTCGTTGACGAGGATCTGCATCTTGACGAGGTTGTCCTCGCGGTAGCCCACGAGCTGGTAGTCGAAGGAGGCGTAGCCCTTGGTCACCGATTTCAGCCGGTCGTAGAAGTCGAAGACGACCTCGTTCAGGGGCAGGTCGTAGACCACCATGGCGCGCTGCCCGGCGTAGGTCAGGTCGAGCTGGATGCCGCGGCGGTCCTGGCAGAGCTTCAGCACGTCGCCCAGGTAGTCGTCGGGCACGAGGATGGTCGCCTTGATGCGCGGTTCCTCGATGTGGTCGACCTTTGTCATGTCGGGCATGTCGGCGGGGTTGTGGAGGTCGACCTTCTCCCCGTCCTTCATGTAGAGGTGGTAGATCACGCTGGGCGCGGTGGTGATCAGGTCGATGTCGTACTCGCGTTCGAGCCGGTCGCGGATCACCTCGAGGTGCAGGAGGCCGAGGAACCCGCAGCGGAAGCCGAAGCCGAGGGCGGCGGAGGTCTCCATCTCGTAGGTGAAGGAGGCGTCGTTCAGGGCCAGCTTCTCGATCGCGTCGCGCATGTCCTCGAAGTCGTTGGCGTCCACGGGGAAGAGGCCGCAGAAGACCACGGGGATCGACGGCTTGAAGCCGGGGAGCGGGGTCTCCGCGCCCTTCTTCTCGGTGGTGATGGTGTCGCCCACGCGGGTGTCGCGGACCTGCTTGATGGAGCCGGTGAAGAAGCCGATCTCGCCGGGGCCCAGTTCCTTGACGTCCTGCATGGCGGGGCGGAAGACGCCCAGCTTGTCGACGCCGTAGCGGCCGCCGGTCTTCATCATGCGGATGTTGTCGCCCTTGCGGATCGTGCCCTCCATCACGCGGATCAGCACGACGACGCCGAGGTAGGGGTCGTACCAGGAATCGATCAGCATGGCCTTGAGCGGCGCGTCGGGGTCCTTCTCCGGCGGGGCGGGCAGGCGGGTGACGATGGCCTCCAGCACCTCGGGGATGCCGACGCCGGTCTTGGCGGAGATCAGGCAGGCGTTCGAGGCGTCGATGCCGATCACGTCCTCGATCTGCTCGGCCACGCGGGCGGGTTCGGCGGCGGGCAGGTCGACCTTGTTCAGGACCGGCACGATCTCGTGGTCGGCCTCGATGGCGGTGTAGACGTTGGCGAGCGTCTGCGCCTCGACCCCCTGGGAGGCGTCGACCACCAGCAGCGAGCCCTCGCAGGCGCGCATCGAGCGGCTGACCTCGTAGGCAAAGTCCACGTGTCCGGGGGTGTCGATCAGGTTCAGCACGTAGGTGTTGCCGTCCTTCGCCGGATAGTCGATGCGGACGGTGTTCGCCTTGATGGTGATGCCGCGCTCGCGCTCGATGTCCATCGCGTCGAGCATCTGCTCCTTCATGTCCCGCTCGGCCACGGTGCCGGTAAGCTGGATCAGCCGGTCGGCCAGGGTGGATTTCCCGTGGTCGATATGGGCGACGATGGAGAAGTTGCGGATCAGGTTCTGGGGGGTGCTCATGCGGGCGCTCGAGTCCTTCGGGGAAGGGCTTGGGTTTGATGGGTGCATATGGCTTGGAAAGGGGGGAATGGCAAGGGTTGTGCGCAGGACGGCGTAAGGCAGCCCCGATGGCGTCCTGCCGAGACGTACTGCCGGGAGCGACTGTTGGAGCAGAGCATTCGCAAGAAGTCCGTGCTTGCTGCTTGAATTGGCGCCCACTGGCTTCCAGCCTAGCAACTCGACCCTACGATAACTCCGGAAAAGTTCCCGCGACGCTTGCAAGAGTACCTCGATGACCGCTACAGAGAGTAGTGTACACGCACGCGAGCTACTAGATGCTGAACGATCGTTTGCCACCTTTTGTGAGAGAAAACTACTTCTGTGGGGAGTGGCATCACGCCAGTGCAGTCATGGCAGGAGACCATCCTAACGAGTGGTCTGATTTGATGAATGCACTGAGCATCTTTCGTCTAAAGAAATCATACATCGCGGCAGGAGGAGGGCGGAAGACCAAATTGGCTGACGACTTCGATGCGCTCTTCATGTCTAAGGGATGGAAAGAAAAGAAATTTGATACACGCGTTGCGGTTGACGATCAGGAGTACGACACTCCAACCCACAAAATTGACATGTACAAGAACGGTGTGGCCATAGAACTCGAATGGAACAACAAGACCGAGTTCTATGATAGAGACCTCAACAACTTTCGGCTGTTGTATCATCTGAGGACGGTCAATGTCGGCGTTGTCGTGACGAGAGCGGATGAACTACAGGAGATTTTTAACGATCTTGGCAGAGGATCGTCGTATGGGCCGTCAACGACGATTTTATCAAAATTGGTAGCGAAGGTTGAAGGTGGCGGAGCCGGGGGCTGTCCGGTCCTTACCTTCGGCATCCGCAAGAGCCTCTATCGGGAGAACGAATAAAGATGACAGCAGGCGACGATCTCTTGAAAGAATTGGCCGGGCGCAAATTCCAAACCATTCTTGCAGACCCACCGTGGCAGTTTCAAAACCGCACTGGAAAGATGGCCCCAGAGCACAAACGGCTAGCACGTTATCCCACCATGACGCTTGACGATATTTGCGACTTGCCAGTTGAAGCGGTGGCAGGTGATCCAGCGCATTTGTATTTGTGGGTTCCAAATGCGCTTCTGCCTGAAGGTTTGAAGGTCATGGAGCACTGGGGCTTCAAATATAAGTCTAACCTTATCTGGTACAAAATCCGAAAGGATGGTGGTCCAGACCGGCGAGGGGTTGGCTTCTATTTCAGGAATGTAACTGAAGTTCTGCTGTTCGGTACGCGCGGAAAAAACGCGCGTACGTTGCAACCGGGGAGATCACAAGAGAACATCATTTCGGCTCAAAAACGGGAGCACAGCCGAAAGCCGGATGAACAATATGATTTGATCGAGCGGTGCAGTTTTGGCGAGCGGCTGGAGTTGTTCGCGCGCGGTCCTCGTGCCGGCTGGACTGTTTGGGGCAATCAATCTGACGAGTACGCTCCGACATGGGCTACATACGCCAACCACTCACAGTCCAAGGTTATTCCCCTTTCGAAGCGGGCAAATAAGGCCTCCTGAAAGAGGTTGCAAAGTCGCCGTCCCATTCCCCGGTAAGCCCGTCTTTACCCATCTGCCTTAGGCAGGGGGAAAGGAGGCGTCATGCAGCAGTCTTTTCCCATCGCCGGCGATCCGCCGCAGGAGATACTCGACCAGCTTGTCGCCCTGCATGGCGCGGGGCAGAGCGTCGTGGTCGCGGAGGAGACGGGCAAGCTGTTGCAGGCTTTCCCGGCGTCTTACGTGCTCTGGCAGATCTACGGCGGCGTGCTGCTGGCGCTGGGCCTGTTCGCGGAGGCGGAGAAGGCGCTGGGGCAGGCGGCGGCGCTCAGGCCCGACCTGTCGGAGGCGCTGTCCAACCACTCTGTCGCGCTGCGCGCGGTCGAGCGGATCGACGAGGCGGAGGTGCGGGCGCGGGGCGCGCTGGCGCTTGCGCCCGAGGCGGCGCGGGCCATGGTGGAACTGGCGGCGGTGCTGCTTTACCGCGGCGAGATGGCGGAGGTGCAGGCGCTCTGCGAGCAGGTGCTGCGGCAGGAACCGGACAACGCGGCGGCGATGAACAACCTCGGGGTGGCGTTGCAGGCGCAGGGGCAGGCGAAGGCGGCGCGCACCGCCTTCCGCAAGGCGGTCCGGGCGGCGCCGCGTTTCGCTGAGGCGCACAGGAACCTCGCGGCGGCCAAGACCTGGACGGCGGAGGATGCGCAGCTCAGGCAGATGCGGGCGATTGCCGACGACCCGCTGACCCCGCCGCCCGAACGGATGCGGATCTGCGCGGCGCTTTTCACCGCCTATGACCGGCTGGGCAAGGAGGCACAGGCCTGGCGCTGCCTGTCGGAGGCCAACGCCCTGCGCAAGGCCCGGCAGGGTTACGGGATCGCGCAGGACCGGGCGCTGTTCGCGCGGCTGCGCGAGGTCTTCGGCGGCCTCGATCCGCTGGAGGCGGAGGCGGGCGCGGTGGTGCCGGTGTTCATCCTCGGGATGCCGCGGTCGGGGACGACGCTTGCGGAACAGATCGTCTCTGCCCATCCGGAGGTGACGGGCGCGGGCGAGCTGGGCGTGGTGAACGCGCTGGCGCAGCCCTTCCTGTCGGGCGAGGCGGCGCCGGACGCCGGGGCGCTGGCGGCCTTCCGCGAGAGTTACCTGCAGAGCATGGGGCTGCGGGCGGAGGGGCGGCGCTTCGTCACCGACAAGATGCCGCACAACTTCCGCTATATCGGCCTGATCGCCGCCGCCCTGCCGGAGGCGCGGATCGTCCATGTCACCCGCCGGCCGGAGGCCGTGTGCTGGTCCAACCTCGCGCATTACTTCGTGTCGGAGGGGCTGGGTTATGCCAACGATCCGGGCGACGTGGCGGCCTACCACGGGCTGTACCGCGACCTGATGGCCTTCTGGGGGGCGCGCTGGCCGGGACGCATCCGGCGGCTGGACTACGAGTCGCTGGTCAAGGCGCCGGAGGCGGAGACACGCGCGCTGATCGCGGACCTCGGCCTGGCGTGGGACGCCGCCTGCCTGCGCCCCGACCTGAACCGGCGGGCGGTGCAGACCGCCTCCACCGCGCAGGTGCGCCGCCGGGTCTATACCGGCAGTTCCCGGTCGTGGCGGCGCTACGAACCGTACCTCGACGGTGCATTTCACCACCTGCAGGAGATCGCGGATTCTTGAAACCGCGGCGCTTCTGACGCATGATAGGCGTCAGAGCAGTCCCGGGAGAGATGGCACAGCCACACCCGGCCGTTAGGACAGGTGGAATGACAAGGATCTTGCTGGGCACGATGCTGTGCCTGACGCTGGCCGCATGTGGCGGCGGCCGGAGCGACAACCGGAACAAGGGCTACAACACGACGGTGGCCCCGGCCTTCGCCGCGGGGCAGGTGGCGCGGGCGTGCATGTCTTCTGGACGCAAGGCCGCCAACGTGCAGCTGTGCGGCTGCGTGCAGGCGGTGGCCGACCGCGATCTCAGGGGCGGTGACCAGAGCATGGCCGCCAGCTTCTTTTCCGACCCGCACCGCGCGCAGGAAATCCGCCAGTCGGACAACCCGCATCACGAAGAATTCTGGAAGCGCTACAAGGTCTTCGCGGAACGGGCAGAGCAGACCTGCACCGGCCTTTGAAGCTGGTCCCGGCCCGGCTTTTGGCCGGGCGGTGGGGATGGGCGGTGCCTGTGCGCGCGGGCCTTCGCGTCGGAGGCTCGTCGCGCTTCGCCTCGACGTGATGGCCGGGGTGGGGTGAGAAGGCCGGGCGTGCGAGCACGCGTGGTGGCATGGGCTGCGCCGTGCCGCAGGCCGTCCGAAACCCCGATATGTCCGGACATTTGAAACCTTCTACGCGCGCCGCAGGCGCGCGCGGGTCGGCGCGCGTCAGCGCGGCGAAACCTGCTCCTGCCGGGGGCGGGCGACCTCCACGATCCGCGCCACGAGGCAGTCGAGGCTGTCCGTCCAGGCCACGTCGTCCGGCAGCAGCGGTGCCGCCAGGGAGAGTTCCGTGCAGGCGATCAGGATGTGGTCGGCGCGCGGCAGAAGCTGCCGTGCGGCCCTTGTCAGCGCCGGGGCGATGTCCGTGGCCGAAGCGCCGCCCTTGACCGCGCGGATCATCTCCAGCACCGGGCCGTCGTCCTCGGGCGCCACGTAGGGCTGGCGGAGGTAGCTGTCGAAGATCCCGGTCAGCCGGGTCGCGGGGGAGGCGAGGATGCCGATCCGGCCCTTGCCCTCCAGCGCCTTCGCGGTCTCCGAGAGCATGTCGAGGAAGGGCAGGGTGCAGGCGGCGCGGATGCCGTCGGCATAGGCATGGGCGGTGTTGCAGGGCATGGCCAGGGCGTCCGCCCCGGCGGCCTGCAGGTCGCGCGCCATGGCCTGCAGTGCGGGCAGGGGCGAGGGGCCGGTGCCTTCGATCAGCGCGGCGATGCGCGAGGGCACGGCGGGGTTCTGGTGGACGATCAGAGGTACATGATCGGCGTCGTCCCGGGCCGGGACCGCGTCGAGCACCTTCTGCATCAGAAGGATCGTCGCCTGCGGCCCCATGCCGCCGAGGATGCCAACCGTCGTCATGCCGGGCGGGGGAAGACTTTTCGACGAAAAGTCTTGGTGCTGGATGATTTTTCGAGAAAAATCATCGGGGCCGCCGGGTGGGTCATGCGCGCGCTGCCTTCTCGAAGCAATGGGTGTAGCCGGTCAGGCCGATGGCGCCGCCGGTGTGCAGGAAGACCACGCGTTCGCCTGCCTTGAAGTGGCCCTTGCGGATCAGGTCGATCAGGCCCGCCGCGCCCTTGGCGGAATAGACCGGGTCGAGCAGGATCCCTTCGGTCTTCGCGAAGATGTCGATGGCCTCCAGCGTGCTTTCGGCGGGCAGTCCGTAGCCGTCGCCGATGTAGTCGCAGTTCGCCACCACGTCCTCGCGGCCGACCACGCCTGCGCAGCCCAGCTTCCCGGCGGTGGCGCAGGCGAGCTTGTAGACGTTGCTTTCCTGCGTGTCCTGCGGGGCGCGCACGCCGATGCCCAGCACCGGGATGCCCGCGTTCAGCGCCTTCAGCCCGGTGACCAGCCCGGCCTGCGTCCCGGCAGAGCCCGTGGCGTGCACGATGTGGTCGACGGCAAGGTGCGCCTCCGTCACCTGCGCGAGGAGTTCGAGCGCGCAGTTCACGTAGCCCAGCGCGCCGGTGGGGTTCGAGCCGCCGCCGGGGATGGTGTAGACCTTTGCGCCGCCGGCGCGGCGGTTTTCGGCCACCTTCTCCATCTCGGCGTTCATGTCGCCGCCCGCCGGGCGGTGTTCGATGCTGGCGCCGTGCAGCACGTCCAGAAGGACGTTGCCGTTGTGGCGGTAGTTCTCGTGCGTGTAGCCGGTGCGGTCCTCCAGCAGGAGGTGGCAGCCGAGGCCCAGCCGGGCCGCCGCGGCCGCCGTCTGGCGGGCGTGGTTCGACTGGGTCGCTCCTTGGGTCATCACCAGTTCGGCGCCTTCCTGCACCGCCTCGGCCATCAGGAATTCCAGCTTGCGGGTCTTGTTGCCGCCGGTCGAGAGGCCGGTGCAGTCGTCACGCTTGATCCAGAGTTCCGGCCCGCCCAGCAGTGCCGAGAGCCTTGGCATGGGTTCCAGCGGCGTGGGCAGGTGGGCGAGGCGGAGGCGCGGGAAACGGGTGAGGTTCATGGTGCGGTCTTTCGTCAGGCCCGGAGGGCGGTGGTCGGGGGAACGGCGGTCAGGCGCGCCTCGGCCGAGAGCGCGTGTCCGGTCATGCCTTCGGCGCGGGAGATCACGCTGGTGGCACGGGCGAGGGCGGGCAGCGCCGCGTCGGTGGCGCGCTGCCAGGTCACCGTCTTGAGGAACTTGTGGACAGAGAGCCCGCCGGTGTAGCGCGCCGCGCCGGAGGTGGGCAGCACGTGGTTCGGGCCGGAGGCCTTGTCGCCGAAGGCCACCGTCGTTTCGGCCCCGAGGAAGAGCGAGCCGTAGGCGGTAAGCCGCCCCTGCCACCAGTCGAGCGCGGTGGTGTGCAGGTGCAGGTGTTCGGGGGCTGTGCGGTCGGCTTCCTCGGCCATCTCCTCGCGGCTGTCGCAGAGGATGATCTCGCCCATGGCGTCCCAGGCGGTGCGGGCCGTGTCGGCGTTGGTGCCGCCGAGGCGGGCGCAGGTGTCCGGCATCAGGTCGCGGACGCGGCGGGCCAGCGGTTCGTGATCGGTGATCAGCCAGCAGGGCGAGGTCGGCCCGTGTTCCGCCTGACCGGCGAGGTCGAGCGCCACGAGGGCCGGATCGGCGGTGGCGTCGGCGAGGATCATCAGGTCGGTGGGGCCGGCGAGGGTGTCGATGCCGGTCGGGCCGAAGAGCTGGCGCTTGGCCTCCGCCACGTAGGCGTTGCCCGGCCCGGCGAGGATCGCGGCGGCGGGTGTGCCGAAGAGGCCGAATGCCATGGCGGCGATGCCCTGCACCCCGCCCAGCGTCAGGATCGTGTCGGCCCCGGCGAGGTCCATGGCGTAGAGCGTGGCGGCGTCGATGCCGTGGGCGTCGCGCGGCGGGGCCACGGCGGTGACATGCGGCACGCCCGCGGCCTTCGCGGTGGCGATGGTCATCAGGGCGGAGGCGATATGCGCATACCGCCCGCCCGGCACGTAGCAGCCCGCCGCCGAGACGGGGATCGAGCGTTGCCCGGCGATCAGGCCGGGGCGCAGCTCGGTCTCGAAGTCGTGGAGCGATGCGCGCTGCGCCCGTGCGAAGGCGGTGATGTTGGCATGGGCGTAGGCCAGCGCCTCCTTCAGCTCGGGCGGCACCCGTGCGGCGGCGGCCTCGATGGCGGTGCGCGGGGTGACGATCGGGCCGGTCCAGCCGTCGAGGCGCCGGGCGTAGTCGCGCGCCGCGTCGTCACCGCCGGTGCGCAGCCGGGCGAGCATGATCTCGACGGTGTCGCGGGTGTCGCCCGTTGCGGCAGGGGGCAGGCCGGGGGCGGATTTGATCATTCGGGGCATCGAAGGGTCCTTGACGGGCGGGATGACAGAATTGTTGATGAAGGTGCATATTCGTGTTTTTCGAATATGCGGATGTTCAGGAGGCGCCGATGCTGACCAAGGGGGTGACCCTGCGCGGGCTCGAGGTGTTCGAGGCGCTGGCCGAGAGCGGATCGGTCGCGCGCACCGCGGAACTGACCGGGCTGAGCCAGCCCGCGGTCAGCCAGCAGATGCGCAACCTCGAGACGGCGCTGGGCGTGGAGCTTGTCGACCATGGCCGCCGGCCGATGATGCTGACGCCCGCGGGCCGGGCCTTCCTCAGCCGGGCGAAGGCGGTCTTGCGCGAGTTGCGGCTGGCGCAGAGCGAGCTGACGGTGATGGATCTCGCGCATCTGGCGGTGCTGAACCTCGGGGTGATCGACGATTTCGACAACGATCTGACGCCGCGGCTGGTGACGATGCTGGCGGAGAGCATGACGCGCTGCCGGTTCAAGCTGATCACCGCGCCGAGCCACGAGATCTCGGAGGAGATCCGCGCGCGCCGCCTGCACCTTGCCATCGCCGCGTCGAGCGGGGAGGTCATGCCCGGCGTGGTCGAATACCCGCTGGTGCGAGACCCCTATATCTTTGTCTGCGCGCGCGGGGCCGTGCAGGCGGCGGGCAGCATCGAGGCGCTGATGCACGGCGCTCCGCTTCTGCGCTACGACCGGGCGCAGGTGGTCGGACGGCAGATCGAGGCGCATCTGGCCCGGCAGAAGCTGACCTTTCCCGAACGCTTCGAGATCGGCGCCCACCTGTCGCTGATGACGCTGGTGGCGCGCGGCGTGGGCTGGGCCCTGACGACCTCGCTCCAGTACATGCGGGCGGGGCGGATGCACGACCGGATGGAGGTGCATCCGTTGCCGTTCAGCCCCTTTGCGCGGACGATCTCGCTTTATGCCGGGTCGGACTGGACCGACGAGGTGCCGCGCGACGTGGCGCGCACGATGCGGATGCTGGTCAGCGACATGGTCATCGGTCCGGCCTGGGCAAAGCTGCCCTGGCTCGAAGGCGATCTGAAGATACTGGACGGCTAGGGACCTGCGCATGGCGTACAGGTTGTCGCACCTGTGCGCCCTGTCCAGAGGGCCGCGCGCTCATTTGCGAACGTCATCCCGCATATTCGGATTTCCCGAATATAGCGTTCTGCGGGCCGGGGTCCGCGGGCGTCGCCGATGCTTCGGTGGGCCGCCGGGAAACCGTGCCGCCGCCGGAACGGGGGGACGATGCCTGCCGGTGCCGCCGGAGAGTCGGTCCCGTGGCGCGGAGATTCTCCGCGCCCGCTTCAGGACACGGCGGAGAGGAACGCCCGGACGGAAGCCTCGAACCCGCGCGGATCGTCGGCGTGCAGCCAGTGGCCCGCTTGCGGCATCTTGGCAAAGCGCGCCTTTGGGAACAGGTGGCGGATGGTGTCGCGGTGCTCGGGCAGCACGTAATCCGACTGTCCGCCGGACAGGAACAGCGTCGGGCCGGTGTATTCCCCGTCGATCTCCGGGAAGCCGAGGATCTTCGCCATCTCCGCCTCGAGCGCGTCGAGGTTGTACTTCCATTTCTTCGCCTTCACGTCGAGCGACTGGGTGAAGAAGCTTTGCAGCGCCTTGTCCTCGACGTGTTCCGCCAGTTGCGCCACGGCGTCCGAGCGGCGCTCTACCTGTGCGAGGTCGACCTCGCGCATGGCGTCGATGAACTGCTGCTGGCTGTGGCCATAGGCGACCGGCGCGATGTCGGCCACGAGGAGCGAGGCGACCTTTTCCGGGTGCATCAGCGCCAGCGTCATCGCCGCCTTGCCGCCCATCGAGTGGCCCACCACATGCGCGCGGCCGCCGTGGGCGTCGATCAGCTCGGCCAGGTCGGCGGCGAGGTCGGGGTAGCCGTGGCTGTCCGATTGCGGGCTGTCGCCGTGGTTGCGCATGTCGGGGGTGAGGACGAAGTGTTCCTCGGCCAGCCGCCGGGCGATCACGCCCCAGTTGCGGCCCGATCCGAACAGCCCGTGCACGATCACCAGCGGCGTGCCCTGCGGCGTCCCGTATGTCAGCGTGTTCAACATGCCGCCTAGATAGGACGCGGCCGGGACGAGGGCCAGAGCAATTGTCGACGGACCGGGAACGCTGTGGTCACGGGTCTGCAATTGAGGCGGAAATGCGGCGGCGGGTAGTGTCCGTGCATGCAGGTGGAACGGGACATGGCGCGCCGCGTGGCGCGGGTCGAGCGGCTTCTGGCGCGCAGGATGGGGCTTAAGCGCGGTTCCCTTGCGTTGCGGGTGAAGCGTGCCCGGGGTGCCCTGCCTGACGACGTGCGCCGCGATCTCATGGCTTTGGTGGCGGCGCGGAAGGGCGCGGGACATCCGAAGATCGCCCGCCAGATCGACGCGCGCGCCATGGCCGAGGCCGAGCGGCGCGTCACGCGGTTCCTCAACGGCCCGGTGCTGCGGGACCGCCGGATGACGCGACGGGTGCGCTGGACGGCGGCGATGGTGCTGAACCTTGCGCTGGTCGCGCTGGGCGTGGCGTGGTTCGCCGCGTGGATTGGGCTGGTCTGAGGCGGGGGCAGCAGGCGCCCCGCGCCATCCGTATCAGTCGCGCAAGGGCGCTCCGCGCAGCCGGAGGAACAGGCTTTCCTCGTCGTCGTTGCGGAAGAACGGCACGGAATCCGGCGGGGTGTCGTCGGTGGCGCGCGCCGCTATCTCGGCCAGCACGACCTCGGTGATGAAGGGCATGTCGTAATCGCGGATCTCGTCCACGGCGATCCATTGCAGGTGCGACAGCTCGTCCGTGGCGTTGGAGAAGTCGTCGGGATCGGACATCAGCGCCTCTGCGTCCAGCAGGAAGAAGCGCGCGTCGAAGCGGCGCGGGCGGCCCGGCGGGGTGATCGCGCGAAACACGAACTGCAGCCCCTCGGCAGAGGGTCGGTGCCCGGTGCCCGCGAAGCTGAGCCAGTCGGGAGGCACGGCGCCGGGCCAGGGCGCGGGGGTGCCGAGGATCTGACCGGTTTCCTCCCAGAGCTCGCGCACGGCGGCAGCGGCCAGCGCACGGGACATGCCGGGGGCGGAGTCCTCTTCCAGCCGCGCGGCGCAGAGCGACGAGAGCGGCCGGGCGAGGTTGATCATCGCGTCGCCCCTGTCCACGGCACCGCCGGGGAAGACGAACTTGTTGGGCATGAAGGCGGCCTTCGCACCGCGCTGGCCCATCAGCACCCGGGGCCGGGTCCGGCGGTCGCGCAGCACGATCACGGTGGCCGCGTCGCGCAGGGCGGTCTTGTCGGGGATCTGGTCGGCGGGCGGGGCGGTTGTCGTCATGGCGTCTCCTCCGGGCGGTCAGCCGGGGCGCGCGAATCCGTGCATCCCCCGGGCCCACTGGAAGGCCACGATCGCCCCTTTCAATCGGGGCAGAAGGTAGAGGGAAAGCGCAACGCAGCCAACTGCAAAGATCGTGAAGAGCACGAGCGGATCGGGGCGCCATGCCTCGAACACGATCAGGAGCAGCGGTGCCATGATGTGCCCGACGATGAGGATCGTCAGGTAGGCCGGGCCGTCGTCGGCCCGGTGGTGGTACAGTTCCTGCCGGCAGACCGGGCAGGTGTCGCGCACCTTGAGGTAGCCGGACAGGAGCGGTCCGGAGCCGCATTTCGGACAGCGCCTGCGCCAGCCCCGCCAGAGCGTCGGCCAGATCGGCGTGTCTGCTGTGATGTTGCCTGAGTGCCGCATGAAAACCCGTCCCTCCTCGAGCGCGAAAGATGCGCGCAAGGTACGGCTTATGAAAGGGGGCGAAACGTCCTTGCGGCGGCGTGTCACATTCGGACCGTTTGCGCTCACGCCGGAGTGATGGGGTTCTGCGCGTTTTTCGTGCGGTGGGCCGACGGAAAGCGCGGCCGCGTCCGTGGAACCCTGCAGAGACGCCGGTGAACGGCGCTCGGGACAGGTTCGACAGAAACCATGGAGACTACGACAATGACCAGGACGACTTCGACCCTCTGGATGACCGCGGCGCTTGTGGCGGTGCTGACCACCGCCGGTGCGGCGCAGGCCCGTGACTTCGGGCGCGGCCCGGACGGGGCGCACGGCGGCATGGGTCCGCACGGCTTCTTCCCGGAAGAGATGTTCGCCGCGGCGGACGCCGATGGCGACGGCAAGATCACCGAGGACGAGATGAAGGCCGCTGCCGAGAAGCGCTTTGCCGACGCCGACACCAATGGCGACGGCATGCTGAGTGCCGACGAGATGGTCGCCCGGGCCGAGGCCCAGCGCGAGGCGCGCCGCGTGGAGCGGATGACCGAGCGCAGCCAGGCGATGATCGACCGGCTGGACTATGACGGCGACGGCATGCTGAGCCTCGACGAGGCGCAGCGCCAGGCCCCGGCGGACATGTTCGACCGGATGCTGGAGCGGCTGGACACCGACGGTGACGGCGCGCTGAGCCAGGAAGAGATCGCGGCGGCCAAGACGAAGATGCGCGAGCGGCATGCCGACCGCGGCCATGGCCCGCGCGGCGAACGTGGCGAACGCGGAGAACCCGGCCAGGGCCGTTTCCCCTGGCGTCACGACCGCTGAGTTCATGAGTGCGCACCCCGGGCCGGCCTTTTGGCCCGGGGGCATTGCGTGGTGACACGGTTGGGGTTAGCGCAGATGGGTACGGAACCGGGATGCCATATGACGCCATGAGCGACTGTGCCGAGGAGGAGCTTCTCGCGGCCTATGCCGCGGGCGACGCCGCTGCGGCGCGCGCGCTGACGGCGCGTCTGGCGCCCCGTGTGCTGGCCCATGCCTACCGGATGCTGGGCGGCGACCGGGCAGAGGCCGAGGACGTGACGCAGGAGGCGCTTCTGCGCCTGTGGCGCGCCGCGGCCGACTGGCGGTCGGGAGAAGCCAAGGTTTCGACCTGGCTTTACCGGGTGACGGCGAACCTCTGCATCGACCGGATGCGGCGGAAGAGCCGCGCGGGTCCGGCGCTCGACGACATACCGGAGCCCGAGGACGACCGGCCCTCGGCCGTGCAGCACATGCAGCAGGCGGCCCGGGCCGAGGCCCTGCAGGCCGCGCTCGACGAGCTTCCCGAGCGGCAGCGCCAGGCGGTGATCCTGCGGCATATCGAGGGGCTGGGAAATCCCGAGATCGCGCAGATCATGGACATCGGGACACGCGCCGTGGAAAGTCTGACGGCACGGGGAAAACGGACTTTGGAGGCGCTTCTGGCCGGGCGCAGGACAGAACTGGGGTACGACGGCGATGACTGATCCAAGGGACGACACGATGCCGGGGGCCGCGGACGACCTCTCGGTCTTCTTCGAAGCGGCACGGGCCGAAGCGCCGGTGCCCGACGGTGATTTCATGGCACGGCTGACCGCCGATGCGCTGGCCGAAATGCCGGTGCCCGCGGCGCGCGCGCCGTCGCCGGGGTTCTGGATGCAGGTACGCAGCGCGCTGGGCGGCTGGGCCGGGATGACCGGGCTGGCGGCGGCCTGTGCGGCGGGCATCTGGATCGGAGTGAACCCGCCCGCGACGCTGGACGCGTACTGGGGGGACAGGACGAACCTCGGGGAAGTGGGTGTCGACCCGCTTTCGGGGTTCGAACTGGCGATGTTGGAGGGATGAGCGGCATGGCCGGATCGCAAGGCAACCGCGTGCTGCGGATCATGCTTTTCCTGTCGCTGGCGGCCAACCTCGTGGTCGCCGGTGTGGTGGTGGCCTTCCTGTGGAACGGCCCGCCGCCACCGCCGGGACGGCCCGATGGCGGGGACCCGGCGCTGCCCTACACCCGGGCGCTGGACGAGGATCAGCGCGACGAGGTGCGGCAGGCGCTGCGCGACGCCTTCGTGAACGACCGCAAGGAGGCGCGGAGCGTGCGGCGCGACGTGTTCGCCGATTACCGGCAGGCGCTGGAGGTGCTGCGCGCCGAGCCTTACGACCCCGCGGCGCTGGAGGCGCTGATGACCGCGCAGGCGGACCGCAGCGCCGGTTTCCGCAAGCGCGGACAGGAAGTGCTGAGCGCCTATGTCGCGGAGATGAGCCCGGAGGAACGCGGCGCCTATGCCGACCGTCTCGAAGAGACGCTGGCGCGGTTCCAGGAACGGCGCGCGCGGCATTTCGAAGGGCACCGCCGTAATGACGGCCCGCCACAGGACTAGGAACGGGATGCGCGCGCCGGGGGTTTCCGGCGCGTTTTTCTGTCCGGCATTGTCCGAAAGGGTGTTGCCGCTGCGGGCGGTCTGCCTTCGCTCAGAGGTGCGGCAGGCCCCATGGCGGGATCGTCGCCCCGTCGGTGCCGGTGTCCTGGCCGCGCAGCGGTTCGGGGGGCGCGAGCCGCGGGTTCGGCTTCGGCGCGGGCGGCAGGGCCGGGACGACCTTCGGCAACGGCAGCGCGAGGACCGTGTCGGCCATGACCACCGTGTTGCGGCCGCCGTTCTTCGCGGCGTAAAGCGCGGCATCGGCGCTGGAGATCAGGTCTGCCGGGGTCTCTGCGCTGCGCGAGACACCGATGGCCACGCCGATGGACAGCGTGACGGTGATCCGGCGCCCATCTGGCAGGCGGATCGGGTTCTTCGCCATCAGGCTGCACAGCCGTCCGGCGGTCAGGCGGGCCGCCGTGCGGTCGGTGTCGGGCATCGCGACGAGGAATTCCTCCCCACCCCAGCGGGCGATCAGGTCGGCGGCGCGCAGGTTGTCGGTCAGCCGCTGCGCGAGCGTCACCAGCACCGCGTCGCCCGCCGCATGACCGTAGTCGTCGTTCACCTGCTTGAAGTAGTCGAGATCCGCCAGCAGCAGCGCGTAGGGCCTGCGCGAGCGCTCTGCCCGGTCGGCCAGCCGCGAGACGTGGGGCAGGGCGTAGCGCCGGTTGTAGAGCCCGGTCAGCGGGTCGGTGACCGCGGCGCGCAGCCCGTCGCGCATGTTCGCCCTGAGCCTGTCGCCCAGGCGTTTGCGGGCGATCTGCTTTTTCAGCCGGATCGCGAGTTCGTCCACTTCGAGCCCGTCGGACATCAGGTCGCTGGCGCCCATGTCGAGGGCGGAGGCCGCCTCCCTCCGCTGGTCGGGGAGGGCCACGTAGACCAGCGCGGACCGGCGCGTGCTGCGGTTGGACCGCAGTTGCGGCAGGAGCGACAGCACATCGCCTGCGGAATGCTCGGTCTCAAGCAGGACGACCACGTCGGGGTGGCGCGGGTTCTCGCGCATGGCGTTGTCGGGATCGACCAGTTCGATGTGGTCGTCGGAGCGGCGGCGCAGCGCCTCGATCCGGGCGCGCACGGAATCGCCGGGCCGGTCGGCGATGATCCGCACCTGCCCGGGCGTGGTGAAGTCGGCGGCCTGTTCGGCCAGACCCAGCGCGCGGCGGGTGTCGTCACGCAGCTGAAGCTCCGCCTCCGCGTCGCGGGCGCGCAGGAGAGAGCGCAGCCGCGCCAGCATCACGATGTCGTCGATCGGCCGCGACAGCACGTCGTCGGCCCCCGCGGCAAGCGACGCCAGCCGTTCGTCCGCCTGGCCCGCGGGGTGCACGATGATGACCGGGACGGCGGGACCGGGGCGGGAGGCACACCTGTGCCGGATCGCGGCACAAAGCGTGCGCCCCGACATGTCGGGCAGGTCGGAGGCCGCGATGACGACGTCCGGATCGGCCTTGCGCAGCATCGCAAGGGCCGCCTCGCCGGAGGCGGCCTGCACGACCTCGTAATAGGCCGCAGACAGTTTGACGCGCAGTATGATGCGGTTGGTCGGCACCGCATCGACCACCAGGATCCGGCCTGTCATCTGTGTCCAGCTACCTCGTGTCTCGCACCGTGAGTGATGGCGCATGCTTGAACTTCTCGGCCCCTTCAGATTTGGTGAAATTTGGTTAAGAAACCCTTTCAAGGTGGCGTGGGAATTGAGCTTTACGCAGGAAAGTGCCGAGACGGTCAGTTTGCAGGCAATGGCATGGCTGGCAGGCAACGATGAACTATTGCCGGTGTTTCTGGGCGCTTCGGGTGCGTCTGAGGTGGACTTCCGCAATGGCCTGGGCGACCCGGTCTTTCAGGCCGCGGTGCTCGACTTCGTGATGATGGACGACGCCTGGGTCATGGCGTTCTGCGAATCGGCGGGATTGCCCTACACGGTGGTCGCGCAGGCCCGCGCGGCCCTTCCGGGCGGAGGAGAGTGGCATTGGACCTGAGCGTCGACGCCGTCCTGTTCGACAAGGACGGAACGCTTTTCGATTTCTCTGCGACGTGGGACGTCTTTGCGGCGCGGCTGATCGCGCGGCTGTCCGACGGTGACGCGGCGCGCGCGGCGCGGGCCGCCGACGTGCTGCGGTTCGACCTAGAGGCAGGGCGCTTCCTGCCCGACAGCCCCGCCATCGCCGGCACCAACCGCGAGATCGCGACGCTTCTGGCCTGGGTCCTGCCGCAGGACGCGGCAGAGCTGGAACGGATCATCGTCGAGGAAGCGGGCCGCGCGCCGCTGGTGGAGGCGGTGCCGCTGGTGCCGCTTCTGGCAGAGCTGGCGGCGCGGGGCATGATGCTGGGCGTGATGACCAACGACACGGAATCGGTGGCGCGCGCGCATCTGGCGGAGGTCGGCATCCTCGGGCAGTTCGATTTCGTCGCGGGTGCCGACAGCGGCTGGGGGGCCAAGCCCTCGCCCGATCCGCTGCTGGCCTTCGCCGAGCGTGTGGGCGTGGCGCCTGAACGCGTGGCGATGGTCGGCGACAGCACGCACGACCTTCTGGCCGGGCGCGCCGCGGGCATGGTCTGCGTCGGCGTGCTGACCGGCATGGCCGGGCCGGAGGTGCTTGGCCCCCACGCCGAGGCGGTGCTGCCGGACATCGGCCACCTGCCGGGCTGGCTCGACAGGCGCCCCGGCCGCAGGTGATCGCGGCAGGCCGCCCGGCAAAAACGACCACATGAGTCGTCTTTCGGCAGGCAGAGGGCGCGGGTTCGCTGTGTGATGGGGGTGTCGCTGCCCACCGGATCCCAGGGAGAGAGCCATCATGCCGGAAGACTCCGCGCCGAAACGCCGCCGCCACGGAGGCCGGGCCGGGAATTCCCGCCGGGGGGCCGCGACCGTGGCCCAGGGCCCGTGGCGCATCCCGCGCAACGCCGACCGCCCGACCGAACCGCTCAGCCCGGAATCGGTGATCCGCCTGCACAATGCCACCATGCGCATCCTCGAAGAGATCGGGATCGAGTTCCTGCATCCCGACGCGGTGAAGATCCTCGGCGACGCGGGCTGCACGGTCGACGGAGAGAACGTCCGCATGGGCCGCGACATGGTAATGGAGATGGTCGGCAAGGCGCCCGCCACCTTCACCATGACCCCGCGCAACCCGGCGCGCGCCCTGCCCATCGGCGGCGACGCGATCCTCTTCGGCAACGTCTCGTCGCCGCCCAACTACTGGGATCTGGAACTCGGGCGGAAGGTCTCGGGCACGCGGGAACAGTGCCGCAACCTGCTGAAGCTCACGCAGTACTTCAACTGCATCCATTTCGCCGGCGGCTACCCGGTGGAGCCCTGCGACATCCACCCTTCGGTGCGCCACCTCGACGTGCTGCACGACAAGCTGACGCTCTGCGACAAGGTGGTGCACGCCTATTCGCTGGGGGCGGAGCGGGTGGAGGACGTGATGGAGATGGTGCGCATCGCGGGCGGGCTGAGCCATGAGGCATTCGACGCCAGCCCGCGGATGTACACCAACATCAACTCCACCTCGCCGCTGAAGCACGACTACCCGATGATGGACGGCTGGATGCGCATGGCGCGGCGCGGGCAGGGGCTGATCGTGACGCCCTTCACGCTGGCAGGCGCCATGGCGCCGGTGACGATGGCGGGCGCCGTCGCGCAGTCGCTGGCAGAAGGGCTGGCGGCGGTGGTGCTGGCGCAGGTCATCCGGCCCGGCGTGCCCTGCGTGATCGGCACCTTCACCTCCAACGTCGACATGAAAACCGGCGCCCCCGCCTTCGGCACGCCGGAGTACATGCGCGCCACCCAGATGACCGGCCAGATGGCGCGCTACTACGGGCTGCCGATGCGCTCCTCCGGCGTCTGCGCCGCCAACGTGCCCGACGGGCAGGCGATGTGGGAGACGGAGCATTCGCTCTGGGCGGCGGTCCAGTCCGGAACGCACATGGTCTACCACGCGGCGGGCTGGCTCGAAGGCGGGCTGATCGCCTCGCCCGAGAAGTTCGTCATGGACTGCGAGGTGCTGGGCCAGATCCAGCGCTACATGGAGCCGGAGGTCTGGGACTGCTCCGATGAGTCGCTCGCGCTGGAGACCATCCGCGAAGTCGGCCCGAACGGGCACTTCTTCGGGGTGCAGCACACGCAGGATCGCTACGAGACCGCCTTCTACCAGCCGTTCCTGTCGGACTGGAAGAACTACGAGGCCTGGGAGGCCGCGGGCGCCGTCTGGACGGCGGAACGTGCCCACGCGGTCTTCAAGCGCATCATCGACGAGTTCGAGGCCCCCCCGATGGAGGACGCCGTGGCCGAGGAACTGGCCGCCTTCGTCGCGAAACGCAAGGAAGAGGGCGGCGCGCCGACCGATTTCTGACGCCATCCCCGCTGCCCCGGGCCGGCCCGGGAGGGCGGCCCCGGCACCACGGCGCCCCCGGTCTGACCGGCGCGCGCGTCCCGCTCCTTCACCTTGGCTGAAATACCTGTTTCCGCCTCTGCCAGGGTGCACGGATCAGGGGTTTCCGCGGGCCGCCTCCGCCCCGAAACTCGGCACAATTGCAGATGTTATGCGCGTGTTAAGCGTCGTTCCCGCATGGTGCCGCCGAAAGCGGAGCAGCGGTCATGCATGGTCTCATCCTGAGAACATTCCAGGTCTTTGTGCAGGACACCTACGGGCAGTCCGCGTGGGAGGCAATCACCGCCCATGCCCAGTTCGAGGCCGGCGATTTCGAGGCGATGCTGAACTATCCGCCGGAAACCTTCGACGCGATAATCGCCGCCACGGAAACCCGGTTGGGCAAGAGCAGCGACCTCTTCCTTGAGGACGTGGGCACCTACCTCGTCTCCCATCCCAACAGCGAGGGGCTGCGCCGCCTGCTGCGTTTCGGCGGCGTCGACTACATCGAGTTCCTGCATTCCCTCGACGACCTGCCGGACCGGGCGCGGCTGGCGGTGGCCGACCTCGTTCTGCCGGATCTCGAACTGCGCGACATGGGGCAGAACACCTTCCGCCTCGCGGTCGGAGAGGGGCTGCCCGGCTTCGGCTTCGTCATGGTGGGCGTGCTGCGCGCCATGGCCGACGATTACGGCGCGCTTGTGCTCATGGATGCGGAACGCCCGGGCGCAAGCGGGCAGGAGGTGGAGATCACGCTGGTCGAAACCGCCTTCTCCGCAGGCCGCTCCTTCGACCTCGCCGCAGGCGGCACGCAGGGGGGGGCGGCGTGACATCCCTGCCCGAAGAGGTCCTGCACGCGCTCTGCCCTATGCATGCCGTCCTGTCGCCCACGGGGCACATCGTGCAGGCCGGTCCGACGCTGCACAAGCTCAGCCGGCGGCGGCTGGAGAACGCCCGGTTCCTAGAGGTGTTCGAGGTATACCGCCCGCGCGCGGTGACCGACATGGCGGGCCTGCGCGCGGCCCAGGGCCGCAAGCTGCACCTCCGCCTGCGCGACGGTGTGCGCACCGCGCTGAAGGGGCTGGTGGTGGGCACCGCGGACGGCGGCGCGGTGGTCAACCTGTCGTTCGGCATCGCGGTGGTCGACGCGGTGCGCGATTACGCCCTGACCAGCACCGATTTCGCGCCGACCGACCTGGCCATCGAGATGCTGTATCTCGTGGAGGCGAAGTCCGCCGCCATGGACGCCTCGCGCAGCCTCAACACCCGGCTGCAGGGGGCGATGGTCGCGGCGGAGGAGCGCGCCTTCACCGACACGCTGACCGGCCTGCGCAACCGGCGCGCGCTGGACACCGTGCTGGACCGGATCGCGCGGCAGGGGCGGGCCTACGCGCTGATGCACCTCGACCTCGATTTCTTCAAGGCGGTGAACGACACCCACGGCCACGCGGCGGGGGATCACGTCCTGCGCCATGCGGCACGGATCATGCTGGAGGAATCACGCAAGGACGACACGGTGGCGCGGGTCGGCGGCGACGAATTCGTGATCGTCTTCGCCAACCTGACGCGGATGCCGCGCATCGCGGAGATCGCCGGCCGCATGATCGAACGGATCGAACGGCCCATTCCCTGGGGCACGGCGGAATGCCGAATCTCGGCCAGCATCGGGATCGCGATTTCCGAGGGCGAGGGGCTGCAGCCGTCGGACATCATGGACCGCGCGGACACGGCGCTCTACGCCTCCAAGCGCGCGGGCAGGGCGCAGTTCCGCTTCTACGACACGGACATTGCAGGCCCGCCCGCACCGCTTCGGAAGATGGAGTGATTTTTTCGGGAAGAAGGTCTTGATCCTCCCGAACCGGCGCAGTAAGTAGCGCGCCACGGTTGGGGTGTAGCCAAGTGGTAAGGCAACGGTTTTTGGTACCGCGTACCGTAGGTTCGAATCCTACCACCCCAGCCAAATCTTCCTGAATTTGGTATTAGCCCAAGGTTGGAACCTATCCGGTTCATCTTGATGTCTTGCCGGTGCCAGACTGGAACTTGGCAACGATCCGGCAGTCCCATCTTCCAGAATCCTTCCGAACTTACAGATATTTGCGCTCGCATGACCTCGTCTCTAAGCTGAGGCCTGACGAACACAGAAGCGCACAGGTATGGCCAACTGGTATTCGGCCGACCTGCACTTCGGCCACCACCGCATCATCGACTTCTGCAAGCGCCCCTTCGCCTCAACCGCAGAGATGAACGCGGCCCTGATCGCCAGCTTCTAGGCCTGCGTCGCGCACGATGATGACCTCTGGATTTTGGGAGATTTCGCCTTCGGCCGCGCTGATGATACTGCACAGTTCGAGAGCTGGTTTCATAGCCTCCCCGGTCGCAAGCATCTAATTATTGGCAACCACGACGATGAAGCGGTCATCTCTCTCCCATGGTTAAGCACCGAGTACATGGCCGAGATCCAGGACGGCGAACACAGCCTCGTCCTGTGCCATTATCCGATGATCACCTGGAACGGCGCACGCAGAGGCGCCCTGCAGCTGTTCGGCCACGTCCACGACCAGTGGGCAGGCTCGCGAAACAGCATAAATGTCGGCGTCGACCAGTGGGACTTTCGACCGATCCAGATTGAGGAAATGGCAAAGCGGGCAGCCCGTATGCCCGTTAACAAGCATTGGGCGGATGTCGAACATGGAAACGAGCTTCCGTAGAGCAATTGAGCGGGTGGCATCTTAGACTAGCTGGTTGAGCGATCGCATGGTTAGCAAGAGCTCGGGGTTCGATCTCGCAAGGGCAGCTCGCATCCGTGTTGAAAAGCACCAGATAATTCTGCCTTTCTCGTCAGAGGTTTTGCCTCTGCCACGCAGACCGGTGCTGTTTTCCCTACGAAAATCCATGCTGCCTTGATCGCCGCTCCTGGCCTGTCGATCGCTTTGCAGCCCTTCCCCTTTCACCATCGAGGATGGCCCATGAGCGACCATTTCTTCGTCGTGACGGGCGGTCCCGGTGCGGGCAAGACCAGCCTGATCACCGAGCTCTCCCGCCGCGGCTTTCACACAATCCCCGAATCCGGTCGCGCCATCATCCACGAGGAGATGCAGAGCGGCGGAGACGCCCTCCCCTGGGCGGACCGCATAACGGATGCTTGAGCGCGACCTCCGCGCCTACGAGGACGCTCAGGCCCTCTCAGGCCCCGTGATCTTCGACCGCGGCATTCCCGACATCATGGGTGACGTGCTCCCCTGAAAAGTCCGCGGTTTGCAGTTAGCCTGTTCTCCAAACGAGGCGACAGACGATGCGGAAGAGCCGTTTCAGCGAAGAGCAGATCATTGGCATCCTGAAGGAGCACCAAGCCGGAATAGGCGCCAAGGAGCTCTGCCGGAAGCACGGCATTAGCGATGGCACGTTTTACAAATGGCGCTCGAAGTATGGCGGCATGGAAGTGTCCGAGGCCAAACGGTTGGACTGAAGATGCGCGTCCCTGGCGGGGCCGCGACCTTGAGCCGGTACGAGGCGCTCGGTGCCGTGCCGGTTGTCATTTCAATTTCGGATGTCCCGCAGGCCCTGCAGCGTGGCACTGTCGATGGCATCTGGAGCACGCAGGAATCTGTCCGCAGTTCAAAGCTATTCGATAGCGGAATCAAATATGGGTTCGAGGATCGTCAGGCATTCCTGCAGTACGTCCCGATGATTTCGCGCAAGGCATGGGACAGCTATCCGCCCGACCTTCAAGATCTGATCCAAACGACCTGGAATGACCTGGTGTCGGAAGCCCGGAAAAATGCACTCGGGCTGCAGGAAGAGGCGCGCCAGTCAAATGCCGACAATGGCATCGAAACGGTTGATCCCGATCCGGAAGCACTCGCTGAAACGCGGGCCAAACTGATGGCGACGCAACCTGCGCTTATCGAGGAGCTCGGAATTTCGAAAGAGTTCGCCGAATTGGTTGAAGCCGAACTCGCCAAGATCATGAACTGATCTGACGTAAGTCAGCACAGTTTGCGGTCCCGAACAGTGCTTCGGGACCGCACTTGGACTGATCGTTCAGGAGACAACAAGTGAAAATCATTGCAAGTCTCAGCCGGCTGGCCGAATTCGTCGGTGGTGTGCTCGGTTTCTTGCCCTTGCTGCTCGTGTGTTACGAGGTCGTGGGCCGATATTTCGCACCTCGACTCCTCACGGATTGGGGCGCAGAGGTGACAGTCTACCTTGTCATCTGGGGCGTGTTCTTGTCGTTTGGCGAACTCGCGCGGAAAAACGAGCACGTCAGTGCCGACTTTCTTGTAGCCAATCTGAAAGGTGCCTGGCAGGCGAGGTTGGAAGTTTTCCTCTGGATCATCGGCTTCATCTACTCCGCGGTGCTGGTTTTTGCGGGTTGGAAGGTTGTCGGCTTTGCTCTGATGCTGGGAGAGACTGGCGACACATCGCTCCATTTTCCGAAAGCTTACTACTACTTGGCTTTGCCGGTCGGCATGGCAATTCAATGTGTCGTTTACATGGTCTTTCTTGGAAATCGCCTGCGGGCAAAGAACACCTCCGAGGATACTTGAGATATGGAATATCTTGTCGTTACGGCAGTTCTGCTTTTGATGCTTGCTGTCGGTGTCCCGATTTACATCGTGCTGGGTGCAATCTCTGGGGTGCTTCTGCTCCTTGAGGGAATGCCTTTGCTCAGCATCGGCCAAATCTACGTGGACCACCTCAATTCACTTACGCTGCTTGCCATCCCCTTTTTCGTTATGTCGGCAACATTTATGGAACGCGGTGGCATCGCAGCTGCTCTGATAGATTTCGCGAACGTGCTGGTTGGACGCATGACCGGTGGTCTCGCTGTCGCTGGCGTATTGGCGACCACGGTTTTTGCAGCGATATGTGGATCGTCCGTTGCGACGGCTGTGGCATTGGGCGTTATCCTTGTTCCGGCGATGATCGAACAGAAATACGAGCGCCCTTTTGCCGTTGGACTCGTCGGTGCATCCGGCACGATGGGTATTCTCATCCCCCCCAGTCTGGCTTTCATTGTCTATGCCATGATCGCCGAAGAGTCGGTCCCGCGTCTGTTTCTCGCTGGAGTCGTTCCTGGGATAATGCAAGCTGGCCTATTTATTGCCTACGCTGTCTGGTCTGCAAATCGTCGGGGCTATCCCAAGGCGCCTCAGATATCGTCTAAAGAGGCCGGCAGCAGAACACTTAAGGCGCTCCCGGCGCTGCTTATACCAGTGGTCATTCTTGGTGGCATCTATTCGGGGATCGTAACCGTAACCGAAGCCGCCGGTGTTGCGGCGTTCTTGTCGATCGTCGTGAGTGTGATGTTTTACGGCGGGTGCAAGGTGCGGGACATACTACCGCTAATTGGTATGTCAATGCGCCGCACCGCGACAATCATTGCAATCATCATGACGGCGGTTTCATTCGGTCACTGGATGACGTCGTCCGGCGGGCCACAGCAACTCGCTGACGCAATCTCGAATGCCAACCTGAAGCCATGGCAGTTTTTGATAATCATCAACATTTTTTTCCTGATCCTTGGGACATTTCTCGAGGTAATGGCGATCATGTTGATTACACTTCCGATCATCCTTCCGCTGCTTGCGCCGATGGGAAACGACCCTATCCACTTTGCTGTCGTGATGGTGATCAACATGGAGTTGGCGCTGATCACGCCACCTATCGGTCTAAACCTCTTCGTACTGTCGTCCGCGACATCGACGCCCTTGTCCGAAGTCACGAAAGGGGTTCTTCCGTTCATGCTCCTTATGCTGGTGCTCCTGATCCTTGTTACATACATCCCCGCGATTTCCTTGTGGCTGCCGACGCTGGTGTACGGATGATTTCGGAAAAGCTGAGCACGAATCTCACACAACGGACATATCATGAAGAAAATTGACGTACGTGGTTACCGCTTTTCCTATGTGGATGAGGGACACGGGAATGCCGTTGTGTTCGTGCATGGGTCGGCTCTGGATCTAAGGTATTGGAACGATGTCGTCGGCGAACTGTCACGGTCTTTCCGCTGTATCGCGTTGAGCCGGCGACATCATTGGCCAGTTCCGCCGAACGTCGTTCCCTCCACCTATTCTGCGATCGAGCAAACCGAAGATGTTGTATCGTTTCTGGAAGCTCTGCAACTTGGGCAAGTACATCTCGTTGGTCATTCGTACGGGGGGTATCTTTGCGCGCGGATTGCTGCGCAGCGGCCGGATCTTCTGAAGTCGCTCACACTCGTTGAGCCCGGTGGAAAAATCGCGGGTATGGAAACCGCGAGATCACTTGCGGAGTTTCAACAAAAGGCGCTCGAACTGATTGAGAACGGTGATAGCCGGGACGGTGTAGCAGCCTACCTCAATAGTGTCTGTGGCGAGGGAGAATGGCAGAAGAGTCCGGTCGAATTGCAACAAATTTCGCTTGCTAACGTCAACTCCGTTCAACTTCAGATGCAGGATAAGTCACGACCGCCTTTGACGGAGGACTTGTTGGCTCAGATTGAGTGTCCGACCCTAGTTATGGTCGGTACTCGATCCCCATCACCTTTTCCAGAAACGGCAAAACGATGTGCCGAGCTTATTGATGATTGTGAACTGGAAATTGTTCAGGATGCATCTCATCTGATTAACGTCGATAAATTTGACGCGTTTATCGGTATCCTGAAACGGTTCTTTTCAACACGATTTTGACGAGAGCAAAAATAGAAAGCAGCAGTCCGTTGCTTTTGACGTGAGATCCGCTGCTTCTCAATCCTGTTGATTTCGATCCAAGCGACCAGGGCAGTGGAGTGAACTCTTTGGGCGTTCGGTAGCCCAAGGCTGAGTGCAGTGTCCTGGTATTGTGGACCTGCTCGATGAAGATCGGCAATCGTTGGACGACATCGGCGATGACGCTAGCCTCCGCTTCCTCGCTGGTCCGTACGTGCCGATCGAACTGCGTCAGCCAAAGGTGGACGAGGTTTGGGGATATTTGGTGCGTGCGCTTTGCATCCCGCCGACCAATTCCGCCGGCGCGGATGTCTTGGCAAAGCTGAAGTTTGAACGGCATCGAATGCCGACGACAGAGACTTAGTGATGTCATGAGCCTTCTCCAGACAAGGACCTTTCAGCCTATCAGATTCTCAGGCTCTCATAGTCCAGGCCGAGGGGTTCACTCCAAACCCGGGTCATTTCCGGGTGGAAATCATCAAACAGCGGCGCTTCTGTTGGCATGAGGGGACGCGCCTCGATCCACTTGGCAAAGCGCGGGCCTGTGATTTGGGGGGAGTTATGCGGCCTCCTGCGGGACTGCCATGGTATCCGCGATGTCCCAGGAAACCCAGACCTGTGCATCGCCCGGAAGGTCGGGCAGGTCGCGATCCCGGGCAATCAGCTTCCACGGCTGACCCTCGACGGTGACGAGACAGGTCGCCATGGCCCCGGCAAAGACGCGCTGGTCGAGCTTGGCCGGCAGGGCATTGCCGGACGCGGGGCGTTCAACGCTCAGGCGCAACGCCTCGGGACGCACCGCGAAATGGTGACCCGGCGTCGGCCCCGGCAGCGTCACCCGGTCGAAGACGGCCTCCGGCAGCCAGTTTGCCTCGCCGAGGAAGTTGGCGGCGAAGGCGCTGTTGGGGCGATCGTAGACCTCGCGCGGGGCACCGGCCTGCACGATCTGCCCGTCGCGCAGGATGCCGATACGGTCCGACAGGGTGAGCGCCTCTTCCTGGTCGTGTGTGACGAAGATCGTGGTGATGCCGATCTCGCGCTGGATGCGCTTCAGCTCGATCTGCATGTCGGCGCGCAGGGTCTTGTCCAGTGCCGAAAGCGGTTCGTCGAGGAGCAGCACCTTGGGATTGGTCACGATGGCGCGGGCGAGGGCCACGCGCTGGCGTTGGCCCCCCGAGAGCTGGTGCGGCATGCGCCCGCTCTTGTCGCCAAGCTGAACGAGGTCCAGCACCTCGGCGATGCGGCGTTTCTCCTCCGCAGTGTCGACGCGGCGCACCCGCAGGCCGAAGCCCACGTTGTCCGCCACCGTCATGTTCGGAAACAGCGCATAGCTCTGGAACATCATGCCGATGTCGCGTTTCTCGACCGGGACACGCTCGACGTTGCGCTCACCGATACGGATGCTGCCGCTGTCGGGGAAGGAGAACCCGGCGATGGTGCGCAGCAGCGTCGTCTTGCCCGAACCGCTGGGACCCAGCAGGGCGAAGAACCCGCCGTTTTCGAAGGTGATCGACACGTCGTCCAGCGCACGGGCCTTGCCGAAGGTCTTGGTGACATTGCGGATTTCCACGGATGACATCAGCGGCTTCCTCCGAAGCTGGATTTGCGGGTGGCCAGGAACATGATCCCCATCGACACGGTGATGATGATCGTCGAGATGGCGTTGATTTCCGGGGTGAAACCCTTGCGGATCGCGGTGTAGATCAGCACGGGCAGGGTGCTGTCGCCGGGTTCGGCAAGGAAGTAGCTGACCACGAACTGGTCGAAGCTGACCGCGAAGGCAAAGAGCGCCCCCGCCACGATGCCCGGCGCGATCCATGGCAGGGTGACGCGGCGCAGCACGGTCCAGGCGTCGGCCCCCATGGAGCGCGCCGCTTCTTCCAGCGTGACGTCGAAGGAGGCCAGCCGCGCGGTGACGGTGACGATGACGTAGGGCAGCGCCAGGGCGACATGCCCGATCAGCACGGCGGGCGTGCCGCGCCCGATGCCCACTGCGAAGAAGAACACCAGCATGGCGGTGCCCGTGATCAGCCACGGAATGGCGATCGGCGGGAACAGCAGGAGTTGCAGGATGCGCTTGCCGGGGAACTCGTAGCGGAACAGCGCAACAGCGGCCGCGGTGCCCAGTGCCGTGGCGATTGCCATGGTGGCAAAGGCGATGGCGACGGAGCGCAGGCTGGCCGCGATGATCTGCGGGTTGTTGGCCATGTCCGTGTACCAGCGGGTCGAGAATTCGAACGGCAGCTGGTAGAAGGGCGAGGCGTTGAAGCTCATGGCCGCCATCACGAGGATCGGCGCGTAGAGGAAGACGAGGATCAGGACGAGCCAGACGCGGCCCAGAAGCGGAAGGATCGGACGTCTCATGTCTTTGCCTTTCTCATGATCGGGCTGGCCAGACCGAGGATCACCAGCACCACGGCCAGCAGCACGAAGCTGAGCGCGGCGCCGAGCGGCCAGTTGTAGACGGCGACAAACTGGTCCTCGATGACAGTGCCGTAGTAGGTTCCATAGCGACCGCCCAGGATGCGCGGTTCCATGAAGGACCCGACGACCGGGACAAAGACCAGAACCGCACCGGCCAGCAGTCCCGGAAGCGACAGCGGCAGCAGCAGGCGGCGCAGGATGGTCAGCGAGCTGGCCCCCATGGACCGCGCGGCATCGACGATGTCATCGTCAATCGCCTGCAGCGCCAGGTAGGACGTCAGGATCACGTAGGGCAGGTAGCTGTGGACCAGCCCGATCACCACCGCGCTCGGGGTGAACATCAGGTCGAGCCGGATGTCCCACGGCAGGATGGCTTCGATGGTGCGCTCCAGCACGCCATTGCCGCGCAGCACGATGGCCCAGGAGAAGATCCGCACCAGCGAGTTCGACCAGAAGGGGAGGATCACCAGCAGGAACAGCGTTTCGCGGGCGCGGCCCTTGATCGTGCGGGCCAGCACCAGCGCGCAGGGATAGCCGATGAGGATGCAGAAGAAGGTGACGGTGAACCCGAGCTTCAGGGACTTCCACAACAGGGAGGCATAGACGCCGCTCTCACCGAACTTCAGGTAGTTCCCGAGGGTGAAGCCCCAGTCCGGGGCGTCCTGCGGCAGGTCGGTGAGAAAGCTGAAGAACAGCATGGCCGAAAGCGGCAGGAAGACAGCAAGGGTCAGCCAGAGATAGGCAGGGGTGAGCAGCGTGAACAGTCGCCGCCGGTCCTCCGGCGCGAGGGTGTCGGCCATGGGGAGCTCCTTGGAAGGGGCCGCACGGACGCGGCCCCCGGACATTGAATGGAACAGATATGTCTGCCGACAGACTTACTGGGCGGCCTTCAGACCCTGCCAGACCTCGAGATATTTCTCGCGGGTGGCATCGTCGATCGGCGCCTGGAAGTGGACACGGGCGGCAACCTCCGGATCGCCCAGGACCGCCTTGTTGAAGGCGTCGTCGGGCAGCGCTTCGGCGGCCGCGGCATTGGCCGACGCCGGAGCCCCCTCGGCATCCCACTTCACGTAGAATTCCGGGTCGATCATGTAGTCGATGAACTGCAGCGCGGCGTCCTTGTGGGTGGAGGTTTCCGGGATCGACAGGCCGTCGAGCCAGCCCACCGCCCCTTCCTGCGGGATCACGAACTGCACCGGCAGCCCCAGCGAGGCCGAACGGCTGGCCGAGCCGGACCAGTAGGTCGCGGCATCCAGTTCGCCCGCGGCCATGAACTGGTTCCAGTCATTCTCGCTGCTCCAGAAGGTGCGCAGGTTGGGCAGCAGTTCCGCGACCTTGGCGGCGGCCGCGTCGATGTCCTTGATGTCGTTGATATCCTGCCCGGTGGCGAGCGCCCCCAGTTGCAGCGCCTCGACGGCATCGTCGCGGATCGAGACGCGGCCGGCATGGGCCTCGTCCCAAAGCGCGAGGATCGAAGTCGGGGTCTCGTCCCAGGCTTGCGTGTTGATCGCGAAGGAGGTGAGGCCCCAGGTCCACGGCACGCCGTAGGTCTGACCGTCGGCGTTCAGCTTGGGGTCGGCGGCGAAAGCTTCGGGGATGTCTGAGAAATTCTCGATGGCCGCGGTGTCGATGGGCGCTATCAGCCCTTCGGAGATCGCCTGCGGCGTGAAGGCCGCGTTGATCATCACCACGTCATAGGCGCCGGGATTGGTGCGCAGCTTGGTCAGCATCTCCTGCTCGGAGTTGAAGTACTCGTGCACGACGGTGTGGCCAGTTGCCTCGGCGAAGGCGTCCACCGCCCATTTCAGGTCGGTGCCGTAGCCCTGCCAGTTCAGGACGCGGATCTCGTCGGCAAGCGCGGCCGAAGCGGTCATCGCCAGGGCTGTGGTCAGAAAGAGGGTCTTCATTTTCAGGTCTCCAGGTTGAGGGTCGGCCGTTGATCGGCCTTTTCGTCGTTGAGGATGGCCTCGACCGCGCTGCGGTCGGGGGGTGTTGCAGGGCCGCGTTCGAGTGTCGACAGGGCGGCGGCGACATTGGCGTAGCGGGCGGCGCGCAGCGGATCGCCGTGATGGCTCAGTTCCGCGAGAAAGCTGCCGATATGAGTGTCCCCCGCGCCGTTGGTATCGACTGTCGTGACGCGATGCGGAGGGATGGCCTGAACCGTGCCGCCCGTTGCCAGCAGGCACCCTTCGGAGCCCATGCGCACCAGCGCGCCCTGCCGCCCCTGCGCAAGATCGCGGGCCGCCTGTTGCGCATCGCCGCGCCCGGTCAGCACGGCCGCCTCGGAGGCATTGGCACTGATCCAGTCGGCACGGGCCATGGCACGGCTTAGCAGCGACGTGTCGAGAAGGTGCACCACGGGAGAGGGATCGAAGGCCAGCGTGACCGCTGCGGGCAGTGCGGCAATCCAGTCGACCAGCGCCCCCGCCGCCTTTGGGTAATGCAGGGAATAGCCCGACATCAGCGCGTGCGAGACGCCGTCGAGGTCGATTGCGCTGAGGTCATCGGCGCGGATCGTGCCTTCCGCTCCGGGAAAGCTAATGAAGGTCCGCTCGCCGTCCGGCTCCAGCAGCACGGTGCAGCAGCCCTGGTCCTGTGCGATGCGGGCGCAGGCCGTTCCGATCTCGAGGCGCGCCAGTTCCGCTGCCACGCGGTCGGCCATCGGCCCGGTCCCGAGCGATCCCGCGAGAACGACGCGCTGACCCGCCGCCCGTGCCGCCGCCATGGCGTTGAACCCGCCGCCGGGTAGCATGGCAAAGCCGGTGCAATGCGCCTCCTGCCCACGCTGCGGCAGGGCAGAGACGGCATACACGAGGTCGACCACCGGGCCAGTCATCTGCATCAGCGTCCCCATCAGGCGGCGACCCGGCGCAGGGCCAGCAGCGGCTCGGCCAGCCCGTCGAGGTCCGCCGCGTTGGCGGCGCGCAGTTGCGCGATGACGTCCGCGGGCAGGGTCAGCCCGAGCGCGCCCCCCATGGCCCCGGTGATCGCGCCGATGGTGTCGGTGTCGTCGCCGATATTGGCCGCCATGCAGAGCGTTTCGTGCAGCGGCAGGCCCATGCTCAGCAAGCCGAAGGCGCAGGCCACGCTTTCCCGGCTGGCAACCGAGGTGCCGATCCCCGCGACCAGTGCGTCCTCGCCGGTCCGAGCAAGTTCGAAGGCCCGCAGGATACGCCCTGCCATGTCCGGTTCACCCTTGGGGTGACCCGCCAGTTGCCCGGCGCGCGCGGCGTCGACCGCACGGGGCAGGGCGTCCGCAAAGGTCATGCCCGCGATGCCGCAGCTGATCATCATGGCCACGGCGGAGGCGGCCGCGATGGCTTCTCCGGTGTTGTGCGTCACGCGGCAGGTCTGCACGACGCGGGCGACCAGAGGCGGGACCTCGGGCGGGGTGGACAGGCCCACGGGGGCAATGCGCATCGCCGCGCCGTTGGTGGTTCCGTTGAGGCCGGTCTCCTCCGGATGCGTGCCGTTTAGCAGCGCGGCAATAGCGGCCTTCGAAGAAGGGCCAAGCAGGTCCGCCAGCCCCTTGGCGCGGACGTCCGCCTCCCAGTCCAGCAGGTCCTGCGCCCATCCTGCCGCATCGAACCCATCGGGATCGCGCAACAGTCGCTGCGCCAGAAGCAGGGTCTGCTCCGTGTCGTCGGTGATCTGTCCAGCAGCCAGCCCATGCGAGACGGGGTGCCCTTCGAAAGGCGGCACGAATCCGGTGATACGCCCGTAGCGCTGCACGATGGTCTCGCGCGGCAAGGTTTGCGCGGGCATTCCCAGTGCGTCGCCTGCGGCCAGTCCCAGCAGGCAGCCCTGCGCCCGGGTCAATGCGATGTCCGACATCTGAAGTCCTGTTCAAAAAGTCATGTGGAGGCCGAAAAGCTCCGGGTCGAGGAAGCTTTCGACGAATTCGACGGGATGATCGGTCGCATCCCGCGTGAGACGGCGCAGGCGCAGCATCGCGGTGCCGGGCTCGCGCCCCATGATAGCGGCATCCTCGGCTCCGAGCAGCGGCAGGACATTGGCCCATTCCTCGCCCGACGCCGGGAAGAGCCCGCGCGCGGCGAGGGTCTGGCTCAGCGAGCCGCCATCCAGTCCGCATTCGATCAAGGCCGCGAAATCATCGCGCCAAGGCACCCGCGCCCGTTCCAGCGAAAGGCCACGACCCGTCTCTTCGCGGAACCGCAACCGGTCGACGGCCAGCATCGGCCCTTCGAGGCGGACGGGGCAGTCGAGGTCCATCTCGACCCGGGCAATCTTGAGGATGCGGGTTCCCATCCGCAATCCGACGGAAGAGAGAGCCAGCGACCAGCCCGGACCGCTGTCGATCACGTTTCCCGCATAGGTGACAAAGGATCCGATGCCGACCTTGGTCTGGATCAGGCCCTTGTCCGCGAGGATGCCGAGGCTCTTGCGCACCGTTGTCCGAGAGACAGCGAAGCGGTTGACGAGGCTGCTCTCGCTCGAGAGGGCCGAGCCGTCCTGAAGCTGACCGGACCGGATCTCCGCCTCGATGAGGCGGGCGATGCGTTCGGATTTCGACTCGGGCGTCTTGTAGTCTGGCTGGGACATGTTCCCTCCTGTTACTCACAGTGTAAACAGGTAGATACAGGTGTGGCGAGTCTTTTATTGGTGTAAAACTGATATTTCTTCTGGAAAAGAAAAACGCCGGAAAAACGGACGCTGATCTGGAGAGCGTTCAGTATACAGGTTGCAACAGGTCAGAGCGTCTCCAACCATCTTGCAACATCGTCGGCATCGGTGACGTTGGCTTACTTCTCGTGGAGCTTGGCGTCATGGGGTGCCTGCGCCCGGTCGGCACAGCAGTCCGCCGGGACCAGCACGTAGAGCCCCGCCTGCACGCAGCCCGAGGTGGGCGCGCCCCAGACGATCAGCATGTCGGTGTTGACCACGGACAGCAGCGACCCACGGGTGGAGCCGAAGAGGGACGGGGCGGCCTTTTTCTCCATGATCAGCCCTTAGGGCGCAGTTGCGCCAGATCCTGCGCGAGCGTTGTGACAGCGGCCCGCTCTGACAGGTCGCAGCGGATGAAAGGGACCAAGGGGTTCCCAAAGACCGGGCTCATCGCGAGCCATGCCTATGACCGGCTGTCCCCCCGCTGTCAGAAGCCGCACCATTTCCAGCCCGTTCCCCCGGCTGGCTCCGGTCACGACGATGGGATGTAGGTCAGGCATGGTCAACCTCCGCGGCTTCAAACGCCTTCCACCCGTCTTCGATTGCGGGAAGGATCGCGACGAACTCGAAATAGGGCTGAGCGAACAGCGGCGTGTCGCGCAGCCGTTCCATCGCCGTGTTCATTGCGCCAGCGGAGTCCGCGGTCAGCATCCAGATATCGGAACACATGGCGGAGAAGGCTTCGCAGTCGAACTGGCGCAACTTTATGTCCCCGCCCGGGACGGCACCGATGGCAATCTCCCGGCGTCGCGGTCTGGGCAGCGCCAGCCAGGAAGGCAGCGCGCGCACCAGCAGGAAAAGGGTCAGGGGTTTATAGCGGGACTTGGTTTCGGTCATTGATCCGGCCTTTCAGGTTGCAAAAAGTAGGCAAGCACCGGCAGTATCCAAGCAATTGCTCAGTTTCTCTACTCGCATCGGAACCGCATGTCTGTCGCCGCGCCACAGCCCAGAAAATTACCGAAGCAACGCCGCGCGGTCGAAACCTGCGCCGCGATTGTCGAAGCTGCGGCTCGCATTCTGGAAACGCAGGATCCTGACGCGCTGAACACCAACCGGATCGCTGAACGCGCCGGGGTCAGCATCGGGACGCTCTATCAGTACTTTCCCGACAAACAGGCGATCCTTGTCGCGCTCATCCGCCGCGAACGGCAGGCCCTCCTGGCTGAGCTGCGCGCGATCCAGGATAACGGAGAAGAGGCCTTGAAGCAGATGGTGGCCGCCTCCGTCCGTCACCAGTTCGCGCGGCCGAAACTGGCCTCCGCGCTGGAACATATCGAGGTCTCCTTCCCTCTGGGGGAAGAAGCCGACGACATGGCAAGAGAAATCGCTTCGATCTCTTCTGGGTTGTTGGCCCGTCGCTTCGGGCAACTCAACTCGAACGATCTTCTGACCGCCGTTATCATCGGTCGGTCGCTGGTGAACGCTGCCGGCGAAGGTGTCCTGCCAGAAGAAGGACTTCTGGAGCGCGTCACGATGGCTCTGGAGGCGTACCTGTACGCCGTTTCTGGTGGCGGCTGACGCGGGCGCAGACTCAACGCCTGCGCCCCTGCAAGAACTCAAGCCCCGACAGCCATGATGCCGCTGCGTTCGGCCTGCCATTTTGCCTGACCTTCGATGGATACGCCGTGGGAGAACAGGTCGTAGGTAAAAGTCTCCACCGGACGGCCCCTCGCAATCCTGTCGGGAAGGTCGGGATTGTTCATCGCCGCCTTGCCGATGGCCACAAAGTCGGCCTCACCCTTGTTCAGCACATCGCGGGCCAGGTCCGGGTCCTGCAACCCGCCGTTGGCGATGACCGGCAAGCCGGTGATTGCCCGGGCAAAGTGGCAGAGGTTGTCTCCGTCGGGGGTACTGCTGTGATAGGCATACCCCTTTACCTCGCTCGCGAGATGGATGAATCCCGCGCCCGCCTCTGCGACGGCTGCGAAGATCAGCGCCGCATCCGCCAGACCGCCATGCCAGAAATAGTCCGGCTGGGTCGCCTTGGCCTGCGACAGGCGGACCCCGGTCAGGAAATGCCCGCCAGTCGCCGCGCGAATATCGGTGATGATCTCGGCTGTCAGGCGGATCCGATTCTCGACCGAACCGCCATAGGGCGCGTCCCGCAGGTTGGTCTCTGGCGTCAGGAACTGGTCAAGCAGGTAGCCGTTCGCGCAATGCACCTCGACCCCGTCGAACCCGGCCGACTGCGCGCGCACGGCCGCCTGTACAAACCCGGCCTTGATGTCGCGGATGTCCTGTCCACTCAGCGCTCTGGGCGTGCCGTAAGGGCCGCGGTTCGGGCCGTAGCCGTCGAGCATCTTGCCCGTGGGGCGCACGGCCGAAGGTGCATGCGGCACGTCAACCGCCTGGGACACGGCCCCGGCATGGATCAGCTGGAGTATGATCCGGCCCCCGGCGCGATGCACGGCGTCGGTGACCCCCTGCCAGCCCGCTTCCTGCGCGTCGTTGCAGAGACCGGGCTGATTGCCGTAGGCCTGCGCATGGCAAAGGTCGGTATAGGCACCCTCGGCGATGATGAGACCGAAGCCGCCCGTCGCGAAACCGGCGTAGTAGCGTGCCATCGCTTCGGTCGGGATGCCATCATCGGTGGCGCTGGCGCGGGACATGGGCGCGACGACATAGCGGTTCGCGAGTTGCAGATGCTGGAGCGCGCCGGGGCGAAGCGCGGGATGAAGGTTTGGGTGGGTTGTCATGTGCGTGGCCTTCTGTTGCAGACCTCGACAAACTGGCGGGCACATGCAAAAGCCGCAAGAATGCACAATTTTGGCCTATACTATCTAAAATGTAAGTAAGGAACATGCGATGCCGGCCCCCTTCAACAAGGAACAGTTGTTCTGCCCGACGGAAACCGCCTTGGGCATCATCGGCGGAAAGTGGAAGGGGATGATCCTTTGGTGCCTGTCCCGACGCACCATGCGGTTCGGAGAACTGCATCGTGCCATGCCCGACATCACGCAGCGCATGCTGACCAAGCAGTTGCGTGACCTTGAGGCCTTCAGGATCATCGACCGCAAGATCTATCCCGAGGTGCCGCCCAAGGTCGAATACTCGCTGAGTGCGCACGGCCTGGCGCTCAAGCCGATCCTTGATGATCTGGAACTCTGGTCGAGGGACTATCTGGAAACGAATATCAAGCCCGAGGCCGGGCGGTAGAGGTCTCGGCCCTCAGTCGACGATGAAAAGCTTCGCGCCTGTTTCCGATGATGATCGGTGCGGGGAGTCTCCGAAATCGGAAACCTGATAGCTCATCCCGGCGGTCATGGTGGTGCGGCGGCCGTCCTTCAGTTCTGAGACGAGGGAGCCCTCCAGAACCAGAAAAACGTGGCCGCGATCACACCAGTGGTCAGCCAGGTATCCGGGCGAGTATTCGACCATGCGGACCCGCAGGTCGCCTGCTTCAAACGTCCGCCAGGTCGCGATGCCGGTCTCGCCCGGATAGTCGACAGGATCGACTTTTGACCAGTCCGTCACGGAGAAGGGCATTTCAGGCAACTTCATCGGGAACTCCCCAGACAATTGCTTGACCAGATAGCCGGACGGTATCGTCAGACCTTCCGGGTCACAAGATTGAAGGCGTTGCGAACAAAGGCGATTTCGCGCCCGCCTGGCCATCCCGAGCTTGCAGATACTGTGCCGACGCGAATGAAATCTGGCTGGCCCGCCGGCATTCTCTTCAGGCTGATCATGCGACTTGCCGAGATGCGCGTTTAGCGCGGGTTGGATCTGTTGTTAGGCGATGGTGTCAATTGCAGACTTAATGGGTCCCTTGTCCATGTGTGGCGCAGTTCTGTGACGATCACGAGCGGCCCCATGCAGGGTTGGTCTGGACCATGAACCTCCCACTCCAGTCCAGCGCTCGGGACCGCCCTACGTCGCGGATCTCCCTGCCGATGAAGCCCGGTCATACCGCACGCCGGTGGCTTGTCCGCAACGCACCGCGCAAGGCCCGTGCCTGAAGCGGCTCGGTGAGCCGGGGGGTGGGCTCGAAGCCCATACGCTCCATCGCCTCGCCTTCGGCAGGATGCGGGGGCTGGGTCACCGAGGCCCAAACAAGCCCGAGGAGCGTGCGGGTGTTTCCTGCGGCCTTGCCGAGCGCCGACAGCGCCGGGAGAAGCTGCTTCTCGACCGTGTTGAAATCGGTGCCGAGTGGGAAGTCGGGTAGAACCGTCTCGCGAAAGGCGCCGAGCCAGCGGGCAATCGCCTCGGGCGTGTTGTGTCGCTGCGCTGCCGGAATCTCGTATCCCGCGTCGATCTTGCCTGCGGTCTTGGCCTCTTCCAGCAGGCCGTCCTGAAACCGGCTGTCGGCGATCGCGAGCAGCCGCTTGATCACCTCTTCATCGGTCTGGCCGCGCAGGTGTGCCGCGCCATATTCCGTGACCACGATGTCGCGCATGTGGCGGGGCACGGTCGTGACGGGAAGCTGCCAGACGAGGTTGGAAGTGACCTTGCCCTTGCTGTGGCGGGTGGCGGGCAGGGTCAGGATGGCGTGACCGTCCTCAAGCGCGAAGGCCTGCTCGAAGAAGTTGAACTGTCCGCCCACGCCGCTGACCACCTGCCCGGGCTTTGCCGCGTCGGACATCGCGTCCCCCAGAAGGCTGACCTGCATGCAGCCGTTGACGAAGCGCGCATGGCACCTCGCGGCGCGCTTGGCCGCCTCGTCGCCGTAGAGCGCATTGGTGAAGCTGACCGGCATCATCGCGATCTTCGCACGCTGCCCGGTCGGCATCGCGCGCAGGCGCTCGTACATGTCGCGCGCATCGACGAAGAACCCGGCGTGGATGGCGGCGCCGTCCACCTCGCGGCGGATGACGCCCTGCTCGAATAGCGTCAGCATCCCGCCGACCAGCATCTCGGTGACGCCATAAAGCCCGGTGTCGAAAGGCTTGGTTTCCGCGCCGGTCAGCGGCATGGGGGCCGCGTCCCACAGCGGGCCAAGCGCGCCGCGATCCCGGGCGAGCAGCGCGTTGGCGACCGCATCGCCGATGGCGCCGATCCCGATCTGAAGGGTGCCGCCGTCGGGCACCAGCCGCGAGACATGCAGGCCGATGGCGTGCTGACTGTCGGAAACCGGGCGACGCGGCACCGAGAAGAGCTCGAAGGGCTCGACGGGCTCAAGCAGCATCTGCACCGCCTCCGGCGTCAGCTCGGCGGGCCCTTGCATGAAGGGCAGCGCCTCGTTGACCTCGCCCACGGCGATGAAGTCCATCTCGCCCTTGCGGCGCAATTCGAAGAGGTCGGCGGAGATGTCGGTATTGCACGACAGGCTGAAGCGGTCGCCCTCCCGTGCGAGCAGTTGCGCCAGCACGTTGGGCCGCTGCGCGATCAGCACGTCGCGGGCGTGGGTGTAATTGGCCGAGATGTAGTGGCGCTGTGCGTAGTCGTTTCCAAGCCATGTGCCGGCCTGAAAGAAGAACTCCGAGACCTCGATGTTGTCCGGCAAGCCGTCCCCCCCGATCAGCTCGGCATAGAGCAGCGCGGGGTAGCGCCCGAAGAGCCTGTCCATCGCCGGCTCGAGAAAGCGGCGCTCCATGTCCGAGCCGGGGTTTGGGCGGCGCAGGGTGAGCGCGGTGAAGATAGACAGCCTCAGCCCCGGATCGTCCACGGCGGCGCGCGTCAGGGCGTTGACCAGCGTGACCGGCTTGCCGAGGCCCAGCGGCAGGGCCAGCCGCACTTCACCGCCGACCCTGTCGAAGATGGCGCGGGCCATCGCATCGGCGTCGGTGAAGCGCGGCCCACCCTCAGCCAAGGGTGGACCAGCCTTCATCCGGGGCGAAGCGTGGGCCATGCGCCTTTTCCAGCTCTTTCAGCCGGGCGACGATCTCGTCGTGACCCCGGGTCTTCGCATAGTGCATTGGCCCGCCGCGGAAGGGCGCGAAGCCGGTCGCGAAGATCATCGCACCGTCCACTTGGTCGGCGCTTTCGGCCACCCCCTTGCGCAGGACTTCGACGCAGGCGTCGAGCATGGGCAGGATCAGGCGGTCGGTCAGGTCGTCGGGGGCGTCGTCGAGGTTGGCATCGGGGTGGGGCGTGCCCTCGGACCAGTCGTAGAAGCCCTGACCGGTCTTCTTGCCCAACTCCCCGGCTGCCACCTTGGCGCGCAGGCTGTCGGAGATCTCGGCCATCGGCTTGTCGAGGCTGTCGCGCAGGGACACGGCCACGTGCAATCCGATGTCGAGACCGACCTGATCGGCCAGCGTCACCGGCCCCATCGGCATGCCGAAGCGCAGCGCGGCACTGTCGATCACTTCTTTCGGAACGCCCTCGTCCATCAGCACCATCGCCTCCATCAGGTAGGGCGTGAGCGCGCGGTTGACGACGAAGCCCGGATAGTCGGCCACGCGGGCGGGCAGCTTGCCGATGGAGACGCAGAAGGCCGCAAGGCGGCGGACGGTGTCGTCCTCGGTGGCGCTGCTGCGGACCACTTCGACCAGATCGACCTTCGAGACCGGGTTGAAGAAATGCAGCCCGGCAAAGCGCGCCTTGTCGGCCACCTGCGCCGCAAGCGTATCGACCGACAGGCTTGAGGTGTTGCTGGCGAGGATCGCGCCGGGTTTGAGCGTCAGGCTGTCGTAGACCTTCTTTTTCACGTCGAGGTCTTCCGGCGCGGCTTCGATCACGAGATCGGCGCTGGCGAGGCCGTAGCCCTTCGGGTCGGGCATCAGCCGGTCGAGCGCGTCGCGGGTCTCGATGCGGCTCAGATGCTTGTCGTCGCAGATCTTGGCCGCCAGCTTCAGGGCCTTGCCCAACGGCGCGGTCTCGACATCGCCCAGCGTCACCCGCTTGCCCTTGATCGCGGCCATCGCGGCGATCTCGGCGCCCATGGCACCGGCCCCGATCACATGGACATGCGCGATGCCATCGTCGCCGCGGCCCGCGTCCTTCAAGCCCTGGCGCAAGAAGAACACGCGGCGCAGGTTCTTCGAGGTCTCGTTGTCGAGAAGCCGCGCGAAGGAGGCGATCTCGGCCTTCTGCATCTCGGCCGGGTCGTCGCCATGCTCTTCCCACAGGTCGATGAGCGCGTGCGGGGCGGGGTAATGCGCCTTGGGCGCTTTCTTCTCGGTCTGGCTGCGCATCTGCCGCGCGGCGAGGCTGCGCGCCTGATCGAAGCCGAAGGCCCGCGCCTTCAGCCCCGGCGCGGGCGGGGTGATCTCGCCCTGCGCAGCGGCCAGCACGGCGGCGGCGACATGGCGTTCCTCAACCACCGCATCGGCGATGCCGAGCGACTTCGCCTTCTTCGTATGCGCCGTCTTGCCGGTCAGCATCAGCGTCATCGCCTTGGTCGGGTCGATCAGGGCGGGCAGGCGGACGGTGCCCCCGAGACCCGGATGCAGGCCAAGCAGCACCTCGGGAAAGCCGAAGGAGGCGCCCGGCGTGGCGATGCGGGTGTCGCAGGCCAGCGCCAGTTCGAAGCCCGCGCCCAGGGCCGCGCCGTGGACAACGCAGATCGTCGGACAATTCAGCGCCTCGATCCGGTCGAGCACGGCGTGGCCCTGCTTCAGCATCTCCTCCGCGCCGCCGTCGGACAGGGCGTCGAAGCCGGCGATATCGGCCCCGGCGGCAAAGCCTCCGGGTTTGGCAGACCGGATCACCAGTGCCTTGGGCAGGTCCGCCTCGGCGGCGGCGACGTGGCCCTCCAGCTCGCGGATGACCTCTTCGGAGATGGTGTTCGTGCCGCTGTCGGCCTTGTCGAGCGCCAGCCAGAGGATGCCGTCGCCGTCGCGACCCGCGCGCCAGTTGCCCTCGCGGCGGGTGGCGCCGCCAAGCTCCAGCTTCGTTTCGCCCAGGAATTCAAGCACATGTCCGGTCATTGCACGGCCTCCAGCAGCATGGCGCCGCCCAGCCCGCCGCCGATGCATTCGGTGGCGATGCCGCGCCGGGCGCCGCGCGCCTTCATGGCGTTGGCCAGATGCAGCACGATGCGGTTGCCGCTGGTGCCCACCGGGTGGCCAAGCGAGATCGCCCCGCCGTCGACGTTCAGGCTGTCGCGGTCGATCCGTCCGAAGGCGGCGTCATAACCCAGTACCTCGCGGCAGAAGTCATCGTCCGCCCAAGCGGCGAGACAGGACAGCACCTGCGCGGCAAAGGCCTCGTTCAATTCCCAAAGGTCGATATCCTCGACCCCCAGCCCGTGGCGTTGCGTGATTGGGGCGGTGGACAGCACCGGACCAAGCCCCATGATCGCGGGGTCGAGCCCGGCCCATTCGCTGTCCTTGATCTCGGCCAGCGGGGTCAGGCCGTGGGCCTCCACCGCCCGCTCGGAGGCGAGGATGCACCAGCTCGCGCCATCGGTGATCTGGCTCGAATTGCCCGCCGTCACCTTGCCGTAGGGTTTTTCGAAGACCGGGTTCAGCTTGGCGAGCCCGGCCATGTCGCTGTCCGGCCGCACGCCGTCATCGTGGTCGTAGACGGTGCCGTCGCGGTCGATGGCGGGCATCACCTCGTCGGCCAGCCGCCCTTCGGTCTGGGCGGCGGCGAGACGGTGGTGGCTTTGCATGGCATAGGTGTCGGCGGTTTCGCGGGTGATGCCGAAGCGGTGCGCCAGCACCTCGGCGGTCTGCCCCATGTTCAGTTCGGTGATCGGATCGGTCAGGCCGCGTTCCAGCCCGATGACGGGCTTGAAGAACTCGGGCCGGATACCCGCCATCGCCTTGGCCTGATCGAGCGGACCCTTGGCGGTGCTCATCCTGCCGAACCACTCGACGGCGGACTGGCGCAGCACCAGCGGCGAATGGCTGAGCGCCTCGGCTCCGCCCGCGAGGATCATCTGGTGAGAGCCGTCGCGGATGTAGCGGTAGGCGGTGTCGATGCTCTGCATCCCCGAGCCGCAGTTGATTTGCACGGTGAAGGCCACCGTCTGCTCGCCCAGACCCAGCCGCAGGGCGGCGACGCGCGCGGGGTTCATCTCGTCGGCGATGACGTTCACGCAGCCGAGGATCACCAGATCGAAGGCGGTGCGGTCGAAGGGCTGGCGCGCCAGCAGCGGGCGGCCACATTGCACCGCCAGATCGACGGGCGTGAAGGGGCCGGGGCCGCTGCGGGCCTTGAGGAAGGGCGTGCGCGCGCCGTCGACGAGGAACACGCGTTGGCTGGCATGGGGGCTCATTCCGCGGCCTCGCGCGGGGTGTTGCCCCGGTTGGTGTCGCGGGTCGCATCGCGGTTCGGAAAGAGGTCGGACAGCGCCTCGGGGGTGAAGTCGTCGACGGCCACCACCTCGTCCACCAGCGCCTGCATGGCGGCGATCTCGGCCAGTTCGGCCTCGCTGAGGATGCCTGCCTCGAGCGCTTCCTGCGGCGTCTTGCGTGCATCGCGAAGCCGCTTCATCACCGGGGCCATCTCGACCACCTTGGCGTAGCACTGGTTCAGCACCTGCACGCCGTCGCGGTCGCAGCCCTCGAAGACGCGGCCGGTGATCCGGTCGCGCGCTTCGGAGGGCTCGTAGATCAGCGCGCTCACCGCTTCGGTCAGCTGGTCGTCGGCCCCCCGGCGCGGCGATCTGGGCCATGTGAAGACCCGCAGCACCCAAGCGGCCCAGCGGGCGGGCAGGTTGGCGATCACCTCGTCCAGCGCGATCTGGATACGCTTGAACCCTTCGGCGGCGGCATAGCGCAGCGCGGGCAGGTCGGCCTCCTGACGGCCCTCGTCCTCCCAGCGTTTCAGCGCGGCGGAGAGGATGTACATCTCCGACAGGATGTCGCCCATCCGGCCCGAGATCATCTCCTTGCGCTTGAGCGCGCCGCCCAGCGTGAGGAAGGCGAAATCCGCCGTCAGCGCATAGGCCGCCGACCAGCGCGACAGCTCGCGGTAGATCGGGGCGGCGGGGCCCGCGTCGGGGGCAGGGGCAAAGCGCCCGCCGGTCAGCGCCCGGCCCCACGCCCGGAACAGCGTCCGGGTGGTGTGGCCCACATGGGCCCAGAAGCTCTTGTCGAAGGCCTCCAGCGATTTCTCGGGGTCGGGCTCCTGCAATGCCATCATGTTGTCGAGCATATGCGGATGCGCCCGGATCGAGCCCTGCCCGAAGATGATCAGCGAGCGGGTGACGATGTTCGCCCCCTCCACGGTGATGCCGATGGGAACGGCGCGGTAAAGCGGCAGCAGGTAGTTCGACGGCCCGTCGATCACCGCCTTGCCGGAATGCACGTCCATCGCGTGGTTCAGCGCATCTCGCATCCGGTAGGTGGCATGGGCCTTCATGATCGCCGAGATCACAGAGAGCGCGCGCCCCTCGTCGAGCCCGGCGCAGGTGAGGCGGCGGGCACCGTCCATGGCGTAGGAATCCGCGGCAAGCTCTGCCATCGGTTTCTGGATGCCGCCGAACTTGCCGATCGGCAGGTTGAACTGTTGGCGGATGCGGGCATAGGCGCCGGTCGTATGGGCCGAAAGCGCGATGGCGGCACATCCCATCGAGGGCAGCGAGATGCCACGGCCGGCGGCGAGCGCGGACATCAGCATCATCCAGCCGCGCCCGGCATAGTCCGGCCCGCCGATGATGTTCTCCAGCGGGATGAAGACGTCCTTGCCGGTGGTCGGCCCGTTCATGAACATGGTGGAAGAGGGCAGGTGCCGACGTCCGGTCTCCACCCCCTCGAGATCGGTGGGGACGAGGGCGCAGGTGATGCCAATGTCCTTGGTCTCTCCCAGCAGCCCGTCGGGGTCGCGCAGCTTGAAGGCAAGGCCCAGCACGGTGCAGACCGGCGCCAGCGTGATGTAGCGCTTGGCCCAGTTGAGCCGGATGCCGAGCACCTCTTCGCCGTGCCACTCACCCTTGCAGATGACCCCTTCGTCCACCATCGCCGAGGCGTCGGAGCCCGCTTCGGCACTGGTCAGTCCGAAGGCCGGAAGTTCGCGCCCGTCGGCGAGGCGCGGCAGCCAGTGCTCCTTTTGCGCGTCGGTGCCGAACTGGTGGATCAATTCGCCGGGCCCGAGCGAATTGGGCACCATGACGGTGACAGCCGTGGCAACCGAGCGGGTGGAGATGAAGCGGATGATCTCGGAATGCGCGAAGGCCGAGAACCCGAGCCCGCCGTGCGCCTTGGGGATGATCATGCCGAAGAACCCCTGCTCGCGCAGGAAGGTCCAGACCTCGGGCGGCAGGTCGGCGTCAGCGTGGTTGATTTTCCAGTCGCTGATCATGCGGCAGAGGTCACGGCAGGGTCCGTCGAGGAAGGCCTGTTCCTCCGCGCTGAGCGTCGGCGCTTTGACGGCGAGGAGCTTGGACCAGTCCGGATTGCCCGAGAAGAGTTCGGCCTCCCACCAGACTTCCCCGGCGTTGAGCGCCTCGCTTTCGGTCTGGGACAAGGCCGGCAGAACCCCCTTCGCCCAGGCGTGAATGGGCTTGGTCAGAAACCTCGAACGCAATCCTGTCATGTAGCCACCTCCTCCAACAAAACGTCAACTGAGCGGATGGGGTTCCGAACCGGGCGGGCGGCAGTCGGAGCTGTCAGGCCCAATCAGGCAAGCGTGAGGGGGTCGCACAGACGCCGCCTCAGCCGCTCCCGCTGCCAAAGTACCACGCGCCGACCGGCCTAGTCGTTCCGTCCCGGCGTCTGGTGGATCGGATCGACTATGATTCTGTTCGGTTCCGAAGTCCTGAGTTTGCAGATGTATTCGTAGGGCGTGAGCCCGCTGAGCGTTTTGAGCCGACGAGCGAAGTTGTAGGCATTCAAGAAGTCGGCGAGGTGGCTGCGAAGCTGATCGTGGCTGCCGTGGTGGAAGCGTTTGACGGTGGCGTCTTTGATCGACCGGTTCATCCGCTCGACCTCGCCTTTGGTCCATGGATGATTGGGTTTTGTCAGCCGGTATTCGATCCCATTGGCTTCGCAGATCATGTCGAAGCGCATTTGCCGAGAAAAGGCGGTGTTCCGGTTGCGCGGCTGTTCGGCGAACTGGATGCCGCTCGCCATCGGGCTCGGACCGAAGGCGCCTCGATGGCTCGCTCGGTCAGGATCGTGTGGATGCGGTAAGGAACGGCCTCCAGAAGGTAATCTAGGAACTCCCATGCGGTCCGCCTCTCGCCCTTCTCGACCAGCTGGGCAATCGTGAACTTGCTGGTCCGGTCGTGGCCGGGGCGCAGGCCTGTTTCGATTTCGGTGGGATACGAGGCTGCGACTGGTCCGCGCTATGCCTTGCTGCAAGCCAACGGTTCCGCGCAATCCTTGGGAAACTGCGATAAAACGGGGTCGAAAATTTCCTCATAAAAAGTATATTTATAACAGTATGTAAGTGAAAAGTTTATCGTATATCGATAAGAAAAGATTGCATTTCGACATAAAAAGTTTGCATCGCGACATGCCGGCAAGCATGACTCCCCCTGACACGTGCCCGAAGTCACCGGGCACGCAGGGGAGGAAACGTGCAGGACGAGAACGAAACCAGTCGGGGATCCGAGACGTCGCTTGCGAAGGCCATCCGGCTTTTGCCGATCGTCGCGGAGCGCAATGCGACCGGGGTCAACCTGTCGACGATCGCGCGCAAGGCCGACCTGACGACGGCCACCGCGCGGCGGCTGCTTCAGGGGCTGGTGGATGGCGGGCTCCTGAGTTTCGACCCGTATTCGAAGATCTACACACTGGGCATCGGGCTGTTCGATCTGGCCGGGGCGCCCGGTTCGCCGCGCCAGTTCGACAGCCTGCGGATGAACCTGCGCCCCGTGGTGGAGGAAGTCGCGGCGGTGTCCGGCGACACGGTCTATCTGACCGTGCCCTTCGGCGACGAGGCGATCTGCATCGACACCGCGACCGGCTCCTACCCGATCTCGGCCAACACTTTGCACGTGGGGTCCCGGCGTCCCTTGGGCGTGGGGGCGGGCAGCGCGGCGATCCTGGCCGCCATGCCGCAGGACCGGCGGGACAGGCTGATCGCGTCGCACCGGGAGGTCTATGGCCGCTACGGCGAGCTGACCACGGCAGAGGTGCGCCGCATGGTCGCCCACTGGCAGAGCCACCGTTATCTCGTGAACAACTCGATGATCATTGCGGGCGTCAGCGCGATTGCCGTCGCAGTCTTCGACGCGTCCGACACCTTGCTGGCCGGGGTGTCCGTCTCTGCGCTGAAGACGCGGCTGGGCGGGCAGCGGCGCAAGGAAGTCGTTTCCATAATGACGGACGCGCTGGAGCGCGCCGGCTTCAAGACCTGAGGGAAGATCCATGTATCCCATCCATTTCTTCGACCGCGCGGCGCGCCTTTGGCCGGATCATGTCGCAGTCGAATGCGGCGGCGAGGTCGTCACCTACAGCGACCTGCACGACCGGGTGCAGGCCCTGGCGGCGGGGTTGCAGGCCATCGATCCGGAGTTCGGCTCGCGGGTCGGCATCTGCTGCTACAACACGGTCGAGCACCTCGTGGCGTGGCTTGCGGTTCTGGCGGCGGGCAAGGTCTGGGTTCCGCTCCAGCCGATGAACGCGCAGGAGGAATTGCTGAGGTCGGTGGAGTTCACCCAGGCGAGCATCGTCATCGTGCAGCCGGAGACGGCGCAGAAACTGTCCGGCGCGCAGGCGCGGTTCGTGATGGCGGACGCGCGGTCGGACAAGACCGACACGACGGCGGCGCTGTGCCGGACCCATGCCGGGCAGGCGCCGAAGGCGGGCAACCTGCCGCTGTCGGCGACGCAGGCCATCAAGTTCACCGGCGGGACCACCGGGCGCCCCAAGGGCGTCATGCAGCCCTACCGGGCGTGGAACACCAACATCGCCATCCAGATTGCCGCATGGTCACTGGGCGAGGGGCAGCGTTACCTTGCCGCGGCGCCGATCACGCATGGCACCTCGACCTACATCCTGCCGACGCTGGCGACCGGCGGCACACTGGTGCTGCTGGATCGCCCGCGCCCGGAACAGACGCTGCATTTCCTGCAGGCGGAGCGGATCACCACGACCTTCGTGCCGCCCACCGTGCTCTACATGCTGATGGAGCAGCCGAACGTGCGCGATGCGGATTACGCGCATCTGAAGAATCTGATCTACGGCGCGGGTCCGATGCGGCCCGAGGCCATCGGCCGTGCGCAGGAGATCTTTGGCCCGTGCCTCGCGTCGACCTACGGCCAGACCGAAGCGCCGCAGATCGCCACGATGATCTCGGCCCGGGAACTGGCCGATCCGGAGAAACGCACATCCGTCGGGCGCGAGACGCTGCTGTCGCGGGTCGAGATGATGGGCCCTGACGGGCAGATCCTGCCCACCGGCGAGACCGGGGAGATCGTCATTCGCGGCGACCTTCTGATGACCGGTTACTGGGACCAGCCCGAGGCGACCGAGAAGGCGCTGAAGGACGGCTGGCTGCACACCGGCGACCTCGGGATGAAGGACGCGGACGGCTACGTCTACATCCGCGGCCGCGCCAAGGAGATGATCATCACCGGCGGGTTCAACGTCTATCCCGCCGACGTCGAGACGGTGATGGGCGAACACCCCGACATCGTCGATTGCGCCGTCTTCGGCGTGCCCGACGACAAGTGGGGCGAGGCCGTGCATGCCGCGGTTCAGGTGCGCGACGGGGCGCGGGTGTCCGGGAAGGAGATCATCGCCTTCGTCCGGAAGCGGCTGGGGCCGGTGAAGACGCCGAAGTCGGTGCGCTTCATGGCGGATCTGCCGCGCAACGCCATCGGAAAACTACAGAAATCGCAACTCGCCGAACAACATCTCGCCGAGATGGCGGTTGCAGTGAAGGAGGGATGACCATGCCCACGCAGGCGCCGACCACGTCCTTGTGCCGTTACACGGACACAGAGATCTTCTACCGCGACCGCAATCTCGTCGACGACCTGTTGTCGGGTGAGGCGGACTTCGTCTCGGTGATGATGAGCCACATCCTCGGGCGCGAGGTGACGCCCGCGCAGCAGCGGGTGATGCACGCCATCCTGATCGTGATGATGGAGCACGGCCTGACGCCGAGCGCCATCGCCACGCGGTCGATCTACATGTCGGCGCCGGAGAACCTGCAGGGGGCCGTGGCCGCGGGTCTTCTGGCCGTGGGCAGCCAGTTCGTCGGTACGATCGAGAACAACGCCCGCCTTCTGGCAGAGCTCGTGGACCTCGACACCGAGGCGCAGGCGGCCCGCGCGGCAGAGATCGTGCGCGAGCATCGTACCCGCAAGGCGCATCTGCCGGGCTTCGGCCACCACCTGCACCGGCCCGACGATCCGCGCGCGCTGAAGCTGATCGAGATCGGCAAGGCCGAGAGTGCCTCGACCCGGTACATCGACGCGCTGCTGGCGCTGTCGGCGGCCGTCGATGCGGAGTTCGGGCGGCATATCACGATCAACGCGACGGGCGCCACGGCGGCCCTGCTGGGCGACATGGACATCCCGGTCGAGCTCATGCGCGGCTTTGCCGTCATCTCCCGCGCGGCGGGTCTGGTGGCGCATATCGCCGAAGAACAACAGAAACCGTCCGGCCGCTTCATCTGGGAGACGGTCGACAAGGCAATGCCGTTCGGAGACTGACACCATGACGGATCATGCCATCGTGACAGGCGGGGCGCGCGGAATCGGCGCGGCGATTGCCGAAAGGCTGAAGGCGGACGGACTGTCGGTTGCGGTGGTCGACCGGATCGCGCCGCAGCATGGCCATGCCGACGCGTTCATCGAACTGGACCTTTCGGACGTGGAGGCGACGCGCGACGCGCTGACCCGTTTCTGCGAAGGGCGGCGCGTGACGCGGCTGGTGAACAACGCGGGCATCGTGATGCCGGCCAGCGTCGAGGAGACCGATCCGGCCTCCATCGACCAGGTGTCCGCCGTCAACCTGCGCGCGCCGCTGGTCTGCCTGCAGGCGGTCCTGCCGTCGATGAAGGCGGCGGGGCTGGGCCGCGTGGTCAACATCTCGAGCCGGGTGGCCCTGGGCAAGGAACTGCGCACCGCCTATGCGGCGACCAAGGCCGGGCTGCACGGCATGACAAAGACATGGGCGCTGGAACTGGGCCGCCACGGCATCACCGTGAACGCGGTCGGACCGGGCCCCATCGCCACCGAGCTGTTCAACAAGGTCAACCCGCCGGGCGATCCGCGCACCGAGAAGATCATCGAAACCGTACCCGTCAAGCGCACCGGCACCCCGGAGGACGTGGCAGAGGCCGTCGGCTTCTTCTGCTCGGAGGGGGCGGGCTTCGTGACGGGGCAGGTCCTGTACGTCTGCGGCGGCATGACCATCGGTTCGGCATGACTGCCATCGGCAGCAGGCCGGAAGACAAGACTGATTCAATCTGGAGGAGGAGAATGAAAATGAACATCAACAGAAGGCACACGCTTGCCGCGCTCGGTGCGGTCTCGATGCTGGCCCTGGGCACGGTTGCCCAGGCGCAGGAATATCCGACCAAGCGCATCACGATCATCGTGCCCTACAGCGCGGGCGGGTCCACCGACATCCTGGCGCGCCAGGTGGCGGACGGTCTGACCAAGGTGCTGGACGAGACCGTGACGGTCGAAAACCGTCCCGGTGCCGGCGCGACGCTGGGCACGACCATGGCGGCCAAGGCGCGGGCCGACGGTTACACGCTGTTCATGGGGCAGGTGTCGTCGCACGGCATCGCTCCGGCGGTCTACAAGAACCTGCAGTACGATGCGGTCGCGGACTTCGCGCCGATCAAGCTGCTCATCACCATCCCCAACGTCATGGTGGTGAACAAGGAAAGCCCCTACCAGACGGCGGCAGAGTTCCTCGACGCGGCGAAGGCCGAGGGCAAGACCTTCGGGTCTTCGGGCGTCGGCAGCTCGATCCACCTGTCGGGCGAGATGTTCAAGTCGCGCACCGGGGCGAACATGACGCACGTGCCGTTCCGTGGCAGCGGCGAGGCGGTGCCCGCGCTTCTGGCGGGCGACGTCGACGTGATGTTCGACAACCTGCCGTCGGCCATGCCGCAGATCCAGTCCGGCGCCCTGCGTGCACTGGCGGTGACGACGCCCTCGCGGTCCGACAAGCTGCAGGACGTGCCGACGCTGGATGAACTCGACATCCCGGAACTGGACGGTTTCGCGGCGCGCTCGTGGTTCGGCCTGCTGGCGCCTGCCGGCACCGACCCGGAGATCGTGGCAACGCTGTCCACGGCGCTGGACGAGGTCATTGCCAGCGAGTCCTTCGTCACCTTCGCCGACACGCGCGGCGCGCAGATCGAAGGCGGCAGCCCGGAGGAGTTCGCCAAGTTCATCGAGGACGAACTGTCGAGCTGGAAGACGGTCGTCGACGAGGCGGGCGTGACCGTCGAGTGACATGCCATACTGCAAAGGCGGCCCGGTCGGGTCGCCTTTGCGGACCTGATACGTCGGCCATAGGGAGGGGCGGACAATGAGCGACACGTCGCAGGGACCGGACGCCCGGAAAGGGCGCCGCCGGGAGATCATCTTTGCATCGCTGACACTGATCGCGGCCATCCTGTTCGCGGCGATCGTCATACCGGCAGGCGTGACGACGCCCGCGTCGGTCAAGCATCTGCCGCTGTCACCGGCATTCCTGCCGTATGTGCTGACCGCGGGGGTCGCGCTGTTCGCGCTGGTCCACCTGCTCGAGGCAGTGTTCGCCGCGCATATTCCCGACGAGGACGCGGCCGCCCCGAACGTGCATGCGCAGTGGAAGCCGCGCCTGCTGGCCCTGTGTGTGCTGCTGCTGATCTCCCTGCTTGTGCCGGAGACGCTGGGGATGCTGCTGACCTCCATCGTCGTGACCATCGTGCTGATCGCGATGGGCGGGGAGCGCAGGCCGCTGATCCTGCTGGGGGTGGGCATAACCGTGCCCCTGCTGATCTACCTTTTCTTCGTGCATGTGGCGCAGGTGCCCATGCCCGCCGGCATCTTCGAAGACTGGATGTGACCCATGCTTGAGAACATCGCAACCGGGTTCCAGCTTTTCCTGACCTTCCAGAACCTGCTGGCCATCACCATCGGCGTCTGCCTCGGCGTGACGGTCGGGGCCATTCCCGGCCTGACCGCGACGATGGCCGTGGCGCTGGCGCTGCCCTTCACCTTCAACCTCGACCCGGTGACGGGCATCCTGTTGCTTGTGGGGGTCTACAAGGGCGGGGTCTTCGGCGGGTCGATCACCGCGATCCTGATCCGCGCGCCCGGCACGCCCGCCGCCGCCTGCACGCTGCTCGATGGTTACCCGCTGGCGCAGAAGGGGCAGGCGGGCAAGGCGATGAACATGGCGCTCTACGCGTCCTGCATCGCGGATTTCCTGTCGAACCTGTCGCTGATCTTCTTCGCGAGCCTGATTGCCGGGCTGGCGCTGGCCTTCGGCCCGCCGGAATACTTCTGGCTGATCTGCTTTTCCCTGACGGTGGTGATCTCGATCTCCGGGTCGTCGCTGACCAAGGGCCTGATTTCCGGCCTCCTGGGGCTGCTGACCTCGACCATCGGGCTCGACCTCGTCTATGGCACGCAGCGGTTCACCTTCGACAACTTCAACCTGATGGCAGGGGTCAGCTACATCCCGTTGCTGATCGGCCTCTTTGCGCTGCCCGAGGTCATCGACTTCTACATGCGCAAGATCGCCCCGCACACCATCAAGGCCGCCGACCGCAGCCGCGTCACGATGGAGGAGTTCAAGGGCAGCCTGCTGACGATCATCCGCGGCAGCTTCATCGGTGTCATCATCGGCACCATCCCCGGCGCCGGGGCGACGGCGGCGGCCTTCCTGTCCTACGGCGAGGCGCGGCGCACGTCGAAATCGCCCGAGACTTTCGGCAAGGGCAACATCGAGGGCGTGGCCGCCTCCGAATCCGGCAACAACGGCGTGGCCGGGGCGACGCTGATCCCGCTGCTGGCGCTCGGCATCCCGGGCGACGTGGTGACGGCGGTGATCCTCGGCGCCTTCATGCTGCAGGGGCTGACGCCTGGGCCGCTGATGTTCCAGGACAACATCACCATCATCTACGCCATCTTCATCGGCATCATGCTGAGCTCCATCGTGCTGTTCGGTTCCGGCAAGCTGGCGATCCGCTACTTTGCCAAGATCGCCGACATCCCGCGCCACATCCTCCTGCCGGTGGTCCTGCTGTTCTGTGTCTTCGGCAGCTACGCCGTGCAAAGCCAGATGTTCGACGTGGGCGTGATGCTGGCCTTCGGCGTGCTGGGCTACATCATGATGAAGATCAACATGGCGGCGGCGCCGTTCCTGATGGGCTTCATCCTCGGGCCGCTGTTCGAGGACAACCTGCGGCGCTCGTTTCTGATTTCCGAGGACATCGGCATCTTCTTCCGCAGCCCGATCTGCTGGATCTTCATCGCGATCACCGCATTCTCGCTGTTCGTGGGCGTGCGCCGGGAACTGCGCATGACACGCGCCAAACGCAGCGCCCTCCGCTCGGCGGAGGCGAAATGACAGGGAGCTCCTCCATGCAGCTGAAGGATCGCGTGGCCATCGTCATCGGCGCCGGTGCAATTGCCGAAGGGATCGGGATCGGCCGGGCCATCAGCATGGGTCTCGCACGCGAGGGGGCCCTTGTCGTCTGCGCCGACGCCAACGAGGACGCGGCGGCGCAGACGGTCGACCTGATCCGCGAAGAGGGGTTCAACGCCGAGGCGGCGGTCGTCGACGTTCTGGACGACGCCAGCATCGACCGTCTGGTGCAGGGCGTGGCCGACCGGCATGGCCGCATCGACATCCTCCACTGCAACGTGGGTCTGGGCAAAAGCGGGCCGTCCGGCCAGACCACGCCCGACGACTGGCGACGGATCAGCGATGCCAACCTGACCTCTCTGCACGTCTCGGCGCAGGCGGTTCTGCCGCACATGCGCGCGCAGGGCAGGGGGGTCATCACCGTGACCTCCTCCATCGCCTCGATCCGCAACGTGGGCTATCCGCATCTGGCCTACTCCGCGACGAAGGCGGGCGCGAACCAGTTCGCGCGGGCGCTGGCGGTGGAACTGGCCCCCGAGAACATCCGCGTCAACGCGATCATCGCGGGGTTGATCGACACGCCGCGCATCGGCGTCACGCTGGCCAACAGCTATGGCGACAAGTCCGGGCAGGAGATGCGCGCGGCCCGTGCCCGGCAATGCCCGATGGGGCGGATGGGTTCGGCCTGGGACATCGCGGAGGCGGCGGTCTTCCTCGCCTCCGACAAGGCGGGCTACATCACCGGCACCGAGCTGATCGTCGACGGCGGGCTCTCCGCCAGCGTCCGGCAGGTGGTGGACGGCTGATGCGCACGCGGCAGAGATGACGGCGAGGGACGGGCTGAACCTCGTCGTGGCGCTGGGATTGCTGGTGGCGGCAACGGCGCAGATCGCTCTGCCCCTGCCGCTGCCCGGAGTGCCGGTCGCCCTGCTGCTGGGCGTCTTCGTCTTCGTGAACCGGCGGGAGGTGACACGCTCTGCCGCCGTGATCGGCGCAATCGTCGCCGTGCTGTTCGTCTGGTCGCTGGTGACGGGAATCCTGGGGCCCTCCGGGGCGATGGCGCGGGTCACCTTCCTGTCGGTGCTGCTCATGTCGCTGAACATGCTCAGCCGCGCGGCGTCACGCTCCCCCGATGTGCGCGACGCGGCCGAGGTCGTGGCCAGCCGCCCGCGCGGGGCGCGCTACCTCTTCGTCACCGTGGGCACCCACGTCTTTTCCATCTTCCTGAATTTCGGGGCGGTCAGCGTCATTGCCGCGCTTCTGGCGCAAAGCCGAGAGACCCTCGTGCGGCAGAACGCACTGAGGGACCTGACCCTGTCGATGATCCGCGGGTTCGGGGCGATGCCGATGTGGTCGCCCCTGGCGCTGTCGACCATCATCACCCTCTCGATCCTGCCGGAGGTGGGCTATTTCGAGGTGCTGCCCTTCGGCCTCGCCGCCGCCGGGTTCTACATGACCGCAGGCTACCTCATGTCGCGCAGGGGCGCCGCGCCGCAGCCGCCGTCCGCGACCCGCGCCATGCCCGGACGCGCGGATCGCCGCGTGCTGGGCCGGGTGGTCCTGCGGGTCGGGCTGCTGGTCTGCGGCGCCATCGCGCTGCAGCAGGTCACCGCGCTGACCCTGCCCGAAGCGGTGCTCTTCGCCGTGCTGGCCTTTGCGCTGGGGTGGTGGGCGATGCAGTCCGGCGATCCCCGCCGTCCCGGCATCGCGCAGGAGGCCGCGGCCTCCGCCGCCACAACGGTCAACGAGATCGTCATCGTGGGCGGCGCGGGCTTCATCGGGGCGGTGATATCCGAGGCGATCTCCCGCCAGACAGGGGGCCTGCCGGTGCCGCGCGATGCGGTTTTCCCGCTGGCCGTGGGGCTGATCCCCTTCGTGATGGTCGGGGCGGGCCTCGTTGCAGTCAACCCCATCGTGTCGACCAGCATCCTTCTGGGTGTGCTGCATCCGCTCGTGCCCGAGAGCATCCTGATCTGGATGGCCGTCGCGGCCAAGACGGGTTGGGGGATCACCGCCGCCGCCTCGCCCTTCACCGCGAACGTTCTGATCGCGGGCCGGGTGATGGGCCTGCCGGGCGGCGAACTGGTGCGGTCCGACAACCTCCGACTGACGCTGCTGATGCTGGCGGTCACCAGCCTGTTCTGCGCCGCTGCAACTTATCTGTCCCTATGAAGGTGAACACCATGCCAACCACAATGAACGCCGTTTTCGCCCGTGAGCCGGGTGGCCCCGACGTGCTGGAACTGCGCGCCACGCCGATGCCCGAGCCGCGCGGCGGCGAAGTGCTGATCCGGGTCGAGTCCGCCGGTGTGAACCGCCCCGACCTGCGCCAGCGCCTGGGCGGCTATCCCCCGCCACCGGGCGTGAGCGAGGCGCTGGGGCTGGAAGTCGCAGGCGAGGTCGTGGAGGCTGGCGCCGGCGTGGAAGGCTACCGGCCCGGTGACAAGGTCTGCGCGCTGGTCGCTGGCGGCGGATACGCCGAGTACTGCGTCGCCCCTGTGGAGCAGGTCCTGCCCTGGCCGAAGGGCCTTTCGGCGGTCGAGGCCGCCGCCCTGCCGGAGACGTATTTTACCGTGTGGACCAACCTGTTCCGCATCGGCGGTCTCCGGGAGGGGCAGACGGTCCTGATCCACGGCGGCGCCAGCGGGATCGGGACGACCGCCATCCAGCTTGCGCGAGCCTTCGGGGCGCGGGTCTTTGTCACCGCCGGGACGGAGGAGAAATGCGCCGCCTGTCTGGAGCTGGGCGCAGAGGCCGCGATCAACTACCGCACCTCGAAGTTCGAGGAGGAGATCGCGCGCCTGACGGAGGGGCGTGGCGTCGACGTGATCCTCGACATGATCTGCGCCGATTACCTCGCGCGCAACCTTGCCTCCCTCGCCATCGGCGGGCGGCTGGTCGTCATCGCGTTCCTCGGCGGCGGCAAGGCGGAGGTCGACGTCGAGGGCATGGTCCGCAAGCGGCAGACCCTGTGTGGCAGTACCCTGCGCCCGCAAACCCCTGCCGAGAAGGGCCTGATTGCCGCCGACCTCGCGCAGCACGTCTGGCCGCTGCTGGAAAGCGGCGCGGTGAAGCCGGTCATCCACCGGGTGTTCCCGCTTTCGGATGCCCCGGGCGCGCATCGCGAACTGGAGGCCGGGCAGCACTTCGGCAAGGTCGTCATGACGGTCTGATTGGCTGGACGCGGCGGCCGTCCGGTTGCCGCGTTCCGGGTGCCGACATGGGATTTGAACGGCGCCCGGACGCGGGACCGTTGCGCCCGTGTCTTCGGCACCTCGCGTCCTTCCGGGCGGATTCCGTGAAAAGCCGGTCCTGCCCGCTTGATTTCCCGAAACGCGACAGTGAAAATGGAATGCCATTTTTTGTCAGTGTATCGGATCGTCTGATGGTCGAGGAAATCGAGGGCACACGCGCGACGGACGCGCCCACGGCGACGGCGCAATGGGTGGCCGACATCCTGCGCGACAGGATCGTCAAGGGCGTCTACCCGCCGGGATCGCGCATCGTGGAGCGCAAGATCTCTGCCGAACTCGACGTGTCGCGCACGCCGGTGCGCGAGGCGTTGAAGCTGATCGACGCCGACGGCCTTATCGCGATTTCCCGCAACAAGGGCGCGCAGGTTCTGCAGTACGGCGCCGCCGAGGCGCTGGAACTGTTCGACGTGATCGCCTCGCTGGAAAGCCTCGCGGCGGAGAGGCTGGCCGAGACCATCGACGAGCAGGCGCTGGACACGCTCGAAGAAATGCATGACCGGATGCTGACCTACCACAAGATCGGCAACCACGCGGATTACTTCGACACGAACTCCGAGATCCACGATTTCATCGTGGGACGCTGCGGCAACGGCATCGTGTTCGAGACGCATCGCAGGCTGATGGCGCGGGCGCGGCGCGGGCGGTTCCTGGCGATCATGAAGCCCGAGCGCCTGACAGAGGCCGTGTCGGAGCACGAGGTGCTGATGCAGGCCATGCGGCAGCGCGACCCGGAGCGCGCGGCGCGGGTCTGGCGACAGCACCTGCTGCACACCGGCCAGACCGTCGCCGCGCTTCTCTGACCATTCAGGCGGCTGCGGCCCGGGCCCAGAGCCCGTCCGACACGCGCTGCGCCTCTGCCACCACCTCGGCTGCGTCGACACGGGTCGGTCTGCGGTCGCGGACCAGCCAGTCGCCCTGCACCATGACGTCGGTCACGTTGCCGGCAGAGCCGGAGTGCACGAGGACGCCGACGCCGTCGATGACCGGCCGCAGGTTGGGCGCAAGCGGATCGAGCAGGACCAGATCGGCGGGGTCGCCGACCCGCAGGCGCCCGGTGGCGGCGTGACCCTTCAGCGCGTCCGCCCCGGCGGAGGTCGCCCAGCCGAAGACCTCTGCGGCATCGAGGTCGAAGGACATGCCCGCGCGCCAGCGTGCCGTTGCGATGGCCATGCGCATCGCCTCGAACATGTCGGCGGATTTCGTGTCGGTGCAGAGCGTGATGGTGGCCCCTGCGTCGCGCAGCGCCTTGATCGGCGCGGCGGCCCCGAAGCTGGCGTTGCCGATGGGGGCGTGTGTCACGACACCGCCCACCGCGCCGAAGCGGGCGATGTCGCTGTCGGACATGAAGATGCAATGCGCGGCGATCAGGTCCGGCGAGAGCAGCCCCACGTCGTCCAGGAATTCGGTCGGGGTCATGCCTTCGCGGGCGAGGAGCTGATCCACCTCCATCTGCGACTGGCTGAGGTGGGTGTGCACCTGCTTGCCCGTGCGGTCGGCAAGGGCGCGGAACTCCGTGAACATGTCGCGGGAGCAACTGTCCGGGGCGTGCGGCGCGAGGATGGTGCCGATCCGCTCGTGCCCGTCCCACTTCGCCACGAGGTCGAGTGCGGCGCGCAAGGTTTCTTCGCCCAGGGCGGGGGCGCGTTCGAAGCGGCCCTCGGCCAGGGCGGCGGTGTCCATGTCCATGACGCGGCCGCCGACCATGGCGCGCAGGCCCATCTCGTCTGCGGCGCGGGCCAGCGCCTCCGGGCAGCGGTAGTAGTCGACTATGGTTGTGGCCCCGGCCATCAGCATTTCCAGAACGCCCAGCCGGGCAAGTGCCAGCGTCTCTTCCTCTGACAGCCAGTGCCCCTGCGGAACGCCGGGGATGTAGGCGGGGGCAAAGCCCCTGTCCTCGACCATGCCGCGCACGATCATCAGGGGCGAATGGTTGTGGCTGTTGACGAAGCCGGGCAGGCACAGTGCGCCCTTGGCGTCGGTGACCTCCGCGCCCTCGGGCGTGGCAAGACCTTGGCCGATCTCTGCCACGAATCCGTCGTCGCCGATGACGATCTCCGCGTCCTTCAGGACAGGTGCGCCGGGTGAGACGATCGTGACGTTTATCAAATGGGATGCCATTTTGATTTTCCTTTAGCCTACGAGTTGGGCGTCACCGCCGGAGAGGGCGTAAAATTTGACGTCTTTATGTTTTCGAGCCGCCGATAGCGGGTGGAGCCTCGCATCCGGCCCTCAGAATCGAGCTAAGAAAAATGGCATTCCATTTTCAAGTCGGCAGAAGAACCGGCGTTTCAGACACCGAAATGGTCTCATGACCCGAACAGAGAGGAACGTCATGACACAGATTCAGAAAGCCGGACTCACGCGCCGCACCCTGCTGCGCACCTCCGCCATGGCCGCCGTCGGCACGCTGGCGGCCCCCTCCATCCTGCGCGCCCAATCGAGCGAGATCGTCATCGGCTGCGCCGGCTCGCACACCGCCTGGATGGACGAGATCGTCGCGCCGCACATGAAGGAAACGATCGGCGCCGACATCCTGTTCGAGGGCACGAAGTCGTCCGTGAACCTCGAAAAGATGGCGTCCAACAAGGATGCGCCGTACCTTTCGGTCGTGCAGATGGACGACCCGGTGATGATCCAGGCGGTCGAGGCCGACCTGCTGACCCCGATCACCGCTGACGCCGTGCCGAACATGACCGACCTGCGCGCCGACGCGGTGCATATGGACGGCATGTGGTGCAACTACGTCCAGCCCTGGGCGGGCGTGGCCTACAATACCGATTTCGCCGAGGGCGTGCCGTCGTGGGAGGCGCTCTGGGCGCCGGAGAATGCGGGGCAGGTCATCATCCCGTCACTGCAGAACACCGAAGGCATGTGGACCATGTTCGTCGCCGCGATGCTGGGATCGGGCAAGCCGTTCTCGGAGGCGCAATACGAGGTCGACGCGGCCTTTGCCAAGCTGGAAGAACTGAAGCCGAACCTGCTGTCGGTCTACACGACCATGTCTCAGGCCTTCAACCTGCTGGAGCAGGGCGAGATTTCCATGCTGGCGGGCAACTTCTCGTCCTACACGCTGCCGCGCAAGGCAGAGGGCGTGCCGGTCGACCTGGCCGCGCCGAAGGAAGGCATCTTTGCCATGCCGTCGGGCATCTGCCTCGTGAAGGGCGGGCCGAACCCGGAACTGGCGCAGGCCTACGTCAACGAGATGCTGGGCGAGACCATGCAGGCGGCGATTGCCGATTTCGCATCTTCGGTCCCGGCGAACACCACCGTCACCGCGGGCGCCGTCATCCCCGAGGGCGTTGAGATCTACTCCCCCGACTGGGCCTTCGTCGCCGAGAACCGCCGCGCGTGGATCGAACGCTTCGACAAGCTCATGGCGCTCTGAGGCGGACTGCGGACATGGCTCTGGATCAAGGCAAACCGGTTTCCCGTTACCTCGACGTCGTGGGCGTGGAGAAATCGTTCAAAGGCACACGGGTCATGTCCGACATGAATTTCCGGGTGAACCGGGGGGAGCTTGTGTCTCTCCTCGGTCCCTCGGGCTGCGGCAAGTCCACGCTTCTGCGCATCATCGCCGGTCTTCTGGAGGCGGACGAGGGATCGGTGGTGCTGGACGGCCGCGACATCACGCGGTTTCCCGCGCACAAGCGCAACGTGTCGGTCGTCTTCCAGAACTACGCGCTGTTCCCGCACCTGACCGTGGCCGAGAATGTGGCCTTCGGGCTGCGCGCGCGCGGCATGGGAAAGGGCGCCACGGGTGCGCCCGTGGCGGAGGCGCTGTCGCTGGTGCGCATGACGGAATTTGCCGACCGGCCCATCGCGGCGCTGTCGGGCGGCCAGCAGCAACGGGTCGCCGTGGCGCGCGCGCTGGTGGTCGGGCCGGATCTGCTGCTGCTGGACGAGCCGTTCTCGGCCCTCGACCGCAAGCTGCGCGAGACGATGCAGGTCGAACTGAAGTCCCTGCTTCTGGATCGCGGCATCACCGCCATCTTCGTGACCCACGACCAGGAAGAGGCGATGGGCGTCTCCGACCGGATCGCGGTGATGAACGCCGGCCGGATCGAGCAGTTCGCCGATCCCTCGACGCTTTACGCGCGGCCCACGTCGCCCTTCGTGATGGACTTTGTCGGTCTTTCCACGCGGATCACCGGCACGGTGGCCGAGCAGGCCGGAGGAACGATCACCGTCGATACGCCTTATGGCAAGCTGCGCGCCAAGAGCGACGCCGCCGTCGGCACCCGGGTCCTGCTGGGCGTCCGGCCCGAGCTGATCTCTGTCGGCGCGGGGGAGAACACCATTAGCGCCAGACTGGTTGACGTCATGGTGCTGGGCTCGAAGACCGTGCTGCACGGGGCGGCGCAGGAGGACGACCGGGTGCTGTGCGAACTGCCCGGAATCCGCAGCGGCCTGACCCGCGGACAGGAGGTCACGCTGGGCTGGGGCGTGGAGGACACGCTGGCCTACGAGGTCGCGGCATGACCGCGCGCGTCGACCGCATCGCGCTTCTTGCCGTGCCGGGGCTGGCTTACCTCGCGGTGATCTATGCGCTGCCTCTGCTGATGCTGCTCGCCAAGTCGGTGCAGACGGCCGAGGGGTTTTCGCTGTCGGAATACCGCGCCTTCTTTGCCGATGAATACAACCTGCGTGTCCTCTGGCGGACGCTGCGGGTCGCGGCGCTGACGACCTTGCTGGCGCTCTTCATAGCCTATCCCACCGCCTTCGTCATGAGCCGCGCCAAGGGGCCTTGGCTGACCGTCTTCCTCGTGGCGATGGTGCTGCCCATGTCGCTGGGCGTGGTGGTGAAGGCCTTCGCCTGGTCGATCCTGTTCCGCGCCAACGGCTTCATCAACACGACGCTGCAATGGATCGGCCTGACGGAAAAGCCGGTGCGGATGCTGTTCACCGAAACCGCGCTGGTGATCGGTGCGGCGAATGTCTTCCTGCCGTTCATGGTGCTGCCGATCTACGCCGTGGTGCGCCAGCTTGACCGGGGTCTGCCGGAGGCGGCGGCCTCGCTTGGCGCCGGGCCGTTCTTCCGGTTCTTCAACGTCACGCTGCCGCTGACCCTGCCGGGCGTGGTGGCCGGGTCGGCCTTCACCTTCTCCATGGCCATCTCGATGTACGTGATCCCCTCTCTGATCGTGGGCGAGCGCCAGCAGACCCTGTCGATGCTGATCGCCCGCAGCTTCCTCTACCTGCGCAACGAGCCGTTGGGGTCGACCATATCCGCCGTGCTGCTGGCCATCGCGATCTTCGTGGTCGTGTTCTCGAGCTGGCTGGCCCGTCGCCTCGGAGCGCGCCAATGACCCAGACCGACCGCATCTTCCGTGTCCTGAGCTGGATCGTCGCCCTCGCTTGCGTCGTCTTCCTGATGCTGCCGATCTTCATCACGGTGGCCGCGTCCTTCTCGGCCTCGCCGGTCTACACGCTGCCGCCGCCGGAATGGTCGCTGCGCTGGTACGCCTCGCTGGAACGGCGCTCGGGCCTTTGGGACGCGGTGGTGCTGTCGCTGAACCTGGCCTTCGTGTCGACGCTGATCTCGCTGGTGCTGGGCACGCTTGCCTCCATCGCTGTGACGCGCGGCAACTTCCGGGGGCGGGAGGCGATTGCCACATTCGCCGTCTCGCCGCTGATGATGCCGGGGCTGGTGGTGGGTGTCGCGCTCCTGCAGTTCTTCCGCGAGATCGGGCTGCGCGACGCCTATGTCTCGTTGCTGCTGGGGCACATCGTCATCACCTTGCCCTTCGTGATGCGCACGCTGCTGGCGTCGATGGCGCAATTCGATTTCTCGATGATCGACGCGGCGCGTACGCTGGGGCTGAGCTATCCGAAGGCGATCCTGAAGGTGCTGGTGCCGAACCTTGCGCCGGCCTACCTGACCTCGGGCCTCTTCGCCTTCCTCGCGTCGATGGACAACTACCCGATCTCCATCTTCCTGACCGACGCGCGCAACAAGACGTTGCCGATCAAGATGCTGCAATACCTCGAGGAACAGCCCGATCCGTCGCTGGCGGCCATGTCGTCGGGGCTGATCCTGCTGGCGATCCTTGTGCTGGTCTTCGGCGCGCGCACGGTCGGCCTGAACCGCATGATCCAGGGGTGAGGACATGAACGACCGACGCGATTTCAAGGGCTACTTCGGTGCAGAGCCCGCGCCCTGCTGGCCAAAGGCCGCGCGGCTTGCGGTGTCCTTCGTGGTGAACGTGGAAGAGGGGGCGGAGCTGTCCATCGGCGACGGAGACCCGCGCAACGAAAGTGTCTACGAGATCCGCGAGGAGGTGGAGGGCGCACCCGATCCGTGCATGGAGACGCACTTCGCCTACGGCACGCGGCAGGGATATGCGCGCATCGCAGGCGCCTTCGACCGCTACGGGGTTAAGGCGACCTTTTCGACCTGCGGCCGGGTGGCGGAACGCAGCCCCTGGCTGATGCAGGACATCGTGGCGCGCGGGCACGAGGTGTCCTGTCACGGCTGGCTCTGGCAGCGGCACGCGCACATGACAAGGGCAGAGGAAGAGGCAGATATCGAGCGCACCCATGCCGCGATCAGGGCGGCCTGCGGCGTGGCGCCGGTGGGCTGGCACACGCGCTCTGCGCCTTCGGTCAACACGCGCGATATTCTGATCGCGCGTGGCGATTTCCTTTATGACAGCGACGTTTACGACGACGACATCCCGCGGATGGCCGGTGGTCACGTGATCCTGCCCTACGCGTTCGACACAAACGACATGCGGTTTTCGCCCGGTGGCGGCTTCGTCCAGGCCCGGGATTTCAGCGAGTACGTGATCGGTGCCTTCGACCGGCTGTATGCCGAGGGTGGGAGGGCAGCGCGCATGATGTCCATCGGCCTGCACCTGCGCCTGATCGGGCGGCCGGGCCGGATCGGCGGGCTGGAGGACGTGCTGGCCCATATCGCGGCGCATGACGACGTCTGGATCGCCCCGCGGCGCGAGATCGCGGCCTGCTGGGCCGGGGCGCAGAAAGGCGCGGCATGAATCCCATGGACCTCTCCGCCGCGGAACTTGCCGCGCGTGTCCGTTCAGGCAAGATGACCCCGGCGCAGGTGGCCGGGGCTGCGCGGGCGCGCGTGGCGGAGCGCAATCCGGCGCTGAACGCGATGACGGCCCTGAACCCCGCACTGGAGGATGAGGCGGCGGATGTGGCCGCGCGTCTCGCCGCCGGAGAGGATCTGCCGCTCGCGGGCGTGCCGGTGGTCATCAAGGACAACATCTGGGTCAGGGGACTGCCGGTCACGCAAGGGTCCCGCCTGTTCGCGGATTTCGTCGCCCCGGAGGACGCGCAGGCCGTACTGAGGCTGCGCGCGGCGGGGGCCATGATCCTCGGCATCGCGACCTGTTCGGAGTTTGCCTGCAAGGGCGTGACCAACACGCCGCTACACGGCAAGACCCGCAACCCGGTGGACCCGGACCTCACCACGGGCGGATCGTCCGGCGGGCCGGTGGCTGCGGTGGCGGCGGGCATGGCGCCGCTTGCACTCGGCACGGATGCGGGCGGGTCGTCCCGGCGTCCCCCGGCGCACACCGGCCTTTACGGCTTCAAGCCGACGCAGGACCTCGTTCCTTACGGGCCCGGCTTCGAGGAGCCGGTGGACGGCATCTCGGTCATCTGCCCGATTGCGCGGACGCTGGAGGACATCGCGCTTGCCATGTCGGTTCTGGCCGACCTGCCCCCCGGCACGCCCATCCCCGGCCCCTATGCGTGGAGCGCGGATTTCGGCCTTGGCCAGCGCCTCGACACGGACGTCGCCGCCGCCTTCAACACGTTTGTCAGGTGCCTTGAAACGCATGGGTTCGGGATGACCGAGGCGGCGCCGGAGTGGCAGGGGCTGAACGGAGGCTCCGTCATGGCCTTGCAGCACGCCGGTCTCGCGCGGTTGTCCGGTGCGGCCTGGCAGGAGGACCCGTCCGTCTTCGACCCGGACCTGGTCGTGCAGATCGAGACCGGGCTGGGACTGGAAGACGAGACCGTCGCGCAGGCGAAAAGCGCATCTGCCCGCATGGGCGCGATCCTGAACGGCTTTCTCGGCCGCTTCCGCGTGGTTGTGGTGCCGACGACGCCGTGTCCCGCCTGGCCCGTCGATCAACTGGCCCCGCAGGAGATCGGCGGACAGCCCTGTGCGCCGCGGGATCATGCGGCCTTTACTCCGCAGGCCAACCACGCGGGTTGTCCCGCGCTGACGATCCCCTTTGCCCGCACACACGCGGGCCTGCCCATCGGGCTTCAGATCATTGCCGCGCGGGGGCGCGACGCCGACCTCCTTGCGACCGCACGGACCATCACGGCCGCCTTGGCCCCGAAAGAGCACGAAAGGGCCACCTGATGCGCATTCTGCTGGTCAATCCCAACATGACACAGGCCATGACGGACACCATGTCCGACATAGCCCGCAACCTTGCCGGCGACCGGGCAGAGATCGTGCCGCTGACGGCGACGACCGGGTTCCCCTACATCGCCTCGCGGGCGGAGGCGCAGGTCGCAGGCGGCATAGCACTGGGTATGATCGCCGAGCACATCGAGGACATAGACGCGGTGATCATTGCGGCCTTCGGCGACCCCGGGCTGGCTGCCGCGCGGGAGGTGTTCGACGTGCCCGTTGTGGGCATGGCAGAGGCCGCCGTGCTGACCGCCGCCATGCTGGGAGAGCGGCTGTCCATCGTCACCTTTTCCCCGGTGATGCGGCGCTGGTACACCGACTGCGTTCACGCGACCGGGCTGGGCGCGCGCTTTGCCGGGGTGCGCACGCCGGATGCCCATGGCGACGACGTGGCCAATGCCGCGCGGGACATGCGCGCCGAACTGGTGGCTTTGGCGCGGCGCGCCGTGGCCGAGGACGGTGCCGACGTGGTCATTCTTGGCGGCGCGCCGCTGGCGGGGCTTGCGCCGGAGGTGGCCTCGGAGATCCCGGCCATCGTCATCGACCCCATCGCCGCCGCCGTGGCGCAGGCCATGACGCTGGCCTCCCTGCGCCTGCGTCTTGAGGGCAGGGCGTGCAAGCCGGTCGCCAAGGGGTCTGTCGGGCTGCCGCCCGCGCTGTCGCGTGTGATCGCGCATGAGGCGGCGGGGTAGAGCGGGCAAGGCGCGGAGGTCGCGATGAAGAGTGCCGCCATCCGTCAGGGCCGCCGGGCCGTGTCCCGTCGAAAGGCCTGCACAGGCGGTCAGCGGTTGAAGATCTCTTCGAGGCTGGGCCGCTCCGCGTGGACGGGTTCGAGGTCGAGGGTCGCCGCGATGCCGTCGATATGCGCCTTGATCACCGCGTCGAGAAGGTCGGTGTCGCCGCCGGTCAGCGCCCCCACGATCTCGGCGTGTTCGTCATGAGAGCAACTGCCTTGGTCGGGGACCTCGTAAAGCTGGATGATCAGCGATTCACGCGCGATCAGGTCGGCGAGGTAGCGGGCCAGGATGGTGTTGCCGGAGATCTGGGCAAGCAGCAGATGGAACTCTCCGGACAGGGCGATCATGCGTTGGCGGTCGCCGCTGGCGTGGGCCGCCTTCTCCTTCTCGATGTGCGCGCGCAGCCGTCCCGTCGCCGTGGCGTCGATGCGGGCCGCGGCCTCGTGGGCGATGGCGCGTTCGATGCAGTGGCGGGCGACGAAGAGGTCGGCGGCGTCCTTCACCGTCGGCTGCGCGACAGAGGCGCCGCGGTTGGGCTGATGATCCACCAGACCGTCGAAGGCCAAGCGCGCCAGCACCTTGCGGATCGTGCCGCGGGTCGTGTCGAAGATCCGGCACAGCTCCACCTCGCGCAGCCGCTGGCCGGGCAAGAGCTGCCGGTCGCCGATGGCGGTGCGGATTCGTTCGTAGACTTCTGTCTCTGCGACGTTGAGGCGGGCCAATTGCGATCTCGTATGGCTGTGACGCGTGAATCTTAGGCACTGGCCGGGAGGCACGCAATCCTGCCCTGTTCGGGCCCGGAAACGGGGTGTTTCAGTTAGGTATATGAAAATGCGTGAAAATATCCAGTTCCGCATCCACCTTCACCGGCTTGGCGCAAAAATTGCGCACAAAATAAATTTGAATTGTTAACAATCCTGCCCCTTGATTGAGCGGTCGGCGCCGTAACCGTTCTGATGTCTGAGCGGGCGCCACGGATTTCACCTCTGCAACAGGAGCTCCCTGCCATGCCTCGTCTTTCCCGTGTCTCGATTCTCTCGCTGGCGGCTGCTGCCGGTCTGGCCCTGACGGCCCCCGCCGAAGCCCAGTCCCTGCGCTGGCTGACCCAAAGCCAGGAAAGCGCCGCGCAATACCCCGCCGAGATCGCCGCCATCGAAGCCGCAGGAGAGGCGGGCTTCGAAGTCACCCGGAACGAATTCCAGGTGCTGGGCGTGAACCTTGCCGATGCGCTGCGGCTGGTGGGCTCGGGCGCTTTCGACCTTGCCACGGTGCAGGTGGGCAGCGCCGCGAAGGACGATCCGTTCCTCGAAGGCATCGACCTGATCGGCGTCTCGACCGACATGGAGGACCTTAAAGGCGCGGTCGATGCCTACCGCGAGGCCTTCAACGCCCGGCTGGGCGAGAAGTTCGGCGCCAAGGCCATGGCGATCTGGCCGTTCGGCCCGCAGGTCTTCCTGTGCAACGCCGACATGTCCACGCTGGGCGATCTGGACGGGCTGAAGGTGCGGTCCTTCACCGCCTCGATGTCGATGCTGCTGGAAGAGCTGGGCGCGACCCCCGTGACCCTGTCCTTCCCCGAGGTCTATCCGGCCCTGCAGCGCGGCGTCGCCTCCTGCGGCGTGACCTCGCCCACCTCGTCCAACACCGGCAAGTGGCCGGAGGTGACGACGCACCTTTACCCGCTGTCGGTGTCCGGGTCGGTGCAGGCGCATGTGGTCAACCTCGACTGGCTGAACGGCCTCGACGACGACAAGCGCGCGGCCTTCGAGACGGTCATGGCCGATCTGGAGGCGGCGCTTTGGGAGCTGGCGATCACCACCAACGGCACGGCGCAGGCGTGTTCCACCGGCGGCGAGTGCCCGGAAGGGATCTACACATCCTACGACATGACGCTGGTGCCGGTTTCGGACGAGGACAAGGCGAAGGTGGCCGAGATTTCCGCCACGAAGATCCTGCCGGAGTGGGGCGCGCGGTGCGAAGCCTCCTACGAGGAGTGCGTGGACCTGTGGAACGAGACCGTGGGCGCGGCGCGCGGCCTGACCATCTCGCTCGACACGCAGTAAGCGGATCATGATCCGGACGCTGGGCCTTGCCCGGGGACTGGCCTTCGCACTCGCGCTTGTCGCGGGTGCGTCGGTCCTCGTCCTCGCGGTGCTGATCTTCATCGACATCATCGGGCGGGACGTCTTCGGCGTCTCGATCCAGGGCACGGACGAACTGGGCGGCTATGTGCTGGCCTTCGTCGGTTCGCTCGGCCTGTCCCTGACGCTGCTGAACCGGGGGCATCCGAAGATCGACATCTTCCTGCGGATGTTCCCGCCTGGCCTGCGCGCCGCGCTGCATGTGCTGGCGCAGGCCACCATCGCGGCGCTTGGCCTGTTCATGACGTGGCACGCCTGGGGCGAGCTGTCTGAGACGATGCGTTTCGGCGCGGTCACGAACACGCCGTTGCAGACGCCGCTCTGGGTGCCGCAGGCGATCTGGGTGGCGGGGACGGCGATCTTCGCGCTGGTCGCCTGCCTGACCACGGCGCATGGGCTCTGGCTGCTGCGGACCGATCCCCGCGCCGTCGAGGCACGCTACGGCCCGCCCACCGTCGACGAGGAAGTCGGCCACTACATCGACCACACCGGGGAGAGCGACGATGCTCGGAATTGAAGGCGCGGCCATCGGCTTCGGCCTGCTGCTGTTCCTGCTGTTCATCGGACAGCACATTGCGACGGCTCTGTTCATCGTGGCGCTGACCGGCGCGTGGCTGTTCTTCGGGGACGCGATGCTGCGGCCCTTCGGGACGATGATGTGGGGCACGCTGAACAATTTCCTGCTGGTCGCCATTCCGCTGTTCGTGCTGATGGGAGAGATCCTTGTCCGGGGCGGCGTGACCGAGCGCATGTACCGCGCGCTGGCCGACTGGACGCGGCCCCTGCCCGGGGGCCTCTTGCACACCAACATCGCCGCCTCGACGGTCTTTGCCGCGATCTCCGGCTCTTCCGTGGCCACGGCGGCGACCATCGGAACGGTGGCCTTCCCGACCTTCCGCCGGCAGAATTACTCCGAGGCCTGGGTGGCCGGCAGCGTGGCTTCGGGTGCGACGCTGGGCATTCTCATCCCGCCGTCGATCAACCTGATCATCTACGGCGCGATCACCAACACCTCCATCGGGGCGCTGTTCCTTGCCGGCATCCTGCCGGGCATCGTGCTGGCGCTGGCCTTCATGGGCGTGATCATCGTGGCGAGCCTGCTGAACCCAGCCGTCGCCGGACGGCCCGAGCGCATGGCCCCCTGGCCCGAGCGCCGCAAGCGGCTGGGCGACCTCCTGCCGCCGCTGGCGATCTTCGTGCTGGTCATGGGGTCGATCTACCTCGGCTTCGCCACCCCGACCGAGGCCGCGGGCGTGGGCGTCGTGGGCGCGCTGGTCCTGACCGGCGCCTACCGCTCCCTCACCTGGCCGATTCTGCGCGAGGCGATGCTGTCGACCGTGACGACCACCGCGATGACGCTGCTGATCCTCGTGGCGGCCTTCTACCTGAACTTTATCCTTGGGGTGCTGGGCGTCCCTGCGCAGGTCTCGGCCTTCGTCTCGGGGCTGGAGGTCGGCCCGGTCACGATGCTGATGCTGCTGGTGGTGCTCTACCTGATCCTCGGCTGCTTCCTCGACGCGCTGGCGATGATGATCGCGACGATACCGATCGTCCTGCCGGTGGTCACACACCTTGGCTATGACAGTGTGTGGTTCGGCATCTTCCTCGTGATGATGTGCGAACTGGCACTGATCACGCCGCCCGTGGGCATGAACCTCTACGTCACGCAAAGCGTGCGCGGACGGGGGCAGGTCGGCACGGTCATCCTCGGCGTGCTGCCGTTCCTTGCCTGTATCCTCGCGGTCGTGGCACTGATCGCGATCTTTCCGGGGCTGTTGTGATGCGGCTGCTGGCGTTGAACCCGAACACCTCGGCCGAGGTGACCGAGGCCTTCGTGGCCGAAGCCCTGCGCATCGCGCCGTCCGGCGTCTCCGTCGAGGGCGTCACAGGCGGCTTTGGCGCGCGCATCGTGACGACGGAGGCAGAAAATCTGATCGCCGCCCATGCCGCGCTGGAACTGGCCGCCCGACATGCGGAGGGGTTCGACGGGGTGATCCTCGCCATTTCCTTCGACACGGCCCTGCGGGCCCTGTCTGAGCTGCTGCCGGTGCCGGTCACAGGACTGACGGAGGCGGCGCTGGCTGCAGCAGGGGAAGCGCCGGTCGGCGTGGTGATCTTCGGCGCGTCGAGCCTGCCGCTCTACCAGCGCCTTCTCGACGGCTACGGATACGCGCCTGTCGCATGGGAGGTGATCGAGTTCGCCACCCGGGCGGAGTACCTGAACTCCGAGGCGCGGGACGACGCGGTGTTGGCGGCCGTGGAAAGGCTGGCAGAGGCCGGGGCCGCTGCGGCGGTCATCCTTGGCGCGGCCATCGTCGGCATGGCTGCGCGCCTCGCCCCGCGCGCCGCCATTCCGGTCAGCGACGGGGCGGCGGCGGTCGCGCTCAGCGTCGCGCGTGTCGCAAAGGGCCCAGCGTTGCCCACTCGCCCGACGCCCATTGCCGAAACCATAGGCCTTTCCCCGGCCCTGACCCGGCTGATCGCCGGAGACGTCCCGTCATGACCAGCACGCTGTTCCGGAACGTGCACTTGCTCGACCGCGAGAGCGACGACGGGATGACCGCGGCGACGGCCCTTCTGGTGACCGATGGCCGGATCGTCGGTTCCGGCGACGCCTTGACTGTGCCGCCCGGCGCGACGGTCATCGACGGCAAGGGCGACCTGCTGATGCCCGGTCTGATCAACGCGCATTTCCATTCGTCCGTGAACCACATGAAGGGGCGTCTGCCCTGCCTGCCGCTCGAACTCTTCATGCTCTACGAAAGCCCCGCGCTGGAAACCCTGCGCCCGACGCCCCGGCAGGCATATTTGCGGACTATGCTCGGCTGTATCGAGATGCTGCGCGGCGGGACGACGGCGGTGATGGACGACTGCTTCTTCGTCCCCGAACCCACGCCCGAAATCATCGATGCCGTGGCGCAGGCCTATGCCGACAGTGGCATCCGCGCGACGCTGGCCCTGGACGAGCCCGAACTGTCGGAGCTGGAAAAGCTGCCCTTCCTCGACGAACTGGCACCCGCGCACCTGCGTCCGCAACTGGCGCGCCGTCCGAAGCTGGGCGCGCAGGACCTGCTGGCGCTTTACGACCACCTGATCGGGCGTTGGCATGGCGTGGAGGAGGGGCGGATCGGTGCTGCGGTCTCCTGCTCGGCGCCGCAGCGTGTCAGCCCGGACTATTTCGCCGCACTCGACGCTTTGAGCCGCCAGCACGATCTGCCGGTCTTTGCCCACATGCTGGAGACAAAGCTGCAGCGCGTCCTCGGCCAGGAAAAGTTCGGCGGACGGTCCCTTGTGCGTTACACGCATGATCTGGGCCTCCTGTCCGACCGGATGCAGGTGATCCATGCGATCTGGGTCGACGGCGAAGACCTCGACCTGATCGCGGCGGCGGAGGCGAAGGTGGCACACAACCCGATCAGCAACCTGCGGCTCGGCTCCGGCGTGATGCCCCTGCGCGAGATGCTGGACCGCGGGATTTCCGTTTCGCTCGGCGTGGACGAAGCCATCGCCGATGACGCGGTGAACATGTGGTCGGTGATGAAGACCGCCGGGATGATCCACACCCTGTCCGGTGACGATCCGGGCCGCTGGCCCACGGCGCGCGATGTGCTGCACGCGGCGACGGTCGGCGGTGGTGAGGTGATGCGACGTCCCGGCCTTGGGACGCTGGACGCGGGCGCACCGGCGGACCTGATCCTCGTCGACCTGTCGTCGCTGGCCTTCCTGCCGATGAACGACCTCGTCCGCCAGCTTGTCCATGTGGAAAACGGCAGTTCGGTCCGGCTGACCATGGTGGCCGGCCGCGTTGTGGCGGAAGGCGGGCGCGTCACGTCGGTGGACGAGGCTGCGTTGCTGGCCGAGGCGCGCGAGGTCTTCGGCGGGATGGCTCCGATCCTGCGCCGTGCTGCGGATGAAGTGTCTGAGCTGCTGCCGGTCTATCGCGCGATGCACGACCACGCGGCTCTGCGCGATGTCGGCATGACCCGCAAGCTGACAAGGGGGCTGGCATGACCCTGTCGTGGTCCTATTCCGCGCTTCCTGCGCGCCCCGAAGGCACATGGCCCAACGGCGCGCAGGTTGCGCTCTGGGTGGCGGTGGGGGTCGAGAGCTACCGGCCCGACGATGGCATGACGGAGGATATCCTGCCGCGTGGCGCTGCGCCGGACCTAGTGAACGCCGCCTGGCGGGACTACGGCAACCGGGCAGGGGCGTTCCGCCTGTTCGACCGGCTGGCCGCCGCGGGCATCCGCCCGGCTGTCCTGCTGAACACCGATGTCTATGACGAGGCGCCCGAGGTCCTGACCGCCGCCCGCGCCGTGGGGGCCGAGATCGTGGGGCACGGGCGCTCCAACTCCGACAGCCTGGCGGCGCTGCCCGAAGGCGCTGAGGCGGGCTATGTCGCGGATGTCCTTTCGCGGATCGCCGCGGAAGAGGGGGCCGCGCCCGGCGGCTGGTCCTCGCCTTGGCTGGCGCATACGCCGACCTCGCTGGCCAGCCTTCAGAGCGCAGGCTACCGCTACCTGCTGGACCTGCGGCTGGACGACCAGCCGGTGTGGCTGAGGGCCGGGTCGGGGCGCCTCCTGAGCATCCCCTATGCCGCCGAGCTGAACGACAGCACCACCATGATCGGCCGCCAGGCGGACGCGCGCAGCTTTGCCGCCATGATCCGGGACGAGGCGGCGGAACTGCTGGCATCGAAGCACCCGGTTGTGATGAGCGTCGTGCTGCACAGCTTCATATCCGGCCAGCCGTGGCGGCTGCGGCCCGTGGCCCAGGCGCTGGCCGAGGTGGCGGGGACGGACGGCGTCTGGTGTGCCACCCCGTCCGAGATCTACGACGCGGTCCTGGCGGACCCGGCGCTGGCGGTCGGGTGATTCATGCGCATCCTCTTTGCCAACCCCAACACGTCGGAGGCCATGGCCGGGGTCATGGCGGCTGAGGCCCGGCGCATCGCCGCGCCAGATACGGTGATCGACGTGTGCTCGGCCCCCTTCGGATCGGCTTATATCGCCACCCGGGGGGAGGCGGCAGTGGCCGGTCACGCGCTCCTGTCGGCGCTGGCCCGGCACTACGACGGCCATGACGTGGTGATCGTCGGGGCCTTCATCGTGCCCGCGGTCACGGCGGCTGCGAAGGAAATGTGCCCCGTGCCGCTGATCGCCACGGGCGAGGCAGGGCTGGCGGCGGCGTCGCTCTTGGGGCAGGCGCTCTCGATCCTGTCCATCGGCGCACCCGCACGGCGGATGACGGAGGAGACGGTGGCCGCCACCGGGCTGTCGGACCGCGTCGTCTCGATCCGCGACATCGGCCTGACCGGGACGGAACTGACCGAGGATCAGCCGCGCGGCGATGCGGCGGCCATTGCCCTGTCGCTGGCCGCGGTGGAAGAGGACCGCGCCGATGTCATCGTGCTTGGCGCAGGCTCGATGGAGGGGATGGCCGCCCGTATCCAGCCGGAGGTGCCGGTGCCCGTCGTCTCGCCGGTGGGCGCGGCGGTCTGCATGGCCGAGATGATCCACCGGCTGGGTCTGCCGAAGGCCTCCGCCGGTGGTCTTGCCCGGCCTTCCGGGATCGCGATGACCGGACTGGACCCGGCGTTGACGCGCTTCTTCCGCGGGGACTGACCGGGGCCCTAGTAGCCCATGGCGCGCGGTAGGGCCGTCACCACCCCCGGGAAGATCATGCAGAGGAACAGCACCCCGTACATCGCAGCGATGAAGGGCCAGCTTTCGCGTACCAGTTCCGTCATCTTCACGCCGGTGATGCCACAGACCACGAAGAGGATCACGCCCACCGGCGGCGTCAGCATCCCGATCACGAGGTTCAGCACGAACAGAAAGCCGAAGTGCAGCGGGTCGATGCCGAACTGCAGGGCGATGGGGTGGAACAGGGGCACCAGCATGATGTTGGCGGCGTTCGATTCAAGGAACATGCCCACCACCAGCATCATCAGCGCGACAAGCAGCAGGAAGACCATCGGGCTGTCGGTCAGCCCCTTGATCGCGCCGGCCAGCTTGATGGGCAGCAGGTCGATGGTGAAAAGGAAGGTCACGGTGGAGGCGAAGGCGATCATCGCGCCGACCATGGCCGTGGTCTTGGCGGCGGTCAGCAGCACGCCCGGCAGGTCCGAGACCTTCAGCTTGCCGGTGACGAAGAAGCCGATGACCAGCGCGTAGCACACGCCGATGGCCGCGCCCTCGGTCGGTGTGAAGGCGCCCGCGACGATGCCGCCGATGACGACCACGGGCATCATGAAGACGATGAGCGAGCGGCGCGTCTGGCGCAGGGCGTTGCGGAAGGTGAAACCGTCGCCCACAAGCGGGTAGCCCCGCTTCCACGAGATGAACCAGCAAAGCGCCATCAGCGTCAGGAACAGGATGAGGCCGGGCACGACCCCTGCCATGAACAGCCCGCCGACCGAGACTGTGGACCCCGCCATGAAGGCATAGACGATCATCGCGCCAGACGGCGGGATGATCGGGCCGAGGTTCGCGGCAGCCGCGACCACGCCCGAAGAAAAGCCAAGGCCGTATTGCTTCTTGAGCGAGGGCACCAGGGTCGACGACAGAGCGGAGGCATCCGCCACCGCCGCGCCCGAGACAGAGGCCAGCCCTGCGCCCGCGATGATCGACACCTGCGCCAGCCCGCCGCGCATCCGCCCGATGAAGGCGTTGGCGAAGTCCACCAGCCGGTCCATGATCCCGCCCTTCAGCATCAGCTCTCCGGCGATCATGAAAAGCGGGATGGACATCAGCGGGAAGGAGTTGACCGCGTTCATCATGCGGCTCGGCATGATCGACGGATCGAACCCCGCCAGCCACAGGCCGAACAGCGCGGCACAGCCCAGCGAGAAGGCGAGCGGCATCCCGAGGAACCCCAGGACGAAGAAACAGGCGATGACGGCGAGGCTCATGGCAGGGGGGTGTCCGGGTCGACCGCCATGTGCAGCAGGTGCAGCGCCGAATGCAGCGCGCCCGCGATGACGGGAAAGAAGAAGACGGAGGAGGTGATGTCGATGGCGCCCATCCGCTCGGTCCAGGTGGCGGCGGCAACGTCGAAGGTGGCCCAGGTGACGATCAACAGCATCGCCCCGCCAAGCGCGCTGGTGAAACGGCGGACAAGACGCCGGGGCAGCAAGGGCAGGCGGTCGACCATCAGGTCCACGCCCACATGCGTGCCGTCGCGGATGCCAAGCGGGATGGCGAGGAAAATGGTGGTGACGAAGGCGAGGCGCGACACCTCGTCCGCCCAGTCGAAGGAGGCGTTGAAGCCGTAGCGCATGACCACCTGTGCGGTGACCACGCAGACCATGATGGCTGCCGCGAGGATCGCGACAAGGCGCGCGCCACTGTCGGCGCGCGCAAGGATCGAGGGAACGATCGTCTTCATCGGTGTCAGTTCGAGACGCCGGAGGTCTGGGCGTCCAGCAGTTCCACCAGTTCCGGGTCGAGGCGGGCCTTCGTCTCGGCGGCGACGCCTGCCACGGTTTCGCGCAGGGCGGCCGCCAGTTCCGGGGAAACCTCGGTGTAGGTCATGCCCATCTCGACGATCTTGTCGAGCGCGGCCCCGTCCTGCTCGGCGGCCAGCACGCGCTGCTCGGCCACGGCGGCGTCCATCGCCTCGGTCACCCAGCCCTGCTTTTCCTCGGAGAGGCCGTCGAACCATTTCTTGTTGGCCACGACCGAGATGAAGTCGAAGAAGTGCCCGGTGTTGGAGACGTATTCCTGCACTTCCGGGTAACCGGCGACCTGGATGATGGAGAACGGGTTTTCCTGTCCGTCGATCACCTTCTGCTCGAGCGCGGAGTAAAGCTCGTTCACGTCCATCGCCAGCGGGTTCGCCCCCAGCGCGCGGAAGGTGGCAAGGTGCGTCTCGTTCGGCTGAAGGCGGATCTTCAGCCCGGCGATGTCCTCCAGCGTCTCGATCGGGCGGACGGAGTTCGTGAGCTGGCGGAAGCCGAGCTCCATGTAGCCGAGCGACATGATGTCCTGCGCGGCCAGCTTCTCGTCCAGCGCGTCGCCCACAGGGCCGTCGACCACGGCAAAGGCGTCTTCGCGGGTCTCGAACTGGAAGGGCAGGCCGACGATTTCCAGCTCGGGCACGGTGCGGGTCAGGTAGGCGGTGCCGACCCAGATGATCTCGACCGCGCCCAGCTTCACCGCCTGCACGTTCTCGGCCGCGCCGCCCAGCTGACGGGCGGGGAAGAGGTTCACGTCGAACTCGCCGCCCGACAGCTCGGCCAGCTTCTCGGCGAAGGTCTCCATCGCGACGGAGGAAGAGTGATCGGTGGCAAAGTTGCCCGCGACGCGGATGGTGTCGGCCTGCGCCGCGGCGGCAAGGGCGAGGACGGAGGTGGCAAGGGCGAAGATCTGGCGTTTCATTGGGAGTTCTCCTGCGTTTCTGTTTCCGGGAGGGAGGTTGAGGGATCGTTCCGGGTCGTCTGGTCCGCCGCGCCGAAGGCATTGCGGCAGCGCGACCGGATCACCGAAGCGATCTCGGCCAGCGTGGTGGTATGTTCCTCGAGGTGGGTCGCCTTCAGGCGCCGTTCGAAGATCGTGAAAAGCGTCGCGCGGTCCGGCACCCGGTGCAGCGCGATGATGAACGGATGTCCGAAGCACGCGCGGTAGGCGGCGTTCAGCGCCTCGAGGCGCCGGGCCTCGTAGCCGGGCAATCCGATCAGGCCAAGCCGCCCTTGTTCAGAGGTGCTTTCGGCGGTCATGCGGCCCTCGGTAGCCTCGGTGCCCGACAGTTCGGGATGCACGTTGAACAGCGCCAGCTGCTGCTCCGGAGAGGCGGTCAGGATGACCTCCACCAGCGCCTCGGCAAGCGCCTCGTCAGAGGCGAAGGGGCGCAGGTCGACGGCGGCCTCGGCCACCCAGGGCGAGCGTTCGACAAGGGGCGCAATGGCCGCAAGTGCCTGTTCGCGCCGAACCGTGTTCAGCGTGTTGAGAGCGGGTGTCATGAAGATGTCCGTTGTTTCCTGACACCGACGTTAGAAGATTCGCGGCGTTGCTTTCCATAATATAAAAAGCCACACTCCATTCGAAAAATTAGGATAGGCGTGACAATGTCCCTGCACCTCGTGCCCCGCGTCCTGCGCTACGTCGAAGCGGTGGCAGAGAACGGCTCGATCCAGGCGGCGTCGCGGGCGCTCGGCATTTCCGCGTCGGCCATCGACCGGCAGATCAAGCTGTTGGAGGACCGGCTGGACCTGCAGCTTTTCGACCGCCAGAGCACGGGGATGGAGACGACGGCGGCGGGCGAGATGTTCATCGTCCTGTCGCGGCGCTGGCGGGCGGATGAGAACGCCATCCTGTCGGACGTGAAGCAGATGCAGGGGATCGACCTAGGGCTTGTCCGGCTGGCGACGATGGACAGCCTCGCCAACGGGCCTTTGCCGCGCATCCTGGCCGCCATCGCCGAGGAGTTTCCAAGGGTGCAGGTCGAGGTGGAGATCATGACCCCCGACGATGCGGTGGCGGCCGTAGTCGACGGGTTGGCGGACCTTGTGCTTGGGTTCAACCTGCGTCCGACGCGGGACCTGCACATCCTGTGGTCGGCCGACCTGCCGCTGGTCTGTGTCTGCGCGCCGGATCATCCGGCGGCGTCACGCGCGTCGATCCAGATCAAGGAGGTGCGGGCCTATCCGCTGGTGGTGCAAAGCCGCGCGCTCGCCATCCGCCGGATGCTGGAGGCGCGCCATACCTGGCTCTTCGCCGACGCGCAGCCGCCGGTGGTCACCAATTCGCTGCAACTGCTGAAACAGCTCGTGGGAGCAGGCACGCACCTCGCGCTGACGTCGCAACTGGACGCGGCGGCGGAACTGACGAGCGGAAGGATGGTGGCCATACCGATCTCCGACGCGCAGGTCCGCAGCCAGTCGATCAGCCTCGCGCTCAGCGTGAAACGCACCCTGCCACGGATCTGCACCACCGTGTCCAAGGTCATGATGCGCGAGATCAGCGCTTGCGTCGAAGAGGTCACGGCGCGGACGCCGTGACCCGCAGCGGTCAGGCAAACAGCGCGTAGAGGAAGCGCAACGCGACCAGCGCAAGGAAAGTGCCGAAGGCCAGTTCGAGCGAGCGCCGCTCCATCCGGTGGGCCATGGCAACGCCGAAACGGGTGGTCAGCAGCGATGTCGGAATGGTGAGCGCGAAGGCGGCGAGCGAGACGAAGCCCAGCGATGCGGGCGGCAGGCCCTCCTTGCCCATCCCCGCAAGGATGTAGCCGATGGTCCCCGGAATGGCGATCAGCACGCCCACGCCCGCAGAGGTCGAGACCGCGCGATGGATCGGCACGCCGTGCAGCGTGAGGAACAGGTTCGACACCGCACCGCCGCCGATCCCCATGATCGCCGAGACGAGGCCGATGCCGCCACCGCCCAGCCGCATGACCAATGGCCCGGGCAGCGTGTCGCGCAGTTGCCAGCTCTTGCCCTTGCGCAAAAGCTTCACCGCGTTGACGGTGGCGATGATCACGAAGACGGCCTGGAAGACCTCCGGTGCGGCATAGCGCGCGATGAAGGAGCCGAGCATCACGCCGATCAGGACCGGCACCGCCCATGTCTTCAGGATCGCCATGTCGAGGGTGCCCTTCGCGTTGTGAGCTCGGGCCGAGACGATGGAGGTGGGGATGATGACGGCCAGCGAGGTGCCAACGGCGACGGGCATAGCGACCTCGGGCGGATACCCGAGCACGCCGAAGATCTCGTAGAAGACGGGGACGGAGATCGCCCCGCCGCCGACGCCGAAGAGACCGGCCAGGAAACCTATGGCGGCGCCCGCCAGAACGAGCGCCGCCGCAATCTCTATCAGTACTGTTTGGTTGGCTAGTATGTCCAAGTCACCGGTCCAGAAGGAATTTCGTCAGGCTCGCGCCGTCGCAGCCGCCGAGGCCCGCCGCAATTGCCTTCTCGTAGCCCGCGCGCGTGGCCTCCGACAAGGGCATTGGCCTGTCCTTGAGCGCGGCGTGTTGAAGCGCCAGCCCGAGGTCCTTCATCAACCCGTTCAGGTCGAAGGTGCCCGGCTGGTCCGTGCCGTTCAGCGTGTCGACAACCACCTGCGCGCGGTTCTTCAGGACGGCCGGCCCTGCGGAACTGTCCGCGATCATCGAGATGGCGACGTCGTTCGGGATGCCGCTGTCCTCCAGCAGGGTCAGCGCCTCGGCCAGTGTCTTCCAATACATCGCGAGGGGCAGGTTTACCGCCAGCTTCATGTGCGCGCCGGAGCCTGCGGGGCCGAGATGCTCCACCCGCTTGCAGAGCTGCTCCATGATCGGTTTCGCCTTGGCAAAGCCCGCCTCCGTACCGCCCGCCATGCCCAGAAGCTGGCCCTTCAACGCCGGTCCCACGGTGCCGCCGACCGGGCAGTCCACGTAGTCCGCACCGGCGGCGGTGAAGGTTTCGGCGATGCGCCGGGTGTCGTCCGGCAGCAGGGTGGAGGTGTCGATGACCAGGTGGCCCGACAGGCCGCCCGCGCAAAGCTGCTCGGCAACTGCGCCGACTGCATCCGCGTCGGTCAGTGACAGCAGGATCGCGTCGCTGCCCTTGAGCGCGTCCAGCGTTTCGGCCACTTCCGCCCCGGCATCGGAAGCGGCCGCCGTGTTTTCCGCGGTCCGGTTCCAGACCACGACGTCGTTGCCGGTTTCGAGAAGCCGTCTGGCGAAGGCCGTGCCCATGCGCCCGGTTCCGATGATCGCGATTTTCGCCATGACAGTCTCCTTTCCGGTTTCGGTTCAGGCGGCGGGGCCGCCGATCGTCACCTTCATCGGCTCCAGCCCGTCGACCGAGCATTCCAGCACGTCGCCGGACACCACGGCGCCGACACCTGCGGGCGTGCCCGTCATGATGATGTCGCCCGCTTTCAGCTCATGCTGCTCGGAGAGCTTCGAGATGATCTCGTCGATCTTCCAGATCAGCAGGGAGATGTCGGCATCCTGACGCGTCTCGCCGTTCACCTTCAGTTTCACGTGGCCGGAGGTCATGACGCCGGTGTCCTCCACGCGGGTGACCGGACCCACTGGCGCGGACTTGTCGAAGGCCTTGGTGACTTCCCACGGCAGGCCCTTGGCCAGCGCCTCGGCCTGGTGGTCGCGGCGGGTCATGTCGAGGCCCACGGCATAGCCGAAGATGTGGCCCGAGGCGTCCTTCTCCGCGATGTTGTAGCCGCCGGATTTCAGCGCCACGACCAGCTCGGTCTCGTAATGGAAGTTGGTGGTGAACACCGGGTAGGGGATTTCCCCGCCGTTCCGGACGATCGCATCCCGCGGCTTCATGAAGATCACCGGCGGGTCCCGCTCGTCGGCGTTCATCTCGATGATATGCGCCACGTAGTTCTTGCCGATGCAGTAGATGCGGCGCACCGGGAATTTCTCTTCCGACCCGGTGATGTCGAGATACGCCTCCTCTGGGGGCGAAACGGCGAAAGTGGTCATGGACGTCCTCCTCGTACCCTGCGCTGCCGACGCCGCGAAAGGCGGCCGGCGACTCGCGCTTGTCTCAGGATTCAGCGGATGCCGCTCCAGTTCAAGATAATAAACCGGCATTCGAGACGTTTTTTATAATATTTTGAGATGGGGATAGAATCATATAACCTCAAATCTGGCTGGTCCGCGCGAATCCATCGATGCGGAGAACAGCCGACTGGGAGGAGAAAACTGATGACCAAAAGACGTCACATCACCCGCCGCGGATTCGGCCAGCTTGCGCTTGGCAGTGCGACCGTCGCGGCCCTTGGCACCCCCGCCATCGTCCGGGCGCAGACCGCGATCACCTTTGCCGTGCCGAACCCGTCGGCGCTGACCTGGCTGCCCTACTGGGTCGCCGTGGGGGAGGGCTACTTCGAGGAGGAAGGCTTTACCCCGACGCTCGAGGCCATCGACGGATCGTCCGCCGTGCTGCAGGCGATGACCGCCGGTCAGGCGCATGTCGGCGCCCCCGGACCGGGGCCGACGCTCGGTGCGCGGTCCCGCGGCGTCGACGTGAAGTTCCTGTACAACCTCTATCCGAAGTCGGTCTTCGGCCTTCTGGTCAAGGAAGACAGCACCTTCCAGACGCCCGAGGACCTGAAGGGCACGGTGATCGGTGTCGGCACGGCGGACGGGGCGGAGGTCTCCTTCACCAGCGCCATCATGGCCGATCTGGGCATGACGCCGGGCGAGGACTTCACCTACCTGCCGGTCGGTGACGGCGGCACGGCTGCGGTGGCGTTCCTGCGGGACGAGGTCAACTCCTACGCGGGCGCGGTGTCGGATGCGGCCATCCTCGCGGCGCGCGGCCTGAACCTGCGCGAGATCACCCCTGAGGAATACCTGGGTTTCTTCGGCAACGGCATCGCCATGCTCGAAAGCCAGATGGCGGAAATGCCGGAACTGGCACCGGCCTTCGGTCGGGCACTGGTGCGCGGCACCGTCTTCGCCTCGGACCCGGCCAACAAGGAAACCTGCCTTGCGCACTGCGCCGCGGGCAACCCGCAGGAGGCCGAGCAGGAATACGCTTCCTCGCTGTTCGACGGCGTGGTGGACCGGATGACACCCACGGACGCCTTCATCGACAAGGGCTACGGCTACCAGCCGCCGGAGCACTGGCAGGCGATCCACGATTCCGCCGTCGCCTCGGGCGCCCTGTCCGAGCCGCTGGAGGACCTGTCGGCGGTCTACACCAACGAGTTCGTGCCGGTCTGGAACTCCTGATGCCAATGGCCGAGCCTCGCCCGATCCGACCGGACCTTACCGTTCACCAGACCCAGCCGGTCTATCAGATCGAACGGTTGTCGAAGACGTATGCCAGCAACAGCGTGACGGCACTCTCCGATGTGTTTCTTCAGATTCACAAGGGGGAGTTCGTTTCCGTGATCGGCTCGTCCGGTTGCGGGAAGTCGACACTCCTCAAGATCATGGCGGGGCTCGTGCCCCCTACCACGGGCCGCGTCGTTCTCGACGGGCGGCCCGTGCTCGGGCCCCGGCCCGACATCGGCATGATGTTCCAGCAGGCGACCCTGCTGCCTTGGAAGACCACGATCGAGAACATCGTGCTGCCGATCGAGATCCGCGAGGGCAGGGGCGCCGCAAAAGCCGCCCGCGCCCGCGCCATGGACCTGCTCGAACTGGTGGGCCTCGGCGACTTCGCGGATGTCTATCCCGGCGAATTGTCCGGCGGCATGGCGCAGCGCGCCTCGATCTGCCGGATGCTGGTGGCCGATCCGGCGATGCTCCTGCTCGACGAGCCGTTCTCCGCGCTGGACGAACTCACTCGGGACTTCATGAACATGGAGCTGCAGCGCATCTGCCAGGAAAGGGGCGCGACCGCGTTCCTTGTCACGCACTCGCTCGACGAGGCGGTGATCCTGTCGGACCGCATCCTCGTCATGGCGGCGCGGCCCGGACGCGTGATGGAGGACGTGCGCATCGACCTGCCGCGCCCCCGGACGCTCGAAATGATCAACACGCCGAGGTTCGGCGAGATCGTCGCCCATATCCGCGAACTCCTCGGGAAGGAGGCCCACGAATGACCGACACCACCAACGCCTACCAGCTGGAAGACACCGTCTGGGAAGAACGCGAAGCCTTCATCGACCGCATCCCGCGCTGGGTGGCGATGACCTTCCTCTTTGTTCTGGTGGTCGGCATCTGGGACATCGTTACCCGCATGGGCTGGGTCTCTGCCATTATCCTGCCGACGCCTGCCGAAACCCTCGCGGACCTGGGCTTTGTCGGCGAGAACCTCCTGAGCGGCGGCTACATGCTCGAGGCGCTCTGGACCACGACGCGCACCGTCTTCTACGGCTTTGCCATCGCGGTGAGCATCGGGTTTTCGCTGGGCGTCCTTGTCGGCGAGACGAAGTTCGGCGAGCGCGCGGTGATGCCCTACCTCGTCGCCATCGACACCATGCCGAAGGTCGCCTTCGCGCCGCTGTTCATTGCCTGGCTCGGTTTCGACATCGCCTCGAAGGTCGCGCTGGCCGCCTTCATCGCGACATTTCCGATTGTGGTCGCGACGGCCGCTGGCCTATATGCGGCAACCGACAACGAACGGATGCTCTTCAAGTCCATGGGCGCAAGCCGCATACAGACCCTCATCCGGCTGAAGCTGCCGACCGGTCTTCCCTACATCTTCACCGGCCTCAAGATCGCGGCCGTGGGTGTCATGGCGGGGGCGATCACCGGCGAGTTCCTGGGCGGCGGCAAGGGCTTCGGCGCGCTGATCCGGCAATCGGCCAGCCAGCTCGATACGCCGCGGGTCTTCGCGCTGATCCTCTATCTCAGCCTTCTCGGCCTCGCGCTCTACTTCACCGTGGTCTGGATGCAACGCTACTTCGTCTTCTGGAACAAGTCGTCCAAGCCCGGAGGTATCGGCTGAATGAGCGCACAGGAGGGAAAGGCACACGACGTCAGGAACCTGTCGGAACAGGCCTATGACCTGGTCCGCCGCGATATCCTGAACGGAGAACTTTTCCCCAACGACAAGATCCAGGTGGATGTGCTGTCGTCGCGCTACGGCATCGGCTCCGTGCCGCTGCGCGAGGCGCTCAACCGCCTGTCCTCGGAGGGGCTGGTGGAGCGCAAGAGCCACCGGGGGTTCTTCGTCACCGCGATCTCGATGGCCAACCTCGAGGAACTGGTGAAGACGCGGATCTGGCTGGAGACGCTGGCCCTGCGGGAGTCGATGGCCAACGGCGACGAGGCCTGGGAAGAGGCGCTGGTCGTCAGCTGTCACCGGCTGACCCGCACCCATCGCCGCCTTCCGGCGGAGGCCGGGCGCGAAGCGGCGGAGGAATGGGAGGAGCGTCACAAGGAGTTCCACCTGCTCCTGCTGTCGCACTGCGAGTCGTCCTGGCTGCTGAACTTCTGTTCGACGATGATGGATCAGGCGGTGCGCTACCGGAACCTGTCGATGAACTCCAACCCCAGCCGCGCGCGGCGCGAAGGTGCGGCCGCCGAACATCAGGCGCTTCTGGACGCGGTGCTGGAGCACGATCCGGACCGGGCCTGCGACCTCCTGGCCGACCACTACCGGACCACGCTCAGCGGCCTGCGCCACGTCATTCCGGACGAGCGCGAGGATGTGATCGGGCTGGCCGCGAAATCCGCCAACTGAACGAGTTGAACGCCCGGCAGCGGGGCAGGGCAGCCCGTCGCGTCACTTTGGCGTGACGACGCGTGTGCCCCATGTCTTGCACTGCGCGGCAAGGCTTGGCGGCAGGGGCTTGTCGGTAAAGAACGCATCCACGTCCGACAGGGAGGCGATGCGCGCCGGGGCCGTCCGGGCGAACTTGGTCTGGTCCGCCACGAGGAACGTCTTGCGCGAATGGCGCAGGATGGCCTGGTTCACGCTGACCTCCTGAATGTCGAAATCCAAGAGGTCGCCGTCGCGGTCCAGCGCCGAACAGCCGATCACCGCCAGGTCGAACTTGAACTGACGGATGGTCTCTGCCGCCAGGTTGCCCACCAGACCACCATCGGCGCGGCGCAACTGGCCGCCGGTCAGGAAGATCTCGCACCGCGGGTTTGCGGCAAGGATGTTGGCCACGTTCATGTTGTTGGTGACGACCATCAGGTTCTCGTGATGGAGCAATTCCTCCGCCACGGCTTCGGTCGAGGTGCCGATGCTCAGAAACAGCGAGATGGCGTTGGGCACCTGTTCGGCGCAGGCCAGCGCGATGGCGCGCTTGGCCTCGCGGTTGAGCGACCGCCGTTCGCCGTATTCGATGTTGGTCGTCCCCGAGGGCAGGACCGCGCCGCCGTGCACCCGTTCCAGCCGCCCGGCTTCGGCGAGGTCGGTCAGGTCGCGGCGGATGGTCTGCAGGGTCACGCCGAAATGCGCGGCCAGCCCGTCCACGGTGACCTTGCCGTCGCGACGGACGATGTCGAGAATCTCCGGATGGCGGAATGTTTGGGACACGTTCGTTTCTTTCGAATGGCAACTTCGCGGCCTGCCTGACCATCGGCAGACGCTTCCGGAAACGTCGCCTCAAACGCGCAATTTCGCAACCTTCAACCTTCGTTTTGTAGCGGTCCATCTGCGCGCCGGACAGGGCCGTGATGGTAAGTCCTTGGACAGTCAAAGAATTTCAAAACGAACAAAAGCGAAAGAAAACGCTTGCATGGTGTGCGCTTTGTGAACATAAATGATGAAGATACGCGCATTAGGGGAGGAATCGCGTGACGCAGACCGCAGCCGATACGGTTACCGATCTTTTCATCATCGGTGGCGGCATCAACGGATGCGGCATCGCACGCGATGCCACGGGCCGCGGCCTGTCTGTGACCCTGGCGGAGATGAACGATCTCGCCTCTGCCACGTCCTCGTCTTCCACCAAGCTGTTCCACGGCGGTCTGCGTTACCTCGAGTACTTCGAGTTCCGCCTGGTCCGCGAAGCCCTGATCGAGCGCGAGGTGCTGCTGAGCGCCATGCCGCACATCAGCTGGCCGATGCGGTTCGTGCTGCCCTACCACAAGGACATGCGCTTCGAGTCGGAGACGCCGACATCGAAGCTGCTCAGCCTGTTCATGCCGTGGATGAAGGGCCGCCGCCCGGCGTGGCTGATCCGGCTGGGCCTGTTCATGTACGACAATCTGGGTGGCCGTAAGATCCTGCCGGGCACCTCGACCGTCGACCTGCGCTCCGCCCCCGAGGGCGCGCCGCTGGAGGACCGTTTCGAGAAGGCCTACGAATACTCCGACTGCTGGATCGAGGATTCCCGGCTGGTCGTGCTGAACGCCCGCGACGCGGCGGCGCGCGGCGCAGAGATCCTGACCCGGACCAAGGTCCAGTCGGCCCGCAGCGAGGACGGTCTCTGGCATATCGAGACGGTCAATGCCGAAACGGGCGAGACGCGGGCGCACAAGGCCCGCATGCTGGTGAACGCGGGCGGGCCCTGGGTTGGCGACATCATCCAGACCAAGGTGCGGGTGAATTCGCGCGAGGGCGTCCGCCTCGTGCGCGGCAGCCACATCGTCACCAGGCGTCTCTACGACCATGACAAGTGCTATTTCTTCCAGGGCACGGACGGGCGGATCATCTTCTCGATCCCCTACGAGACCGACTTTACCCTGATCGGCACCACCGATGCCGAGCACGAAGATCCGTCGGTGAAGCCGGAATGCACCCCGGAAGAACGCCGCTACCTGATCGACTTCGCCAACCACTACTTCCGCAAGGACCTGACGGACGACGACGTGGTCTGGACCTATTCCGGCGTGCGTCCGCTCTATGACGACGGGGCCAGCAGCGCCACGGCGGCGACGCGGGATTACACGCTGAAGGTCGACACCAGCACCGGCGCGCCGATGCTCAACATCTTCGGCGGCAAGATCACCACCTATCGCCGCCTCGCTGAAAGCGCGCTCGAGAAGATCGGCGCGGAACTGACGGTGACAAAAGGCGCATGGACGGCGGGCGTTCCGCTGCCGGGCGGGGATTTCCCGGTAACGGGCGTGGCGGACCAGATCGGCGCGCTGAAGGCGAAATATCCCTTCCTGACCGACTTCTGGGCGAAGCGCCTTGTCCGGGCCTACGGCACCGAAGCCGCAAAGGTCCTCGGCGACGCGAAGGCGGCCACGGACCTTGGCCGCGACTTCGGCGCTACGATGACCGAGGCGGAAGTGAACTGGCTGATGGACCGCGAATTTGCCCGCACCGCCGAAGACGTGGTCTGGCGCCGAAACAAGCTGGGGCTCCGGCTGGATCGCGTGCAGATCGAGGAACTGAACACATGGATGACGCAGAACCGGCGCGGCGCCTCTGCGGCGGCCGAATGACGAGGAGGACCGGATGACGCTGGAACTGAAGGGCGTGTCCAAGATCGTGGAGGGGCAGACGCACATCTACCCCACCGATCTGACGTTGGAAAAGGGCACGATGAACGTCCTTCTGGGGCCGACGCTTTCGGGCAAGACGTCTCTGATGCGGCTGATGGCCGGGCTCGATGTGCCGGCCACCGGCAAGGTGTTCTGGAACGGCGAGGACGTGACCGGGCAACGCGTGCAGGACCGCAAGGTCGCCATGGTCTACCAGCAGTTCATCAACTACCCGTCGATGACCGTCTACGACAACATCGCGTCCCCGATGAAGCTGATGGGGGCCGACAAGGCCGAGATCGACCGCCGCGTGCGCGAGACCGCCGAGATGATGAAGCTCGGCCCGATGCTCGACCGCAAGCCGCTGGAACTGTCCGGCGGGCAGCAGCAGCGCTGCGCCCTGGCGCGGGCCCTGGTCAAGAACGCCGGGCTGGTGCTGCTGGACGAACCGCTGGCCAACCTCGACTACAAGCTGCGCGAGGAATTGCGCGTCGAGATCCCGAAGATCTTCGAGGCATCGGGCAGCATCTTCGTCTACGCCACGACGGAACCGGAAGAGGCGCTGCTGCTGGGCGGCCACGTCGCGACGCTCTGGGAAGGGCGGATCACGCAGTTCGGCCCGACCCCCTCGGTCTATCGCCAGCCGGTCGACGCGACGACGGCGCGGGTGTTCAGCGATCCGCCGATGAACTTCCTGCAGATCACCAAGACCGGCAACCAGATCGCGTTCGGCGACGGTCAGACCGCACCGGCCACGGGCCAGATCGCGACGTTGGCCGATGGCCGATACACGGCGGGTTTCCGGCCCAACCACCTCGAAATCATGCGTCATGCCACCGAAGCCATCGAGTTCAAGGCGACGCTCGGCGTGACCGAACTGACCGGATCGGAGACCTTCGTGCACCTCGACCACCACGGCGAGCGCTGGGTCGGCCTGATCCACGGCGTTCACCACCTGTCGCTTGGCGAGGAACTGAGCGTCTGGCTCGACCCGCGCCACATCTACATCTTCGGCGAAGACGGCAATCTCGTAGCACCCGCCGCCTACGCGCTGGCAGCCTGAGGGAGGGGACAATGGCCAAGATCACGCTCGACAACCTCGCCCACTCCTACCTGCCGAACCCGACGGGCGAGGACGACTTTGCCCTGAAGGAACTGAACCACGACTGGGACGACGGCGCCGCCTACGCGCTGCTCGGCGCCTCGGGCTGCGGGAAATCCACGCTGCTCAACATCATCTCGGGCCTGCTGCATCCCAGCCAGGGGCGCATCCTGTTCGACGGGCAGGACGTGACACACGCGCCCACGGCAGAGCGCAACATCGCGCAGGTCTTCCAGTTCCCGGTCGTCTACGACACGATGACCGTGCAGGACAACCTGGCCTTCCCGCTGCGCAACAGGGGGCGCGACGAATCCTATGTCGCTGAGCGCGTTCAGGAAATCGCCCGGATGATCGGCATGGAGGACATGCTGAAGAAGAAGGCCCGCGGCCTGACGGCGGATGCCAAGCAGAAGATCAGCCTCGGGCGGGGCATGGTGCGCAAGGATGTGAACGCGCTGCTCTTCGATGAGCCGCTGACCGTCATCGACCCGCACATGAAGTGGGAGCTCCGCACACAGCTCAAGAAGCTGCACCACGATTTCGGCCACACGATGATCTACGTCACCCACGACCAGACGGAGGCCCTGACCTTCGCCGACAAGGTCGTGGTTATGTACGACGGACGCGTGGTGCAGATCGGCACGCCCGAGGAACTCTTCGAGCGGCCCGAGCACACCTTTGTCGGCTACTTCATCGGCTCGCCCGGCATGAACGTCGTCCCGGCGCGGGTCGAGGGCTCCACCGCCCATCTCGACGGCGCCAGCATCCCTCTCGCCCATGGCTACGGGCCGCTCGACGGGCGGGTGGAGATCGGTGTCCGCCCCGAATACGTCCGCCTCAGCCAGACGGAGGGGCTGCCGGTCACCGTGAACCGGGTGGAGGACGTGGGCCGTCACAAGATCATCCGGGCCGAGGTCTTCGGCCATGACATCAACATCATCGCCGGCGAGGACGAGCAGGTCAGCACAGACATGAACCGCGTCGTCTTCGATCCGGACCACGTCAACGTCTACGCCAACGACTGGCGTGTCGCCCCCCTCGGGCGGAGCGCACCGGCAGGGGAGGCCGCGTGATGGAAAAGACAGTCAATCAGAAGGCCTGGTTCCTTGTCCTTCCCGTCCTTCTGCTGGTCGCCTTCTCGGCGGTGATCCCGCTGATGACGGTGGTCAACTACTCCGTTCAGGATACCTTCGGGAACAACCAGTTCTTCTGGGCCGGTCTCGAATGGTTCGAGGAAATGCTCTCGTCCGAGCGCATGTGGAACGCGCTGGGGCGCCAGCTCATGTTCTCGGCCATCATCCTCGCGATCGAGATCCCGCTGGGCATCTTCGTGGCGCTCAACATGCCCAAGCGCGGCTTCTGGTCGAGCCTGTGCCTCGTACTCATGTCCCTGCCGCTGCTCATCCCGTGGAACGTGGTCGGCACCATCTGGCAGATATTCGGCCGCGTCGACATCGGCTTGCTGGGCTACACGCTGGACGCCATCGGGATCAGCTACAACTACACGCAGGACACGGTTGCGGCCTGGATCACCATCATCGTCATGGACGTCTGGCACTGGACCTCGCTCGTGGCGCTCCTGGCCTATGCCGGTCTGAAGTCGATCCCCGACGCCTACTACCAGGCGGCCAAGATCGACCAGGCCTCGCGCTGGAAGGTGTTCCGCTTCATCGAACTGCCCAAGATGATGGGCGTCCTGATGATCGCGATCCTGCTGCGCTTCATGGACAGCTTCATGATCTACACCGAGCCCTTCGTCGTCACCGGCGGCGGTCCCGGCAACGCCACAACGCTCCTGTCCATCGACCTCGTGAAGATGGCGCTGGGACAGTTCGACCTCGGACCGGCGGCAGCCTTCTCGCTGATGTACTTCCTCGTGATCCTCGCGATCTCCTGGGTGTTCTACACCGTGATGACGAACCTCGACAAAAGGGAGGGCTGACCGATGGCCGATACGACCTCCGCCCCCGGTGCCGCGTCCCTGCCGGGCGACGTGACCGCAAAACGCACGAAGGCCAGGACGCGCCAGCCCTTCCGGCCCAGCGGCTCCGCGGTGGTGATGACGCTTTACCTGCTGTTCCTGCTGCTGCCGATCTACTGGCTGCTGAACATGAGCCTGAAGACCAACACGGAGATCCTGAATTCCTTCACGCTCTGGCCGCGGGACCTGACGCTCGACAACTACCGCACGATCCTCACCGATCCGGCGTGGTACATGGGCTACGTGAACTCGCTGATCTACGTGGTGATGAACACGGTCATCAGCCTCGCGGTGGCGCTGCCCGCGGCCTATGCCTTCTCGCGCTATCACTTCATGGGCGACAAGCACCTGTTCTTCTGGCTGCTCACCAACCGCATGGCGCCTCCGGCTGTCTTCGCGCTGCCGTTCTTCCAGCTCTATTCGTCGGTGGGCCTCTTCGACACCCATATCGCGGTGGCGCTGGCGCACTGCCTGTTCAACGTGCCGCTGGCGGTCTGGATCCTCGAAGGCTTCATGCGCGGCGTCCCGAAGGAGATCGACGAGACCGCCTATATCGACGGCTACTCGTTCGGCGCCTTCTTCGTGAAGATTTTCACGCCGCTCATTGCCTCCGGCATCGGCGTCGCGGCCTTCTTCTGCTTCATGTTCTCGTGGGTGGAACTGCTGCTGTCGCGCACGCTGACCACGGTCGACGCAAAGCCCATCGCCGCGATCATGACCCGCACCCAGGGCGCATCGGGCATCGACTGGGGCGTGCTCGCCGCAGCGGGCATCCTGACCATCGTGCCCGGCGCGCTCGTGATCTACTTCGTCCGCAACTACATCGCCAAGGGCTTTGCCCTGGGGAGGGTGTGATGCGTTGGTTCATCAAAAGCTCCTTGGCTTTCGCCTTTACTGCGTCCGCGTCGTTTGCTGGTCCTTTCGAGCCCAGTGCCGGAACAATAGTGTTGGCCAGTTCTCCTGAGGGTTGCCCTATAAACTGGATCGTAGGCGAAGCCCTCTGGGTGCAGACCGAGGCCCCCAACGTTGAAGAATCGGCAGAGTACATTAGCAGCGGTGATGAAGTGATAGGGCTAGTGCACCTTCGACTCTTCCCATGCTTCTACTCTGAGGAGAACTGAAATGGACTGGATGGCATGGACCTGGCCGACGGCGATCTTCTTCATGGTCATCGCGTCGCTGCTGATCGTCTTCACCTTTCTGGCGATCAGGTTTCCCGAACGGCCCCGCATGGGCGTCCTCAGGATCGAGACGACGCGCGGTGACCGGCTCTTCATCACGCTGCTCGGTTCGGCCTTCATCAATCTCGCGTGGCTCGGCCTCGTGGGGCCGGAAACGCAGCCTTACGCCCTCATCGTCTGTCTCGTCTACGCCGCCGCGGTCTTCCGCTGGGTGTAGACACAGGCCTGAGTGACCGGGGCACGAGGAGACCCGGCCACGACGGAACACAAGATCCTCGGAATAAAAACGGTTCTGATATGGGAGGAAACCGAACATGAACTACAAGTTGAAATCAACCACGGCAGCGCTGCTGATCCTTGCGGGTCCGGCCTTTGCCGACATGGACGCCGCGCGCGCGTTCCTCGACGAGGAGATCGGCGACATGTCGTCGCTCACCCGCGAGGAGCAGGAGGCGGAGATGCAGTTCTTCGTCGACGCGGCCCAGCCGTTCCAGGGCATGGACATCAAGGTGGTGTCCGAGACCATCACCACGCACGAGTATGAAAGCCAGGTGCTTGCCCCGGCCTTCACCGCGATCACCGGCATCAACGTCACCCACGACCTGATCGGCGAAGGCGACGTGGTCGAGAAGCTGCAGACCCAGATGCAGTCGGGCGAGAACATCTACGACGCCTACATCAACGACTCCGACCTGATCGGCACCCACTGGCGCTACCAGCAGGTGCGGAACCTGACCGACTGGATCGCCAACGAAGGCGCGGACGTGACCAACCCCGGTCTCGACCTCGAGGACTTCATCGGCCTCAGCTTCACCACCGGCCCGGACGGCAAGGTCTACCAGCTTCCGACCCAGCAGTTCGCGAACCTCTACTGGTTCCGTTACGACTGGTTCAACGACGAGAAGAACAAGGCCGACTTCATGGAGAAGTACGGCTACGAGCTGGGCGTTCCGGTCAACTGGTCTGCCTACGAGGACATCGCGGAGTTCTTCACCGGCCGCGACCTCAGCCACATGGGCGTCGAGGGCGAGATCTTCGGCAACATGGACTACGGCAAGAAGGACCCCTCGCTCGGCTGGCGTTACACCGATGCGTGGATGTCCATGGCCGGCATGGGCGACGTGGGTGAACCCAACGGCCTTCCGGTCGACGAATGGGGCATCCGCGTGAACGAGCAGTCCCAGCCGGTGGGGTCCTGCGTGGCGCGCGGCGGTGCGACCAACTCGCCCGCGGCGGTCTACGCCGTCACCAAGGCGATCGAGTGGCTGGAGAACTACACGCCCCCGGCGGCCGCAGGCATGACCTTCTCGGAGGCAGGCCCGATCCCGGCGCAGGGCAACATCGCCCAGCAGATGTTCTGGTACACCGCCTTCACCGCGGACACCGTGAAGCCGGGTCTGCCGGTGATGAACGAGGACGGCACGCCCAAGTGGCGCATGGCACCGTCCCCGCACGGCGTCTACTGGAAGGAAGGCCAGAAGGTCGGCTATCAGGACGCCGGTTCCTGGACGCTGATGAAGTCCACCCCGGAAGACCGCGCCAAGGCCGCATGGCTCTACGCGCAGTTCGTCACCTCCAAGACCGTGGACGTGAAGAAGTCCCATGTGGGCCTGACCTTCATCCGCGAGTCCACCGTGCAGCACGAGAGCTTCACCGAGCGCGCCGACAAGCTGGGCGGCCTGGTGGAATTCTACCGCTCTCCCGCACGGACGGCATGGTCGCCGACCGGCACCAACGTGCCCGACTACCCGAAGCTGGCACAGCTCTGGTGGCAGAACATCGGTGACGCCATGTCCGGCGCCAAGACCCCGCAGGAAGCCCTCGACGCGCTGTGCGCCGACCAGGAGCGTGTGCTCGAGCGTCTGGAGCGTGCCGGTATCCAGGGCGACATCGGTCCGAAGCTGAACGAAGAGCGTGAAGCCGAGTACTGGTTCGAACAGCCGGGCGCACCCTATCCGAAGCTCGAAAACGAAGACGAAGAGCCCAAGACCGTCAGCTACGACGAGCTGATCCAGTCCTGGCAGTAAGCCGTCTCATCGACCGGGGCCCCTGATCGGGCCCCGGTCTTCCCGTATTCCCCCGCATGACGTGCCGCAACGGCGCCCCGACATCGCTTTGAGGAGAGGCGGTCATGACTCATATTCTGGCCATCGACCAGGGCACCACCTCGACCCGCGCCATCGTTTTCGACGCATCCATGACGGCGGTCGCCTCCGCGCAGGAGGAGTTTCCCCAGCATTTCCCGGCCAGCGGCTGGGTGGAGCACGATGCGACGGACCTCTGGGCCACCACTGCCGCCACCTGCCGCGCCGCCATCGAGAAGGCCGGCACCACCGACATCGCCGCCATCGGCATCACCAACCAGCGCGAAACCACGCTGGTCTGGGACAGCAAGACCGGCAAACCCGTTCACAACGCCATCGTCTGGCAGGACCGCCGCACCTCCGGCATGTGCCGGACGCTGAAGGCGGAAGGCTTCGAAGAGGTCGTCACCGACCGCACCGGGCTGCTGCTCGATCCCTATTTCTCCGGCACGAAACTGGCCTGGCTGCTGGACAACGTCGACGGCGTCCGGGCACGGGCCGAGGCGGGGGAGCTTGTCTTCGGCACGGTCGACACATGGCTCTTGTGGAACCTGACCGGCGGGAAGGTGCATCTCACCGACGCCACCAACGCCGCGCGCACCATGCTCTATGACATCCGCAAGGGCCGCTGGTCGCGGACCATCTGCGACCGGCTGGGCATCCCCATGGATATGCTGCCAGAAGTGCGCGACTGCGCGTCGGACTTCGGCGAGACACGGCCGGACCTGTTCGGCCGTCCGATCCCGATCCTCGGCATCGCCGGGGACCAGCAGGCGGCCACGGTCGGGCAGGCCTGTTTCGCGCCCGGCATGCTGAAATCGACCTACGGCACCGGCTGTTTTGCGCTGCTGAACACCGGCGACACGCCCGTCCGGTCGCGGAACCGCCTCCTGACGACCATCGCGTACCAGCTTGACGGCAAGCCGACCTATGCGCTCGAAGGGTCGATCTTCGTTGCGGGCGCGGTGGTTCAATGGCTGCGCGACGGGCTGAAGATCATCCGCGGCGCCGCCGAGACGCAGGCCCTGGCCGAACAGGCCGATCCGGCGCAGGACCTCGTGCTCGTCCCGGCCTTCACCGGCCTCGGCGCGCCCTACTGGAATGCCGATTGCCGCGGTGCGGTCTTCGGGCTGACCCGCAATTCCGGCCCCGCCGAGTTCGCCCGCGCCGCGCTCGAAAGCGTGGGCTACCAGACGCGCGACCTGCTGACCGCGATGCAGGCCGACATGGGCACGGACGGGACCGGTTCGGCCACGCTGCGGGTGGACGGCGGAATGAGCGCGTCGGACTTCGCCATGCAGTTCCTCTCCGACATCATCGGCGCGCGGGTGGACCGGCCCAAGGTGCTCGAGACGACCGCGCTTGGCGCGGCCTGGCTGGCCGGGCAGAAGGCCGGGGTCTACCCGGACAGGGAGGCTTTCGCGAAAGGCTGGGCGCTGGAGCGCAGCTTCACCCCCTCGATCACCGAGGAAACGCGCACCGCCAGATACGCCGCCTGGCGCCGCGCGGTCGAGGCGACGATCAGCGTCTGACAACCCGGCCCTTTGCTTCTTCCGCAGGCGTTCGCACGGTCCGAAGGGCGGTGCAGGGGCACGGTGACTGGACCCGGCCCGCGCCGGATGCCAGACCGTAAGGCGCTTGCCGGAAGGACACTCGATGAACAGCCACGCTTTCGACTTCGCGGAACTGACCCCAAAGGAACGCTACAAGCTCCTGATCGGGACGGTCATCCCGCGGCCCATCGCCCTGATCACCACCCTGTCCGAAGACGGCATTCCCAACGCCGGGTCGTTCAGCTTCTTCAACATCCTGACCCACGATCCCGCGATCATGGCCATCGGGATCGAATACAAGCCGGACGGCACGCCGAAGGACACCGCGGCCAACATCCTCGCCACGAAGGAATTCACGGTCCACATCTCCGACCACGCGCTGGTGGACCAGATGGAGATCTGTTCGATCAAGTTCCCGGCAGACGTGGACGAGCTGTCGGTCGCGGGACTGACAACCGTTCCGGGCGAGACCGTGCGCAGCCCGCGCATCACCGCCGCGCCCGCGGCCTTCGAATGCCACCTCGTGCAGACCGTGCCGGTCACGCCCGCGCGCGTCATCGTGCTGGGAGAGGTCAAGCGGATGTTCGTGCGCGAAACCCTCGTCGATCCCGAAACGCTGTACGTCGACCAGATCGGCATCGACGCGGTGGGGCGGCTTGGCGGCCACCTCTACGCCCGGCAACTGGACCAGTTCGAGCGGGTGACACCCTCGGTCGAACAGTTCATGGCCACGTCCGGAACCGTCGAAAGCTGATCACCACAACCGGCGTTTCGCCTGACCTGACCCGGTCCGGAGCGCGGACAGCACCTCCTCCGTATCGGCGCCGAGCGACGGGGCAGGGGCGCTGACCCCGGGGCCGTCGCGCAGGAATCGGAAACCGGCGTTCAGCACGCGCGACCCGTCGTCGAGGTCGAGGAACAGGTCGCGGTCGCGCAACTGCTCCATCTCCATCGCTTCGCCCAATGGCCGGACCTTCCCGGCGGGCACCCCCGCCGCCGCGAGGTCGGCCTCCCATTCGGAGGCGGAGCGCTCGCCGAAACACGCCACCAGCAGCGCGCGCAACTCGATGTCATGTGTCATGCGACTTTCCGGGGTCGCGAACCGTGCATCGTCCAGCAGCGACGCGCAGTCCAGCACCCGGAACAGCCGCTCCACCTGCACCTGCTGCACCGCGCCGATCGTGATCTCGCCCTCCGCGGTGGGGAAGGTGTCGGCGGTCGGCGCGCCGGAGAAGCCGCGATTGCCCGCGCGCACCGGGGTCTGCCCGCTCATCATCAGCGGCACGACCACGGAGCTCATCATCACCATCGTCGCATCCAGCATCGACACGTCGATCACTTGCCCCCGGCGCGCGGGATCGCGTTCCCGCTGCAGCACCGCAGAGAGGATCGCAAAGGCCGACAGCAGGGCGGAATAGGTGTCGACGATGGGAAAGCCTACGCGCTCCGCCGCCTCGCCTTCGTGGCCCGACAGCAGCATCAGGCCCGAAACGCTCTGGATCACCTGGTCGATGGCCGGGAAATCGCGCAGCGGCCCGTCCTGGCCGAACCCGGAGACGGAGCAGTAGATAAGGGACGGGTGCGCGCCGGTCAGCGCCTCGGCGCCAAGCCCCAGCCGTTCCGCCACGCCGGGCCGGAAGTTCTCGACCACCACGTCGGCGCTGGCCACCAGCGCCCGTGCGGCTGACAGGCCCGCGTCGGACTTGAGGTCCAGAACGATGGATTTCTTGCCCGCGTTGGCGCCGACGAAGGGCTCTGCCATGCCGCGCCGTGCCGGGTCTCGCGTGTAGAACCGCATCGGATCGCCCGCCGGCGGTTCGACCTTGATGACCTCCGCGCCCAGCAGGTTGAGGAACTGGGTCGCCAGCGGCCCCGCGATGACATGGCTGAAGTCCGCGATGCGAATGCCTTCGAGCGGTTTCGCCATGTGTCCCTCCCCGACGTTTCCACACACGCAGACCTGTACGGTCATCCGCGTATTTGGTTTCCAAAAGAAACAGTCAGGCGGCCTCTGTCAAGAGGCGTGAGGGTCCGTGTCCCCGTCTTCGGTCACCGCGCTTCCGATCAGGCGCCACAGAAGTTCGAACAGCATCGCGCGTTCTGCCGGGGACAGCGGCGCCAGGAATTCCTCCTGCAGCCGGGCCATGTCGGGCCGCATGCGCGCCAGCCGCGCCTCGCCCGCCTCCGTCAGGTAGAGCGCGTTCAGCCGCTTGTCAGCGCCTTCCTTACGGCGCTCGATCAGCCCGGTGCGTTCGATCTCGTTCACCAGTTTTGTAAGGGCGGATTTTCTGAGTACGACGGCTTTGGCAAGGTCCTTCTGCGTCAGCCCCGGATTGAGCCCGATGAGATTAAGCACCGCGACCTCGCCGCCTGCCACCGCGTGCGTGGCGAAGAACGACTCGTTGCGTTCGAGGATCCGCGTCCGCAGAAGCCGGGTGACAAAGGAGATGTCCGTGGCCAGATGGCCAAGGTCGGGACCGCCGTCATTTCCAGGTCGCTGTGTCATCTTCGGCGTGATCCCCCGCTTTTTCATTCGCTAAGCCGTAGCGTGGTGGATTGTCAAACATGGGTGTTGACAGATCCGGAAAAAGGTTTCCAATATGAACCAAGTTGGGCCATGTTCGCAGGGGAGGGCGACATGCCGGTTGACGCGACCTTGCAGAGAGCTTTCGACCTGCGCGCCGATGGCGTGCGCCCGGACGGCGCGGCGCTGGTCGGTGTCTTCGGCGAAGGCGTGCCATTGCCGCTGGTCGCGGCCCTGGGCGGTCTCGCGGTGGACGTGAAGGCGCCACCGCTGGCGGATGCGGCCGGGGGTCCGACAAGCGATCTGGTGCGGTCGGTGACCGAAGACTTCCTCGACCCCTTCGCGACCCGGTTCCTTCACCGCTTCGCTGCGGGCGCCTTCGACCGTTACGCCACGCTGATCTTCGCCCGCGACGACGTCGCAGGCCTCACCGCCTATCAATACGCGACAGAGCTGCGGCGGCAGGGGCGCCTGACGCAGGGCGGCCCCCGGTTGCACCTGTGGAACGCGCTCCACACAGACAGCGCGCCCGTCGCGGCCTTCAACCGCCACGAACTCGACCGTCTCAAGGCCCACCTTGAGGAGACGCTGGGCGCACAACTCGACCCCGACCGTCTGGCCGGCGCCGTCGCGGAGGAAACCCGAAGGGCCGATGCCCTGGCCGCCTTGCCGCCCGGCGGCCCCGATGCCTTCGTCGCGCGCAACGCCGGGCGCTGGCTGACGCCGTCGCAGCACGCGGCGCTGATAAGGGAGATGCCGCGGGGGCGCGGCCCGTCCATCGTGCTGACCGGCAGCGCCTGCGACATCCCCGTGCTGCATACCCTCTGCGCGGAGGTCGGGCAGGTGTGCGCCGATCTTCAGGACTACGGCCGCGCCGCGCCGCAGCCGGTGAACGCCGCCGACTTGCTGCGCCGGATCGTGGCGGACCCGCTGGCGACCCGCGCCGCGCCGCCCGCGCGTTTCACCCGTGCGCTGCACGACGGGATCGCGGGTGCCGACCTCGTGATCGCCAGCACCGACGCCTCCGACGATTCCTTCGGCTGGGAACTGCCGGGCCTGCGCCGCGCGGCAGAGGCACAAGGCGCAAGCTTCCTCGATCTTGGCTTCCGCCCGTTCCGCCCGGACGACACATGGCAGGACAGGACCCGCCGCCGCATCGCGGAGGCCCTGGCATGACCTGTGCGGCCGAGGCGACCGCGTGGCAGCGCGACTGGCTGAAGGGTCTGCGTCGGCAGATCGCCGACGGCGCGGCCTTTGCCTTCGTCAACGCCGACACCCCGCACGAGCTGTTCCACTTCATGGACGTGCCCATGGTCACCAACCAGTGGTGGTCGGCGGTGATCTCGGCCAAGCAACTGGCGCCGCATTACCTCGACCGGATGGTGGCGCTCGGGTTCCATGCCCATCTGCCGCGCTATTCCAGTCTGCCGCTGATCGCGCAGATGGAAGGCGATTTCGACCGGCAGCCATGGGGCGGTCTGCCCGCGCCCGCGATCCTCTGCGCGCGGGCCAGTTCGGACGAACACCCGCGCATCTTCCAACGCTGGGCGGAGCTGACCGGGGCAGAGCTGCACCTGCTCTCGGCCCCGGCCACGCCGGACCCTGCACCGGACTGGTGGCTGCGCGCCCGCGAGGGGTGGGAAGACCTCTACGGGTCGGCCCGTCTCGACCTGATGGTGGCGGAGATGGAGATCCTGATCGCCAGCCTCGAACGCCTGTCGGGCCGGGACTTCGACCGCGACGGTTTCGCAGCCTACATGGCCCGGATCGACGAACAGGAGCGTATGCTCGACACCGTCGCCGACATGATCGCCGGTGCCGAAAAATGCCCCGTGGGCATCGCCGAACAGATGCCCAACGTCATGATCCCGCAGTGGCACCGTGGTTCCGACCGGGCGCTCGACCATGTCCGCGCCTTTCGCGACGAGGTGGCCGGGCGGATCGACCGGGGCGAGGCGGTCTGCGACGGCGAACGCATTCGCATGATGTGGATCGGCGCGGGCCTGTGGTTCGACACGTCCTTCTACACGGCGTTCGAGGAAACCCACGGCGCGGTCTTCTGTTGGTCGATGTACCTGCCGTTTGCGGCGGACGGCTACATCCGTGCCGACCATGGCGACCCGCTGAGGGCGCTCGCCGCGCGGGTCTCGGCGATGAACGAACAGTTGCACCAGCCGCCCTGGGTCAACGAATGGCTGGTGAAGGAGGCGCGGCGCTGGCGGATCGACGTGGCGGTGATGCTGGTGCCGGAACACGACCGGTTCTCGGGCTACGGATCGTATTTCGCGCGCGAGGCGCTGAAGGCTGCCGGTGTGCGCGTGGTCGAGATACACTCCGACATGGTTGACCCGCGCGACTGGGACCGCGCGGCGATGGAGGCGCGGGTGCGCGCAGAGCTGGACGAGGTGGAGGCCGGATGATGGGTGCGCTCGACGGGCTGAAGGTGGCGGATTTCTCATGGGTGGGCGCCGGTCCGCGGTCGACGAAGGACCTGGCCGACAACGGCGCCACCGTGGTGAAGGTGGAATCCGCCCGCCGCCTCGACCTGGGCCGCCGCTCTCCGCCCTTCGCAGGCGGGGACCGCAAATCGCCCGACGCGTCGGTCTTCTTCGCACAGACCAACACCTCCAAGAAAAGCGTCACGATCAACCTGTCCGATCCCCGCGGGGTCGAGGTGGCGAAGCGGCTGGTGGCCTGGGCGGACGTGGTGGTCGAGAATTTCGGCCCCGGCTACATGGACCGCATCGGCCTCGACTGGGAGACGCTGCAAGAGCTGCGCCCCGGGATCATCCTTGCCAGCGTGTCGGTCGCCGGGCGGACCGGGCCGATGGCCGGGTTCCGGGGGTACGGCAACTCCGCCGCGGCGTGGTCGGGGCATTGCGACATGACCGGCTGGCCGGGGTCGGAGCCGCACATGCCACCCTTCGCTTACGGCGACGTGGTGGCGCCCATGATGCTGACCGTTGCGATCCTCTCCGCACTGGAACATCGCGACCGGACGGGGCAGGGGGTGCATGTCGACGTCAGCCAGATCGAGGCGATGGTGCAGGTCGCGGGCGACCTCTTTGCCGGAATGCCGGACGACAAGCCCGCCAACGCCGATCCGGAAATGGCTCCGCATGGCGTCTTCCCCTGTGGCCCGGACGGATGGATCGCCATCGCCTGCGAGACCGACGCCCAGTGGCAGGCGCTCTGCAAGGTTCTGGACGCGCCGGACCTTCGTGACCGCTGGCCCACGGCAGAGGCGCGCCGCGCCGACCGCGTCGGGCTTGAGGCGGCGCTGACCGATCTCACCCGCCCCATGGACGGGGCCGCGCTGGAGGCGGCGCTGGTGAAGGCGGGCGTGCCCGCTGCCCGCGTGCTGGACGGCAGGGGCCTGTCGGAACATCCTGCGCTGAACGCGGCGGGGCATTTTGTGACCGTGGACCACCCGGTGATCGGCACGGCGAAGATGCCCGCACCGCCCTACCGGTTCAGCGCCACCCCGGGTCATGTCGGCCCGTCGCCCTGCCTTGGCGCCGACAACGCCGAGGTCTTCGCCGAGATCGGCCTGACGCCTGACGAGATCGACACCCTCATCGCAGCGGGGGCACTGGCATGATGCTGCTCGACGGTCTTCGCGTCGTGGTCCTTGCCGACCACCTTGCCGATTTCGGCGGCAGCATGCTGGCGCGGCTGGGCGCCGATGTCGTACTCGCCGGGGCCGCGCCCCTGACCGGGCCGCGCGAAAAGGCGTGGCACAAGGGCATGACCCGCAGCGACGCGCCGCTGGCAGAGCTTCTGGCAGAGGCCGATATCCTGCTCGACGACCGGCGCTCCGGCCCGCGCGACGACGTGGACGCCCTTGCCGCAAGACAAAGGGATCTGGTGCACGTGGTCATCACCGGCTTCCCCGACGACCCGCGCCCGGTGACGGACCTGACACTGATGGCGCAGTCGGGGCTGATGCACGTCACGGGCACCCCCGACCGCCCGCCGCTGCGCCTGCCGGGCGAACAGGCCTATGCCCTGACCGCGATACAGGCGGCGACGGCGGCGCTGATGGGCGTCCGGGCGCGCCGGCAGACCGGCGTGGGCCAGCGCATCACGCTCTCTGCCCTGCAGTCCGCCGCGCTCGCCAACTACCGCGAGGCGGTGATGTACGAACACACCGGCCGCATCGGCACGCGGCGCGGCAACATGCTGGTCCGGGGCAAGTCCGGCGTGCGTCAGGTCTGGCCCTGCGCGGACGGCTTCGTCACCTGGTCGATGATCGACAACCCCGGCATGATGCGGGCGCTTGTCCGGGTCATGCAGGCCGAAGGGGCGGCAGGCGAGCTGGCCGAGATCGACTGGGACGCGATCCTCGTGGCCGATATGGAGCAAGAGACCATCGAAGGCTGGCAATCCATCGTCGAGGCGTTCTTTGCCCGCCACGACCGCAAGACCCTTGGCGACTGGTCGCTCGAACACGGCTGGGGCCTTTCGCCGATCATCCGCCTGTCGGAGGTCCCGGACAGCCCGCAGATGAAGGCGCGCGGGGTCTTCGACCCCGACGGCGTGCCGGGACCGCTTTTCGCCGTGCACCCGGGGAGGGGCACATGAGCGCGCTGGCCGGTCTCCGCGTGCTCGACTTCTCCCGGCTGCTGCCCGGGCCCTACTGCACGTGGCTTCTGGCCGATCAGGGAGCCGAGGTGATCCGCGTCGAACATCCCCGCGAGCTGGCCAAGCAGGCGAAGGTCTTCGGCTGGGACCGGCTGGATCAGGCCGGGCGCGCGCGGCAGCGGGCGCGGGACATGCTGGCGCGCGGCAAGAAATCCGTCTGCCTCGACATCGGCGACCCCGACGCGCAGGCCGCATTGCGCCGCCTCGCCGCGACGGTCGACGTGGTGGTGGAGGATTACCGGCCCGGCGTGCTGAACAGCCTCGGCCTCGGATACGAGGCGCTGTCCGAAGGCAACCCGGCGCTGGTCTATGCGTCCCTGACGCTCTGCGGCCAGACCGGCCCGCTGCGCGACAAGCCGGGGCACGATCCGGTCGCACTGGCGCTGGCGGGGGTCCTCAGCCGCACCGGCGAGGACCCCGATGCCCCCGGCCTTCCGGGTTTTGCCGCCGCCGACGTGGCGACCGGCGCCCATGCCGCCTTTGCCACGCTCGCCGCCGTGATGCAGGCCCGTGCCACGGGGCAGGGGCAGCATGTAGACGTAGCCATGACCGACTGTGCGCTGGTGCTTCTGGCCAATCTCATCGCCCGTTACGAGGACCCCGCCGACCTCCCCGCAAGGGGCGCGCGCCGGGCGGACCTCGGCCTCTGGCGCTGTGCCGATGGCGCGTGGCTCGTGACGACGGACATGGAGCCGCGCTACTGGCAGGCCTTCTGCACCGCCATGGGCCGGCCGGAGTTCGCGGCATGGCACATGGACCCGTCCCGCCGGGCCGAGATCCGCGAAGGTCTTCAGGCGATCTTCGCGTCCCAACCCCGCGCCCACTGGCTCGACCATCTCGGAAAGGCCGGAACCCAGTTCGCCCCGGTCAATACGCTGGCCGACGCCCTGAACGAACCGCATTTCCGCGCACGCGGCATGGTCGTCGCGCTGGACGCGCCGGGCGGCGCCCTGACGCAGGCCGGCCCGCCGGTCCGCCTCGGCCCGTTCGAGACCCCGCACCCGGCGGTCCTGCCGGGCACCCATACCGCCGAGGTCCTGCGCGCCGCAGGCCTGTCGGACACACAGATAAACGCGCTGGCGGCATCGTCCGCGCACCAGACCGGGCCATCAACCCCGGCGACCCACTGAACCATCAAGGGAGGATACACCATGCTCAGAACAACGGCGGTCATCGCACTGTGCCTTGCCGCGCTGCCCGCGTGGGCCGCGGATTTCAACCTGACCTATGCCTCGCCCTACACCGAGGCGCACCCCTACGGCGCCGCCGACGCGGAGTGGATCGCGCGGATCGAGGAACAGTCCGGCGGCCGCGTCGACATCACGCCCTACTGGGGCCGGACACTCATCACCTCGCGCGAGGGCGTGGACGAGCTGGCCGCAGGCGTGGCCGACATCGCCTATATCGCGCCGATCTACGCGCGGTCGGGCTATGACATGAACCGGCTCGTGCCGGGGATGTTCTACGGCTACACCGACCCGAAAAAGGTGCTCGACGTCTACATGGACCTGGTCGAGCAGTTCCCGGTCTTCGACGAGGAACTCGATGGCGTGCACGTCGTCGGCTACAACGTCGGCACGCCGATGCACGTCCTCCTGCGCGACAAGCCGGTGGAGACGCTCGATGACCTTCAGGGCCTGCGCATCCGCTCGGCGGTGGACTTCATCGGCCCGCTCGCGGCCTTCGGGGCAGAGGGTGTGACCATGCCGATGACGGAAACCTACCCGTCGCTGGAAAAGGGCGTCGTCGACGGGGTGATCGCCCCCTACGAGGCGCTGAAATCGCTCAGCTTCGCCGAGGTGGTCGGCTACTACTCCGAACTGCCTCATTCGCGCGGCGCCTATCCCTCGCGCGGGGTCAACGGCGACGTGTGGTCCAGCCTTCCCGAAGACATCCGGCGGATCTTCGACGACAACACGGAATGGCTGAGCCTGCGCACACTGGAACTGGCGCAGGAGGCCGAGGACGCGGGCCGCGCCTATGGCGAGGAGCAGGGCGTCAAGTTCAATGCCGTGGCGCCCGAGGTCGTGGCCGAGTACTCCGAATCCTTCGCCCCGGTCATCAGGGAGGTGGCGGAAGACCTCGACGCCATGGGCAAGCCGGGCACCGAGGTGCTGGACACCATCCGCGCGGCGCACACGCAGTAAAAATCCGGGGGCGCACCACCCGCGCCCCCGCAAGTCCCCGGGGAGCACGCCATGCGGCTGGTCGAACAACTTCTGGGCGGGATCGTGCGCGGGGCGGCAGCCCTCGGCGTGCTGTCGCTCCTCGCGCTCATGGCGCTGACGGTCGTCACCGTGACCTTCCGCGCCGTGGGCGTGGCCTTTCCGGGCACCTACGTGCTGGCGGAGCTTCTGCTGATCCCCACGGTCTCCTGCGCGCTGGCCTATGCGGCGTGGGACGGCGCCCACACCAAGGTCGAGCTGCTGGTCAAGAGCTTCCGGCCCCGTGTCGCGGGCCTGTCGCAAGGGCTGATGCTGCTGGCCGGCACCGCCTTCTGGGGCTTCGTCCTTTACGCCGGGATCGAAGAGGCGCTGCGCCGCGGCCGCCAGGGCGAGACGACGCCGCTTCTCGACATTCCCGTGGCCCCCTTCCGCTGGCTCATGGTGGCGGCGATCACGCTGATGATCGCGGTCTGCCTGCTGCGCGGCCTCCAGTTCATCGCGGGCCGGGAGCCGAAGGAATGACCCCGGTCCTTGCAGGCGTCATCGGCATCGCGGCGATGTTCCTCGCCATCGCCTTCGGCATGCCCATCGGCTTTGCCATGGGGCTGGTCGGTGTGCTGGGCTTCGGCCTGCTCATCAGCTTCCACGCGGCGATCATCAAGGTCGGCGTCATCGCCTTCGACCTCGCCACCAACTACGCCATCGGCACAGTGCCGCTGTTCCTGTTCATGGCGCATGTGCTGTTTGCCTCGGGCATCGGGCAGGACCTCTACGACTTTGCCGCGCGGATGCTGGGACACCGGCGGGGCGGGCTGGCCATGGCGACGGTCGGCGCCTCGGCAGGCTTCGCATCGGTCAACGCCTCGTCCCTGGCGACCACCGCGACCATGGGCCTTGTCGCCCTGCCCGAGATGCGGCGCCACGGCTATTCGCTGTCTCTGGCCTCCGGCTCCGTCGCGGCGGGGGGTACCATCGGGTCGCTCATCCCGCCCTCCGGCATGTTCATCATCTACGGCATCCTGACCGAGACCTCGATCGGCGACATGTTCGCGGCGGGCATCGTGCCGGGCGTGCTGCTGGCGCTCTTCTACATGACGGTGATCGCCGTCCGCTGCCGCCTGAACCCCGAGGCCGGACCCGCCGGGCCGCGCTACGACTGGGCTGCCCGCTGGCAGGGGTTCCGCCGCACGGGCGACGTGATCGTGCTCTTCGTCTTCGTCATGGGCGGCATCATCTGGGGCTGGTTCACCCCCACGGAGGCCGGCGCCATGGGGGCCTTCGGCGCGCTGGTGATCGCGGGCCTCCGCGGGAAACTGAGCGTCGCGGCCCTGCGCACCGCCGTCTACGACACGCTGCGCACCACCGGCATGATCTTCGGCATCCTCTTCGGCGCGCTGGTGTTCAACGCCTTCGTCACCGTGACGACCATCCCGTTGAACCTCGTCGGCTGGGTGAGCGCGGTGGACCTGCCGCCGCTGGCGGTCCTGCTGATCATCCTCGTGCTCTACCTGTTCCTCGGCATGATCCTCGACGCCTCGGCGATGATGACGCTGACCGTGCCGCTGTTCTTCCCGCTGGTCACGGGCCTCGGCTACGACGCGGTGCTGTTCGGCGTGCTGGTCGTGCGCATGACCGAGATCGCGCTGATCACGCCGCCGGTGGGCATGAACGTCTACGTCCTCAGCAGCGTGGCGCGGGACATTCCGCTGACGACGATCTTCCGTGGCACGGCGCCCTTCGTGCTGGCGGACCTGCTGCACGTGGCGCTGCTGCTGGCCATACCGGCGCTGGTGCTCTGGCTGCCCTCGCTCTGAGGGAGGGCGCCGAACCCGACCGGCGCGCGCCGATCAAACAGGAGCGGCTCCGGCCCTCAGCCCGTCACCCGCGCGTGCACCGCGTAGCGCCGGTAGAGGCCCCGGTGCTCCACCCCCGCAACGCGCCCGCCGAGGTTGTCGAGCGCGTCGGTCAGCCGGTCGCGCGGCGCAACGTGGAACCGCGCCAGCCATGCCCGCAGGCCTTTGCCGAACCAGCGTGGCAGGCCGCCCTGATCGCCGAAATCGACGATGTGCAACTGCCCGCCGGGGGCGAGGTGGCGCAGCGCCTCGTCCATCGCGCCCTGCCAGTCGGGGATCATCGACAGGCAGTAGGAACAGACGATGTGGTCGAAGCGGGCGGTGCCGAACAGGCCCTCGGCATCGAAGTCGCAGGCATCCGCCTGCGCCAGCACCACGCCCGCACCCAGCTTGCGCCGGGCAGAGATCAGCATCTGCTCCGAGATATCCAGCCCGTAGAGCCGCGCCTCCGGGTGCCTCGCGCGCAGGGCGGCAAGGTTGCGCCCCGTGCCGCAGGCGATCTCCAGTACAGACTGGCCGGGGCGGACGTCCATCCGCTCGATCAGCTCGTCGCGGCCCAGCAGGTAGTACTTGCGCGTCACGTCATAGAAAAGCCGCTGGTAGCGATAGACGTCGTCCATCAGCCGCCCGTGATCCGATGTCATGGTCATGCAGCGACCTTCCGGTAGAGGTGCACGCCGCCGTAGATCGCCGAACGGTCGGTGGCAAAGGCGGTGGCAGAGGCGGCTTCGTCATACCCCCACTGTGCCAGCAGGGCCTGAGGCACACGCCCCGGCAGGATGTCCGCCGCGCCGCCGGTCCGGAACAGCACGCGGGCACCGGGCCGGGCGGTGCGGGTGATTTCTTCCCAGAGCGCGGTCAGCTGCGCGTCGCTCATCCAGTCCTGCGCATCCAGCAGCACGTAGACCGACTTCGACCCGGCGGGCGCCTCTGCCAGCACGTCGGTGATCGAGCGGTTCCAGACCGTCACGCGGGGGGCCGCGGCGCGCACCGCCTCGAAGTGCTGCGGTTCGAGGTAGGGCGGCACCGGCCCGTCGCCTTCGGGCTTGTAGGCGCGCGTCGCCGCCTGCCAGGCAAAGTAGTTCTCGCCGATGGGGAAGTCGCAGAACAGCTTGCGCGTCCGCTCCCGCAGCACCGGGATCACGTCGCCGCCCGCGTCCGCTGCCAGCTTGTCGTATTGCGCGGGCGGTATGCCGAGGCCGAACAGCGACGCCCGGCGCCGCGCGGCGAACCTGACCAGCCGCGTGTCGTAAAGCGGCGCGATCTCGGCGTCAAAGAAGGCGCGCTGCTCCTCAAGCGTCGTGGCCGTCAACAGCCCGTCCCACCGCACGCCCGCCAAGCGGGTGACAAGGTGCACCGCGCCCAAGAAGCTGCCCAGCACGCCGTAGCGATGGAACCCGCGCGAAAACAGCGCCTTGCGCCGGACGATCCCGTGGCGCCCCTGCCAGAAGGCCCGCGCCTCCGGGTCGAGCCTGCGCAGGATGTAGCGGTCGAAAAGCGCCTCGTTCCCCGGCCGGTCGGCGTGGCCGAAGATGTCGTAGAAGGCCGCGTGGTCGGGCAAGACCTGCGCCGCCAGCAGCTTCAGCCGGTTCAGCTCCACATGCCAGGGCGAGAGGTCCACCGCCGTCACCGAGGCGGGCGAAGCGGTCAGATAGGACATCACGTTGCAGCCGCCCGAGGCGATGCAGACTATGTCGTCCTCCGCCGTCAGATCAAGCGCCGCCATGTCGCAGACCGGGTCCTCCCAGATCTGCGGATAGACGAGGCCCCGGAACAGCCGGGCAAACACCCGGTCCGAAACCGTGTCGAAGGACCATCTGCGATTCTGGTAGACGGCCTCTCCGATGAGGGCCTGCGTGGTGTCGCTCATTGCGCTTCCTGTTCAAGCTGTGCACTCCGCTCGACCCCGGCCGCCTGCGCGGCGATCCGGGCGCGCTTGCGGGCGCGCCGTTCGAGCAGGAACTGCCGGTTCTTGCGGGCTTCCCAGTCGACCAGCCGCATCTCGCCCGCCGCGTTCTCGATGACCGCGGTGCAGCTTTCGACCCAGTCGCCGGTGTTGATGTAGCGGATGCCGCCGATCTCGCGGATCGAGGCATGGTGGATGTGGCCGCAGATCACCCCGTCGAACCCCTTTTGACGGGCGTCCAGCGCCAGCACTTCCTCGAACTTGCAGATGTAGTTGACCGCCTGCTTGACCTGCTGCTTCGACCATTTCGACAGCGACCAGTAGCGGTGCGACCAGAGCCTGCGGACCATGTTGATCTTCGGGTTCAGCCAGATCAGCGCGGCATAGGCGCTGTCGCCGAGATACGCGAGCCACTTGGCGTTGGCCACCACCGCGTCGAACTCGTCGCCGTGGGTCACGAGGTAACGCCGCCCGTCCGCCGCCACGAAGCTGTCGCGCCGCTTCAGCTCGATCCCGCCAAGGTGCAGCCCGATGTAGTCGCGGAACACCTCGTCGTGGTTGCCGGGGATGAAGATCACCCGCGTGCCGCCCCGCGCCTTTTCGAGGATCGCCTGGATGACCGCGTTGTGATCCTCCGGCCAGTGCCAGCCCTTCTTCAGCCGCCAGCCGTCGACGATGTCCCCGACAAGGTAGAGCGTCTCGGCTTCGTGCTTCGCCAGGAACTCCGCCAGCAGCCGCGCCCGGCAGCCGCGTGTGCCGAGGTGGACATCCGACAGGAAGATCGTGCGATCGGTCACCGTTTCGTCCGCGCTTCTGGTTCACGTGGTCCAGAGGCGGATACGCCGCGGATGTATCACTGCGGTGACCGTTTTGTATCGGTCGCGTGACCCTTTCCCCTGCGGCGCAAGGGTGCAGCCCCTCCGGTGAAAGCGGCTGTAACCGAACTTTCAGCAATCGGTCATCTGCCTGTCATGAAAGGGAAATAGCCGGTGGCCGCGTGTCCCCGGCCCGACAGCCGGACGGGGGCCAAGAGATGGATGGGGACATCCCGAATTCCTTGCCGTCAGGACGGACCCATCCCGGGTCCGCCCCGGCATTCCTGTTGCCCTGCACCGGCTGGGCACAAACGACCGGAGACAGTCGATGAAACACGTCATGACCTTCACCGCCGCGGCGACCTTTGCGCTGACGGCCTCCACGGCGATGGCCGAAACCCAGATCACTTGGTGGCACGGCATGGGCGGCCACCTCGGCGACGTGGTCAACCAGATCGCCGCCGGCTTCAACGAAAGCCAGTCCGACTACGAGATCACCCCGGTCTTCAAGGGCACCTACGAGGAAACCCTGACCGCCGCCATCGCCGCCTTCCGCGCGGGCGAGCAGCCGAACATCGTTCAGGTCTTCGACGCGGGCGCCGCCACCGTGATCGGCGCCAAGGGCGCGACGATCCCGGTTCAGGACCTGCTCGAACAGAACGGCGTCGACTTCGACATCGAGGACTACATCGCGGGCGTGCGCTACTTCTACGCCGACAGCGACGGCAAGATGATCGGCATGCCGTTCAACTCCTCCTCGCCGGTGCTCTACTACAACGCCGACGCTCTGGCCGCCGCCGGTGTCGAGGCCCCCGCCACCTACGAGGACTTCGAAGCCATCGCGCCGAAGCTGAAGGACGCGGGCTACACCCCGCTCGTGCAGACGCACCTGCCGTGGGAATTCGTCGAGAACTTCCACTCCCGCCACAACCTGCCGTTTGCCACCAACAACAACGGCTACGACGGCGCAGAGGGCACCGAGATCCTGATCAACTCTCCCGAAATGGCGATGCACTTCACCAAGGTGAAGGAATGGCTGGACGCGGGCCTCTTCGGGTTCCACGGCACCTCCTGGGACGACAACAAGGCGCATTTCCTCGACCAGTCCGCCGCCATGTACATCGGTTCCTCGGGTGACTTCGGCGGCCTGACCGCGCTCGACCTGCCGTTCGAATGGGCCTCCACCTACCTGCCGCACTGGGCCTCGATCACCGAAGAGGGCTACCAGTCCTTCATCGGCGGCGCGTCGCTGTTCGCCATGTCCGGCAAGTCGGACGAGGAAAACGCCGCCTCCGCCGCCTTCTTCGAATACCTGACCTCCCCCGAGGTCCAGTACATGTGGCACCGTGAAACCGGCTACGTGCCGATCACCGAGGCCGCCTACGAAATGGCGAAGGAAGACGGCCACTACGAGCGCTTCCCGGCGGCCGAGACCGGCATCAAGCAGCTCATGCTCCAGTCGGGCGAGAACACCCACGGCTACCGCATGGGCTTCTACGTCCAGATCCGCGACATCGAGAACCGCGAGCTGGCAAAGTTCCTGAACGGCGAAACCTCTATCGATGACGCGCTTTCGACCATCGAAGCCGAAGGCAACGAGCTGCTGGGCCGCTTCGCCCAGACCACGAACTGAGCCTTTCCGCGATGACACGACGGCGGCCGCCCCGGGTGGCCGCCGCTCCCCTTTGAAGGACCTGCGATGAAGCGCGCCTCTTTCGACAACCCGTGGCTCCCGATCCTGCTGCTCCTGCCGCAGCTCTCGATCATCTGCCTGTTCTTCTACTGGCCCGCGTGGCAGGCGCTGCGCTCGTCGTTCTTTCTCGAAGACCCCTTCGGCTTCGGCGAAACCTTCGTGGGCCTGCAGAACTACGCCCGGCTCTGGACCTCCAGCCAGTACCTGAAGAACGCGGGCTTCACGGTGGTCTTCTCGCTCTGCGTCACCTTCTTCTCGCTGGCCATCGCACTGCTCCTGGCGGTCAAGGCCGACAGCGTGTTGCGCGGGGCAAAGACCTACCGCACGCTCCTGATGTGGGTCTACGCCGTGGCGCCGCCGGTCGCGGGCTTCCTCGCCCTGATCCTCTTCAACCAGCGCTGGGGTCCGATGGTCGATTTCTTCGCCCAGTTCGGCTGGCAGATGAAGGTCCGCCTCGATTACTTCGACACCGCCTTCGCCATGGTCGTGGCCTCCGTCTGGAAGCAGATCCCGGTAAACTTCATCTTCTTCCTCTCCGGCCTCCAGTCCATCCCGCGCGCCGTGCGCGAGGCGGCGCTGATCGACAACGGCTCCGGCATCTCGCGCTTCTGGACGGTGACCTTCCCGCTGCTCGCGCCCACGGGGTTCTTCCTGCTGATCATCAACATCACCTACGCGCTTTTCGACACCTTCGGCCTGATCGACACCATCCTGCGCAACAACCCCGGCGACCAGCCGGTGACGCTGGTCTACCAGGTCTACCTCGACGGGTTCCGCGGGCAGGACATCGGCGGCTCCTCGGCGCAGTCGGTCGTGCTCATGGTGCTGGTACTGGCGCTCACCATCATGCAGTTCCGCCTCGTCGAGCGGCGCATCCACTACACCTGAGGACCGCCATGGCAGAGATTTCCCAGACCACCGGACGCACCGCGGCGCAGCCTGCCGAACGCCCCGCCCGCAAGCCCCTGCGCTGGGGTGCCGTCGCCGACCACGCGATCCTGATCGCCGGGGCCGCGCTGATGATCGTGCCGCTGCTGACCATGCTGCAGATGACCACGATCCCCGACGCGCAGGTGATGCAGCACGGCCCCTCGCTGGAAATCGGCGACCGCTTCTGGCCGAACCTGCAAAAGGCGCTCTTCCAGTCGATGAGCTTCTCGGGCGAGACGACCGGCATCAACATGTTCCGCAACTCGATGATCCTCGGGCTGGGTTTCGCCATCGGCAAGATCGTCATCGCCATGATGGCCGCCTATGCCATCGTCTACTTCCGCCTGCGCTTTGCCACGCTGGCCTTCTGGCTGATCTTCACCACGCTGCTCCTGCCGCTTGAGGTGCGCATCGTCCCCTCCTACGAGATCACCCAGAAGCTGGGCCTCCTGAACACCTGGACCGGGCTGATCGTGCCGCTGATCGCCTCGGCCACCGCGACCTTCTTCTTCCGGCAGTTCTTCATGTCCGTGCCCGAAGAGCTGGTCGAGGCGGCAAAGATCGACGGGGCAGGGCCGGTGAAGTTCTTCATCGACATCCTCGTGCCGCTCTCCCGGACGATGATCGCCGCGATGTTCATCATCATGTTCGTCTACGGCTGGAACCAGTACCTCTGGCCCACCATGGTCTCGACCGAGGAAGACAAGTTCACCCTCGTCCAGGGCATCAAGCAGATCACCCAAAGCCTCGAAGGCAACCACATCCCGGAATATGGGCGGTCGAACCTTCTGGCGATCCTCGCGGTCCTGCCGCCGGTGCTGGTGGTGGTCTTCTTCCAGCGCTGGTTCGTGAAGGGCCTCACCGACTCCGACAAGTAACCTCCGCCTCCGCGCGGCGGCGTCCCACCGGGCCGTCGCGACAGGACCCCGGCACGCCCGCGCACAACGCCGCGTCAGGGCAAACGACAAAAAGGAACAAAGGAATGGCAACGGTCACGCTGCAAGACGTCCGCAAGGTCTATCCCAACGGGTTCGAAGCGGTGAAGCCCACCAGCTTCACCATCGCCGACGGCGAGTTTCTCGTGCTCGTCGGCCCCTCCGGCTGCGGCAAGTCCACGCTCCTGCGGATGATCGCGGGGCTGGAGGACATCACCGGCGGCACGCTCCACATCGGCGAACGCATGGTCAACGACACCGACCCCGCCGACCGCGACATCGCGATGGTCTTCCAGAACTACGCGCTCTACCCGCACATGACCGTCCGCCGGAACATCGGCTACGGCCTCAAGAACCGGAAGACGCCGAAGGCACAGATCGACGCCAAGGTGGAGGAGGCGGCGAAGATGCTGAACCTCACCGACTACCTCGACCGCAAGCCCTCGCAACTCTCGGGCGGCCAGCGCCAGCGCGTCGCCATGGGCCGCGCCATCGTCCGCGATCCGGCGCTCTTCCTCTTCGACGAACCGCTCTCGAACCTCGACGCCAAGCTGCGCAACCAGATGCGGATCGAGATCAAGGCCCTGCAGCGCCGGCTCGGCGTGACCTCGATCTACGTGACCCACGACCAGGTCGAGGCGATGACCATGGCCGACCGCATCGTGGTGCTGAACGGCGGCGTGATCGAGCAGATCGGCACCCCGTCCGAGATCTACCACAGCCCCGCGTCCACCTTCGTCGCCTCCTTCATGGGCGCGCCGCCGATGAACCTGGTGGAGGCGCGCTTCGGCGACGGCGCGGTGCGGCTGCCTGACGGCACGCCGGTCATGGCCGCCCCGAACGGCCGCACCGGCGCCATCACGCTGGGCATCCGGCCGGAGGACGTGCGCGTGGGGCAGGGGGCCATGGCCTTCGACGTGGCGCTGGTCGAGGAACTGGGCGCCCACCGCCTGCTGCACGGCGAGGTGGCGGGCCAGCCCTTCACCGCGCACGTCCTGAAGGACAGCGCCCACGCCACGGGCCGCCACCCCATCGAGCTGCCGCAAGCGGCGCTCGCCCTCTTCGACATGGAAACCGGACAACGCCTGTGACCCTCGCCACCACCCGCCCCGCCATCACCGTCACCGACACCCTGCCGCCCGTCACACTGGACGAACGGCACCGCCTCCTGACCGCGCCCCGCACCGCCGAGGCGCACCGCGCCCTCATGGCAGAGGTCCCGGCCATGTCGATGGTCCAGACCGGCGGCACCGCCTCCGCCCCGCAGTTTCCCGCGACCCTCTCGGTCGTGGCATGGAACGTCGAACGCTGCCTCTTCCCGGAGGACAGCGCCGCCCACCTCGCGCCCCGTGCCCCCGACATCGTGCTTCTGTCAGAGGTCGATCACGGCATGGCCCGCACCGGCCAGCGCCACACGACCGAGGTCATGGCCAAGGCGATGGGCATGGCCTACGCCTACGGGGTGGAGTTCCACGAACTCGACCTCGGCGGGCCCACCGAAAGGGTGTTCTGCACCGACGACTTCAACGCGCTCGGCTGGCACGGCAACGCGATCCTGTCCAAGGCCCCGTTCGAAAGCGTCACGCTGATCCGGCTCGACGATCACGGCCACTGGTTCTCGGAGGCGGCGGGCGCCGATCCCGAGCAGCCGCGCCTTGGCGGCCGGATGGCGCTTGCCGCCGTGGTGCCGACCGACGCGGGGCCGCTCTGCGTCGTCTCCACCCACCTCGAAAGCAATTCCGGCTCCGACCACCGCGCGCGGCAGATGCAGATCCTGCTCGACGGCATCGACGCCTTCGCACCCGGCATGCCCGTCCTGATCGGCGGCGACCTCAACACCGGCAACCATGTCCCGCCCGACTTCGACTGGCGGGGCGAGGCGCTGTTCCCCATGGCCGAAGAGCGCGGCTATTCCTGGACCTTCACCGCCGAGGGCATGACCACGCGCCCCAGCCTCATCACCCCGCACCCGACCCGCGTGATGAAACTCGACTGGTTCGCCGGGCGCGGCCTGACCCCGTTGGACCGGGCGGTGATCCCTTCGCTCGACGCAAACGGCCGGCCGCTTTCGGACCACGACGCGGTCTGGTGCCGTGCCGGTGTCACACCGCTCTGAGACGCCCGCCGAACAGGCAAACCAGCGGCGCGCCCAATGGCGCGCCGCACGTTTTTTGTATACACGCTAGCTATACGTCATAAATACGTTACACTCCGGTGCATGAGAGCCGCACCAGCCCCCTTCCGACCGATTCTGGCCCGGGCCGCCGCCGGGGTCCTGCTCCTGCTGTCCGCCGCCCCCGCCCCCGCCCCTGCCGCGGCGCAAAGCCCCATCGCCGACATCATCTGCGCCCCCACGCCGCAGATGGAAAAGCGTCTCGCCAGCCACCGCAACATCACCAAGGCCGCCTCCGGCCTGCGCAATCCCGAAGAGGTGCTGGAGGTCTGGACCGGGGCAGAGGGCACCTGGACCATGGTCATCCGCTACGCCTCCGGCACATCCTGCATCGTGGCCATGGGCGACGCCTGGCAGATGGCGCAGGGCGAAGCGCCTTCCTGACCCGCCCTCCTGACCCGCGCGGCCCGGCAAACGGCAACCGCTGTCACGGAACCTTCGCGCGACCGTCGCAAAGCTGAATCCGAAGCGTCAAGAAACTGACGCGCCCGGCCCGTAGGACCGCCCGGTAACAACCGGGGGACCCGATGCTCGAAGTCGACAATCTGACCAGACGTTTCGGCGACAGGACGGCCGTGGACCGTGCCAGTTTCACCGTGCCGGAACCGGCGATGGTCGGCATCATCGGGCGCTCGGGCGCGGGCAAGTCGACGCTGCTGCGCATGGTCAACCGCCTCACGGATGCCTCCGAAGGCGCGATTCGCTTCGAGGGCCGCGAGATCACCGCCCTGACCGGCGCCGCGCGACGCACATGGCAAAGCCGCTGCGCGATGATCTTCCAGCAGTTCAACCTCGTGCCGCGCTTGGACGTGGTGTCGAACGTGTTGCACGGCACGCTCAACCGCCGCTCCACCCTGTCGACGGTGTTCAACCTCTACCCGCGCGCCGACATCCACCGCGCCATCGAGATCCTCGACCGCCTGGGCATCGCCGCCGAGGCGCCCAAGCGGGCCGAGGCGCTGTCCGGCGGCCAGCAGCAGCGCGTCGCCATCGCCCGCGCCCTGATGCAGGACCCGGCGGTGATCCTCGCCGACGAACCCATCGCCTCCCTCGACCCGATGAACGCGCAGATCGTCATGCAGGCGCTGCGCACCATCCACGAGGAAGACGGCCGCACGGTCATCGCCAACCTGCACACGCTCGACACCGCGCGCCGCTACTGCGACCGGGTGATCGGGATGCGCGACGGGCGCATCGTCTTCGACGGCACGCCCGCGCAGCTGACCACCGGCATGGCCCGCGAGATCTACGGCGCGGGCGCGGATTTTTCCGAGGCCGCCACCTCCACCGAAATCGAGACGCTCGACCACGAACTGGCGGCCATCGCCAGGGCCGACGCGCTCGTCTGACCACCGACCACACCTTCATCGACGGAGAAACTGATGAAAAAGCTGATCGCCATCGCCCTCGCCACCACCGCGCTGACCGGCGCGGCACAGGCGCAGGACATCACCGAGTTCCGCATCGGCATCCTTGGCGGCGAGAACGCCCAGGACCGCATGAACTCCTACGCCTGCCTGCAGAACTACGCGTCCGAGGAACTGGGCGTCGAGGTCAAGCTCTTCGCCCCCGCCGACTACAACGGCGTGATCCAGGGCCTGCTGGGCGGCACGCTCGACATGGCATGGCTGGGCGCTTCGGCCTATGCCGCCGTCTACCTGCAGGACGCAGACGCGGTCGACCCGGTGCTGGTCAAGCAGAACCTCGACGGCTCCATCGGCTACCACTCCATCGGTTTCGCCCGCAAGGACAGCGGCATCACCAAGCTGGAAGACGTGAAGGGCAAGGTCTTCGGCTTCGGCGACCCGAACTCCACCTCCGGCTACCTGATCCCCTCCATCGAGATCCCGCAGACCACCGGCGCCTCGATGGAATCGGGTGACTACTTCGGCGAGGTGAAGTTCACCGGCGGCCACGAGCAGACCATCGTCGCGGTCTTCAACGGCGACATCGACGCCGGCGTGACCTGGGCCGACGCACAGGGCAACTGGGAAGACGGCTACAACTCCGGCGCGCTGCGCAAGGCGGTGGACGCGGGCCTCGTCGACATGAACGAGCTGACCGAGATCTGGAAGTCCAAGGTCATCCCCGAGGGCCCCGTGGTCCTGCGCAAGGCGCTGCCCGAGGACGTGAAGACCCGCATGACCGCGCTGGTCGACGGTCTTTATGAGCGTGACGCGGACTGCGCCTACGGCGTGGCCGCCGGCGACACGCTGGGCTTCATCCCGGTCGACCACGACACCTACCAGTCCGTGATCGACGCCCGCAAGGCAGAGATCGGCGGCTGATCGCTTCCGCGACCGCCCCGGCGGCAATGGCGCGTCAGCCCGTACCGGCGCGCCCTTGTCCCGCATCCTGCAGACCGCGCCCCGGGCCACGCGCCCGGGGCCATCCCTGAACGGAACCCCATGACAGACGCCACCCTTACCGTCGGCCAGATCCGGTCCGGCTACATGGAGCAGGTCCGCCGCAAGCGCCTTTACGGCGGGCTGACGCTCATGATCTTCGTCCTGCTCATGGTCTCCGGCTTCGTCGTCGCCGACGACCGCAACGCGGGCGGCTTCTGGGACGGGCTGTCGCAACTGGGCGACTACCCCGCCGCCGTCCTGTCGGAGGCATGGGAAAAGCGCGCCGACCTGCCGTCGCTCGTGGTGAAGTACTTCCCCGCGCTGGTCGAGACGGTGAACATCGCCGCCGTCTCCACCCTGCTGGGCGCCGCCTTAGGCACCGTCTTCGCGCTGCTCTCGACCCGCGGCCTCGCCCGCTGGCCGCGCCTCGTCCCGCTGTTCCGCCGCCTGATGGACGTGATGCGCGCCGTCCCCGAGATCGTCATCGCGCTGGTGCTGATCTTCGTCCTCGGCGGCGGCCCGGTGCCCGCGATGATCGCCATCGCCGTGCATTCCACCGGCGCTCTGGGCAAGCTCTTCTCCGAGGTGGCCGAGAACGCCGACCTCAAGCCGGTCGAGGGTCTGTCCTCCGTCGGCGCCTCCTGGACGCAACGCATGTGGCTGGGCGTCCTGCCGCAGGTCGCGCCGAACCTGCTCAGCTACGGCCTCCTGCGGTTCGAGATCAACATCCGCGCCTCCGCCATCCTCGGCTTCGTGGGGGCAGGGGGGCTGGGCTACGAACTCAGGAACTCCATGGCCTGGGGCCCGGGCCGCTTCGACGAGGCGGCGGCCATCTTCATCCTGCTCTTCGGCGCCATCGTGCTCTTCGACCAGCTCTCCAGCCGCCTGCGCAACCGCCTCACCCAAGGAGCACACGCATGAGCCTTGCCGATGTCTCCGCGATGCAGGCCGGCGCCGACCGGCTGTTCCTGCGCAAGCGCCTGACCGCCTTCGCGCTGCCCGCGCTGGTGCTGGCCTACCTCGTCTACATCGCTTTCGCCTTCGACATCGCCGGTCTCGCGCAGCGCGCCCGCTGGGACAATGCCGTGACGCTGGCCTCAGACTCGTGGTCCTACAAGGTGCATGTCACCCGCGACCACCGCTCCGGCCAGATCGACTACGCCGTCGAGGGGGAGCGCAAGGGCGCCTATCCCGAAGGCACCCGCCCCGACTGGGTCACCGGCGATACCGTCACCACCGTCGACCTCGGGCACGGCCACACAGTCCGGCTCCTGCCCGAAAACGCGACAGAGGTCGTCATCCCCGGCTTCGGCACGATCGAGGCGCGCTTCGACGGACGCGCGGTCGTCACCAACCTGCCCGAGGACCTGCCCGACTGGATCAACGCCGCGCGCAACCGCGTTGCGATCACCACCGACGAGGGCCGGATCACCATCACCCGCTCGAAGACCGAGATCTTCAACTACTTCCCGGGGTGGGAGCTGTTCTTCTACACCTTCGACAGCCCCTATCACGGCCATGGCCTGCCCGGGATCCTCTTCGGTGACCGGATCGACCCGGCCCGTCCGAACCTCGCGGGCGCATGGCAGGACTTCTGGGACAACCCGATGTGGCGCCACGCCGACGTCGCCTGGGCCATCGGAGAGACCATCCTCATGGCTTTCCTCGGCACCTTCGGCGCGGCCATCGTGGCGCTGCCGCTGGCCTTCCTCGCCGCGAAACGCTTCGCGCCGCTCATGGCCGTACGCTTCGCCATGCGCCGGGTCTTCGACTTCGTGCGCGGCGTCGATGCGCTGATCTGGACCGTCGTCCTCGCCCGCGCCTTCGGCCCCGGTCCGTTGACCGGCGCTCTGGCGATCCTCGTCACCGACACCGGCACCTTCGGCAAGATCTTCTCCGAGGCGCTGGAGAACACCGACCCGAAACAGATCGAGGGCATCGCCTCCACCGGCGCCAACCCGGTGCAGCGCATCCGCTTCGGGGTAATCCCGCAGATCGTGCCGGTGCTGCTCAGCCAGGTGCTCTACTTCCTCGAATCCAACACCCGCTCCGCCACGATCATCGGCGCGATCACCGGCGGCGGCATCGGCCTGCTGCTGACGCAGGCGATCCAGACCCAGAAGGACTGGGAAGAGGTTGCCTATTACATCATCCTGATCATTCTGGTGGTCATGATGATGGACTGGATCTCCGGCAAGCTGCGCGCCCGACTGATCGGGCGCAGGGACGGCCACTGATGGTGCGCGTCTTCGTCACCGGCGTGAACCGCGGCATCGGCGCGGCCCTCATGGCCGAGGCGCAGGCGCGCGGCCACACCGTCACGGGCACCACCCGCGACGGGCGGGACGGCACCGTGCCGCTGCGCCTCGAAGAGCCTGCGACCATCGCGGGCCAGCTTGCGGATATCGGCCCTGTCGACATCCTCATCAACAACGCGGGCGTGATCGGTCCCGACCGGCAGTCGCCCCTCGACATGGACTTCGACGGCTTTGCCGCGACGCTGGCGGTCAACACGCTGGCGCCGCTTGCCGTGGCGCAGGCGCTCCTGCCGTCGCTCAGGGCGGGGCAGGGCGCGCGCATCCTCACCGTCTCCTCGCAGATGGCCTTCATGGGCTACGCGAAGTCCGACCGCATCGCCTACCGCGCCTCGAAGGCGGCGGTGAACAAGGTCATGCAAGGCCTCGCGACCGACCTCGCGCCAGAGGGCATCGCCTGCGTCCTCGTCGATCCGGGCTGGGTGCAGACCGACATGGGCGGCACCGGCGCGCCCGAGACGCCGGAGGCGGTGGCGCAGGGCATCCTCGACCTCGCCGACCGGCTGACGCTCGCGGACACCGGCCGCTTCTTCCGCTTCACCGGCGAGGAACGCCCGTTCTGAGCGGCCAGCCCGCGACCCACGCAAAAGGACCGCCCATGGCCCGCCTGTCCCCGGACGCCCCCGTCGTCCAGCCCGATTGCTCGATCACCGAAAGCACCTTTGGCCGCTACACGGAGGTCGGGCGCGGCAGCCGCATCGCTTACAGCCACCTCGGCGACTACAGCTACTGCGACCGCTACGCCGATATCGCCAACGCGACCGTCGGCAAGTTCGCCAACATCGCCGCATTCACCCGGATCGGCGCCACGGATCACCCGCTGGACACCGCCGCCTGCCACCACTTCCTCTACCGCTCCGACGACTACTGGGACGACGCGGAACCGGACGCCGCCTTCTTCGACCACCGCCGCTCCCGCCGGGCGGTCATCGGCCATGACACCTGGATCGGCCACGGCGCCATGATCAAGCCGGAGGTCACGCTGGGCCACGGCGCGGTGGTGGGCTCCGGCGCCGTGGTGACGAAGGACGTGGCGCCCTACACCATCGTCGCGGGCACCCCGGCCAGGGTCCTCCGCCTGCGCCAGCCCGAGGCCATCGCCGACCGGCTGATCGCGCTGGCCTGGTGGGACTGGCCGCACGACCGCCTGCGCCAGACGCTCGACGACTTCCGCACTCTGACCGCCGAAGCCTTCCTCGACAAGTATGAGCGGTGATCCCAGCGGCGGCGGCCCCTCGGCCCTTCGGCCCGACCCCTCCGCCTCCTCGAAGACATCGAGGATCCGCGCCCCGGCCTCGATGTCCATGCCGTGCGGCACGGCTCCGGGAACGGAGTAGCTGTCCCCGGCCAGGCAGATGCGCGTCTCGCCACCGACGGCCAGTGCCATTTCGCCCTCGATCCCCATGCCCCGCTGGGCGACGTGCGAATGGACCGGCAGATCGAGGTCGTGAAGAAAGCTGAAGAACACCGCGAGCCCGGCGTCCGACTGGATCGCCGAGGGCTCCCCACGTCTTAGGGAAAGGGGATCTCGGTCCCCGGGAAGGCGCCCATGAAATCCGGGAAGGGCGGGGTGGTCACCTGTTCCTGCGGGGCGGACTGTCGGACAGAGGACACCCCGAACCGCATCTTTCCCGGCCATGGAAGGCGCAAGGCGTTCAGTCCTCCAGCGTCAGGGTGATCCTGTCGCCCGCCCACCACGTCCGCCCGAACTCGATGGGCACCCCCTCCGGGTCGACGTTAAGGCTGGTGGTCTTCAGGACCGGCGCGCCCTCCGCCAGGTGCAGGTGCAGCGCCTGCACCGCTGTCGCCGCCACGGCGGTGATCCGGGTCGAGGCGCGGGTGTAATCCGCCACGCCCGCCGCGCGCAACGCATGGGTCACGCCCTTGCCCTCCGCCAAGGCCTCCGGCAGCCCGGGCAGCCGGTCGAGCGGGTAGATCGACTCCGCCAGTGCCACCGGCTGCCGGTCCGCGAAAGAGAGCGAGTGGCTCGCCAGCACCCGCGCGCCCTCTGCCACGTCCAGCACCTCGGCCTCGCCGGCACTGGCGGCACGCACCTCCTGCCCGAGGATCTCGCGCCCGGGCATGCGGCCCGCGCGGCGCAGGTTCTCGGTGAAGCGCACGCGCGCCCCGATGGGATAATCGGTCGGCGCCGCCGCCACGAAGACCCCCGATCCCCGGCGCGACCGGAGCACGCCCGCCTCCACCAGCGAGGCCACCCCGTGCCGCACCGTGTGCCGGTTCACGCCGAAACGCTCCGCCATCTGCGCCTCGGTGGGCAGCTTGTCGCCCGGGCCATAACGTCCCTCGGCGATCTCGTCGCGCAGCGCGCGGGCGATTTCCGCCCACAGAGGCGTCCGGTGCGGCGTGCGTTTCGATGCTCCGTTACTCAAATTTCACACTTTCCGACTCGCGCCCGGGGGCGGCATCTGCGATAATAAGTCTAGTTGTATAGATATGGCGGGATTTGTCGAGATGAAAGACCTGCAAGACGACACCGGCGGCGCCGCGGACCGGCGCGCGTGGATGGGCCTCCTGGCCCGCGCGCCAAGGGGCCGTCCCGCCGAACTGCTGGATGCGCTGGGACCGCGCCCTGCCGCCGACTGGCTGCGCCGCCCGGAGACCGGCAGCGTCATGGTGCAGGGCCGGGCCGGGGGCACCGGCACGCCCTTCAACCTCGGCGAGATGACCGTGACCCGCTGCGCGCTGCGCCTTGCGGACGGCACCGTGGGCCACGCCTACGTGCAGGGCCGCGACAAACCCCATGCGGAAGCGGCCGCCCTGATCGACGCGCTGATGCAGACCGGCGCCGCCGATCGGGTCCGGGCCGAAGTGCTGGACCCGCTCGCGGCCGAGGCCGCCCGGCGCCGGGACACCCGCGCCCGCAAGGCCGCGGCGACGAAGGTGGATTTCTTCACCATGGTCCGGGGAGACGATTGATGACGACCGACGCCCTCGAAGGCGGGTTTTCAAACCCCGCAATGGACTCCGCCCGCGCCTTCCGCGCCGTGATGACCGCCATGGCCCGCCCCGGCACCATCCACCGGCTCGACGGCGCGACACCGCCCGCGCCGCTCTCGCCCGCCGCGGGTGCCGTGCTGCTCACGCTCTGCGACGCCGACACGCCGGTGCACCTGGCCGGGGCGACAGACTGCCCCGCCGTCCGCCAGTGGATCGCCTTCCACATCGGCGCGCCGCTCTGCGGCCCTGCGGACTGCACCTTTGCCCTGGGCCGCTGGCAGGACGTCGACCACGACCAATACCCCCTGGGCACGCCGGAATACCCCGACCGCTCCGCCACGCTGATCGTCGAAACCGACAGGCTGACGGCGGAAGGCGCGCGCCTTTCTGGCCCCGGCATCAGGGACACCGCCACGCTCTCCCTTTCCGAAAGCGACCTTTACTCCCGGAACCGGACGCTTTTCCCGCTGGGCCTCGACCTGATCCTCACCTGTGGCGCGCAGGTCGCCGCCGTGCCCCGCACCACCCGGGTGCAGTTTCCCGCAACGGAGGACCGCTGATGTATGTCGCTGTCAAAGGGGGCGAACGCGCCATCGGCAACGCCCACGCCTGGCTGGCCGAGGAGCGCCGCGGCGATCCCGCGGTCCCCGAACTCACCGTGCCGCAGATCCGCGAACAGATGGCGCTGGCGGTCAACCGGGTGATGGCCGAAGGCTCGCTCTACGATCCCGACCTCGCGGCGCTGGCGATCAAGCAGGCGCGCGGCGACCTGATCGAGGCGGTCTTCCTGATCCGCGCCTACCGCACGACGCTGCCGCGCCTCGGCAGCAGCGCGCCGCTCGACACCGCGGCCATGGCCTGCGACCGGCGCATCTCGGCCACCTTCAAGGACCTCCCCGGCGGGCAGGTGCTGGGGCCGACCTTCGACTACACGCACCGCCTGCTGGACTTCAAGCTGGCCGCCGAAAGCGCGCCGGATGCCACCCCGGACCCCGCCCCGGAACGGGAGGCGACGGGCGAGGCCGTGCCGCATGTCACCGGCTTCCTCAACCGCGAGGGCCTGATCGAGGAGGCCCCGGCAGAGGACACCACGCCCCCGGACCTGACCCGCGACCCGCTGGAGCTGCCCGCCGAACGGGCGCTCCGCCTGCAGGCGCTGACCCGGGCAGACGAGGGCTTCACCCTCGGGATGGCCTACTCGACCCAGCGCGGCTACGCCCGCAACCACGCCTTCGTGGGCGAACTGCGGATCGGCGCGGTGCCGGTGGAGATGGAGATCCCCGAGCTCGGTTTCTCCGTCGAGATCGGCGAGGTCGTCCTGACCGAATGCGAGACGGTGAACCAGTTCAAGGGCTCGAAGACCGAGCCGCCGCAGTTCACCCGTGGTTACGGGCTGGTCTTCGGCCAGACCGAGCGCAAGGCCATCGCCATGGCGCTGGTCGACCGGGCGCTGCGCTGGCAGGAACTGGGCGAGGACGACAGCGGCGCACCGGCGCAGGACGCGGAATTCGTGCTCTACCACGGCGACAACGTGCAGGCGACGGGCTTCCTCGAACACATCAAGCTGCCGCACTACGTCGACTTCCAGTCGGAGCTGGAGCTGGTCCGCAAGCTGCGCCGCGAGGCAGAGGCGGCGCAGGACCGCCCCGCCACGCAGGAGGCGGCGGAATGAGCGTGGTCCTGACAGTGGCCCGCGGACGGCCCGCGCCTGTCCACATGGGCGTCGCCCGCCCGTGTGTGCCCCACCCGTTACCCAGCCTTGACCTGACCCCCTCCGTGAGCCTCCCCCCCTCCCTAACCCTCCCCCGGGACGGGGGAGGGGACCTGTCGCGCAAGACGGTTAAGCCGGGATTAACGTATCAAGGTCCAGAGTCCGCCCGATGCCGCAGGGCTTTCCCTCCCCCGCTGCGGGGGAGGGCCAAGGAGGGGGCGGGGACAGGACAGGCAGGCCCGGGAGCGGCCGCACGCCCCGTTCACCTGATCTTGACGCCCCCCGGAACACCGGCGGTCGGGGACCAGATGACCGGCTTTCACAACGACGCCCAGAAGGCGGAGGCCCGGCGCCGGCGCCGCGAGACGACGGAGGCGCAGAAGCGGCTATGGCAGTTCCTGCGCGCCCACCGCTTCATGGGCCTTTCGGTGCGCCGCCAGGCGCCCGTCGGCCCGCTGATCGTGGATTTCCTCATCCCGGCGCACCGCCTCGCAATCGAGACGGGCCACCCCCGCGACCCGGCCCGCGCGGCCTGTCTGAAGGCCCGCGGCTACCGGCTCCTCGGCTTCAACGACACCGACATCCTGACGCGGACGGATGCCGTCCTGCGCGCCATAGCGGAGGCCCTTCGGTCATGACCCCCGACACCGGCGACCTCGCCTACAACTTCGCCTACCTCGACGAACAGACCAAGCGGATGATCCGCCGCGCCATCCTGAAGGGGCTGGCGATCCCCGGTTACCAGGTGCCCTTCGCCTCGCGCGAGATGCCCATGCCCTACGGCTGGGGCACCGGCGGGGTGCAGGTCTCGGCAGCGGTGATGACGCCCGAAGACCGCTTCAAGGTCATCGACCAGGGCGCCGACGACACCACCAACGCGGTCTCCATCCGGACCTTCTTCGAACGCACCGCCGGGGTGGAGACGACCACCCGGACAGCGGAGGCAACGGTGATCCAGACCCGCCACCGCTTCCCCGAACAGCCGCTGACCGAGGACCAGATCCTCGTCTACCAGGTGCCGATCCCGGAGCCCCTGCGCTTCCTCGAGCCGCGTGAGACCGAGACCCGCAAGATGCACGCCCTGCAGGACTACGGGCTGATGCACGTCAAGCTCTACGAGGACATCAGCCGCCACGGCCATATCGCCACCGCCTATGCCTACCCGGTTCAGGTCGAGGGCCGCTATGTCATGGACCCCTCGCCGATCCCGCGCTTCGACAACCCCAAGCTGGACGGCTGCCCCGCGATCCAGCTTTTCGGCGCCGGGCGCGAGCAGCGGATCTATGCCCTGCCGCCCTATACACGGGTTGTCAGCCTCGATTTCGAGGACCACCCCTTCGAGGCCTCGAAGGCGGACCACCCCTGCGCGCTCTGCGGGGCGGAGGACAGCTATCTCGACGAGGTGATCGTCGACGACCGGGGCGGGCGGATGTTCGTCTGTTCGGACACCGACCACTGCGAAACCCGGCAGGCGCAGGGGTTTCGCGGGGAGGCCGCGGCATGAGCGAACTGATCCTGCGCGCCCCCGAAGAGCGGGACATTCCCGCCCTGCACGAGATGATCCTGCGCCCCGCCGTGCAATGGGGCACCGGGCGGCTGCCCTACCAGAAGACCGACTGGGTGGCCGAACGGGTGCGGGCAAGGACTGAAGGGGTGCACAGCCTCGTGGCGGAGAAGGACGGCACGGCGATCGGCTGGGCGACCCTGACGCGCGGCCCGGACCGCCGGTCGCATTCCGGGTCGCTGGCGATCACCGTCCACGACCTGCACCACCGGCAGGGGGTCGGACGGGCGCTTATGACCGCGATCCTCGACCTGGCCGACAACTGGCTGGGGCTGATCCGGACGGAGTTGGAGGTCAACCTCGACAACCACGGGGCCATCGCGCTCTACCGGGCGTTCGGGTTCGAGGACGAGGGCATCCGCCGCGCCTCGCTTCTGCGCGACGGGGTCTACGTGGATTCGCTGCTGATGGGCCGCCTGATCGCCCCGCGCCCCACCGCCGGGGCCCCGGGGGACGCCTTTGCTGCGCCCGGTTTCGCGGCGAAATCCTCCGGGCCGGGAGAGGGGGCATGATGCCCGCCTTTGCCGGGCTGAGGGGGCGTCGCTCTGGCCTGGGCCACGGGCTGGGTGAACCGTTCCGGGCAGGGGCCGGGGATGGCTGCCGGGCCGCGGCCCAAGCCGGGTTTGCGGCTCGGGCAGGGCGTCCGGGACAGGTGAATTTGATGGATGCCGGGGGCCCGGTGGCGGGGATTGCCGCAGGGCGCCCGGGGCAGGGAGAACGAGCATGACACCACTTCTGTCCGTCGAGGGGCTGACAAAGCGATACGGGGCGCACCTGGGCTGCGGGGACGTGAGCTTCGAGCTCTATACCGGCGAGGTCATGGGCATCGTGGGCGAGAGCGGGTCGGGCAAGTCGACCCTGCTGAACTGCATGGCCGGGCACCTGACGCCGGATGCCGGGCGGGTGGTCTTCGACACCGCCATGGGGCCGCGCGACACCGTCACCATGTCCGAGCCGGAGCGGCGGATTCTGGGGCGGACCGACTGGGCCTTTGTCCACCAGCACGCCCGCGACGGGCTGCGGATGGGGGTCAGTGCCGGGGGCAACGTGGGCGAGCGGCTGATGGCCGTGGGCGCCCGCAACTATGGCGAGATCCGGGGCGCCGCCTGCGACTGGCTGGGCCGGGTGGAGATCGACCCGGGCCGGGTGGACGACCGGCCCACGACCTTCTCGGGCGGGATGCAGCAGCGGCTGCAGATCGCGCGGAACCTCGTGACCGGGCCGCGGCTGGTGTTTATGGACGAGCCCACGGGGGGCCTCGACGTGAGCGTGCAGGCCCGGCTGCTGGACCTTCTGCGCGGGCTGGTGCGGGACATGGGGCTGAGCGCCATCATCGTGACCCACGACCTGGCCGTGGTGCGGTTACTGGCCGACCGTCTGATGGTGATGAAGTCGGGCCGGGTGGTGGAGCAGGGTCTGACCGATCAGGTGCTGGACGACCCGCAGCACGGGTACACGCAGCTTCTGGTCTCAAGCGTGTTGCAGGTCTGAGGCATGGTCAGGAAGCGTGGGAGGTTTCGCCGCGAAACCTCATTTATTAACAACGGGTTAATCTTAAGGCAGGGTGAGACGATGATCGAGATCGAGGACGTGGCCAAGACCTTCACCCTGCACAACCAGGGCGGGGCGGTGATCCGTGTGATGGAGGGCGCGCACCTGCGCGTCGCCCCAGGCGAATGCGTGGCGCTGACCGGCGCGTCGGGCGCGGGGAAGTCGACGCTGATGCGGATGATCTACGGCAACTACCTTGCGGCCTCGGGCCGGATCGTGGTCGGCGGCGTGGACGTGGCACAGGCCGCCCCGCGCGAGATCATCCGGCTGAGGCGCGAGACGCTGGGCTATGTCAGCCAGTTCCTGCGGGTGGTGCCGCGGGTGCCGACGCTCGACGTGGTGGCGGAGCCGCTGCGCGCCGTGGGCGTGGACGAGACGGCGGCGCGCGCCCGTGCGGCGGAGCTGCTGGCGCGCCTCAACATCCCCGAGACGCTGTGGCCGCTCTCGCCCACGACGTTTTCGGGCGGCGAACAGCAGCGGGTGAACATCGCGCGCGGCTTTGCCCATGCCTATCCGGCGCTGCTGCTGGACGAACCGACCGCCAGCCTCGACGCGGTGAACCGGGCGGTGGTGCTGGAGCTGATCGAGGCGGCGAAGGCGCGGGGCGCGGCCATCGTCGGGATCTTCCATGACGAGGCGGCGCGGGCGCGGGTCTGCGACCGGGAGATCGACGTGGCGCGGTTCACGCCGGGGATGGCGGCATGAGCGGTCTGACCGCCCCCTGCCGGACGCCCCGACTGCGCCCCTGCGGGCGCAACGGGCTGCGGTCCGGGCACGGGCCTGCCGGGGTGTCCGGCGGGGGTGAGGCATGAGCGGGCGGCTGATCGCGGTGGTCGGGCCTTCGGGCGTGGGCAAGGACAGCGTGATGCAGGGGATCGCGGCTGCCGCGCCCTCCATCGGGGTGGTGCGCCGGGTCATCACCCGCGATGCGGAGGCGGGCGGCGAGGTGTTCGACGCGGTGTCCCGGCAGCGGTTCGCGGAGATGCAGGCCGGGGGCGCCTTCTGCCTGTCGTGGCAGGCGCACGGGCTGTCCTACGGCATCCCCGCGGGGGTGCTGGCAGCGGTCCGCGGCGGGGCGGAGGTCATGGCGAACCTGTCGCGCGCGGTGCTGCCGGAGGCGCAGGAGATGTTTCCCGGCTTCGTGGTGCTGAACCTGACCGCCACGCCGGAGACGCTGGCCGCGCGGCTGGCGGGGCGGGGGCGGGAGAGCGCGCCGGAGATCGCGCGGCGGCTGGCGCGGGCGGGCTATGCGCTGCCCGAGGGCATGGCGCGGCTCGACGTGTCGAACGACGGCCCGCTGGAGCGGACCGTCGCCGAGGCGCTGGCGCGGCTTCACCCGGTGAGGGCGTAACGGTGGATGAGTTCGAAGCGGCCATCGGGACGTTCGCCGCAGAGGCAGATGTCGGCCATGACGAAGGGTTCCGGCAGCGGCGGGAGGGCGTCCCTGATGGCGGCCTCCACCGCGTCGAGCCGGTCCTTGTCCACCTTGCCGGTCAGCGTGAGGTGGAAGCGGAACTGGTCGAGCACGTAGGGGTAGCCCCATTTGCGCAGGTGGTGTTCCTGCCGCTCGGTCAGCCCGGCCTTGCGGCGGCGGTCGAGCTCGGCCTCGGAGGCGGGCGTGCGGAAGGTGTCGAGGTCGGTGACGCAGGCGGCGGCGATCCGGCCGATGCCGGAGATGTCGCCCGTGGGGGTCAGCGCGAACCAGCGGCCGAGCCGGGTGAGCGCGAGGCCCGCGCTGCGCGCCGGGGCGGTCCGGCCGGCCAGGGCCGCCACCGCCGCTTCGAGATCGGGCAGGCTGCCCTGAAGGCGGAAGGGCGGCTTCAGCGTGCCGTGGAAGCCGTACTTGCGGGGCGCCCCGGTGATCTGTTCGATGGGCGGCAGGTCTTCGGGCAGGGCGGTCTGCGCCACCTCTGTCCCGGTGACGGCGTCCCAGCCCAGCCAGCGCGCGCCGAACGTCTGCAACACGCCTTCGGGCGGCATGAAATACACAGCATAACGGGAATGGTCTGACATGAATTCTCCGGTCTTTTCGAGCGACATGACACGCGGTGATGACAGGCGCGTGTCAGCCTCTTTCTGCCTTGCCAATGCGCGCCTCGTTCTGGACGAGCGGGTGGTCACGGGCAAGCTTTGCGTTGAGGACGGGGTGATCGCGGAGGTCCGCTCCGGCGGAGACGTGCCGGCGGGCGCGATCGACTGCGGCGGCGATTACGTGCTGCCGGGGCTGGTGGAACTGCACACCGACAATCTCGAACGGCACATCCAGCCGCGCCCCGGCGTGGACTGGCCGCATGTCTCGGCCCTGCTGGCGCATGACGGGGAGCTGGCGTCCTGCGGGATCACCACGGTCTTCGACGCGATGCGGGTCGGTTCGATCCATTCGGGCAAGGGCCGCTACGCGGAATACGCGCGGGGGCTGGCGTCGGAGATGATGGCGCTCCGGGCGTCGGGGGCGATGCGGATCAGCCACTTCCTGCACCTGCGGGCGGAGATCTGTTCGGAGACCCTGCTGGAGGAGCTGGCGGCCTTCGGGCCGGAGGACCGGGTGGGCATCGTCAGCCTGATGGACCACACGCCGGGGCAGCGGCAGTTCCGCGACCTGTCCAAGATGAAGCAGTACGTCGCCAAGAAGCGCAACATGTCGGACGCGGAGTTCGACGCGCATGTGGCGCACCTGAAGGGGCTGCAGGCGGAGTACGGCACGCGGCACGAGGCGGGCGCGGTCGAGGAAGCGCGGCGGATCGGCGCCGTGCTGGCCAGCCACGACGACACGACGGAGGAGCAGGTGGCGCGGAGCGGGGCGCTGGGCGTGGGCTTTGCCGAGTTCCCGACCACGGTGGAGGCGGCAGAGGCCTGCCGCGAGCGGGGCATCGCGATCATGATGGGCGCGCCGAACGTGATCCGGGGCGGGTCGCATTCGGGCAACGTCTCGGCGCTGGCGCTGGCGGAGTTCGACCTTCTGGACATCCTGTCGTCGGATTACGTGCCCTCGGCGCTGTTGCTGTCGGCGTGGCGGCTGGGGGCGCTGTGGGACGACCTGCCGCGCGCGGTGCGGACGGTGACCTCTGCCCCGGCGCGGGCGACCGGCCTGACGGACCGGGGCACGCTGGCGGAGGGGCTGCGGGCCGACCTGCTGCGGGTCGAGACCTTTGGCGATGCGCCCGTGCTGCGCGGGGTCTGGTCGCGCGGGTGCCAGGTGGGGTGACGTGCCGGTCCGGTCCGGTGCGCTGTGCGGTGGCCGGTTGCGGGCGGGGTCGTGGCCTGCGCAAACCTGGCCGAAGCCCGGGCCGGGCGGCGGGCAGGTCGGGTGCGCCCCGTACGTGCCCCCGGGCCACGTCCGGGGAATTGGCCGGAGTGTGGGGGCCGGAAACGGATCAGGCCGCCCGAAGGCGGCCTGATGGTCGTTGTCGGAAAGGTCAGCTCGGGCAGGCGGCGCCGGTTTCGATCCAGGCTTCGGTGAGCTGGCCGAAGATCTCCTGGTTGCCCGGGGCCGGGGTGCGGCCTTCGCCCGGTTCCCAGCCCCAGCCGACGAGGCCGTCCTCGGCGTTGTGCTCGTGCAGTTCCGCCAAAGACTTGCCGCCGTTGGTTTCCGGGTCCTTGAGCTGGGCGCAGATTTCTGCCGCCGACTTGCCGATCCAGCCCATTTCCAGCGGGGCGAGCTGCCACGGGCTGTGGCCGGGGATGGAGCCGGTGCCGGTTTCGAAGGCGTAGTTCTCCTCGCCGTGGCAGGTGTTGCAGCGCATGCCCGGCGCGCCGAAGTCCGCGTCGCCACGCACCACCGGCGGCATGTGGATCTTCATCTCGTCGCCCTGCCGCGGGGTGTTGTCCACCGGGTGGCAGTTCAGGCAGCGCGGGCTTTCGATCACCACCAGCATCTCTTCGAACAGCGAGACGGAGCGTTCCGTCTCGTCCGTGATGCTGTCGAACTCGTCCACGGTGCGCAGCCCGTTGACGGTCTCGGCGAAGGCGGGGCCCATGAGGGCCGGGGCGACGCCAAGGAGCGCCGCCATCAGAAGGGTCTTTTTCATGGGTCAGGCCTCCATGCTTGCGGTGAAAGGCAGGCGGGTGACGGTCTTGCCCGTCAGGGCGCGCCATGCGTTGGCAACGGCCGGGCCGATGGGCGGCAGGCCGGGTTCGCCGACGCCGGTCGGATCGGCGTCGGACTGGATGATCTCCACCTCCACTTCCGGCATCTCGTGGATGCGCAGCATGCGGTAGGTGTCGAAGTTCGACTGCTGGACTTCGCCGCCGTCGCCCAGCGTGATCTCGTCGAAGAGGACGGAGCCGAGGCCGTAGCCGATGCCGCCTTCCATCTGCGCGCGGATCACGTTGGGGTTCACCGCGACGCCGCAGTCCACGGCACACCAGACGCGGTGCACCTTCGGGAAGCCGCCCGCGTCCGAAACCTCGGCGATCTCGGCGACATAGGTGTTGAAGCTTTTCACCACGGCGATGCCGTAGCCCTTGCCATCGCGCACCGTGGTGCCGTCCCAGCCGGCCATCTCGCCGACCTTTTCGAGCACGCCGCGGAAGCGGTCGCCATCGGCCTTCAGCAGGTCGAGCCGTCCCTGCAGCGGGTCCTTGCCCTGCGCTTCGAGCACCATGTCGAGGAAGACCTCGACCGCATAGCCGGTGTGGCTGTGCCCGACCGAGCGCCACCAGAGCACGCTGACCGGGTTTTCCTGCACGGCCCAGCCGACGCGGGAATGCCCGAAGTCATAAGGCAGGTTCGACGACCCTTCGTAGGAGGTCGGGTCCATACCATCCTGCATCATCTGCGCCATGGGGCCGCCCGCCATGATGGACTGGTTGGCCACCACGTTTTCCCAGCCGAGGAGCGCGCCGCCGTCGTCCAGACCGGCACGGAAGCGGTGCACCGTCAGGGGCCGGTAGTAGCCCCCTTGGATGTCGTCCTCGCGGGTCCAGACCAGCTTGTAGGTGCCGGGACCGGCGGCCTTGCCGATCTCGGCCAGTTCGGAGGCGAAGTGCGAGGTGTCCTGCGCGCGGCGGCCGAAGCTGCCGCCCGCAAGCATCACGTTGATCTTCACGTTCGCCGGGTCGAGCCCGAGCGGACCGGCGATCGCGGGCAGGTCGAGGGTGGGGAACTGCGAGCCCATCCAGGCCTCCGCGCCGTCCTCGCGCACCTCGAGGACGCCGTCGAGCGGTTCCATCGGCGCGTGGGCGAGGTAGGGGAAGCGGAACTCTGCCTCGATGACCTGCGCGGCGCCGTCGATGCCCGCGGCACCGTCGCCGTTGACCTCCGCATCGCGCCCGCCCTCGGCGGCCGCGGCGGAGAACGCCTCGTACATCTCGTCCGTTGAGCGGGTCTCGGCCGCGCTTTCGTCCCATTCGACGGTCAGCGCGTTGCGGCCCTTGATCGCGGCGTAGGTCGAGGTCGCGTAGACGGCCACGCCCTGCGGGATCTGGTGCACCGCCTCGACGCCCGGGACCTTCAGCGCCTCCGCGTCATCGTAGGAGGCCACGGTCGCGCCGAACTTCGGCGGGTGGGCGACCACCACGGTCAGCATCCCGTCGCGGTAGAGGTCCATGGTGAAGGTCGCGGTGCCGTTCGACTTTGCCGCGGTGTCGAGCTTGGGCAGGTCGGAGCCGATCAGGCGGAACTGGTCGGCGGACTTCACCGGCGGATCCTCGGGCACGGTCTGCATGGCGGCCTTCTCGGCCAGCGCGCCGAAGCCGGAGGACTGGCCGTCGGGGTGGCTGACGATGCCGTTCTCGACGGTGATCTCGCTGGCGGGGACGCCCCATTCCTCGGCGGCGGCGGCGACCAGCATGGCGCGGGCGGCGGCCCCGGCCTTGCGCATCTGCATGTAGCTGTTGGCCATGGCGGTGGAACCGCCGGTGCCCTGCATGCCGAAGGCGAGGTTCTTGTAGAGCTCGGTATTCGCGGGGGCGCTTTCGGCGCGCATCTGCGACCAGTCGGCGTCCAGCTCCTCGGCGACGAGGGTGGCGAGGCCGGTGTTGGGGCCCTGGCCGAACTCGATGTGCTTGATCATCACGGTGACGGTGTCGTCGGGCGCCACGCGGACAAAGGCGTTGGGGGCGAAGGTGCCCTCCGTGCCGTCGCCTTCGAAGGCGAGGGCGGCACCGGACTGGGCGCGGCCGGCCATGGGCAGCGTGAGCCCGATCACGAGGCCGGCGGATGAGGCGAGAAAGCCCCTGCGGGACAGTTGCTTGTTCATGGGATCAGCCCTCCAGCGCGTCGGCGGCGTCGTGGATCGCCTTGCGGATGCGCACGTAGGTGGCGCAGCGGCAGACGTTCCCGGCCATGGCGTTGTCGATGTCTTCGTCGGTGGGTGCGGGGTTTTCCAGCAGGAGCGCGGTGGCGCTCATGACCTGGCCGGACTGGCACCAGCCGCATTGCGGCACGTCGAGCCCCGCCCATGCCGCCTGAACCGCCTCGACCTCGGGGCCTTCCATGCCCTCGATGGTGGTGACGAAGCTGCCGTCGACCATGGAGATCGGGGTGACGCAGGAGCGCCGGGTCATGCCGTTCAGCATCACCGTGCAGGCGCCGCATTGCGCGACGCCGCAGCCGAACTTGGTGCCGGTGAGCTTCAGCTCGTCACGCAGCACCCAGAGCAGGGGCGTGTCCGGGGCGACATCGACGGTCACCTCCTCGCCGTTGAGTTCGAAAGAGATCATTTGGCTGGCCCTCCGTGTGGGAATTCGCTGTGCCGGGAAATAGAGCATGGCAGGGGCGCGTCCATGGCTGCAACGAAAAAAATGGAGGGGTGCTCCGTTTTTTTACCCGGGCGAAAGGCCGGGGGCGGGACGGGTGCGGGGTCTGCCTATTTGATCAACAAATTTTCCTTATCGGATAACGACTTTGCTGCGATGCGGCGGAAAGCCGTTGGTTTCGGCAAATATCCGCCCTAGGTTGATGACGTGGCGCTGGACGGGATGTCCGTGCCCGAGGGTCCGGGTTGGCCTGCGTTGAGCCGACCCCCGCGATGCCGCCCCGAACGGCTGGTGACGCGCCCGGTACATGGATGAACGAAACGTAAACAGGGTATCCTGAAAGGAGCTCCCCATTAAGGATTCGTCTTACCAACCCGCCGCCCCCTATGACCGCGTCGCCGTGCTTGGCGCCGGCAGCTGGGGCACCGCGCTGGCCTGCGTGCTGGCGCGCAACGGTCGTCAGGTGAAGCTTTGGGCGCGCCGTCCCGATCAGGCGGACGCGATCAACGCGGCCGCCGAGAATGCCGAATACCTGCCGGATGTGCCGCTCCCCGCCGGGCTGACCGCCACCGCCGACCTGGCCGAGGCGCTGGACGGCGCGGAGGCCGTGCTGATGGTCACGCCGTCCTCGACCCTGCGACCCATGTGCCGGGCCATCGCGCCGCATCTGCCGGAGGGCATCCCGGTGGCGCTGGCCTGCAAGGGCGTGGAGCGCGGCACGGGCCTTCTGTTGTCCGAAGTCGTGTCGGACGAGCTGCCGGGGCATCCGGTGGGCGCCGTCTCCGGCCCGACCTTTGCACGCGAAGCGGCGCTGGATCACCCGACCGCTGCCACCGTCGCCTTCCATTTCCGCTATGCCGACCGGCTGGCGCCGAAGTCGAGCCCCGCGGCACGGCTGGCGCTGTCGCTGTCGGGCAACGGGTTCCGGCCCTACGTTTCGGACGACCTCGTGGGCGTCGAAGTGGGCGGCGCGGTCAAGAATGTGATCGCCATCGCCTGCGGGATGATGTCCGGCGCGGGCTTTGCCGAGAACACCCGCGCCGCGCTGATCACCCGTGGCATCGACGAGATGAAGCGGCTGGCGCAGGCCCTTGGCGGACGGCGCGAGACCGTCACCGGCCTGTCGGGTGCGGGCGACCTGACGCTGACCTGTTCGTCGACCACGTCGCGGAACATGTCGCTGGGCTACCAACTGGGGCAGGGCATCCCGCGGGTGTCGTGCTTCGAAGGGCGTCCCGTGGTGGTCGAGGGCGAGATCAACGCCGTTTCGGTCATCGAACTGGCGCAGCGCGTGGGTGTGCCCATGCCGATCTGCGAGACGGTCAACGCCGTGCTGCACGAGGGCGCCGACCTGCAGGAGGCGTTCAGCACGCTCTGGGCGCGCCCGATCGAGGCGGAGCCGCAGGCGCTGGACCTCTCGCTCGCCCACCCGCAACCCGACGTGCCGCTGCAATTCGGAGAAAGCTGACATGAACGTACATGCCACATCGCGCCCGGACATCGCCGCGCGCCGGATGACCCTCGCCACCGATCTGGACGGCACCTTCCTCGGCGGCACAGACGCCGAACGAGAGCGCCTTTACAGCTGGATCGAGGCCAACCGCGCCAGCGTCGGGCTGATCTTCGTCACCGGGCGCGACCCGGAATTCATCATGGAGATGTGCCGCGAGAAGGGCCTGCCCTGGCCGGAGTTCGTGGTTGGCGACGTGGGCACCACCATCGCCGAGGTGACGGCGGACGGGCATGTGACGCCCATTGCAAAGCTCGAAGAGGACATCGCCGAACGCTGGGGCGACAAGGGGGAGCTGGTCCGCGTGACGCTGGACGGCCATCCCGGCCTGACGCTTCAGCCGACCGCGTTCCGCTACCGGGTCAGCTACGACCTCGACCCCGCCGACTTCGACGCCAACGCCAAGGAGCGGGTGGCGGAGATGGGGCTCGACTGGCTGATTTCCGACAACCGCTATTTCGACGTGCTGCCGAAGGGGGTCTCCAAGGGGCCATCGATCCGGCGGCTTGTCGATCACCTGGGCATCCCGGAGACGCGCGTGCTGTGCGCCGGGGACACGCTCAACGACCTGTCCATGCTGGAGAGCGGCCTGCCGGCCGTCGCCGTGGGCAATTCCGAAGCCGACCTGAAGGCGCGGCTCGATGGCTGCGAGACCGTCTACCATGCGCGCGCGCACGGTGCGGCGGGCATCATCGAGGCCATCGCCGCGCTTGACCTACATGACACCCCGAAAGGAGCCTGAACCATGCCATCCGACCTGGTGATCGTTTACCACCGTCAGCCCTACGAGGAAGTCGAAGTCGACGGGAAGATCGAGTTCCGGGAGAACAAGAGCCCGAACGGCATCGTCCCGACGCTCAAGAGCTTCTTCGGACGGTTCGAGAAGGGCGCCTGGGTGGCGTGGAAAAACGCCGACGACCCGGCCAACCCGGGCTTCGAGCGGGTGGTGGAAATCGAGGACCAGCACGGCAAGTATTCCGTGTCCCGCCTGCCGCTGACGCCGGAGCAGGTGACGTCGTTCTACCACGTCTCCTCGAAAGAGGCGTTCTGGCCGATCCTGCACGGCTTCAAGGAACGCTACAACTACGACCCCGTCGACTGGTCGACCTTCCGGGAGGTGAACTGGGCCTTCGCGGAGGCTGCCGCCGCCGAGGCCGCGCAGGGCGCCGTGGTCTGGGTGCACGACTACAACCTTTGGCTGGTGCCGGGCTACCTGCGGACGCTGCGCCCGGATGTGAAGATCAGCTTCTTCCACCACACGCCGTTCCCGCCCGCCGACATCTTCAACGTGCTGCCGTGGCGGCGCGAGATCCTCGAGTCGCTGCTGTCCTGCGACGTGGTGGGCTTCCACATCCCGCGGTACGTGAACAACTTCGTCTCCGCCGCGCGGTCGCTGCTGGAGGTCGACACCCAGAAGCGCGAGAAGGTGAAGGACGAGCTGAACGCCCAGACCTCCGCCCTGTCGGAGCAGTCGGTCATCACCGAGGTCGCCTATGACGGGCGCACGGTGCTGCTGCAGGCGAGCCCGGTGGGCGTCGACGTGGGCTACATCGAGACGCTGGCGAACAACGAGGCGACGGAGAAGCGGGTCGGCGAGATCCGCGAGGGCCTGAAGGACCGCAAGCTGATCCTCTCGGTGGGCCGGACGGATTACACCAAGGGCGGGATCGAGCAGCTCGAGTCCTTCGAGCGGATGCTGGAGAACCGTCCCGACCTGCGCGGCAAGGTGCAGCTGATGCACGTCTCGGTCAGTGCGAACGTCAACATGACGGCCTACCGGCAGATCCAGGAGGACCTGGAGTCGATCGCCGGGCGGATCAACGGGCGGTACGGCAACTTCGACTGGCAGCCTCTCTTGCTGATCTCGAACCCGGTGCCGTTCACCGATCTGGTGGCTTTCTACCGGGCGGCGGACGTGGCGTGGATCACGCCGCTGGCGGACGGCATGAACCTTGTCTGCAAGGAGTTCTGCGCCGCGCGCACTGATGGCGACGGCGTGCTGGTGCTGTCGGAATTCGCCGGTGCGGCGGTGGAGCTGGCGACGGCTGTGCCGACCAACCCGTTCTCGCACAAGTCGATGGACTCCGCGATCGAGTTTGCGCTGGCCATGCCGGAGGAAGAGCGCCGGGGCCGGATGAAGGTCAACCGCGCCATGGTGCAGAAGCAGGACATCCGCTTCTGGGCCGAGGACCAGATGCGCGCCTTCAGCACGCCCAAGGAAAAGACGTCGAGCGCGGCGGAGGTGGCCTGAGCCACCAACATCGCTTGATGGAACAGCACGGCGGACGGGCGCGGGCCCGTCCGCCTTTTCATATCCCGCTACCCGCAATGCGGGGATTGTGGTAGCATTACTCATTCTTTGATTGTCAGCGGCCCGTCGGGCGGCGCCTGCCGTGGCCCCATTTTCAGCACAGAGGGGGATTTGTCCCGTGGCCCGATTTCTTGCCCTGCCGAAGAACGACCCTGTCATCGCCTCGCTCAGCATGGCCGATGTGACCATGGCGCCCGAAGCGCGCGCCGCGCAGGTCGCCCGCGTCATCGAGGCGCGCCGCCGCCTTGGCGCGCAGACCCGGGGGCCGGAACCCGCCGCGCGCGCGCGGATGCGCTCGGCCGAGATCGTGGCGCACCCGGAGGAGACGACCTCCGTCACCGGGGTGATGGTCTTCGACATGGACGATCCGGAAGAGCTGGAGCGGCTGAAGACCGACCTGCCGAACTACGACGTGGTGGAGGACCTGCCGCTGTCGCTGATCCAGCCGGTGCGTGCCACGGCGAGCCATTCGGTGGAGGCGGGGCTGGACCTCTGGCACCTCGACGCTGTGGCGGTGGCCGCGGCCCGGGCGGCAGGCTTCGGCGGCACGGGGAAGGGCGTGGGGGTCGCGATCCTCGACACCGGGGTGGAGGAGGTGGAGGAAATCGCCGGGCGCGTTGCCTCGGCCTTCCGGCTGGACCGCACCACCAACACGCCCGTCGCGATCCAGAGCGAGGACACGGAGGGCCACGGCACCCATGTCGCCGGGCTGGTGGCCGGGTCGCGCGTCGGCGTCGCGCCGGAGGCGGACCTGATGAACTACGTCATGATCCCGAACGCGCTTGGCAATATCTCCGACTTCATCTTTGCCATCGACTTCGTGGCGCGGCGGCCGGAAATCTCGATCCTCAACATGTCGGCGGGCATTCCGGGCTTTCACGGGGCGATGAAATCCTCCGTCGTGCTGCTGAAGCGCATGGGCATCCTGCCGGTGATCGCGGTGGGCAACGAGGGGCCGAACACCAGCCGCAGCCCCGGCAACTACGCAGAGGTGCTGTCGGTGGGCGCGGCCAACCGCCATGGCCGGGTGGCGAGCTTCTCTTCGGGCGGGAGCATGGTCGCCGACGCGCAAAGCTACGATGTGCCGGACCTCGTGGCGCCGGGGGCGGAGGTGACCTCCTGCGTGATGGGCGGCGGCTACGAAGCCTGGGACGGCAGTTCGATGGCAACGCCGCTGGTCTCGGGCATTGCCGCGCTGATCGTGGAGCGGTTCCCGACGATCACGCTCTCGGACCTGACGGAGGAGATCATCGGCGTGTTGCAGCCGCTGTCGGGCGTGGATGCGCTGCGGCAGGGCGGCGGGATGCTGCAACTGCCGCCGCACCTGTGGCAGGCTGTGTCATGAGTCGGCGCACACTTGCAGGGAAGGGCGGTCTGGATGGATGAGGAAAGCCTGAAGAAGCTGCAGGCGGAACTGGGCGCCAAGCCCTCGGGCGGGACGGAACGGATGATCCTGCAGACGGCGCGGCCCACCCGCAGCCGGGGCGCCGCAGCACCCGCGCCGGACGCCTTCCCGGACCGCACCGCCTATCGCAAGGCGCTGATCGACTTCGAGGATGCGCAGGGCGCCCCCGGTCTCGACGCGCTGGTGGGCAAGCTGCAGGCGCTGGGGCTGAAGACCTCGGTCGCGCGCGGCGTGCAGGCAGTGGTGGTCGAAGGCGCACCGGACGCGCTGAGCCGCGCGCTGGAGGCCGAGGAGGTGGAGGACGCGGAGTTCGACCGCGCCGTCGATCTGGTGCGGCCGCGTCGCCCGTCCGAGGAATAGGGACCGGCCTCCCGGCCCGACGGTCAGAGCGCCTTCAGGTCGTCGTAGAGCGATTGCGCGATTTCCACGTAGCCGCGCGCCTTGTTGCGGGCGCGGGCGGCATAGCGGCGTTCGGCGGGCAGGCGGGCGCCTTGCCCGGCGATCTCGGCAAACAGCGCCTCGGCCGACGACTGGCCCGCATCGGCGCGGCCGCCCGAAAGGCGCGCCGGGTCGAAGGCCACGATGATCTGGCCGTGGTAGGGCGCCTCGGGGCGGCCCTCGGCGTAGGCCATGCTTTCGAGGCTGGTCATGTCGCCGATCAGCGGCCCGGCCATCAGTTCGACCATCAGCGACAGGGCAGAGCCCTTGTGGCCGCCGAAGGTGCACATGGCGCCCTGCATCGCCGCCTCCGGATCGGTGGTGGGCTTGCCGTCCGCGTCCAGCGCCACGCCTTCGGGCAGGGGCTTGCCCTCGCGGCGGTAAAGCTCGATCTCGCCGCGCGCGAAGGCGGAGGTGGCGAGGTCGAAGACCAGCGGATCGGTGTCGCCGCGCGGCCATGCGAAGGCGATGGGGTTGGTGCCGAGCGCGCCGCGCGTGCCGCCCGCGGGCGCGACCCAGGCGTGGCTGGGCACCATCGACAGCGCGGAAAGCCCTTCGCGGGCAAGGTGTTCGACCTCCGGCCAGAGGGCGGAGAAGTGGTAGCAGCGGTTGACGGCCATGGCCGCGACACCGAAGCGGCGCGCGCGTTCGGTCAAAAGCGGCAGGCCCCCCTGCGTCGCCAGAAGCGAGATGCCGCCCCGCGCGTCGGCCCGCACCACGGCGCTGTCGTCGGTGACGATCTCCGGCTCTGCCGTGCCGTCGACGGTGCCCCGGCGCATCGTCTCGACGCACATGAACAGGCGGAACAGCCCGTGAGAGCCGCAGTCGTCCATCTGGCAGGTTGTCAGGAACGCGGCGATGGCCTGCGCGTGGGCGTCGCCATAGCCGGTCCGGGTCAGCGTGTCGTAGGCGAGGCTGTGGATCTCTTCGGGGGTCAGGCGGATCTGGGGCATGATGTGGTCCTGAGGGTCACGGCCCCTTCGGGGTACATCAAGTGCGGGCGGTTCTCAAACGATTGGGGAAGGGGCCAGCGGCAGGCCGATTTCCACCGTGCAGCCGCGCTGTGCGGGGCTGTCGACGATGGCGATGCTGCCGCCGAGCGTCTTTGCCACCTTCTCTGCCACGGCGAGGCCCATGCCCGCCGTGCCGACCTCGTCCTTGGCGCGCAGGGTGAAGAGCGGTTCGAAGACCTTCCGGCGGTAGTCCGGGTCGACGCCCGGCCCGTCGTCCGTCACGGTCAGGATGAGGCGGGCGCCGTCGCACTGGGTGCGGACGGTGACGTGGCCCTGCGCGGCATCGTGGTGGCGGACGCAGTTGGAGAGCACGGCAAACAGCATGCGGTCGAGGTCGTTGCCCGGGGCCACGACCGCGCCCGCCGCCTGCGACAGATCGAGGTCGAACCCGTCGCGCCCCGGAACGCGGCACCAGGCGTCGCGCAGCGCCTCCGGCAGGGGGTGGCGGTCCGGTGTGTCGGCCAGCCGCCCGACGCGCGACAGTTCCGTCAGCCCGTCGAGCATGAGGTCGAGCCCGCGGGCGTAGTCGCGCAGCATGGTGACGTGTTCGCGGACCTCCGCCGGGACGGCGTGACCGGCGGCGCCCAGATCCTCCTCGATCCATTCGGGGATGACGCGCATGGCGCGGGAGTAGGTCTTCAGATCGTGCGTAACGATATAGAGGTAGGATTCGAAATCCCTTTCCGTTTCGCCCGTTTCTGCAAGATCCTTCATTTTACCGCTCTGTCCAGGAGTTTATGGTTGCACGAGCATTGGTAACAGTCGGCCGGACGATCGCCAAACGCTTCCCTCCGATAGTTTTGCGAAATTTCACGTTAATAAATTTGGGGGCTTCATTCAGGGTTAAGATTTCTCCCGGCTATTCTTTCGTACATCAGGTGACCCTGAAGCTTGGGAGAAGACGGATGGCGGAAACGGATAGAGCGGACGGCGTGCTGGCAGCCGGCGGCCGGCGGGATGGCGCAGTGCAGCGCGGCGTGTTCGAGGTGCTGGTGCTCGACGACAGCACCTTCGACCTGAACCGGATCAAGCGCGCCTGCGGAAAGACCGGGCTGCCCGTGAACACGCGCCTGACCACGGGCATGGACGAGTTCGAGAAGGCGCTGGATGAGCGGTCCTACGACGTTATTTTCATTGACTATCTGCTGCCGAAGGGCAACGGGCTGCACGCGCAGAGGCTGGTGAACAACCACCCCATGAACTTCGGCGCGGCGGTGGTGATGATCTCGTCGGAGATGCGCACCGACGTGGCCGTCGCCTCGATGAAGAAGGGGTCGATGGACTGTCTCAGCAAGGACGCGCTGGATCCCGACAAGCTGCGGGAACTGATGATCGCCTCTGCCAAGGTGTTTTCCGAGGCGTCTCGCCACTGGATCGGCGAATTGCTGGCACAGCAGCGGGTGCAGATTTCACGGGACGTGGCGAAAGTCATTCGGGATGAAATGGAATTCGGTCGATTTGTCGATACAATCGACAAGCGAATTATAGATATGCTCGCCAGCAAGGGATTTACAGAGCCGGAGAACTGGAATGTCTCCTACCTCTTCGATTCCGATGAACCGCTGAGATTTCGCTGACCCCGTTCCGGATTGTCCGGGGTTCAGATGCTGCGCGCCCGGGCCAGCCAGCCGAGCGTGGCGTCGGTGTCGGGACCGGGGCGGTATTCGGCGCCCAGCGGGGCCGTCCATCCCAGTGCGGCGATCTCCTCGAACACGGCGGTGTAGTTGAGCTCTCCCTCGTCCGGCGGTCCACGGTCCGGCGCGCCCGCAAACTGGATGTGACCGATCACCGGAAGGAGGTCGCGCAGGTGGTGGATCACGTCCCCCTCGGCGCGCTGGACGTGGTAGCAGTCGAACATCAGTTTCAGGTTGGGCAGTCCCAGCGTCTCGATGATGCGCCGTGCGTGGGCGGTGTCGCGCAGGAAGTAGCCCGGCGCGTCCTTCTGGTTGATGGGTTCGATCAGGATCGTCAGCCCGTGCGGCGCGGCCAGCGCGCAGGCATGGCGCAGCGCGTTGTGATAGGCGGCACGGGCCTTCGGACCACGCGCCTTGCCTGCCATGACATGTACCATGCGTGCGCCAAGGGCCACGGCGCCGTTCACCGCCTCCGCGATGGCGGCATGGGCCTCGGCCTCGCGCCCGGGAAGGGCCGAAAGGCCGAAGTCGCCCGGCTGCGATCCCCGCCGCGTGTTCACGCTGAGAAGCGGCAGGCCGGTGTCCGCCAGCGCCTCCAGCACGGACGCTGCGGGAATGTCGTAGGGCCAGTGGCATTCGACCGCGTCGAAGCCGGCCGCCCCCGCCGCCCGGATCGCATCGGGCAGGGGCCTGTCGGTCCAGAGGAACCCGAGGTTGGCGGAAAATGTCAGGCGCCCGCTCATGCCCGGCGCCCCTTTGCGGCGCCGTTGTCCGGCAGCGCGCACGTCATGCCGGCACGATCTCCACCCGGCCGCCGTCGTCGGCATGGTAACGCACGTCGAGCGTGCCGGCCGTGTCCGGTGCCGACAGGATGGTGCGCGCGATGGAGGGGTAGACCTCTGCCGCGAAGAAGCCGGGGATGCCGCGCGCGCCGTGCACCGGATCGTAGCGGTCGGCACAAAGCGCTGCGACCTGCTCCGGCGCCATGGCGATCGTTACCGCGTGCCCGGCGGCCCGGATGCGCGCATTGACCTTCTGCAGCTCGCGGTTGGCGATCTTCTCGATCAGCTCCAAGGGCAGGGTCCGGAACCCGATGATGTTCTGCCGCCCGTTGAAACGGTTCAGGAATTCCGGCCGGAAGGTGCCTTCGAGATCGCGCATGGTCTCTTCCATGGCGGCGGCAAAGCCCAGGTCGGTGTTGAGGAAATGCGCCTGCCCGATGTTCGTGGTCATCAGGATCAGCGTGTCGGCAAAGCTGACGGTCAGCCCGCGGTTGTCGGTGAGCCGCCCGTCGTCCAGCACCTGCAGGAAGACGTTGAACACGTCCGGATGCGCCTTCTCGATCTCGTCGAAGAGGATGATCGAATGCGGGTTGCGGCGCACGGAGTTGGTGAGGATGCCGCCCGCCTCGTACCCCTCGTAGCCCGGCGGCGCGCCGATGAGCTTGGCCATCGCGTGCTTCTCCATGTATTCCGACATGTCGAAGCGCAGCATCGCCTTCTCGCTGTCCTTGAGCGCCATGGCGAGCGCCTTGGCGATCTCCGTCTTGCCGACGCCGGACGGCCCGCAGAACATGAAGGACCCCTGCGGCTTGTCGGGCTCTTTCAGCCCGGCATTGGCCATCAGCACAGCGCCGACCAGCTTTTCGACGGCGTGGTCCTGGCCGTAGACCCGCGCCTTCAGCGCCCGGTCGAGGGTCAGGAGCTTTTCGCGTTCGTCCTGGTTCAGTTTTTCGGCGGGGATGCCGGAAATGGCGGAGAACTCCAGCGTGACCGCCGCGGCGTCGAGCGAGAGACCGGCGTTCATCTCCTCCTGCAGGGCGTCGAAGGCTCGCTTGTTGTCGGCGATGGCGGCAGAGGCCTGCCTGATCTCCTGCAGGATGCGGTTCTCCTCGCGCGAGCCGAAACCCGCGCCGCCGGAAAGCCGGGCAGAGAAGGAGGGCGCGGCGTCTGCCTGCGCGGTCTCGGGCGTTTCCTTCTGCCGTTCCGCCTCCAGTTGCTCTTCGAGGGCGAGCAGCAGTTCCTCCCCGCTGCGCTGCGCATTGCGCAGGGAGGTGAGCCGGTCGACCTTGGCGGCCCAGTCGGCTTCGGCGGTGGCCAGCATGTCCCCGAGTTCGCCGTGCTGGCGGGCAATGTCGGGCGAGCGGGCCTCTTCGGGCAGCGCCTCGATCTCTGCCAGCGTGGCCCGCAGCCGGACAAGGTGCGGCGGGCGCCGGTGCACCGCCTGGCGGTAGGAGGTCAGCGCCCTGTCGATCAGGTTCAGCGTCCGCTCCGGCTGCGCGCGCGACAGCGACAGGTCGCCGACGTGGTACTTGGAGGTCAGTTCGATCGCGGCGGCGATGGCCTCTTCCGTGACGGGCACGCCGTGATGGGTGGTGAGCCGCGCGGCGCCGACCCGGGCGATCTCGGCCAGCGCGTCGGGACCGGGTTCGCGGATCTCCAGCATGGTGAAGACCTCACGCATGTTGGAGTGACATTTGAGCACGATCTCGAGGTCCTCGTCCCGGGCTTCGAGGATGCACTGGTAGCGCCCCGTCAGCACGTCGCGCATGACCGCGTTGATCAGATGGGTGGTGCCGTTGTTGCGGGCGGCCTCGATGAAGTCGCGGAAATCGTCGATCAGCAGGACGGAGTTCGCGGTACGCAACAAGGTGCGGCGCAGCTTCTCGAACCCTTCGGAGATGCGCGCATGGGTGCCGGAGGAAAACAGCCCGTCGGTGTCGAGCCAGAACAACCGCCTGGCCAGCACGTCGAAGGGCAGGGAGGCATCGGCCTTCGCCGCCTCCAGCCCGATGCAGATCGAAGTCGCCCCGACCCCGCCCGGGCCGACGAGCAGCACGTTGGAGGCGGTGTGCCGCATGAGCATACCCGATATCTGGGAGAGCTCCTTCGCCCTCCCCACCAGACGGAAATGCGGCCGCCGCGCGAGCAGGTCCGCACCGCGGATCAGATGATCCCTGACCTGCTCAGGCATGGGCAAGCCATCCTGATACTCCAATGTAGACAGGAGTGTTTCGCCTCGCTGACGCGAGGCGACCGGCCGGGGGGCGTTGCCCCCCGGACCCCCCAAGGGTATTTGGACCAAGGTGATGGGAAAAGTTTGCCTTCATCTTGGCTGAAATACCTCCGGGGGTCCGGGGGCGGAGCCCCCGGCCGGTCGGATCGCGCAGCGATCCGAAACCGGAACCGGCGTCAGTCGGGGCGGTCATGATCCTTCCCGGGACCGGCCGAGGCCGAAGGGGTTTGGCGGGGCCTGCCTGTCTTCGGCCTCCCTTGCGGTGTCTTCGGGGGCGGGGCTGCGAGTACCGCCCTTGCCGCCCGCCACATCCGCCGCGACGGAGAGCGATTCCTTGACCGCCGCCTGCGTTTCCGCCGTCTGGCGTTCGATCTGCGCGAGCAGGTTTCGGGTTTCCGAGAGCCCCTCGCGGGTGATCGAGGTGGCGGCGCGGATGGTCTCGCCGTATTCCGACAGTTCCGACAGCGCGTTGGAGAGGTCCTGGTTGATCTCCTTCGTGCCGAGCGCCACGCGGATGACCTCGCGTTGTCCCAGTTCGGCGGTCGTCCGGTTCATGCGTTCGAGGCTGATCTTGGCGGCTTCGGAGCTTTCGCCGAGCGCCGCGGCAGAGACGGCCTGCAGCACGGTCGAGAGCTGGTCGGCCACGCCCGCGACGCCGGAGGTGTGGAGCTGGCGCGTCTTGGCGACCTGCTGTTCGTTCGCCTCCTTCATGGAGTGGATGCGGTGGCCGGAGGCGGTCAGTTCGGCCAGCACCGCGGTGGTGTCCACCGACGACCGGCCGAGGTTCGAGATGTAGGCGTTGATGTCGCGTTCCAGCCGTTCCTGCCCCAGCTTCTCGAGGTCGCTGCCGGCCGCCTCGATCGACTTGCGGATCTCCTCGCGCCGGGCCTCGTTGCGGGTGTCGACCTCCTTCGTGGCGTCCGAGAGGATCGCGTACATCGACCGCATGGTGAAGTTCGCCTCGTCGAGGTTCTCGATCTGGCCGTTCATGCCGTTGAAGTGGCCGAGCACGCTGGAGACGCGCGCCTCCGTCGTGTCGATGAAGTCCTGCGCGGATTTCACCAGCGCCTCCTGCCGGGCCTTGTGCTCCTCGGACGTGATGTCGAGCAGTTCCTTCAGCTTCGCCTTTTCCGCCGCGAATTCGGCGTATTGCGCGCTTTGCGGAGCGTCGGCGTCGAGCGCCTTCATCTCGGCCAGGATGCCCTGGAGCTTCTTGGTGTCAGCGGCCAGCGCGACCTCGTTCTGGGCCATCTTGTCCTGCGCCGTCTTCTTCACCCCGCCGAAGCCGAAGAAGCTGCGGTCGTCCTTGAGAAATCCGTTCTCGGCCTTCAGCGCGCGGATGTTGTCCTCGAGATCGAGCATCTGCTCGCGCAGGACGGCCTTCTTCCCGGCGCGCTGCTTCGCGTCCTCGCGTTCGCGCAGGAGTTCCTGGAAGATGTCGAAGGTCACGCCGTTCATGCGCAGCGTGTAGACGGCGTCGACGATGTCGGTGAGCGGGCCGATCCGCTCCTCGAAGGTCATGAGCGCGGTGTTGATGTCCTCGAAGACCTGCTTGAGTTCGCCGAAGGCCTCCGTGTCGGTGAGCGCGATGATCTCCTGCGCCATGCGCTTGCGCTCGAACTGGAGGTATTCCTTGAAGGCGTTGAAGGCGGCGAGATTCTCGCGCGCCCTGGCGCGGTCGTCGGTGAAGGTCAGGGCCTGAGTCACCTGGTCGAGCTTGTCCTGAGGCGAGGCGCTTTCGTCGAGCATGATCCTGAAGAACGGGTTGTCCTGGATCGCGGCAGAGGCCTGCCCGGCCGTCTTTTCCGTGCCTCTTGTTTCGGCATCCGCCTGCGCCGCCGGCGTGGCATGGGCCTTCACGAAGTCCCTGGCAGAGGTGATCTTGGCGGCTTTGGGCTTGGCGGCGTCGGACATGAAATACCTGTTCCTGAATGGCGGTCCCGGCTGGCCGGGACGGATCAATTGCCGCTCACGATACATCGCGTGATGCGATTTGGAAGCCGCTTTCGTCGTTTTTCCGGGCAGGTTCAGTCTGTTGCAGCGGGCGGCGAGGGGCGTGGCCCGGGGTCTTCGCGCGAGCGCGCGGGCCGGAGAAATCGCCATGGTTGAAAGGGGCTTGCGGCTGTCGCCGGGCCGCCCATGGCCCACATGCGCAAATTTTGGGCGCGCCGCGTTCATCTGCCCGATTGTTGAACGTTTCACTTCACCCGCGCGCCCGCGCCATGGCAGGGTGATTGCCGGGCCCCCGCCGAGAAAGACGAAAAGGGGGCATACAACCTGACAGGGGAGAGACACCGTGCTGCATCGCAATCTGTTCGCGCTTGCCGGTCTGTCGCTGGCCACCGGACTTGCCACCGGAGCCGCCGCCGAGACCGACATGCCGTTCGCACTGGACTGGAAATTCGAAGGGCCGTCCGCGCCGTATTTCGTCGCCATCGACAAGGGCTATTTCGGCGATGCCGACCTGACGGTGGAAGTGACCGCCGGGCAGGGCTCGCTCGACGCCATTCCGAAGGTCGCCACCGGCGCCTTCCCAGTGGGCTTCGCCGACATCAACTCGCTGATCAAGTTCCTCGACCAGAACCCCGGCGCGCCGGTGACGGCGGTGATGATGGTCTACGACAAGCCGCCCTTCGCCATCGTGGGCCGCAAGTCGCTGGGCGTCGAGACGCCGAAGGACCTGGAAGGCAAGGTGCTGGGTGCCCCGCCGCCGGACGGCGCATGGGCGCAGTTCCCGATCTTCGCCGCCGAGAATGACCTCGACATGGACGCGATCACGGTGGAGCCGGTGGGCTTCCCGACCCGAGAACCGATGCTGGCCGAGGGCAAGGTGGCATCGGTCACCGGCTTCTCCTTCTCGTCCTTCCTGAACCTCGTGCGGCTGGGCGTGCCGGAGGACGACATCTCCACCATCCTGATGGCCGATCACGGCGTCGACCTCTACGGCAACGCGATCATCGTCAACACCGACTTCGCCACCGAGAACCCGGAGGCCGTGAAAGGCTTCCTCGAAGCGGTCGCGATGGGCTGGAAGGACGCCATCGCCGATCCGGCGGGCGCCACCGAAAGCCTGATGGAGCGCAACCCGGCGGCGGATGCGGGGCTCGAAGAGCGTCGCCTGCAGCTGGCCATCGACGCCAACGTGGTGACCGACTGGACGCAGGCGAACGGCTTCGGCGGGATTGACGACGACCGCATGGCAAGCGCGATCGAGCAGATGAAGCTGACCTACGAGTTCCAGAACGAACCCGACGCATCGCTCTATTTCTCCGACGCCTACCTGCCGGACGGCGGCTTCGCGCTGGAGTGACAGGACAGGTGGGGAACCCGCCCTGCCGGGCGGAACCCCCACCCTACGAACGGGCCGGGCCATGGGTCCGGCCCCTTTCACAACGACACGACCGGGCGCGGGGGCCACATGGGAAATCTGATCGACATCAAGGACGTGCGGCACACCTATCAGACGCAGAACGGCCCCTTGCCGGTGCTGGACGGTCTGAACGTCTCCGTCCCGGAGGGCGGCTTCTGCGCCGTGGTCGGACCGTCGGGCTGCGGCAAGTCCACCCTGACCCGGCTGATCGCCGGGCTGATGAAGCCGGATCAGGGCGAGGTCTGGCTGCACGGCGAACGGGTGAAGGGACCGCGCTCCACCGTCGGCATGGCCTTCCAGAACCCCGTCCTGCTGGAATGGCGGACGATCCTGCAGAACGTGGTCCTGCCGCTGGAGATCGTGCCGAACAGGCTGTCGCGGAAGGAGCAGGAAGACCGCGCGCGCTACCTGCTCTCGCTGGTGGGGCTCACCGGGTTCGAGGACAAGCGCCCCTCCGAGCTCTCCGGCGGTATGCGGCAGCGTGCTTCGCTCTGCCGGGCGCTGGTCCATAAGCCCGAGGTGCTGATCCTCGACGAACCCTTCGGCGCGCTCGACGCCTTCACCCGGGAAGATCTCTGGCAGACCATGCACAGGGTAAAGGAGAAGGAGCCTTTCACCGGCGTCCTCATCACCCACGACCTGCGCGAGTCGATCTTCCTCGCCGACCAGGTGATCGTGCTGTCGGGGCGGCCCGCCCGCACGCAATACGTGCTCGACGTGCCGGACACCGGGCCGCGCGACCTCGACCACCTCTACACCGCCGAGGCCGCCGAGATGCTGGGCATCCTGCGCCACCAGATCGAGATCGCGCAGGGCAGGGCCGCGGCCTGAGGGCACCCGCTCCGGCAGGCGCTCCTCCCCCTGCTTCTCTGCTTCGAAAATACTCACATTCCGGCGCCGCCACACGCGCCGCCGCCCGACCGAAAAAGAACCGCCATGCGTCTCAAAGCCTTTCTCACCCCGGTCATCGCCGTGATCATCTTCCTCCTGCTGTGGGAACTGCTGGTCTGGGCGATGGGCTGGCCGAACTACAAGATGGCCTCGCCCTCGGACCTGTTGCCCGCCTACACCCGCTACTGGGAGCTGTTCCTCGTCATGGGCTGGCAGACGCTCTGGCGGACGGTGGCGGGGCTGCTGCTGGCCATCGTGGTGGGTGTCGTGATCGGCATGATCATGGGCTTTTCCCGCACGATGCGCGACGCGCTCTACCCGCTGCTGGTGGGCTTCAACGCCATTCCGAAGGCCACCGTCGTGCCGATCATCGCGCTGATGTTCGTCGGCATGCACGACTTCAACACCGTGCTGATCGCCTTCATGATCTCCTTCTTCCCGATCGCCGTGTCGATCTCCATCGGGCTGTCGACGCTCGAGCCCGAGTACCGCGACATCCTGCGCTCGCTCGGGGCCAGCCAGACCACCATCTTCTGGAAAATCGCCCTGCCCAAGACCTTGCCGGAGTTCTTCGGCGCGCTGAAGGTCTCGGTCACGCTGGCCTTCATCGGCACCAACCTGATGGAGATCGTCTCGCCCCACGGCCGCGGCCTCGGCGCGCTCTTCGACTCGGGCAAGACCAACTCCGACTACCCGCTGATGTTCGCCGTCCTGATCGCGCTCGCCTTCCTGGGCATCGTTCTCTACTACGTCGTCGTTGCGCTGGAGAAGGTCTTTGCCGGCTGGGCGGAACGCGCGCCGGGCTGAGGCGGGACACCGCCGCCAAAGGCGAGTCAGCGGCGCGGAAACCTCTGGACAGCTGCGCCGGAAGCGGCTGAAACTGGACGGCAGCCGCCCGGCAGACCCACGGGCCATGTCCGGCGTGGGCTTGGCGCATTATCCGCACACGCCCCGGCCTGTCCGAAACAGCGCGCTCCCGCGTTGACACGACTCGACAACATTGTTTACGTGTGAACAAACTGGCGCCGAAAACGGCTGCCGCGGGAGGATCGCATGGACACGACAGAGACGCTCGTCACTTACGAGCTCAAGGGCGCCGTTGCGCTGATCGGGCTGAACCGTCCCGAAAAACGCAACGCGATTTCCGACCGTTTTGTCGAGGCCATCCACGAAGCCGTACAGCGCGCGCAGCGCGAGGCCCGCGCCGGGGTGATCTTCGGCCACGGCAAGCATTTCTGCGCCGGGCTCGACCTTGCCGAACATTCGGAGAAACCGCTCTTCGAGGCGGTGAAGGGGTCGCGCCGCTGGCACGCGGTCTTCGACGGGATCGAACGCGGCACCATCCCCTTCGTCGCGGCGATCAGCGGGGCCGCGGTGGGCGGCGGCTTCGAGCTGGCCGCCTCCACCCAGATCCGCGTGGCGGACCTGACCGCCTTCTTCGCCCTGCCCGAAGGCCAGCGCGGCATCTTCGTGGGCGGCGGCGGCTCGGTCCGGATCGCCCGTCTGATCGGCGCGCCGCGCATGGGCGACATGATGCTGACCGGCCGCGCCCTGAAGGCCACGGAGGCCGAGGCCTGGGGCGGCGTGTCCTACGTGGTGGCGGAAGGCGAGGCGCTGACAAAGGCCGTCGCGCTGGCCGAGCAGATGGCCACCAATGCCGAGTTCACCAACTACGCGATCATCAACGCCCTGCCGCGCATCGCGGACATGTCGTCCGAGGACGGGCTCTTCGCCGAATCCATGGTCGCAAGCCTCGCCACCATGACCGACGACGCGAAGGACCGCCTGCGCGCCTTCCTCGAAAAGCGCGCCGCGAAGGTGCAGGACCCCAATGCCTGAGGGCGACGAGGCGCTGGCTTTCGGCCCGCTGGCGAACAGCCTCGGGTTCCTGCTGCGCCTGTCGCAGCTGCGCAGCTTTGCCCAGTTCTACAGCGACTTCGAATCCGCCGGAATGCGTCCCGGCGAATGGTCGGTGCTGCTGATGCTGGCCGAGAACCCGGGCGTCCGTCAGGGCGTCCTGGCCAAGGCGCTGCGCATCAAACGCGCGCACATGACGAAGATGGTGCACGGGATGGAGGCCGAGGGCCTCGTCCGCCGCACGGTGCCGCAAGGCGACAAGCGGTCGGTGGAACTCTGGCTGACGGAGGAGGGCACGGCCCGCGTCGATGCGCTCCGCCCGTCGTTCGTGATCCACGAGGGTACCTCGCCCGTGCCGCTCAGTGACGCGGAAGCGGAGCAGCTGAAGACCCTCCTCCGGCGCTACCTGAAGATGGAGAGCTGACATGGCCGACCCCGTCCTGATCGCCGGAGGCGGCATCGGCGGCCTCGTGACCGCGCTGACCCTGCACCAGATCGGCGTGCCCTGCGTGGTCTACGAGAAGGTGCGCGAGCTGAAACCCCTGGGCGTGGGCATCAACCTGCAGCCCAACGCGGTGCGCGAGCTTTACGACCTGGGCATCGGGCCGGAGGTGCTGGACCGCGTCGGCGTGCCCGCGCGCGAATGGGCGCTGGTCGGCCTGAACGGCAACGACATCTACGCCGAGCCGCGCGGGCTGGAGGCGGGCTACGACTGGCCGCAATACGCCGTGCACCGCGGCGCCTTCCACATCGCGCTGCTTGAGGCGTTCCGCGAGCGGGCTGGCAAGGACGCGGTCCGGACCGGCCATGCCTCGGCGGGCTACGAACAGGACGAGGACGGCGTCACGCTGGTGATGCAGACCGAAGCCGGCGAGGTCCGCGCCCGCGGCAGCCTGCTGATCGGGGCGGAAGGCATCCACTCCGCCACCCGCGCGCAGATGCACCCCGACCAGCCGCCGATCCACTGGGGCGGCGCGGTCATGTGGCGCGGCACCACGCGGGCGGCCCCGATCCGCACCGGCTCCAGCTTTGTGGGGCTCGGCACGCACCGGCACCGGATGGTGATCTACCCGATCTCCGCCCCGGACGCGGACGGGCTGGCGACGATCAACTGGATCGCCGAACTGGTCGTCGACAAGAGCGAGGGCAGGGGCGAAAGCGGCTGGTTCCGCCCGGTGGAGATCGCGGAATTCGCCCATCACTTCGAGGGTTTCCGCTACGACTGGCTGGACGTCCCGGACCTGCTGTCCCGCGCCGACATCGCCTACGAGAACCCGATGATCGACCGCGACCCGATCCCCACCTGGGTCGACGGGCGCGTGGCGCTTCTGGGCGATGCGGCCCATGCGATGTATCCCACCGGCTCCAACGGCGCGAGCCAGGCGGTGATCGACGCGCGCACGCTGGGCCAGTGCCTGCTGGCGGAAGGCGTCGGCCCGGCCGCGCTTGCCGCCTACGACGCGCGCCTTGCCGGACCCGTGGGCCAGCTCGTGCTGCGCAACCGGGGCGCCGGTCCCTTCGGCCTCCTGAACATGGTCGACGAACGCTGCGGAGGGGAGTTCGACGACATCGATGCGGTGATCCCGCCCGCGGAACGCGACGCCTTCATGGCGGGCTACAAGGCGGCGGCGGGCTTTGCCCGCGAGGCCCTGAACGAGGCCCCCCGCATGATCCCCGAGGGCGCCCGCGTCTGACGCTTTTGCCCGCGTGCCACCAGCGGCTGCCCCTGGTTGATACTGGCAAAGAAACCTTCGCTTGCGCCCTTGGCCCCGCCCCGCTTTTCGGGGATGGTCGCGCAAACGGACATGCGGGAGACGAGGCGATGCTGAAACGGGAACTGGGGGCCGGCGGCCCGGAGGTCGCGGCGCTGGGTGTGGGGGCGATGTCCTTCTCGGACTTCTACGGCCCGGTCAGCGTCGAAGATGCGCACGCGGTGCTGGACGCGGCGCTCGACGCGGGCGTGACGCATATCGACACCTCCAACGTCTACGGCATGGGCCGCTCCGAAGAGACCATCGGCGCCTATCTCAAGCGCTACGCGGGCAAGGGCGGAATGCCCTTCACCATCGCCACGAAGGCGGCGATCACCAGAGACGCGGAGGGGCGGCGCACCTTCGACAACGCGCCCGAACACCTCGAGGCAGAGTTGGACCAGAGCCTCAAGCGCCTTGGGGTGGAGCAGGTGGCGCTCTTCTACGTGCACCGCCGCGATCCCCGGCACGAGATCGAGGCGGTGACGGAAACCCTCGCCGCGCTCAAGGCGAAGGGCAAGATCGCTGCCTTCGGCTTCTCCGAGATCGCGCCGACCTCGCTTCGGCGCGCGGCGGCCGTTGCGCCGGTGGCGGCGGTGCAGTCGGAATACTCGCTGCAGACGCGCCTGCCGGAACTGGGGCTTCTGCAGGCCTGCGAGGACCTCGGCACGGCGCTGGTCGCCTTCTGCCCGGTGGGCCGCGGGCTGCTGTCCGACACGCCGCCCACGCCGGAGCGTGTGGCGGCAAGCGGCTTCATGTCCGGCAATCCGCGCTTCACCGGCGGCAACCTCGACCGCAACATCGCGGCCAGCGCGCCCCTGCGCGAGATGGCGGCAGACATGGGCCTGGCGACCGCATCCCTCGCCATCGCATGGACCCTGGCCAAGAGCCCCGCGATCCACGCGATCCCGGGCACGCGCAGCACCGCGCATTTCGCCGAACTGGTCGCCGGCGCCGGTATGAAGCTGTCGCCCGACATCGTCGCGGAGATCGAACAGCGGCTGCCGGTCGGCTGGTGCCACGGCGCGCGCTACTCCGACGCGCAGTCCGTGGGACCGGAAGCCTACTGCTGACGCGGCCCAAGCGGAGCGTCGTCCGGTTCGGGCAAACCCGGTGCTGCCTTCATCTTGGCAAAAATACCTGAATGCCCCGGCGCACCGGCGCGCGCCGCCGGCAGGGGGCTGTTCACGGGGCCACCAAGGTACGCGCGCCCGAAGGGCGCGCGGATCGGATCGCGTCAGCGATCCGAAACCCTCAGCGCCCAGTCCACGCCAGCCTCTGCCACCGCCATGCGCGCCGCCGCGCCGGAGAGCCAGAGGTCGAGCGCCGCGCTTGGACCGAGCGATCCAAGCAGGCGCTCCGCCAGCCCCGCGGCCACGACCTCCCAGGCGGCGCGCAGCGCCGCGTCTGCGGCAAGGGCCTGCGCCTCAGGTTTCGCGCCTGAAAGCCGCTCCACGAGGGTATCGAGCCGCGCCAAAAGCGCCGGGAAGACCGCGTCCCCCCCCAGCCGGGCCGTCAGGGCCGCGCGGATTGTCGCGCCGTCCTTCAGCAGGCGGCGGAACAGCACGTCCTGCGCCTGCATGCCGGTGGTGCCTTCGTAGATCGTGGTGATGCGGACGTCGCGGAAGTGGCGCTCGGCGGGCCATTCCCGGGTGTAGCCCGCGCCGCCCAGCACCTGGATCGCGGCGCAGGCATTGGCCTGACCCATCTCGCCGCCGAAGGTCTTGGCCAGCGGCAGCAGGAAGGCCGAGAGCGCCGCGGCCTCCGGGTCGCCGCCCTGCGCCTGGCCCAGCGTGACGGCGGTCTCCACCACCAGGGCGGCGGCGATCAGCGCGCGCGCCTCCATCAGCCAGAGCTGGCGGCGGACGTCCGGGTGGGTGGCAATGGCGACGGGGGCGGCGTCGGGCCGTCCGCCCTGCCTGCGGTCCCCGGCATAGTCCTGCGCCAGCGTCGCGCAGGCGGCGGCGACGCCCGCGCCCTGCACGCCGACCTGCAGGCGCATCAGTTCGATCATGTTGAAGAGCGCGGGCAAGCCGCGGCCGGGCGTGCCGATCAGCGTGGCCTCCGCACGCTCGAACCGCAGCACGCAGGTGGGCGAGCCGTGCAGGCCCAGCTTCTCCTCGATCCGCTCGACGAAGATACCGTTCCTGCTGCCGTCCTGCCGCGCGTCGGCGACGAGGAACAGCGAAAGGCCGCGCGTGCCTTCCTCCGGCGCGCCGGTCCGGGCGAGGCAGAGGTGGCCGATGCGCTCGGCCATGTCGTGATCGCCGAAACTGATCCAGCATTTCGTGCCCGAGACGGTCCAGCCCTCGCCCTCTGCCGTGGCCTTGGTGCGGATGCGGCCGACGTCGGAGCCCGCGTCCGGCTCCGAGATGCAGATCGTCGCCGCCCACTGGCCGGAGGCGAGCTTCGGGCACCACTCTGCCGCCAGTTCCGGCGCGGTGGCGGCCAGGCAATGCGCCGCCGCGCGGGTCGATCCCAGCGCCATCATGAAGGGCAGGGCCGCGCCCTCCATCGGCAGGGAGGCCGCCGCGTGCAGCGCCAGCGGCAGGCCCATGCCGCCAAGGTCTGGATCGAGGTCGGCGGCGATCCAGCCGTCCGCGCCCATCTGCCGGAAGGCGTGCGCATAGCCATCTGGCGTCCTGACCCGGCCATCCTCGACCCGGCAGCCCGCCGTATCGGCATGGGCGGCGAGGGGCGCGAGGGCGGTCTGCGCGAATTTCGCGGCCTCCGAGAGGATCTGCAGCGTGGCCGTGTCGTCGAGGTCGGCGGCCGCGGCCTGTGCCGTCCAGCCGGGCGTGGCGTCGAGGAGGGAGAGGAGCGTTTCAGGTGTCATGCGGGGGCCTTGCGTTCAGGGGAACGGGGTTCGGATCGCCGTGCGGGCTTTCCTTCGGAAATCCCTGCGGCGATCCGACGGTCGCGCGCCTCCGGCGCGCGAGACGTGCCTATGCCGGGCGTCGGTGCGGGATGGCGCCGTCCGCAAGGCAGGTATTTCCGCCAAGATGAAGGGGGCGGGCAGCGCCCCGTTTCCGGCGGTGGCGGGTGCGGGCACCGGGGTCAGCCTTTGGTGACGTGGATGACGCGCGGGTCCTCGGACCAGAGCGCCTCCACCAGGTCGGCGCGGTGGCGCAGCACGGCGCGCTGGTTGATCGAGCCCTTGTCGGTGACCTCGCCCTTGTCGAAGTCGAGCGGCACGGACATGTACATCAGCCGCAGGACGCGGGACGCGGAGCCGGTGGCGGCCCGCGCGTGGGCGGCGAGGCGGTCTGCGGTGCGTCTGCGGACCTCCGGGTGGGCCAGGAGTTCCTCGCCGTCGAGGTCTTCGCCCGCGATCTCGCGCAGGGCGGCGCGGTTCGGCACGACGAGGGCGCCGAGCTCGGTATGGCCTTCGCCCGCAATCACCACGTCGGAGGCGAGGCCGCCGAGGTCGTCGGTGAGTTTCGCCCGCAGCGGGCCGACGGCGACCCATGTGCCCGAGGCGAGCTTGAAGTTCTCCGCCAGCCGTCCGTCGAAGAGCAGGCCCTGAGAGGGGTCGTCCGGATCGGCGAAACGAAAGGCGTCGCCGAAGCGGTAGAAGCCTTCCTCGTCGAAGGCCTCTTCGGTCAGGGCCTTGTTCTTCCAGTAGCCGGGGGTGATCGAGGGGCTTTTTACTCTCGCCTCCAGCTTGTCGCCCTGCGGCACGAGTTTCAGCGTCACCCCGTGGGCGGGCAGGCCGAGGTTGCCGGATTTCTTCTGCCGGGCGGTGTTGATGACCGAGAAGGGGCCGGTTTCCGTCGCGCCGAAGCCGGAGGTCAGCAGCACGCCGCCCGGCACCATCTGATCGCAGACCCGGGTGAGGCGGTCCCAGACCGGCTGGGACATGCCCGCGCCCGCGTAGAACAGCATCTGGATGCGTTTGAAGAAGGTCTCGCGCAGTTTCGCGTCGGTCTCGAAGGCGTCGAGCAGCATCTGGTAGCCCAGCGGCACGTTGAAATACCAGGTGGGCGAGATGTCGTGCAGCGTCTCGATGGTCTTGTGGATGGCCTTCGGCGTCGGACGGCCGTCGTCGATGTAGTAGGTGCCGCCGTTGTAGATCACCATGTTGAAGACCTTGTTCCCCGAGGCGGTGTGGTTCCACGGCGCCCAGTCGACGACCACGGGGGGCGTGTCCCTCATGAAGGTGAAGCACTGCTGCACCATCTGCTGGTTGGCACAAAGCATCCGCTGGGTCTGGATCACCGCCTTGGGCGAGCCTGTGGTGCCGGAGGTGAAAAGGAACTTCGCCACGGTGTCGGGGGTGACGGCGGCGGCGGCCGTGCCCTCCGCGTCGGTCAGGGGTGTCTGCGTCAGGTCGTCGAAGGCCAGCGTCTCGCGTCCCTCCACCGTGCCGGTCAGGGAGGCCACGGGCACCTCCGCGCCGAAGACCGTCGTGATCGCGTCGGCGTAGGGGCCCGCGTCGTCGGCGAAGATCAGCCCGGGCGAGATCTGGGCGGCGATGTCGCGCAGCTTGGCGTAGTCGCCGCCGGTCAGCGCATAGGCGGGGGCGAGGGCGGCGGAGGGCACGCCCACGTGCTGCGCGCCGAGCGCCATGAGCGCATGGGCGATGGAGTTGCCGGAGAGGATCAGCACCGGGGTGTCCTGCGTCAGGCCGCGGCGGGCAAGCGCCTCGCCGATGGCGCGGATCCTGGCCCAGGCCTCGCCGTAGGAGAGCGTGGCCCAGCCGTCGCCGGATTTCTCGGCCATCCAGATGCGGTCGGGTGTCTCCTGCGCCCAGTGGGCGAAGCGCTGGCCCATGTGGTCGGGGTAGGGGCCAAGCGGCTCTTCCTGTGCCAGCAGGATGGTGCCGTCCGCGCGGCGTTCGACGGTCAGGCGCGGTGTCCAGAAGGACACCTCTCGCGGTGTTGTGGTCATCTCTCCTCCGGGCATTGCGCCGTCCCGGTCGTTCCCCGCCGGGCCTGTTTCGGGCACGTTGACTCGAATCCGTTATTTTGTCTACTAGGAAACAATAATCGCCGCCGGAATCCTCGGGCACCGGGGGACGGGCGGCGGATGTTTCCGGTTGGATGGCGCGCGGAGGCGTGCTTGTCTGGCCGCGACCCCAGGGAGGCACCATGAACATCGACGATCTGATCGCCATCGACTTTCACACCCACGCGGAGGAGCCGTGCTGCGGCCCGCGCGACGACGGCTACGACGAGTTCCAGGCCGGGATGGCCCGGTATTTCCGGAACCCGGCGGGGGCCGAGGGGATGCTGCCCTCCGTCCAGCAGACCGCGGAGTATTTCCGCGAGCGCAAGATCGGCGCGGTGATTTTCCCGGTGGACGCGGAGCGGGAGACGGGCTTCCGCCGCTATTCCAACGAGGAGGTGGCGCAGATCGCTGCCGAGAACTCCGACATCCTGATCCCCTTCGCCTCCATCGACCCGCACAAGGGCAAGGCGGGCGCGCGGGAGGCGCGGCGGCTGGTGAAGGAGTTCGGGATCAAGGGCTTCAAGTTCCACCCGACGATGCAGGGTTTCTTTCCGAACGACCGGGAGGCGGCCTACACGATCTACGAGGCGATTGCCGAGGAAGGTGGGATCATGCTGTTCCACACCGGCCAGACGGGCGTGGGATCGGGCATGAAGGGCGGCATGGGGATGCGGCTGAAGTACTCCAACCCGGTGCATATCGACGACGTGGCGGTGGATTTCCCCGACACGCCCATCGTGCTGGCACACCCATCGTTTCCGTGGACCGAAGAGGGGCTGATGGTCGCCCAGCACAAGCCCAACGTCTACATCGACATGTCGGGCTGGTCGCCGAAGTACTTCCCCGAGATCTTCGTGAAATACGCCAACTCGATCCTGAAGAAGAAGATGCTGTTCGGGTCGGACTGGCCCGCGATCACGCCGGACCGCTGGCTGGCGGATTTCGAGACCATCGGCATCAAGGACGAGGTCAAGCCGCTGATCCTGAAGGAAAACGCCCGGCGGATCCTGAAGATCTGAGGGTTTCGCCGCCTGACGGCGGCGACCCGCGCGGGCTGCGCCCGCGCAAGGGCGCCCTGTCCCCGGCAAGGGGGCCTTGAGACCCGCCGTTCTGACCGGCCAGCGCCGAAGGGCAGCGGACCTTTCGGAAGAGGCGCGCAGCGGAAGAGCGCCGGTCGCGCCCGTTTGCCTGACGGTGGACACGCGCCTATGGCGGGAAGCCATGACCGGGTCATTTTATGCAGATGATGATAGGGCCGCGCTGGCGGCCCCTTTCAGATTGCGCGGCGCGGTCCTGCCCGGCGTCCGGCGCAGCCCGCCTCAGGCGATCTCGTAGAAAGAGATCACTACGAAGGCCGCCCTGCGTCCGCCCGTGCCCAGGAAGAGCGGCGCGTTCACCCATTCGTACCGCGGATCGCCGGTTTCGAGGCGGCAATGCGTGCGCATGTAGTACTCCGCCGGATCGACGTCCTCGCCCGCGGCGACACGCGCCATCACGTCCTCTGGTCCGAAGCGGCGGCCGTAGTTGATGATCTCGATGGTCGCGCCGTCATGCGTCTCGATCCCGTAGCGGGTGTCGAGTTCCGAGACGCCGCCGTCCCAGATCGTCTGCCAGTCGGCGCCGAGGTTCAGGACACGGCCCTTGATGCGCGGGCCCTCGCAGGTGCCGCCGATGATCGGGATGATCCGGCGGCGCCCGGCGCGGCCCCGGCCCATTTCCCGGATCGGGTCGAGCTCGACCGTCAGGTCGAAGGCGTGGCGCAGCTCCGGCGGCTGGAAGAATGGCATGGGACAGGTCCTCCTCAGGTCTGCGGGACGGTTTGGCACGGCCCGCTGTCGTGATGCAATCGCGCGGTCATCCGAGCGTCAGGGCGGCCAGCCCGGCGGTCTCGCACAGAAGCTGTGCCGCGCCCAGCACGTCGCCGGTCTGGCCGCCGATCCGCCGCTGCGCCCGCCACGCCACAAGGGCCGCGGTCACCGCCACGGCGACAAGCGCGGCCAGCCCGCCGATCCCCAGCGGCAGGATCAGCACAAGCGCCAGCAGCGCGCCCGGCAGGTAGGGGCGCCCGCCCGAGGCACTGGCCGACTGGCCAAGCCCCTTGGCGCGCACCGAGGGCAGTTCCACCAGCAGGACCAGCATCGCAAGGCGGCTCAGCACCGACAGCGCCAGCAGCGCCATCAGCCCGCGCGCGGGCGAAAGCCCGGACAGCGCGGCCGCCCAGGCGCCCACCGTCAGCACCAGCGCCACCGCGCCGTAGCTGCCGATCCGGCTGTCGCGCATGATCTCCAGCGCGTGGGCCGCGTCGCGTCCGCCGCCGAAACCGTCGGCCACGTCCGCCAGCCCGTCGAAATGCAGCGCGCCGGTGATCATCACCATGGCCGCCAGTGCCAGCACGGCGGCCAGAAGCGGCGCCAGCCCGATCCAGCCCGCCAGCGCAAAGACCAGCCCCCCGGCCAGACCCACCGGCAGGCCCGCCAGCGGAAAGGCCCATCGCGCCTCCGCCAGCGTCGGCACGGGCTCGGGCAGAATACCCACCGGCAGGCGGGTCAGGAACATCACCGCCAGCCGGATCTCGTGGAGGCGGTGCGCCGTTCTCATCCGCCGGAGACCTGCGCCTCGGCGAAGGTGGCCATGCCGTTGTGGCACTCCAGCGCCGCGCGCAGCACCCCGAGCGCCAGCGCCGCGCCGGAGCCTTCGCCAAGTGCCATGTCCAGCGTCAGGACCGGCGCCTTCTCCATCGCGGCGAGCAGGCGGGCGTGTCCCGGCTCGGCGCTCTGGTGGCCGACAATGCAATGGTCGAGGAACCGCTTGTCCTGCGCATAGAGCGGCGCCACGGCAGCGGTACAGATATAGCCGTCGAGGATCACCGGGATGCGGCGGGCGCGGGCTTCGATCACCGCGCCGCAGATCGCCGCCTGTTCGCGCCCGCCGTAGGCCATCAGCAGGCCCAGCCCCCGCGCATCGGCGTGCAGGGTGCGGCCCTCTTCGATGACCTTTGCCTTCAGCGCCTTGCCCTCCGCGTCGGACCCGGTGCCCCGGCCCACCCAGTCGGCGGCGTCGCCCCCGAAGGCCGCGGCGGCAAGGGCGGCGGCGACGGTGGAGTTGCCGATGCCCATCTCGCCCAGCACCAGGACGGAGGTCGTCGCAGGCACGGCGCTTGCACCGGCCTTCATCGCCTCCAGCACCTCGGCCTCCGTCATGGCGGGGCCGGCGGTGAAATCGGCGGTGGGCGTGTCGAGGTCCAGTTCGACCACGTCCAGCTCGGCCCCCGAGGCACGGCAGAGCTGGTTGATCGCCGCGCCGCCGCTGCGGAAGTTCGCGACCATCTGGGCCGTCACCTCCTGCGGGAAGGGGTTCACGCCGCGCGCGCAGATGCCGTGGTTCCCGGCAAACACCAGTGCCTGCGCCTGCGTGATCGACGGGCGGTCGGTCTTCTGCCACCCGGCCATGAAGACGGCCAGATCCTCAAGCCGTCCCAGCGCGCGCGGCGGCTTTGTCAGGCTCATCTGGCGGGCATCGGCGGCCTCGCGGGCGGCTGCATCGGCCTCCGGCAGGGTGGCAGCCAGGGCCGCGACATCGGCCAGCGTGGTCAGGTCAGAGAGTGACGTCATCGGGTTTCACCTTCAGGGGGCAGCCCGCGACCGAGAGATAGACCTCGTCACAGGCGGTTGCGATGGTTTGGTTGAGCCAGCCCGCGGCATCGCGGAATTCCCGCGCAAGCCGGTTGTCGGGCACGATGCCGGAGCCGACCTCGTTGGTCACAAGCACCACGGGGGCGGCCTGCCGGGGCAGCGCCTCGGCCAGCGCCATGCCCGCCGTGCGCCAGTCCGCGCCCGACAGCATCAGGTTGGTCAGCCACAGCGTCAGGCAATCGACAAGCCGCGGCGCATCGCCGTCGGTGGCCACGAGCGTGCCGACAAGATCGAGGGGCGCCTCGTGGTCGGTCCATCCTTCGCCACGGCGGGCGCGGTGCTGCGCGATCCGGTCGCGCATCTCGTCGTCGCGGGCCTCGGCGGTGGCGATATAGACCGCGCGGCCGGTACGCGACAGCGCCAGCCGTTCGGCGAGGGCCGATTTTCCGGATCGGGCACCGCCCGTGATCAGTATCGACTTTTTCATGGCGCCGTGAAAGAGCAGGTTCGGCGCGGAATGGAAAGTGGAAATCCGGGGGACTGTCAGGGCATGGGCGAAGAGCGACCGGAACTGGTCCTTATCCGGCATGCGCCGGTGGCTGAGCCGGGCGTCCTGAACGGCCGCCGCGACGTGGCGGCCCTTCTGTCGGCCGATGCCGTCGATGCGCTGGTCCTTGGCGTGGGCCGGGTGGCGCGGGTCATCGTCAGCCCGGCGCTGCGCTGCCGGCAGACGGCCGCGGCGCTCTGGCCCGGGGCCGATCCCATGCAGGATGCCCGTCTCTGGGAACAGGATTTCGGCGATTTCGAGGGGCGCGCGCTGACCGACCTGCCCGACCTTGGCGAGATGACGCCGGAGGCGCTGGCCGCGCACCGCTGGCCGGGCGGCGAAAGCTTTGCCGATGTCTGCGCGCGGGTGACACCCGGTCTGCTGGACGCCGCGCGGATGGCAGAGGACCTCGCCGCGCCGGTGGCGGTCGTGGCCCATGCGGGGGTTATCCGGGCGGCGCTGGCGCTGGTCACGGGGCATGTTCCCGGCGCACTGGCCTTCGAGATCGCGCCGCTCTCGGCCACCCGGCTGGGCGTCTGGCTCGGGGCGCCCGTATCGGTGCGCAGCGTGAATCGGGTCTTCGCATGACGGGCGTTGCGGGGCATTTCGGCGAGTGGCTGCAGGGGCGGCTTGGCGCGGACGGGCCGGTGGTGCTGGTGACGCTCCATTGCCCGGCGCTGCGCGTGACACCCGGCCCGGGCCCGGCGCTGTTCCCCGGGGACGCGGTGGCGCGGTTCTGCGCGGCACTTGGCACGGACACGGCGCACTGGCCGGAACTGGCCTGCGACATGCCGCCGGGCGGCGGGGCAGGGGCCTCCACCGCCTGGCTGGTGGCGGGCGCACGGGCCGTCGCGCCGCAGGCCACGGCAGAAGAGATCGCGCAAGCCTGCCTTGCCGTCGAAGGCGCCTGCGATCCGCTGATGTTCCCCGACCCGGACCGGCTGCTCTGGGCCTCGCGCGAAGGGCGCATCGCCGACCGCCTGTCCGCGCCGCCCCGTTGCGAGGTTGTCGGCGGCTTCTGGGGGGCGCCGACACGCACCGACCCGGCGGACCACGCCTTTCCGGAGGTCGGCGACCTCGTGACCGACTGGAAACAGGCGGTGACGGCGGGCGACCTCGCACGGGCCGCGCGCGTCGCGACAGCCTCCGCCGCCCGCTGCGACGCCTTGCGCGGACCCGGCGACCCGATGACCGGGCTTGCACGCGATCTGAAGGCGCTCGGCGTGGTGCGGGCGCACACCGGCTCTGCCCGCGGGCTGATCTTCGCCCCCGGCACCGTGCCAGCCAAAGCAGAAGCCGCGCTGCGCGAGGCGGGCCTGACGCAGGTGCTGCGCTTCACAACCGGACAACGCCCATGAGTTTCGCCGCGACGATGCTGGTGGCGCTGGTGCTCGACGCGGCGATCGGATGGCCCGACCGGCTTTACCAGCGGATCGGCCACCCGGTCGTCTGGATCGGCAACCTGATCTCCCTCTGCGAACGGCGCTGGAACGCGGGTCCACGCCACAGGCGCATCGCCCTCGGCGCGCTGACCGTCCTCCTTGTCACCGGCCTTCCGATGACGCTTGCCACACTCATCGCGCTGGCGCTGCCCGGCGGCTGGGCGGGCATCTTCCTCTCCGGCCTCCTCGCCTGGCCCTTCGTCGCCGTCCGCTCCCTGCACGACCACGTGGCGGCGGTCGCCCGTCCGCTGGGCGGCGGCGACCTCGACGGCGCACGGCAGGCGGTGGCGATGATCGTCGGGCGCGACGTCACGCAGCTCGACACCGGGGGCGTCGCCCGCGCCGGGATCGAGAGCCTGGCCGAGAACGCCTCCGACGGGGTGATCGCGCCGCTCTTCTGGGGTGTCCTGCTGGGTCTGCCGGGCATCGTGGGGTACAAGGCGATCAACACGATGGATTCGATGATCGGCCACCGCAACGACCGCTACGAGGCCTTCGGCAAACCCGCCGCCCGGCTCGACGACGTGGTGAACTGGATCCCGGCGCGGATCACCGCCGCGCTCTTTGCGCTCGGCACGCCGCGCCGTCTGAAGGAGGCGCTGAAGGTGGTGCGCCGGGACGCCGCCGCCCACCGCTCGCCCAACGCGGGCTGGCCCGAGGGCGCGATGGCGGGCACGCTCGGCGTACGCCTGTCGGGCCCGCGCGTCTACGCCACCCACCGGGTGGAGGAGCCCTGGCTGAACGCCGGCGCCCCGGACCCTGCGGCGCGCGACATGCGCCGGGCGCTCCGGGCCTACATGCGGGGCATGGCGCTGGCCGGGGTGCTGCTCCTGGCACTCGCCGCGCTCTAGCGACACGAAAGGAACCACATGGCACGCGACCACGGAGGCAACCTCGACGCCGCGATCAGGCGCTTCGGCGGCGTGGCGCTCGACTGGATCGACCTGTCCACCGGCATCAACCGCGTGCCCTACCCGGTGCCGCATGTGCCGCCGCAGGCGTGGCAGGCGCTGCCGACCCGCACCGACATGGACCTTCTGCGCAGCGTCGCCGCCCGCGCCTATGCCACCCGCGCCGAGGTGGTGCCGCTGGCGGGCGCGCAGGCCGCGATCCAGGCTGTGCCCTTCCTCGCCGCACCCGGCACCGCCCGCGTCCTGACGCCCACCTACAACGAACACGCCGCCTGCCTGCGGGCCTTCGGCTGGACGGTGGAGGAGGTCGCGACCCCCGATGCGCTCCACGGCGCCGACCTGGCCGTCGTCGTCACGCCGAACAACCCCGACGGCCGCGTGGTGGACACTAACGCGGTGGCCGCGCTGTCCGAACAGGTCGGGCTGCTGGTGGTCGACGAAAGCTTTGGCGATGCCACGCCCGACGCCTGCATCGCCCCGGACCTGCACCGCCTGCGCGACAACGTGGTGGTCCTGCGCTCCTTCGGGAAGTTCTACGGGCTCGCAGGGCTGCGGCTGGGCTTCGCGCTCGCGACCGGCCCGCTGGCAGAGCGGCTGAAAGCCATGGCCGGACCGTGGCCCGTCTCCGGCCCCGCGATCGAGATCGCCTGCACCGCCCTCGCCGACACCGGCTGGCAGGCGGAGACGGTGGCCCGCCTCGACCACGACTGCGCCGCGATGGACGCGCTGGCCATGGCGCGGGGCTGGCCGCTGGTGGGGGGCTGTCCGCTTTTCCGGACCTACGCGGTGCCCGATGCCGTGGCCGCGCAGGACCGCTTGGCCCAGGCCCATGTCTGGAGCCGCGTCTTCCCCTACAGCGCCACATGGCTGCGGCTGGGCCTGCCGGGCAGCGACGAATGGCCCATGGTGGAGGCCGCGCTGCGCTGAGGCTAGCGCGCCACCGCCAGCAGCCCCTCCACATCGAGATGCGTTTCGAGGTGATCCGCCAGGGCATCCAGCGTCGCGTCCACCGTGGCATCGTATGCCTGCGACGAGGCCACCCCGAACCGCTTCAGGAACCCCGCGCGGAAGGCGTCGTCGGTGAACATGCCGTGCAGGTAGCTGCCCATCACCCGGCCATCGGCGGAACAGGCGCCCTCGGGCCGGTCGTCGACAAAGGCGAAGGGCCGCGCGCAATCCGCGCCGGTCGTGCGCCCGATGTGGATCTCGTACCCGGCGAAGGGCAGGGCGGTCGCGGCGTGTTGCGCGCGCACCCGGGTCAGCCGCTTGTCGCCGGTCATCACCGTGTCGACGTCGAGCAGCCCGAGCCCCGCCGTCTCGCCAGCCGCGCCCTCGATCCCGTCCGGGTCGGCCACGCTCCGCCCCAGCATCTGGAAGCCGCCGCAGATGCCCAGCACATGCCCGCCGCGCCGGTGATGGGCGGCCAGGTCGATGTCCCAGCCCTGGTCGCGCAGGAAGGCCAGGTCGCCCCGCGTGCTCTTCGAGCCGGGCAGCACCACGAGGTCGGCATCGCCGGGGATCGGCTCTCCGTGGCCCAGCATGGTCAGCCGCACGCCCGGCTCCTGCGCAAGCGGGTCCATGTCGTCGAAATTGGCGATGCGCGACAGGCGCAGGCAGACGATATGCAGCCCCGCACGCCGCTCCGGCGCCCGGATGTCGAGCGCATCCTCCGCGGGCAGTTTCCAGGCATGGGCAAACCACGGCGCGGTGCCGAAGCCGCGCCAGCCGGTGCGCGCCTCGATCAGCGCGTAACCGTCGTCGAACAGCGACGGGTCGCCGCGGAACTTGTTGATCAGGAAGCCCGCGATCCGGGCGTTGTCCGCGGGCGAGAGCACCGCCTGCGTGCCCACCACCTGCGCGATCACGCCGCCCCGGTCGATGTCGCCGATCAGCACGACGGGCAGGCCTGCTGCTTCCGCGAAGCCCATGTTGGCGATGTCGCCGGCGCGCAGGTTGACCTCGGCCGGGCTGCCCGCGCCCTCGACGATCACCAGGTCATGGCGCGCCTTCAGACGCCCGAAGCTCTCGGTGACATGGCCCAGCAACTGCGGCTTCAGCGCGGCGTATTCGCGCGCCCGGACCGTGGCGAGCCGCTTGCCCTGCACCACCACCTGCGAACCCACGTCGGTTTCCGGCTTGAGGAGGACCGGGTTCATGTCGGTGTGCGGCTCCAGCCCGCAGGCCCGCGCTTGGAGCGCCTGCGCGCGCCCGATCTCGCCGCCGTCGACGGTGACGGCGGCGTTGTTCGACATGTTCTGCGGCTTGAACGGCGCGACCGACAGGCCCCGGCGCAGCGCCGCGCGGCAGAGCCCCGCCACCAGCACCGACTTGCCCACGTTGGACCCGGTGCCCTGAAGCATGAGTGCGCGCGTCATTCCGGATCACGATCCCCGGGCAGCGGCAGCTGCGCGAGATGATATTCCCGCGCAAACCGCGACGCGGGCCGCGCGACGAAAAGGACGGAACCCACGGTGAAAAGCCAGGTCGCCGGGTACTGCGTGTCCTCCCAGAAGAACAGCACCGACCCCACGAGGAAGGCCATCCCCGCGCAAAGGTCGATGGTGGTATAGAGCTTCTCGTAGAAGCCATAGACCTCCTCGTGCCGGGAGGTGGCGTCCTGCATCCGTTTCCTGAACATCGGGCGGCGGTCCCTTCATGGCCTGGGCGTACTGACCTCCACCGTTACCAGCCTGCGAAGCAGGGTCAACGCACCGCCCGCCATCGCCCGTCGCCACGCATCTCTAATACAGCTTCCGATCAAAGCCGCCCGGCGGCCCGAACAGCGCCCCAGAAGCACCTCTGACGACGCTGCCACATAGGCCGCGGATGCAACCAGACCAAAACGGAAGGCGTCCGGTAAAAGCACCGACCCGCGGCCAAGGTGTGCCTTTGCACCTTCCAGCGAAACGCAACGCCTGCGGTCGCGGAGGGCCAGGGGACCTCGGGGCGCTTCGCCGCTTGAGCCTTGGGCCAAGCCACCACCGACAAATCCGCGCAACAAGACAAATCGCCTTCGCCTTCGGCGCGAGACCGCGACCCATCATCCCGCCCCGCTCCTTCGGCAAACGCCGCGCCCTTGCCAGCCATATGACGCATGTGGCCTCGTCCGGACGCCTCCGGCGGAGGTATTTTCGCCAAGATGAAGGAGAGGGTCGGGCACCGCGCCTCGGGCCTTCCGGGAAGGGGGAGACGCGGTGCCTTCACCTTGGGCGGTCATCGGGACCTGTCCCTGTACCGCCGGGCAAGCCTCCGCGATTCCGGTTAAGAAAGCCTTTCCTTCATCTTGGCTCAAATACCTTGGGGGTCTGGGGGGAACCCCCAGCGGGTCGGGGCGCCGCAGGCGCGCCGAAACCCGGTGCCACGGGCTCAGAACTCGACACCCTTCTGGGCCTTCACCCCCTCGCGGAACGGGTGCTTGACCAGCGTCATGTCGGTGACGAGGTCCGCCGCCTCGATCAGTTCGGGCTTGGCGTTGCGCCCGGTCAGGCAGACGTGGGTCATCGGCGGCTTCTGCTCGAGCAGGAACCCCACCACCTCGTCGATGTCGAGGTAGTCGTAGCGCAGCGCGATGTTGATCTCGTCGAGCAGCACGAACTGCACCTCGGGGTCGAGGATCTGCGCCTTGGCGATCTCCCAGCCGTTCCGTGCCGCCGCGATGTCGCGCTCGCGGTCCTGCGTCTCCCAGGTGAAACCCTCGCCCGACACGAAGAACCGGCATTCGGCCGCGAAGCGTTCGCGCAGGAACGTGCCTTCGCCCGTGGGCCAGGCGCCCTTGATGAACTGCACCACCGCGCAGGGCATGCCGTGGGCGATGCAGCGCATGATCATGCCGAATCCGGAGGACGACTTGCCCTTGCCGGTGCCGGTGTGGACGATGATCAGCCCCTTCTCTTCCGTCTTGGTCGCCATCATCCGGTCGCGGGCCGCCTTGATCTTCTTCATCTTTTCGGTGTGGCGGGCGTTCTCGTCTTCGCTCATGGCGCGGGCTCTCCTTGACATTGCCGGGCGTCCGGCGCATCAGCCGGGGTGCTGGTGCCTGTGTCTAGCAGGTGAAAAGGGAATGCGCAGCCCCGCGTCGGGGTCAGGCGCAGCCGCCCCCGCGACCGTGACCGGAAAGGGCCCGAAGCCACTGGCGAGATCGCCGGGAAGGCCGGGTGCCGTTGGGCAGACAGGGACCCCCTGCCGCCCAGTTCCGCAAGCCGGGAGACCTGCCAGTGGCCGCGCCGTGGAAGGGGCGGAGGAACGAAACCGGACGGGGTGATCCGGGGTCGGGAGAGGGCCTGTCATGGCCCGTGCCCCGCTCAAGGTCCCCCCATGAGACGCGCGAGGTCGCCATGTCATCGGAAGCCGAACTTCTGGTCTGCGTGAAGTGCCGCCGGGGGCAGGAGATCCCCGCCGACGACCGCCGGCCCGGCCAGGCGCTCTACGACGCGCTGGCCGCCCGGCCCTTGCCCGCGGGCCTGCGCCTGACCGCCGTCGAATGCCTGCAGAACTGCGACGCGGGCTGCACCGTCGCCCTGCGCGGCGGCGACCGCTGGACCTACGTGTTCGGGAATGTCGACGAGGTGTCGCATCCGGACATGCTGCTCGACGGCGCGGCGCGCTATCACGCGACCGGCGACGGGCTGATCCCGTGGCGCGAGCGGCCCGAACACTTCAAGCGCAACTGCGTGGCGCGCATCCCGCCCCTGACCCCGAACACCCCACTGGAGGCCGACTGAATGACCGATCTAGCCAAACTCCCCGTCACCGTGATCACCGGCTTCCTCGGCTCCGGCAAGACGACGCTGGTGCGTCACCTGATGCAGAACCCCGGCGGCCGTCGCCTGGCCGTGGTGGTCAACGAATTCGGCGACGTGGGCGTCGACGGAGAGATCCTGAAGTCCTGCGCCATCCCCGATTGCCCGGCCGAGAACATCATGGAACTGGCCAACGGCTGCATCTGCTGCACCGTGGCCGATGACTTCATCCCGACGATCGAGGCGCTGATGGCGCTCGATCCGCGCCCCGACCACATCCTGATCGAGACCTCGGGCCTCGCCCTGCCGAAGCCGCTCCTGAAGGCCTTCGACTGGCCGGACATCCGGTCGAAGATCACCGTAGACGGCGTGATCGCCCTGGCCGACGCAGAGGCGGTGGCCGCAGGCCGCTTCGCCCCCGACGTGGCGCGCGTCGACGCGCAGCGCCTTGCGGACGACAGCATCGACCACGAAACGCCGCTGTCGGAGGTCTTCGAGGACCAGATCTCCTGCGCCGACATCATCCTCCTGACCAAGCCCGACCTCGCCGGTCCCGAAGGCGTGGCGAAGGCCAAGGCGATCATCGCCGCCGAGGCGCCGCGCCCGCTGCCGGTGGTCGAGGTCGCCGAGGGCGTGGTGGACCCGCGCGTGATCCTCGGGCTCGAGGCCGCGGCCGAGGACGACATGGACGCACGCCCCTCGCATCACGACGATCATGACGACCACGAACACGACGACTTCGAATCGATCGTGGTGGAACTGCCGGAACAGGACACCCCGGCGCAGCTCGTCGTCGCCATCGAACGGCTCGCGAAGGAACAGAACATCCTGCGGGTGAAGGGCTACGCCGCCGTGAAGGGCAAGCCCATGCGGCTTTTGGTGCAGGCCGTGGGGGCGCGCGTGCGTCACCAGTACGACCGCCCGTGGAAGCCGGACGAGGCGCGCGTCAGCCGTGTCGTGGTCATCGCGGAACACGACGACATCCGTCCCGACGCCATCCGGTCGGTCCTCGGCGCCACGCCGGTCGCCGCAGAGTGACATGAAGTAGGGCGGGGCTCTGCGCCGCCTTCCCCGGGAACCGCCGATGCACGTCATCTTCCGCGAAAGCCACGGCCTCGACGAGAGCGAGACGCCGCAGGACCTGGGCCAGAGCCCGGCGGACCTCGTCGTCCTGTCGTTCTCCGACAGCGACCTCGGCGCCTTCGCCGAAGGCTGGCGGCGCGGCGGCGGACCGGAGGGGCGGATGCCCACGCTCCGCCTCGCCAACCTTGCAGCCCTCAGGCATCCGCTGTCGGTCGACACCTATGTCGAGCAGACGCTGGAGGGCGCGAAGGGCATCCTGATCCGGCTGATCGGCGGCGTGCCCTACTGGTCCTACGGCTTGCAGCAGGTCTTGGCGCTGGCGCAGCAGAAGGGCATCGCGCTGGCCGTGCTGCCCGCCGACGGGCGCGAGGACAGGCGGCTCGACGAGATGTCGACGCTGCCGGTGTCCACGCTGCGGCGGCTGGCGCATCTCTGCGACGCGGGGGGCACCGTGGCGGCGCAGGCCGCGCTGGCGCAACTGGCGCTGGCGGCGGGCCTCTATGCCGGGCCGGTGCGCGGCGCCAAGGGCCTGCCGCCGCTGGGCGCCTGGACGCCCGAACACGGCGTGACCTGCCCGGTGCTGACGCGGGAGCCGGGCAAGACGCCGCTGGCGGTGGTCTTCTACCGCTCCTACCTCGTCTCCGCCGACCTCGCGCCGATCCGCGCGCTTTACGAGGAGTTCGCCGCACGCGGCTTTGCCGTCACCGCCTTCTTCGTGCCCTCGCTGAAGGCGCCGGAGGCTTCGGGCTGGCTGCGCCGCCAGATCGCGGCGCTGGCGCCTGCGGCCATCGTCAACGCCACCGCCTTTTCCGGCAAGGGCGCGGACGGCACCTCGCCGCTCGACGCCGCCGACGTGCCGGTCTTCCAGTGCGTGCTGGCCACCTCCGACCGCAAGGCCTGGGCAGAGGCCGACCGCGGCGTCTCGCCCGCCGATCTCGCCATGCACGTCGTGCTGCCGGAGGTCGACGGCACCATCCTGGGCGAACCCGTCTCCTTCAAGGAAACCGGCGCGCGCGACCCCGACCTGCAGTTCGCACGCGCCGCCCATGCCGCCCATGCCGAGGGCATCGCGGCCCTCGCCGACCGGGTGGTGGCGCGCCTGTCCCTGGCCCGCCGCACCCCGGCCGAGCGCCGCCCCGCGCTGATCCTCTCGACCTACCCGGGCAAGGACTGGAACATCGGCCACGCCGTGGGCCTCGATGCGCTGGCCTCCGCCCGCGCGATCCTCGACGACCTGCGCGACGCGGGCCACGCCGTGACGGACGCCCCCGCCGACCTGCCCGCAGCCCTCCTGGCCCGTGCCGAAAGCTGGCCGCTGGCAGAGTATCGCAAGGTCCTCGCCACGCTGCCCACCACACTGCGCGACGACCTCCATACCGCCTGGGGCGCCCCCGACACCGACACGCTGGTCCGGGACGGCGCCTTCCGCTTCGCCGCCCTCCGCTGCGGCCGCGCGACGGTCGCGCTCCAGCCCGAACGCGGCACGCCGGAAACCCGCGACGACGACTACCACGACCTCTCGCGCACGCCCTGCCACGGCTACGTCGCCTTCTACCTCTGGCTGCAACAGCAGGCCGACGCGCTGATCCACATCGGCGCGCACGGCACGCTGGAATGGCTGCCGGGCAAGTCCGTGGCGCTCTCTGCCGCCTGCTGGCCCAAGGCGCTGACCGGCACCCTGCCGGTGATCTACCCCTTCATCGTCAACGACCCCGGCGAGGCCGCGCAGGCCAAGCGCCGCCTCGGCGCGCTCACCCTCGGCCACGTCCCCCCGCCGCTGCGCGAAAGCGGCACCCCAGACCGGCTTGCCCGGCTCGAGGCGCTGCTGGACGAGTTCTCCAACGCCGACGGCCTCGACCCGCGCCGCCGCGACCGGCTGCAATCCGACATCCGGGACGAGGCGCAGGCGCTGGGGGTGGAGGACGACCTCGGCCTCGACCGCGCAAGCTCCACCGCCGAGGCGATCACCCGCATCGACCGCTTCGTCTGCGACGTCAAGGAAAGCCAGTTCGGCGAGGGCCTGCACATCTGGGGCCGCAGGGATCCGACGGCGCAAGACCTCCCACAAGACCTCACCGGCTCGCCCGCATCCGAACGCCGCGCCATCCCCGCCGCGCTCGACGGCCGCCGCATCGCGCCGGGGCCCTCCGGCTCGCCCTACCGTGGCCGCCGCGACGTGCTGCCCACGGGCCGCAACCTCTTCACCACCGACCCCCGCGCCGTCCCGACCCGCGCCGCCCATGCGCAAGGCGTGAAACTGGCGGAGGAGCTCGTGCGCCGCCACCTGCAGGACGAAGGCGACTGGCCGCGCGGCCTGATCGTCGACCTCTGGGGCTCCGCCACCATGCGCACCGCCGGCGAGGAATTCGCCATGGCGCTGCACCTCCTCGGCGTGAAGCCGGTCTGGGACAAGGGCTCCGAACGTGTTTCCGGGATAGAGGTGCTGCCCATCGCGGAACTCGACCGCCCGCGCATCGACGTCACCCTCCGCGTCTCCGGCCTCTTCCGCGACGTCTTCCCGACGCTCTCCGCGCTCTTCTCACAGGCCGTACGCGCGCTGGCGCAGCGTGACGAGGCGCCCGACTGGAACCCCTTCGCCGGGCGCGCCGACCTCGCCCGGGTCTACGGTCCCGCACCGGGCAGCTTCGGCCTGAACATGGGCGCCACGCTCGAGGACTACAGCGACGCGGGCCGACGCGCCGCGGGGGAGGCCTGGCTGGCCGCCTCGGCCTTCGCGCTGGACGGCGACGCCGCCACCCGCGATGCGCAGGGTCTTGCCGCTCGCGTCGCCGCCGCCGACAGCTTCGTGCACCTGCACGACCTGCCGGAAACCGACCTGCTCCTGGCCATGGACTTCGCCGGGCACGAGGGCGGCTTTGCCGCCGCCCAGCAGGTCACCGGAGGCAATGCCGCGTTCTGGCATCTCGACAACACCGACCCCGCCCGCCCTCGCGCGCGCAGCCTGACCGAGGAGATCGCCCGTGTCGTGCGCGCCCGCGCCGCCAACCCCGCATGGACCCGGGGCATGATGCCCCACGGCTTCCGCGGTGCTGCGGAAATCGCCGCCACGCTCGAACACATGGCGGCCTTCGCGCACCTGGCCCGGGCGGTCCCCGACCACCTCTTCGACCTCTACCACGACGCCACCCTCGGCGATCCGGAAACCGACGCCTTCCTGCGCGAGGCCAACCCGCAGGCCCATGCGGCGATGCAGGCGCGTTTCGCGGAACTGCACCGCGCGGGCCTCTGGACCAGCCGCCGCAACTCCATCCTCGCCGACATGGCGACCGGCATCGAAAGGGCGGCGGAATGACAGACGGCACGGACCCACAGGTGCGCGGCTGGTGCCCCGGCGCGCTCCGGCCCATGGCCTCGGGCGACGGCCTCGTGGTGCGTGTCCGCCCGCGCTTCGCACGGCTCACGGCGGCGCAGGGGCAGGGGCTCTGCACCCTTGTCCTGCGCTACGGCGACGGCGGGCTGGAAATGACCAACCGCGCCAACCTGCAGATCTACGGCGTGGCCGCGGCCGACCACCCGGCGCTCCTCGACGGTCTGCGCGCGCTTGATTTGCTCGACGCCGACGAGACGCTCGAAGGCCGCCGCAACGTCCTCGTGGCCCCTGACCACGCCGAAGGCGACCTGACCCATCGCCTGACAGCCGCGCTTTACGCCGCACTTCTGGACCTGCCTGAGCTTCCGGCCAAGGTCGGCTTCGCCGTCGACACCGGCCCGGCGCCGGTGCTGACGAACGACCCTGCCGACTTCCGTTTCGAGATGTCGGCGCAGGGCCCGATCCTCCGCGCCGACGGCACTGACAAGGGCCTGCCCGTCACCGGGGAGGAGGCGATACCGAAGCTGATCTCGCTCGCCACCCTCTTCGCCACGACCCGCACCCCGGGGCAGCGGCGCGCCCGCGCCTGGACCGCCGCGGGCGGGCTGCCCGACGCCTGGCAGACCACGCCGCCGCTGTCTTCCCCGCATCCTTCATCTTGGCGGAAATACCTCGGGGGTCCGGGGGCGGCGCCCCCGGCGGGTCGGCCCGGCGCAAGCCGGGACGATCCCGAAGGCTATGCCGCTCCCTTCGGCCGGATCGAGGCCACGGACCTCGCGGAGCTTCTCACCCGCTCCGGGGCCTCCGCGTTCACGGTCACCCCATGGCGGCTCCTGCTGCTGCACGGCGGGCAGCGCGTGGATCATCCGGGTTTCATCACCGATCCCGACGATCCGCTGCTGACCGTCTCCGCCTGCCGGGGCGCGCCCTTCTGCCCGCAGGCCACGGTCGAGACCCGCGAACTCGCCCGCCGTCTTGCCCCCCATGTGCGCGACCTGCATGTCTCGGGCTGCGCCAAGGGCTGCGCCCGTGCCACGCCCGCCTCCGTCACCGTCACCGGACGCGACGGCGCCTATGACCTCGGTCAGGGTTGCGCAGGCGAGACCCCCCGGCTATCCGGCCTCACCGCCGACGCCCTCATCCAGGACCTCACCCGCCCATGACCTACCAGTACGAAACCGACGGGGCTGCGATCTACCGGCAGTCCTTCGCCACCATCCGGGCCGAGGCCGACCTCGCCGCCTTCGGTCCCGACGAGGAACAGATCGCCGTCCGCATGATCCACGCCGCCGGCATGGTGGGTCTGGAACGGCACATCCGCTTCTCCCCCGGTTTCGCCTCTGCCGCCCGCACGGCGCTGGAAAACGGCGCGCCGATCCTCTGCGACGCGCGCATGGTCTCCGAGGGCATCACCCGCAAGCGCCTGCCCGCCGACAACGCCATCGTCTGCACCCTGCACGACCCGGACGTGCCGGCGCTGGCGGCCAGCATGTCCAACACCCGCTCGGCGGCGGCGCTGGAGCTCTGGCGCCCGCACCTCGGCGGCGCGCTGGTGGCCATCGGCAACGCGCCCACCGCGCTCTTCCACCTCCTGAACATGCTCGAGGACCCGGACTGCCCGCGCCCCGCCGCCATCGTCGGCTGCCCCGTGGGTTTCGTCGGCGCGGTGGAATCGAAGGACGCGCTCTGGGCCGACCAGCCCGTGCCCTGCTGCATCGTCGAAGGACGCCTCGGCGGCAGCGCGATCACCGTCGCCGCCGTCAACGCCATCGCGAGCCGCGCCGAATGACCGCGCAGCACGGCACCCTCTACGGCGTGGGCCTGGGCCCCGGCGCCGCGGACCTGATGACGGTGCGCGCCGACCGGCTCATCGCGAACGCCCGCCACGTCGCCTACTTCCGCAAGGCCGGGCGCAACGGCCACGCGCTGACCATCGCCGGGCCGCTCCTGCCGAAGGACGCGATCCACTTCCCGATGGAATACCCCGTCACCACCGAGATCCCCCTCCAGGACCCGCGCTACAACGAGACCCTGTCGGAGTTCTACGCGCAGGTGACCATGCACCTCCGCCAGCTCCTCCTCTCGGGCGAGGACGTGGTGGTGCTCTGCGAGGGCGACCCGTTCTTCTACGGCTCCTTCATGCACCTCTACGAACGGCTGAAGGACACCGTCCGGGTCGAGGTCGTCCCCGCCGTCACCGGCATGTCCGCCGCCTGGACCGCCTCCGGCGCGCCGATCACCTGGGGCGACGACGTGCTGACCGTCCTCATGGGCACGCTGCCGTCAGAAACGCTGATCCAGCGGATGACCGACGCCGACGCCATCGTGGTGATGAAGATCGGCCGCAACATCGGCAAGATCCGCCACGCCCTGCGCGAGGCGGGCAAGTACGACCGCGCCTGGCTGGTGGAATACGCAGCCCAGGAGGGCCAGACCGTCCAGCGCCTGTCCGAGGCCGAGGACCGCGTCACCCCCTATTTCTCCATCGTCCTCGTGCACGGGCAGGGGCGCCGCCCATGACCGGCGCCGCCGCAGGCTGGGTGAAGATCGTGGGCCTCGGCCCCGGTGCCGACAGCCTCGTCACGCCCGAGGCGCAGGCCGTTCTGGCCGAGGCCACCGACGTGGTGGGCTACATCCCCTACGTGGCCCGCGTCGCCGACCGCCCCGGCCTGACGAAACACGCCTCCGACAACCGGGTGGAGATCGACCGCTCGCAGCACGCGTTGTCCATGGCCGCCGAGGGGCACCGCGTCGCGGTCGTCTCCTCCGGCGATCCGGGCGTCTTCGCCATGGCCTCCGCCGTGTTCGAGGCGCTAGAAGACGGGCCCGACGCGTGGAAGGCCTTGCAGATCGAGGTCATTCCCGGCATCACCGCCAGCCTCGCCGCCGCCGCCCGCGCGGGTGCGCCGCTGGGCCACGACTTCTGCACCATCAACCTCTCGGACAATCTCAAGCCCTGGGCGCTGATCGAGAAGCGCCTGCGCCTCGCGGTGGAGGCGGACTTTGCCATGGCCTTCTACAATCCGCGCTCGAAATCGAGGCCCGAGGGCTTTGCCCGCGTGCTCGACCTCCTGCGCGAGACCTGCGAACCCGGACGCCTCATGATCTTCGCCCGCGCCGTATCGGCCCCGGACGAGACGCTGAATGTCGTGCCGCTCTCCGACGCGACGCCGGACATGGCCGACATGCGCACCATGGTCATCGTCGGCTCTTCGCTGACCCGCCGCATCGCGGGCACGCCGCACGTCTACACCCCGAGGTTCGTCGCGGAATGACCCCTGCCGCCGATCACCCGCCGCACCCCCCGTGCGGCCCTGCCGCAGGGCAGCGCGCGGCGGTCGGCCTCAGGACCCGCTCGGGCGCGGTGCGGCTTTCAGCCCAGCCAGTCCAGCACGGCCTGCACGTCATGCGCCTCTCTCCGGTCGGGCAGGGCGGGGCGGTCGATCATGATCACCTCCAGCCCCAGCGCCCGCGCCGCGTCAATCTTCGCCCGCGCTCCGGTGCCGCCCGCGTTCTTCGACACCACCAGACCGATCCCGTTGTCGCGCATCAGGGCAAGGTCGTCCTCCAGCGTGAACGGCCCGCGGTCGATCACCGCGTGGCTGTCGGGGAAGGGCAGGGCCTCCTTCGGCGGATCGACGAGGCGCAGAAGGTAGAAGTGCTGCGGGTTCGGCGCGAACTCCGCCAGGTGCATCCGGCCCACCGCCAGCATGACACGCGTCGCGGGACGGTCGAGCGCGGCAACCGCGCCAGCGATGTCCGGCACCCGGGTCCAGCGGTCGCCCTCCTGCGGCTGCCAGGGCGCTCTGGTCAGGGCGATCAGCGGCGTGCCGGTCATCTCGCAGGCGGCCACGGCATTGGCGCTCATCTGCGCGGCAAAGGGGTGGGTTGCGTCGACGACATGCGTCACGCCGTTATCGCGGATGTGGCGCGCCAGTCCTTCGGCGCCGCCAAAGCCGCCGACGCGCTGCGGCAGCGGCTGGCGCACCGGGCGCTCCACCCGTCCCGCAAACGAGATCGTGCCATGAATGCCCTCGTCCGCAAGACGGCGGCACAGCGCGGTGGCTTCCGTCGTGCCGCCAAGGATGAGAAGGTTGGGCATGTCTGAGATCCAGTCCGATCCTTGGTTGACCATCGTCGGCGTGGGCGAGGATGCCGGCCTGACGCCCGCGGCCCTCGCCGCCATCGCTGGGGCAGAGGTGGTCATGGGCCCGCCCCGCCACCTCACGCTGCTCGCTGAGGTTCTGGGCGAGACCCGCGCCGAGATCAAGCCCTGGCCGGTGCCCTTCGCCGATGGCATCACCCAGTTGATTGCACTGGCGGGACGGCGCGTGGTGGCGCTGGCCTCCGGCGATCCCTTCTGGTTCGGCGCCGGATCGGTGCTGGCCGACCGGCTTCCGCCGGGCGCATGGCGGGCGATCCCGGGGGTCTCCGTCTTCTCGCTGGCGGCGGCGCGGCTTGGCTGGCGGCTGGAAGGCACGGTCTGCCTCGGCCTGCACGCCGCGCCGCTCACGCGGCTGGCTCTGCACCTCGCCCCGGGCCGCCGGCTGATCGTGACGCTGCGCGATGGCGCGGCGGTGGGCGACCTTGCCGAATACCTGCGCGCGGCGGATTTCGGCGCGACGGTGATGCATGTGATGGAGGCGCTCGGCGGCCCCCGCGAACGGCTGCGCCGCGTGACGGCCGAGAGCTGCGCGCTGGACGACGTGGACCACCCGGTCTGCGTGGCGCTGGAACCGTTGGGCGAGCCGCTGCCGCTGGCGACCGGCCGGCCCGACAGCACTTTCGACAACGACGGCCAGATCACCAAGCGGCCCGTCCGTGCCCTGACGCTTTCGGCGCTGGCGCCGCGTCCCGGCGAACACCTCTGGGACATTGGCGGCGGCTCCGGCTCCATCGGGATCGAGTGGCTGATGTGCGATCCGCTGATGCGCGCCACGGCGGTCGAGGCCGACGCGGGCCGCGCCGCCCGCATCCGCAGCAACGCCGAGGGCCTCGGGCTGGACCGGCTGCAGGTGGTCGAAGGCCGCGCGCCCGAAGCGCTCGACGGTCTGCCCGCGCCTGATGCGGTCTTTGTCGGCGGCGGCCTCTCGCAGGCGCTGCTCGACCGGCTCGACACGCTCGCCCCCGGCGCCCGCCTCGTCGCCAACGCCGTGACGCTGGAGTCCGAGGCGCTGCTGGCCCGCGCCCACGCCGCGCGCGGCGGCTCCCTCCTGCGCATCGAACTGTCCGACGCCATGCCCCTCGGCACCCGCCGCGGCTGGAAATCCGCCTACCCCATCGTGCAATGGAGCGTGACGCTATGACCGCCGTCCACCCGCCGCGCCCAAACCCGTCCCGGACGAGACCCCAAGCCGCGCCAGCCGGACCCGCACAGCCAGGAAGGACCGCCCCATGATCGTCGCCGGATTCGGATATCGCAGCGGGGCGACCCTCGACAGCCTGCGTGACGCCTACCGCCGCGCGCGGCTGGGACAGGAGGCCGACGTGCTCGCCACCGTCGAGGACAAGCTCCCGCTGCTCCACGACCTCGGGGCCGACATCCGCCGCCCCGCCGTCGGCATCTCCTCGAAGTTCATGCAGGTGCAGGAAACCGAAACCGTGTCCGAGATCGTGCTCGCCGCCCGCGGCGTCGGATCGGTGGCCGAGGCCGCCGCCCTCGCCGCCGCGGGCCCCGGCGCGCAGCTCCTCTCGACCCGCGTGGTGTCCGAGGACGGCCGCGCCACCTGCGCCTTCGCCATCGGAGAAGACGAATGACCGTACACTTCATCGGCGCAGGCCCCGGCGCGCCCGACCTCCTGACCCTGCGCGGCCGCGACCTGATCGCCGCCTGCCCGGTCTGCCTCTACGCCGGCTCCCTGGTACCCGAGGCCATCCTCGGCCATTGCCCCGCAGGCGCGCGCATCGTGAACACCGCGCCCATGGACCTCGACCGCATCATGGCCGAGATCGCCGCGGCCCATGCCGAGGGCCACGACATCGCGCGCCTCCACTCCGGCGACCTCTCCGTCTGGTCGGCCATGGGCGAACAACTCCGCCGCCTGCGCGAGATGGACATCCCCTACACCGTCACCCCCGGCGTGCCCTCCTTTGCCGCCGCCGCAGCAGCGCTCGGCACCGAACTGACCCTGCCGGGGCTCGCCCAGTCGGTCGTCCTGACCCGCACGCCCGGGCGCGCCTCCTCCATGCCGGAGGGCGAGACGCTTACCAACTTCGCCCGCACCGGCGCGACGCTGGCCATCCACCTCTCGATCCAGAACCTCGACACGGTGACCGCCGACCTGATCCCGGCCTACGGGCCCGACTGCCCCGTGGCCGTCGTCTTCCGCGCAAGCTGGCCCGACCAGCGCATCATCCGAGGCACGCTCGCCGACATCGCCGGACGCATGGACGGCGACATCACCCGCACCGCGCTGATCCTCGCAGGCCCCGCGCTCGCCGCCGAGGGCTTCGACGAAAGCTGCCTCTACGCCGTCGACTACGACCGCCGCTACCGCCCGCAAAGCGCCGAGAGCCCCTGGGCCGGATGGCGCCCGGAGGACGAGGCATGAAGGGCGTCCTCGTCTCTGCGCCGTCCTCCGGCACCGGCAAGACCACCGTCATGCTGGGCCTCCTCAGGGCGCTGGCCGACGACGGCGTGAAGGTCCAGCCGTTCAAGTCCGGCCCTGACTACATCGACCCGGCCTTCCACCGGGCCGCCAGCGGGCGCGACTCCTTCAACCTCGACACATGGGCGATGGATGCGGCGCTTCTGGACGCGCTCGCCAGCGAGGCGGCAGAGGCCGACTTCTGCATCGCCGAAGGCTCCATGGGCCTTTACGACGGCGTCGCGACCGAAGGGCAGTCGGGCTTCGGCTCCTCCGCCGAAACCGCGCGCCGCTTCGGCTGGCCGGTGGTGCTGGTGCTCGACGTGGGCGGGCAGGCGCAGTCGGCCGCGGCCACGGCGCTGGGGTTCGCCACCTACATGCCGGACTTGCCCTTCGCGGGCGTGATCCTGAACCGCGTGGCCTCGCCGCGCCACGAAAGGCTGACCCGGCTGGGGATGGAGCGCGCGGGCCTGAACGTGCTGGGCGTGCTGCCCCGGCGCGGCGACCTGACGCTGCCGGAGCGCCACCTCGGGCTGGTGCAGGCGGTCGAACATCCCGACCTCGACGCCGCCATCGCGGGCTATGCCGACTTCCTGCGCGAACACGTCGACCTCGATGCAATCGTCGCGGCAGGCCGGGGCGAATCCCGCCCGACGGGGCCGATGCGCCTGCCGCCGCCGCCCGCGCAACGCATCGCGCTTGCGCAGGACGCGGCCTTCTCCTTCACCTATCCGCACATCCTGAAGGGCTGGCGCGAGGCCGGGGCAGAGATCCTGCCGTTCTCGCCGCTGGCGGACGAGACCCCGCCACAGGACGCCGACCTCGTCTGGCTGCCGGGCGGCTACCCGGAGCTGCACGCAGGCCGCCTTGCCGCCGCCGACCGCTTCCGCACGGCGCTGTGCCGACACGCCGAAACCCGGCCCGTGCACGGCGAATGCGGCGGCTACATGGCGCTTGGCGAAGCACTGACTGACAAGGACGGCGTCACCCACCGGATGGCGGGCCTTCTGGGCCTCGCCACCTCCTACGAGAAGCGCAAGTTCCACCTCGGCTACCGCCGCGCCGTGCTGCAGGCGGCCATGCCCGGCTTCACCCCCGGCATGGCGCTGCGCGGGCACGAATTCCACTATTCCACCATCCTCGAACAGCCCGACGCGCCGCTGGCGCAGGTCTTCGACGCCGATGGCAACCCGGTGGTGGAAACCGGCTCCGTCCGGGGCCACGTGTCGGGGACGTTCTTCCACCTCATCACCGGCGAAGGGGGCATGGCATGACCGGCTTTGTCAGTTTCGTGGGCTCGGGTCCCGGCGATCCGGAGCTTCTGACCCTGAAGGCCGTGGACCGCCTGAAACGGGCCGACGCGGTGCTGTTCGACGACCTCTCCTCCGGTCCGATCCTCGGCCATGCGCGGCAGGGGGCGGACCTCGTGGGCGTCGGCAAGCGCGCCGGGCGTCCCTCGCCGAAGCAGGACCATGTCTCGCGCCTGCTGGTGGACTACGCCCTGACCGGCCAGCGCATCGTGCGGCTCAAATCCGGCGACAGCGGCATCTTCGGCCGGCTTGAGGAAGAGCTGACCGCGCTCAAGGCGGCGGGCATCCCGTACGAGATCATCCCCGGCGTGCCCTCAGCCGTGGCGGCCGCGGCTGCGGCGGGCATCCCGCTGACCCGGCGCCTGACCGCGCGAAGGGTGCAGTTCGTCACCGGCCACGACGTTTCCGGCGCGCTGCCCGAGGACCTGAACCTCGACGCGCTGGCCGATCCGCTGGCCTCCACGGTGATCTTCATGGGCAAGGGCACTTTCCCGCGCCTCTTCGCCATGCTCGAAGCGCGTGGCCTCCCGGCCTCCACCGCCGCGATCCTCGCCGAAGAAGTGAGCGGGCCGGGCCAGACCATCACCCGCACGACCGTGGGCGCCCTGGCCGAACAACTGGCCGCCGAGAAGGGCACCAAGGCCGCCCTGATCCTCTACGGCTCCCTTGCGGAGGCCTGAGGGTGCGCGGGCGGTCGGGTCTTTGGGGCGTCCGGATGGGCCGGGTTGCGGGATCTGTCCGCCGTGCCGGCCTTGCCGAGGGGCATGACCTGTGATCGAGCACGCCGCGCCCCCAAAAGCCGACGCGCCCGCTCTCGTCCGTCCGATCCGGGCCTGTCAGGCGCGGCTTTCCTTGTCCTTCGCGTGTATCCAACAGGCCGACCGATGAGCGACCACATGACCCACGTCGACGGTCTGACCACCTCCCGCGTTCACCGCGCCGTGGCACCGCAGGTGGCAGACGCTTATCTTGCAACGTCTTCTGAGAGGTCCGACCGATGACCGATCACGCGACAGGCGTGGACGGCGCGACAGCCTCCGTCCACCATCCAATCATGGACCGGCAGGCGACTTGCCCCACCGCCACAAAGGCCTTTGAAAGGACCGAACGATGATCGAACGTGTGGTCCTTGTGGGCATCGGGACGGGCAGTCTCGGCCACCTGACGCTGGACGGGCAGGCGGCGCTGCGGGCGGCGGACGTGATCCTCGTGCCCCGCAAGGCCGAGAAGGACGACCTCGCCGAGATCCGCCTGCGCCTGCTGGAACAGGCCGGCGTCGCGGCCCGGGTCGCCTTCTTCGACTATCCGGTGCGGGACGAAACCTTGCCATACCTCGAACGCGTCGAACGCTGGCATGACGAAATCGCAACCCGCTGGACCGCCGCCGCCGGAGACGCCGCCGAAATAGCCCTCCTGGTCTGGGGCGACCCCTCCTTCTACGACAGCACGATGCGCATCGCGTCCCGGCTGGTGTCCGCGGGGGCGGTGCGTGTGGTGCCCGGGATCACGGCGGTGCAGGCCCTTACGGCGGCGCATGGGGTGCCTTTGAACACGGTGAACGGGCGGATCCTGGTCACCACGGGCCGGCGGCTGAGGGACGGGGGATGGCCCGAGGGGGCGGAGAGCGTGGTGGTGGTGCTGGACGGGGAGTGCTCGTTCAGGGGGCTTGTGGGACTGGGGCTGGAGATCTGGTGGGGGGCGTTCCTGGGGATGCCCGAGGAGATCCTGCTGAGCGGGCCGCTGGACGAGGTTTCGCCGCGGATCGTGGAGGTCCGGGAGGCGGCGCGGGGGCGGCACGGGTGGGTGATGGACACCTACCTGATGCGGAAATCCTGAGGGGTGGGGCCCCGTCCAAAGGCTCCGCAGGTTTCGCGGCGAAACCTTCTTTTATTAACAATGGGTTAATTCGTTGGTTTGTGCATTGTGGACTTGCATTTTGGCTTTCGGATTTGACCATAACGTTAACGCTGGTCGAAAGCCGATAACGGCCCAGAGCCGACCTTGGTGCCAAGTGTGGCAGATGGCCGGTCCCAGCCCGGAGCTGCTATCGCGACCAGCGTTTTCTCCCCGCCTACCAAGCTTACATCGCGCCGGAATGCGCCCCATGGTCGCATTGTGAATCGGCAGGGTGCGATGTCTGAGAACGTGTGTGTTTGCGGCTGCGATGATATCACGCGGCGGACGTTTCCGTACAGGCCATGACCAGAAGCTTCGCAAAGCGATTGAAGATGCCGTCGGCGAGTTGGAAAACCTACGTTCACTCGCCGAATCCCGCGTCAAACGTCCAATAACGACCAACGTGCCAGAGGTAGGGCTGTCCCCTCAAGGGCCCCTGAGCAACTCCAATTTTTTGTCTTTGATCCCGAATCCATTTCCAGGCTGCAAACTCGTTCCAAACCACCTATAGAACTTATCGATATGGCAGACTGCCCACATCAGCGAGAGAGCCTGGTGGCGACGGGAAGTTGCCTGGCTGCAAGGCCCGGCGACGACCGGAGCTACTAGTTCGGAAAAGGATGCTACCACTTATGCAAGAGATCATTGACTACGAGATTCGAACGGAAGCTATTGATTTCTCATTCGGCGAACTCCTAAATCTGCATAATTCAGGTGAGATCGTCATTCGACCTGAGTATCAACGTCTTTTTCGCTGGAGTTCAGAGCAAAGATCACGCCTGATTGAGTCGGTGCTTTTGAAGCTGCCGCTTCCACCCATCTTTCTAATTGAGGATGACAATGGCGTCCTGGAGCTAATTGATGGACTTCAGAGAACAAGTTCCGTGATCCAATTCATGGATCACCAGGCGATTGCTGAGCCGGAACTTATTCTTACGGGTTGCGACATTGTTACGGATTTGAATGGCAAGAGGTTTGAGGATTTTAGCACCACCATCAGGTTCGGTCTCAAGCGGACCCCAATCCGCGCAATCGTAATCAAAAAAAGCGGCAACGATCGAGTTAAATATGAAATGTTTAAGCGCCTAAACACTGGCGGAGCGCTTCTCTCTGCGCAGGAAATCCGAAATTGCTCTTCGAGGATGCTGGAGGGAGGTGCGGACTTCTATAATGGCCTCCAGAGTCTAGCTTCTCATGAGGGATTCATTCAGGCCACAAAAAGAATTCCGGAAGGTGACAGGGAGCAGAAGGCAGACGAAGAGTTGGTTCTTCGGTTTTTCGCCGTTATTTCCAGCAGAAGCACTTTCGCGGGGAACGTTCGCGAGTGGCTTGATAGCTTCATGGAATCTCTTCTTTTCAATGGTCCCGGCGATGTGATTGATGAATCCATCTTCAAGGATTTTTTTGACTTTATCGCGGATAAGTTCAACGGTGATGCCTTTTGTCGCTGGAGGGACGGGTCCGCGATCGGCAGGTTGGCCCCGGCCTACTTTGAAGCGGTCTGTGGTGGTCTGATTGAAATCTATCTGAGCTTGAAGAACAAGTCCCCGGCGGAACTGCAAGCGACATTGCAGCTAGCAATCGAGGACTCGCGGTTTCAGGATGCGACCGGGCCAGGGGCCAACAACAAGACCAAGATGGAAGCGCGTATTGCTGTCTTGAAGGAGCATTTCGAAGGCTGATGACTTACGTCAGGGAAATTGAGGCTGACTTGGACTGGCGGGAGGCAGAGCTAGCCTCTCTGCGAATTCTAATGATTAGCGGCGATGTTTCGGCCAGAGAAAAGCTCGTCCTATATAGAGCTGCGTGGTCATTGCTTTACGCGCACTATGAAGGATTTTGCAAGTTTGCACTCTCCGTGTATTATGATCAGCTATCCTCACTTGGCAAACCCTGCCGCGATCTCCCAGAGGCAATACGGAATCATGCTCTAGCCTCCACAATTAAATCCATCAGGAACAAGACGACAAATGAAGCGATCAACGAAATTCTAACTTTTGAGGCTTCCCATCTATCTGCAGCTCCATCCTTTCCAGAGGTGGATACTGAGTCAAACCTATGGCCAAATATCCTGGAAGGCCTGCTGGAATCAGCGGCCTTATACGTCCGTGAAGTGGATGAGAACAGGTATCGTCTCAGGACGCTCGTCAGCAGAAGGAATAAGATCGCACATGGTGAAAGAGATATTATAGTTGATTTGAGTTACTACGAAGACTATGAGAAGGCATTCCGGGAGGTTGCCTACAATCTGGCGATTGAAATTGAAAAAAAGATTGAGGAACTGTCAGTGTCCTAAGTTGGAAGTCGCACCTTTAAGAAGGGCGTTTTATTTCCCTTGTGGCCTTCAAGTCCATAGTCGGGTAGCAGAATTTATTTCTGAAAGTCCGCGCACATACTGCTTGGGCGGCCGTTTCACATACAATTCCTCCTAATCATGGCGGCGCACCCACCAGCCGCTTCATTGTCCATTGCTGCCGTTCCTCCAGAGCGCAGCGAATGCCCGCTCTCCGCCCCCCTCACGTCGCATACCGAGTCGCGCCTCTCCGGGCGGTGTCGACCGGGGTCGACAGGACCAGGGCCTGGTGGGCGCGCTGGTCGCAGTTGGCGCGGGGGCAGATGCGGCAGTTGATGCCGATCTCGGTTGGGCGGGCCTCGGCAAGGTTGAGGTCCTCGGCGTAGCCCAGGGCGTCGGCGTGGTCGCGGGCGCAGCCCATGGCGACGGCGAGGCGGACGTCCTGCGCGTGGCGGGTGAAGGTGGGCCGGTCGACCGTCCGCGCGAAGACGAAGAACTGCGAGCGGTCCGGCATCTCGACCACCTGCGGCACGATGCGGCCGGGGGTGCGGAAGACGGAGTGGACCTCGAGCCTCGGGCAGGCGCCGCCGTATTCGGCGAGGTGGAAGTCGGTGGCGTTGAAGCGCTTGGTGACGTTGCCGGCCTTGTCGATCCTGAGGAAGAAGAAGGGGATGCCGCGGTGGCCCGTGCGCTGGAGGGTGGTGGCGCGGTGGCAGGCCTGCTCGAACGAGACGCCGAAGCGGGTGGCGAGGTGGTCGAAGTCGTACTTGGAGGCGCGGGCCTCGGCGAGGAAGCGGTCGTAGGGCATGAGCACGGCGGCGGCGAAGTAGTTGGCCAGCTCGACCCGGCAGCGGGCGCGGCCGTGGGCGTCCTCCAGCCCGGCCTCCGTCAGGATGGTGTCGAGGAGGTCGGCCTGTTCGAGGAGGCCCGCGACGTGCACGAGCTGGAAGAGGCGGTTGGGGTGGTCGAGGGCCTCGGACAGGCGGACCTCGCCGCGGGTCTCGTCGTATTCGCGCAGGGAGCGGGGCATCTCGGCCACGGGGGCGATGCGGACGCGCAGGCCGAGCTGCTGGCGGAGGCGGGATTTCAGGGCGAAGTACATGTCGTCGGCGGCGACGGGGGCGTCCCAGAAGGCTTCGGCCGCGGCCTCGAGGCGGGGGAAGTGGTTCTGGTGGCGGCGGAAGACGTTGTGGACGACGGCCTCGGGCGCGGTGGGCAGGACCGATTCCTCGCCGGCGGCGGCCACGGACATGAGCTGATCGGTGGCGGCGAGATAGGCGCGGTGCAGCGTGACGAAGGCCGACGCGAGGTCCGGGCTGTGGGCGAGGCTGGCGCGCAGTTGCGGCAGATCGGGGCGGTGGCCCTCGAACAGCGGGTCCTGGAGGGCGGCGCGGATGTCGGCGAGGGCGGCGGTGTCGTCATCCTCGGCGATGTCGCGCCAGTCGACGCCATAGGCCTCGAAGAGCTTCAGAAGGACCGGGACGGAGACCGATCTTTCGTTCTTTTCCAGCAGGTTGACGTAGGAGGTGGAGATGCCGAGTTCCTTCGCCATCTGCACCTGTGTCTGACCGTGTTCGATGCGAAGGCGCCTGAGGCGCGGGCCGATGAAGGTTTTCATGGTATTTGACAGTATACAGAATTTGACACTTTTACAATTGTGAGAGTTTGTAAAATTTCGCGTTCACAGCAGGACCCGGTTTGGTTTCCCGTTTGGCGGGAGAGGGCGCATGGTGGCTTCAGCGAAGAGGAGGCGCCCCCATGCAAAGCGGATACACACATCTGTTCATACCCGGTCCCACCAATGTCCCGGAGGTCGTGCGGCAGGCGATGAACGTGCCGCAGCAGGACATGCGCGCACCGGATTTCGCGGCGTTCACGCTGCCCCTGTTCGAGGGCCTGAAGAGGGTCTTCAAGACCACGACGGGCGAGGTCATGATTTTCCCCGGCTCCGGCACCGGCGCGTGGGAGGCGGCGATCACCAACACGCTGAACCCCGGCGACAAGGTGCTGATGTCGCGCTTCGGGCAGTTCTCGCACCTCTGGGTCAAGATGGCGGAGATGCTGGGGCTGGACGTGATCTGCGTCGACGTGCCCTGGGGCGCGGGTGTGCCCTGGAAGGAATACGGCCGCATCCTCGGCGCTGACAAGAACGACGAGATCAAGGCGGTCTTTGTCACCCACAACGAGACGGCGACCGGCGTGGTCAGCGACGTGGCCGCGGTGCGCCGGGTGATGGACGAATGCTTCCACGATGCTCTGCTGTTCGTGGACGGTGTGTCCTCTGTCGCCTCGGTCGATTTCCGGATGGACGAATGGGGCGTCGACCTTGCCGTGACGGGCTCGCAGAAGGGGCTGATGATGCCCGCGGGCCTCGGCATCCTCGGTGTCAGTCAGAAGGCCATGGCGGCGTCGAAGAACGCGCGGATGCGTCGGGCGTACTTCGACTTCGAGGACATGGTGAGCATCAACCGCAGCGGCTATTTCCCGTACACTCCCCCGACCCCGCTCCTGCATGGTCTGCGCGCGTCGCTCGACCTGCTGGAGCGGGAAGGGCTGGAGAACGTCTTTGCCCGCCATGCGCGGCTTGCAGAGGGCGTGCGCCGCGGTGTGAAGGCCATGGGGCTGGACCTGGTGGCGGAGCATCCCTCGCTGATGTCCGACACGGTGAGCGCGATCCGCGTGCCGCCGGAGGTGGATGCACGCGAGGTGCTGCGCATCGCCTACGAGGAACTCAACGCCTCCTTCGGGTCGGGCCTGGCGCGGCTGGCGGGCAAGGTGTTCCGCATCGGGCACCTCGGCAGCTTCAACGAGGGCATGGCGCTGACGGCGCTGGGCCTTGCGGAACTGGCGCTGGTCAAGGCGGGCGCGAAGGTGCCGCTGGGCGCCGGGGTGGCCGCCGCATCGTCCTATTTCGCCGAAGGCGCGCAGAGCGGCGACCTGAAGATCGCGGCGGAATAAGTCCCGCCTTTCAATAACCATATCAAAGACCTGGAGCCTGTCCGCCGCACCCCCGAGGGGTGCGGTCCGGGAGGCTCTGACCAAGGAGGACATGATGTCTCATACGCTTCACCCGCTGCGCAAGCAGCGCCTGCACCGCTCCGAACTGGCCGTGCCCGCATCCAACCCCGCGATGGTCGAGAAGGCCGCCGACAGCGCCGCCGACTACGTGTTCCTCGATCTGGAAGACGCGGTTGCGCCGCCGGAGAAGGACCAGGCGCGCAAGAACGCGGTGGAACTGCTGAATGACATCGACTGGGCCGGGAAGGGCAAGACCGTGTCGGTGCGGATCAACGGGCTCGACACCCATTATATGTACCGCGACGTCGTGGACATCATGGAGAAGGCGGGCGACCGGGTGGACACGTTGCTGGTCCCGAAGGTGGGCGTGCCCGCGGACCTCTACATGGTGGAGGCCATGATCAACCAGATCGAACAGGCCTGCGGGCTCGAGAACCGCGTGGGGCTGGAAGCGCTGATCGAGACGGCGCTGGGGATGGCCAACGTGGAGGCCATCGCACAGTTCGGCGGGCGGCTGGAGGCGCTGCACTTCGGGGTGGCGGATTACGCGGCCTCGATGCGGGCGCGGACGGTGAACATCGGCGGCCTGAACCCGGACTACCCGGGCGACCAGTGGCATGCTTCGATCAGCCGGATGGTGGTGGCCTGCCGCGCCTACGGGCTGCGGGCGGTGGACGGGCCCTTCGGCGATTTCAGCGATCCCGAGGGCTATGTCGCCGGGGCGAAGCGCGCCGCCGCGCTGGGGTGCGAGGGCAAGTGGGCGATCCACCCGAGCCAGATCGCCATGGCCAACGACGTCTTCAGGCCGCCGGAGGCGGAGGTGTCGAAGGCGCAGCGCATCATCGAGGAGCTGAAGGCGGCGGAGGCCGCGGGCAAGGGGGCGGCGAGCCTCGACGGCAAGATGATCGACGCGGCGTCGGAGAAGATGGCGCGCAACGTGATCGACATGGCGAACGCCATCGCCGCGAAGTCGCAGCCGATCGCGGCGGAGTAAGGCCTTTTCGGCAAGGGGGGCGGCGGCGCAACGCCCCGCCCTGTGACAGCACCCGCGGGCGGCGGGGTGGTTCGGCGTGCCCGGCGGGGCGGTGGGGGGAACCCCCACCCTACGGAATGGAGGAGAGACGGAAATGGACATTCATGAGCATCAGGCCAAGGAAATCCTGAAGGGCTTCGGCGTGCCGGTGCCGAAGGGCTTCGTGGCCTATTCGCCCGAGCAGGCGGCCTATTGCGCCCGCGAACTGGGTGGCCCCGGCCCGTGGGTCGTGAAGGCGCAGGTGCATTCCGGCGGCCGCGGCGAGGCGGGCGGCGTGAAGCTGTGCAAGACGGATGCGGAGGTGATGGAGTACGCCGCCTCGCTTCTGGGCACGCGGCTGGTGACCAAGCAGACCGATGCGCAGGGCAAGGGGGTCTACCGGCTTTATGTCGAGGAGGCGTCGGACATCGCGCAGGAGCTGTACCTGGGCTTCGTGCTGGACCGGAAGTCGGAGCGGATCATGATCGTCGCCTCCGGCCACGGCGGGATGGAGATCGAGGACCTGGCGCATGAGGACCCCGACAGCCTCGTGCGGTCGGTAATCGACCCGGCGGTGGGCCTGCGCGAATACCAGGCGCGGGACGTGGGGTTCCGGCTGGGGCTGACGGGGCCGCAGGTGGCGCAGTTCGTGACCTTCCTGCAGGCGTGTTACCGGGCGTACCGCGACCTGGATGCGATGATGGTGGAGATCAACCCGCTGGTCATCACCGGCAAGGGCGACCTGGTGGCGCTGGATGCGAAGATGTCCTTCGACACCAACGCGCTTTACCGCCGTCCGCAGGTGGCGGCGCTGCGCGATCCCGGGCAGGAGGACCCGCGCGAGGCGATGGCCGCCGACAACGGGCTGGCCTACGTCGGGCTCGACGGCGACATCGGCTGCATCATCAACGGTGCGGGGCTGGCGATGGCGTCGATGGACATGATCCAGCTGGCCGGCGGGCAGCCCGCCAACTTCCTCGACATCGGCGGCGGCGCCTCGCCCGAGCGGGTCTGCCAAGCGTTCCGCACCGTGCTGTCGGACCGCAAGGTGAGCGTGATCCTCGTGAACATCTTCGCGGGCATCAACCGCTGCGACTGGATCGCGAAGGGGGTGATCCGGGCCTATCGCGAGGTGGGCATCGAGATCCCCGTGGTGGTCCGCCTGTCGGGCACCAACGTCGAGGAGGGCCGGAAGATCATCCGCGAGAGCGGGTTGCCGATCATTTCCGCCGACACGCTGGCCGAGGCCGCCGACAAGGCCGTCGCCGCCGCTTCCCAGAAAATCGCAGCAGAATAACCGCCCCTCGGGTCGCGCAGGCGACGGCAGGGCAGAAAGGACATCCGGAGATGGCAATTCTCATCAAGGACGACACACGGGTCGTGGTGCAGGGTCTTTCGGGGCGCATCGGACAGTTCCACGCGCAGGAGATGATCGAATACGGCACGAAGGTCGTGGCCGGGGTCACACCCGGGAAGGGCGGCTCATCGGTGCTGAACCGCCCCGTCTTCAACACCGTCCGCGAGGCGGTGGAGCAGACCGGCGCGACCGCCTCGCTGCTGTTCGTGCCGCCGGCCTTCGCCGCCGACGCGATGATGGAGGCGGCAGAGGCGGGGATCGAGACGGCGGTCTGCGTGACCGACGGCATTCCGGCGCAGGACATGATGCGGGTGAAGCGCTTCCTCCGCCGCTTTCCGCGCGACCGCAAGATGCGGCTGATCGGGCCGAACTGCGCGGGCATCATCAGCCCGGGGCAGGGCTTCATGGGCATCATGCCGCCGCACATCTACATGCCGGGCCGCGTGGGCATCATCGGCCGGTCGGGCACGCTGGGCTACGAGGCGGCGAGCCAGATGCAGGCGCTGGGGATCGGCATCTCTTCTTCCATCGGGATCGGCGGCGACCCGATCAACGGATCAAGCTTCCGCGACATCCTCGAGCTGTTCGAGAACGATCCCGACACCGATGCCGTGATGATGATCGGCGAGATCGGCGGCCCGCAGGAGGCGGAGGCGGCGGAATACGTCCGCGACCACATGACGAAACCCGTCGCCGCCTACATCGCCGGTCTGGCCGCCCCCAAGGGCCGCAAGATGGGCCATGCCGGTGCCATCATCTCGGCCTTCGGGGAAAGCGCGCAGGAGAAGGTGGACATGCTCTCTGCCGTGGGCATCACGGTGGCCCCGAACCCCTCGGCCATGGGCGAGACCGTCGCCCGTATGCTCGGCATGAAGGCCGCGGCATGAGCGCGTCATCCCTGATGGAGCCGGACCACACGGCCTGGATCGGGCGCACACAGACCGTCGAGGGGGGCGTCACGCCCAACCTCGCCGGGATGCTCGGCGCGGCGGTCGGCCACGATCTCTCCCCGGTCCGCGACCTGCGGGCCGGACGGCCGCTGCCCAGCCTCTGGCACTGGGTGGCGTTCCCCGAGTTCGTCCAGATGTCGGATCTGGGCGAGGACGGGCACCCGGCGCTGGGCGGCTTCCTGCCTCCCCTGCCGTTCCGGCGCCGGATGTGGGCCGGGGGCGACGTCACCTTCAAGGGCGTCTTCCACGTCGGCGAACGGCTGACAAAGGTGTCGACCATCCGCGCCGTGACGATGAAGGAGGGGGCGACGGGGCGGATGGCCTTCGTCACCGTCGATCACGTCACCAGGGGCGCCGAGGGCGGCGTCGTCGAGGAAGAGCAGAACATCGTCTACCTCGACATCCCGAAATCCTTCCGCCCGCCGAAGCAGACCCCTGTGCCCGAACGTCTGGCCTATGACGAACGGGTGCCGATGAACGAGGTGCGGCTCTTCCGCTACTCGGCGGCGACCTACAACGCGCACCGCATCCACTACGACCTGCCCTATGCGCAGCAGGTGGAGAAGTACCCGGCGCTGGTCGTGCACGGCCCGATGCAGGCCACCATGGCGATCGAGGCGGCGGAACGGCACACGCGGCGCGCGCCCGCGCGGTTCAGCTACCGCGTGGTGCACCCGATGTTCCACGATCATGACCTGCGGCTGGTCGGTGCGCTCGACCCGGCGGGCGGCGCGATCGAGATCGGGACGGCAACCTTCGAGGACTACCTCGGGCTCAAGGCAAGGATGGAGTGGGCGGCATGAGTATCCTGACAGGCATGCGCGTGGTCGAAAGCTCTGCCTTCGTGGCGGTGCCGCTGGCCGGGATGACGCTGGCGCAGATGGGGGCGGACGTGATCCGCTTCGACCTGCCGGCAGGCGGCATGGACGCGAAACGCTGGCCGGTGACGCGGGACGGGCAAAGCCTGTTCTGGGCCGGGATGAACAAGGGCAAGCGCTCGGTCGCGCTGGACGTGAAATCGCCGCGCGGCCGGGAGATCGCGCAGGAGATCATCTGCGCCCCCGGGCCGGATGCGGGGCTGTTCATCACCAACCTCGCGGTGAAGGGCTGGACCGATTACGAGACGTTGTCGGAGCGGCGCGGCGACCTCTGCATGGTGCAGCTGCGCGGCGACCGGCACGGGCGCCCGGCGGTCGACTACACGGTGAACCCGCAACTGGGCTTCCCAATGGCCACGGGGCCGAAAGGATCGGCAGAACCGGTCTGCCACGTGTTGCCCGCCTGGGACTGCATTGCCGGGAACATGGTGGTCAGCGGTCTGCTCGCCGCCGAACGCCACCGGCTGCGCACGCGGCAGGGGCAGTTCGCCGACCTGACGCTGAAGGACGCGGCGAGCGCGATGCTGGGCAACCTCGGGATCCTGGGCGAGGTGCAGGTCAACGGCGAGAGCCGCGGGAAACATGGCAACGCGCTCTACGGCGCCTACGGGCAGGACTTCCTCTGCGCCGACGGACGGCGGGTGATGGTCATCGCCCTGACGCTGCGCCAGTGGAAGAACCTCTGCCGGGTGACCGGGACGGAGACCGACATGAACTACCTGTCGGGCGCGCTGAACGCCGACCTCGACACCGAGGGCGCACGCTGGGAACATCGCGCCGCCATCACGAAGGTGCTGACGCCGTGGTTCGCGGCGCGCGGCGTCGCCGACTTCGCGGAGCTCTTCGACAAGAGCGGCGTGACCTGGTCGGTCTTCCGCACCTTCGCAGAGGCGGTGGCGGAGGACCCGGATATCTCCACCGCGAACCCGATGTTCTCGGAGGTGGATCACCCCGGCATCGGGCGGATGCTGACCCCGGGCTCGCCGTTCAGCTTCGCGGGCTACGGGCGCGACGTGCCTAGGCCCGCCCCGGTCCTCGGCCAGCACACGGAGGAGGTGCTTGCCGACGTGGCCCGCCTGACCGACGGAGAGATCGGGCGGCTGATGGACGACGGCATCGCCATGCAGACGGGGGACAGGCTGCGCATGGCCTCCTGACACGCGCAGCGCTCAGCCGCTGTGCCCGGTGACCGGATGCGCAACCCGGACACCGGCATGGGTCCGCGCCGCCCCCCGGCGCGGACCCGGTGTGCCCGCCCGTCCAGAAACGCCAGACCCGAACCGCCCGCCCCTTTCATCTTGGCCGAAATACCTCGGGGGTCCGGGGGCAGCGCCCCCGGCGTATCGGATCGCGCCAGCGATCCGACACGACCCGGTGCCGCAGCGGCATCAGGCGCGAACGGGTTGCGGGCCGCCCGCCGCCCCCACCCGGCGGACCACCTCGGCGATGCGGGCGAACTGTTCGGCCATGGGCGAGGACTTCCGCCAGACCATGCCGATGGTGCGCGCCGGTTGCGGCTCGGCAAAATGCGCGACCGAGACCTGCGCCGCGCCGGTTTCCACAGCGACCGCCATCTCGGGGATCAGGGTGACGCCGATGCCCGCGCCCACCATCTGCACCAGCGTCGTCAGCGATGAGCCGTCCAGACCGTCGCGCGGCATGGCCGAGCCCAGCTTGCAGAACGACAGCGCCTGGTCGCGGAAGCAGTGGCCTTCCTCCAGCAGCAGGAGCCGCATCTTCTGCAGCGCCTCGCCGTCTGGCACGGGCTTGGCCGCGTCGCGGTCGGGGCGCACGAGGACGAAGGTCTCGTCGAAGAGCGCCACCTCGGTCAGCGCGGGTTCGGAGATCGGCAGCGCGAGGATGGCAGCGTCGATGCGGCCGTCGTGCAGCTCCGTGATCAGGCGCGGGGTCAGGGTCTCGCGGACGTGCAGGTCGAGGCCGTCGAACTCTGCCGACAGGTGCCCCACCAGCCGGGGCAGCAGGTAGGGGGCGATGGTCGGGATGATGCCCAGCCGCAGCCGCCCGATGTGGCCGCCCTGCACGCTGCGGGCAAGGTCGCCCAGCTCGTCGACGGAGCGCAGGATCTCCGTCACGCGTTTGCGGAAGGTCTCGCCGAATCCGGTCAGCCGGACGGAGCGCGGCCCGCGTTCGAAGAGCGGCAGGCCAAGTTCGGCCTCCAGCTCCTTGATCTGCACCGAAAGCGCAGGCTGGGAGATCGCGCAGGCCGCGGCGGCGTGGCCGAAGTGCCCCTTCTGGGCGAGCGCCTCGAAATAGCGCAACTGTTTCAGGGTGATGTTCTTCATAATCGCAAATTATGGACGCCATCAGAACTTTCAACTTAAATATATTGGAACCCCCGTTTAGAAAGAGTCCAGACTGGCGACGCGAGGAGACTGCGCGCGCGGCCGAAGCCCGCGGCGCAACACGTCACGGAACGAAAAGACATGAACTGTCCCAAGGGCTTGTCGCCTTTCATGGGGCTGAAACCGACTTTGACCGTAGGGAGATCGACATGGACGGAAACAACACAGGCGGATGCCCGGTGATGCATGGGGCGCAGATCGCCTCGACCTTCGGCGTACGCTCGAACCGCGACTGGTGGCCGAACCAGCTCAACCTCGGCATCCTGCACCAGCATGCGCCCAAGTCGAACCCGATGGGCGAGAACTTCTCCTACGCCGAGGCGTTCAAGAAGCTCGACCTGAAGGAGGTCAAGAAGGACCTCACCGCGCTGATGACCGACAGCCAGGACTGGTGGCCGGCGGATTACGGCCATTACGGCCCGTTCATGATCCGGATGGCGTGGCACTCTGCCGGGACCTACCGCACGGCGGACGGCCGGGGCGGTGCGGGCTCGGGCCAGCAGCGGTTCGCGCCGCTGAACTCCTGGCCGGACAACGGCAACCTCGACAAGGCCCGGCGCCTGCTGTGGCCGGTCAAGAAGAAGTACGGCAACAGCCTGTCCTGGGCCGACCTCTTCATCCTCGCAGGCAACGTGGCCATCGAATCGATGGGCGGACGCACCTTCGGTTTCGGCGGCGGCCGTGTCGACACATGGGAGCCGGAGCAGGACGTCTACTGGGGCTCCGAGGCGGAGTGGCTGGCGACTTCCGGCGGCGAGGGGTCGCGTTACACCGGCGACCGCGTGCTGGAGAACCCGCTGGCCGCCGTGCAGATGGGCCTGATCTACGTGAACCCGGAAGGCCCGGACGGCAATCCGGACCCGCTGGCCTCGGCCCGCGACATCCGCGAGACCTTTGCCCGCATGGCGATGAACGACGAGGAAACCGTCGCGCTGACCGCCGGTGGCCACACCTTCGGCAAGGCGCACGGCGCCGGTGATGCGGGCCTCGTCGGCACCGATCCCGAAGCCTCGCCGCTGGAATCGATGGGCTTCGGCTGGGCCTCCACCCACGAGACCGGGCTGGGCAAGTACACCATCACCTCGGGCATCGAGGGGCCGTGGACCGCGAACCCCACGCAGTGGGACATGGGCTATTTCGACCTGCTGTTCGGCTACGAGTGGGAACTGACCAAGTCGCCCGCCGGGGCGAACCAGTGGACGCCGAAGGACCTCAGGGACGAGGACTTCGCACCGCAGGTCGACGGCTCGGGCGAGAGGGTCAAGCCGATGATGACCACCGCCGACATGGCGATGCGCATGGACCCCGAGTACGAGAAGATCTCGCGCCGGTTCCACCAGAACCCGGAGGAGTTCGCCGAGGCGTTTGCCCGCGCGTGGTTCAAGCTGACCCACCGCGACATGGGGCCGAAGTCGCTGTACCTCGGGCCGGAAGTGCCGGAAGAAGACCTGATCTGGCAGGACCCGCTGCCGGAGGCGGACTACCCGATGATCGACGACGCCGATGTCGCCGCGCTGAAGTCCGAGATCCTGTCGAGCGGCCTGTCGGTGCGTGACCTCGTCTACACGGCGTGGTCCTCTGCCTCGACCTTCCGCGGGTCCGACAAGCGGGGCGGTGCCAACGGCGCGCGCATCCGTCTTGCGCCGCAGAAGGACTGGGAGGTCAACGAGCCCGAGCAGCTTGCGCAGGTGCTGTCGGTGCTCGAAGGCATCAAGTCCGGTTTCGACGCCAAAGGCGCGAAGAAGGTCTCCATCGCGGACCTGATCGTGCTGGGCGGTGCCGCCGCCATCGAGAAGGCGGCAAAGGCCGGCGGTCAGGAGGTCGAGGTGCCCTTCGTTCCGGGCCGTGTCGACGCCACCGACGCGCACACCGACGCCGAGAGCTTCGAGCCGCTGGAACCGCAGGCGGACGGCTTCCGCAACTACGCGCAGCAGACCTTTGCCGTCTCGGCCGAGGAGATGCTGCTCGACAAGGCGCAGCTTCTGGGCCTGTCGGCGCCGGAGATGACGGTGCTGGTCGGCGGGATGCGCGCGCTGGGGGCCAACCACGGCGGCACCACGCACGGCATGTTCGACGGGGATTACGGTGTCCTCGACACCAAGTTCTTCGAAGGCATCACCGAGATGGGCGTGAAGTGGGCCCCTGCGGACGAGGAGGGCACCTTCAAGGCCACGAACCGCACCGACGGTGGCGAGCGCTGGACCGGCACGCGGGTCGACCTCGTGTTCGGCTCCAACAGCCAGCTTCGGGCGCTGTCCGAGGTCTATGCGCAGGACGACAACCGCGGGAAGTTCATCTGCGATTTCGTCAGCGCGTGGAACAAGGTGATGAACGCCGACCGTTTCGACGTGGCCTAAGCGCCTTGCGCATGTGGACAGGCAGGCGGCGCCCTTCGGGGCGCCGTTTTGCGTGGGGGGCGTTTTTTGGCAAGGTTGGGTTTCGCATACTTCCCCGCGCGGCGGCTGCGGTGCTAGGCTGCGGCCATTGACGCGGAACGTCTGGCTTCGGGCCTGTGCCCGGGGGGCGTTCCTGACAGGATTTCGAAAGGGGCCGCCATGTCCATCCGACCCTACACCATCCGGGACGGGGATACGCTTTGGGGCATCGCCGGGCGCAAGCTGGGCGACACCAAGCTGTGGGGCGACATCTGGCGGATGAACATCGACGCCGAGCGCCTGCCGAACAACGCCACGCTGATCGTCGATCCCGACGTGCTGTTCACCGGCGACACGATCTACATCCCGAAGGACGGCTCGAAACTGCCGCGCCGGGCGCCGATGCCCATGGCGCGCAGCCTGCGCCGGTCGCTGGGCGAGCGCGGCGCGCAGTCGGAGGTGACGCCGCCGCGGTTCGAGTTCGACATGGTCAAGGTGACGGGCACGGCCTTCCACCCCGATTTCCGCATCACGCTGACGCTTGTGGGGGCGATGGGGATGCAGGCGAAGGACCCGGTCAGGTTCCTCGACATGAAGCCGTCGAACTACGAGATGAAGGAGGCGACCGCGAAGCGGATGATCCTGTCGCGGCTGTTCAACGCCATCCGCGCCGATTACCGGCCCGAAGCGGCGTCGGTGACGCTGGACGCGGGGCAGGCTTTCCGCTCGGCGGGCGGGCTGACGGCGCGGCTGAAGGTGAACCCGGTGACCCGCGTCCGCACCGGCCAGGTCGACCTGCCCTCGGACGAGGTTCGGCTCTACGGGCACAGGTTCGATCCGCTCCTGTCGCTGAAGATCGAGATCCAGCACCGCGGCCAGTCGGACGAGGGCGCCTCGGAGGGCATCCAGTCGGTGCAGGTGGCGCTGCCGATCACCGATTTCGGCGTCGATGTGTTCATCACCGCGGACCCGTCGATGGGGCAGAAGCTGCCGAGCTATGCGCTGGCCAGCCGGATGCTGACGCGCGGGGCGCTGGGGGCCAAGATGCTCATGTCGGGCAGCCGCGATGTGGTTACTGGCGGCGTGCGGATGGGCGGCCATTCGGGCAAGAAGGGCGGCGCCGGACGCGCGGGGATCAGCGGCGCGGAGGCGGTGATCGCCGAATCGGGCGGCAACAAGCGCCTGCTGCTGGAGCGCCGGGCGCCGAAGACCGGCCATGGCGCGGCCACCGACCTCGTTCGCGCAGGCGCCTGACGGGGCATCGCCGAAAGACGACGCAGCCATCCCCGCCGGAGGTGCATTGTGCTTTGCGGTCCGGGGCGGCTAGGGTCGTGGGATGGAGAACAGCTTCGCAGGCCATGGACAGGGCGACACGCCCGGCGGCGCCCCCGGGGAGATGGGGGAGGCTGCATGGGCGGACGTGCTGCGCGCGGTGGACCGCACCTATGCGGAGCTTGTGGATTACCAGGAAAAGCTGGAAAGCCGGAACGCCGAACTGAGGGCGCTGCGCGGTGTGCTCGCCTCGATCCGCGAGTCGATCGGCGACTACCTTGTGGTGACCGACCGCGACGGGCTGATCGTGGAGGCGAGCGCCTCGTTCTGCGCGATGGCGGGCGTGGCGGAGGCGCGCGCCGTGGGGCGGCCGTTCCTCGATTTCCTCGAACCCGACGCGCGCGCGGCGCTTGGCCGGGCCATCGAGCAGGCGCTTATGGACCGTAGCGTCGCGGGGGTGGAGGCGCCGCTTTCCGGACGCGATGGGCCGGAGCCGGTGGAATGGCGCGTGGCGCCCCGGCAGGAACAGCGCCGCCGCGTCGGTGTCGTGCTGACGGGCCGGCCTCTGGGCGAGCTGCGGCGCGCCTATTCGGAACTGGCGGAGGGCCATGAACGGCTGAAGCAGGCCCAGACCCTGCTGGTGCGCAACGAGAAGCTCGCCTCGCTCGGGCGGCTGCTGGCCGGTGTGGCGCACGAGTTGAACAACCCGATCAGCTTCGTCTACGCCAACTCGCACGCGCTGGGGAAATACGTCGACAGGTTCGAGCAGTATTTCGAACGGGTGCAGGCCGGTGCCTCGCGCGAGGAACTGGTGGAGTTGCGTGCGAAGCTGCGGCTGGACCGTGACCTGAAGAACCTGCGGTCCGCCCTGAACGGCGCGCAGGAGGGGGCGGAGCGGGTGCGCGACATCGTGGCCGACCTGCGGCGCCTGTCAGCGGACGGGACGGGCGACATGGTGCCCTTCGACCTGGGCGACTGCGCGCGCGTGGCGGCCAGCTGGGTGGAGCGCGGCAGCCGGTCGGAGCTCAGGATCACCTTCGAGGGCGCCTGCGACGGGCCTGCGTTGGGTCGTCCGGGACACATCCAGCAGGTGCTGATGAACCTCGTGCAGAACGCGGCGGACGCCATGGCGGGCCAGTCGGACGCCGAGGTCACCCTGCGGCTGCACAGCGATGCCGGGCGCGAGATGATCGATATCTGCGACAACGGTCCCGGCGTGCCCGAGGAGCTGACGGCGGCCATCTTCGACCCGTTCTTCACCAGCAAGGACGTGGGCGCGGGGACGGGGCTGGGGCTGGCGATCTCGGCCAAGATCGTCGAGGAACACGGCGGCACGCTGGAACTGCTGCCGCACGAGAGCGGCGCCTGCTTCCGTGTCGCACTGAGGCGCGCGGAGGCCGGGAAGGACACCGGCAGGGACGCCGGGAAAGGAACGGAGCCGGAATGAACGTACTCTGGTTGCAGACCGCGGGTTGCGGCGGATGCTCCATGTCGCTCCTTTGCGCGGAGGCGCCGGGGGTCTTCGACTTGCTGGAGGGCGCGGGGATCGAGATGCTGTGGCACCCCTCGTTCTCCGAGGCGACGGGCGGCGAGGTGCGCGCCCTGCTTGCCGCGATCGAGGCGGGCGAGCAGCGGCTCGACGTGCTCTGCGTAGAAGGCTCCATCCTGATGGGGCCGGGCGGCACCGGGCGCTACCAGATGATGGCGGGCACCGGGCGCTCGATGCTCGACTGGGTGCGCTCGCTCTCGGCGCTTGCCACGCATGTGGTGGCGGTGGGCACCTGCGCGACCTACGGCGGCGTGACCTCGGCGGGCGAGAACCTGACGGACGCGGTGGGCCTGCAATACGACGGGGCGCACCGGGGCGGCGCGCTCGGCGCCGGGTTCGTGGCGAAGGGCGGCCTGCCGGTGGTCAACGTCGCGGGATGTCCGACGCATCCCGACTGGGTGACGGAAACGCTTATGATGCTGGCGGAGGGCGTGCTGGATGCCGGTGCGCTCGACACGCTGGGGCGGCCGAAGTTCTATGCCGAGAACCTCGTCCACCATGCCTGCCCGAAGAACGAGTTCTACGAGTACAAGGCCAGTGCCGAGAAGCTGAGCCAGATCGGCTGCATGATGGAGCATCTGGGCTGCGTCGGCACGCAGGCGGTGGGCGACTGCAACATCCGCGGCTGGAACGGCGAGGGGTCCTGCACGCGGGCGGGCTATCCCTGCATAAACTGCACCGCGCCGGAGTTCGAGGAACCCGGCCACGCCTTCGCCGAGACGCCGAAGTTCGCGGGCATCCCGGTGGGGCTGCCGACCGACATGCCGAAGGCGTGGTTCATGGCGCTGGCTTCCCTGTCGAAGGCGGCAACGCCGCCGCGCATCGGGCGGAACGCGGTGTCGGACCGGATCCGCGTCCCCCCCAGCCCGAAGGCGCGTTCATGACCAAGACCTTGCTGGTTGGGCCGTTCAACCGGGTCGAGGGCGACCTGGAGATCCGGCTTGAGGTGGCGGAGGGCCGCGTGGCCGCGGCCTATGCCAATTCGCCGATGTTCCGCGGGTTCGAGCGGATGATGATCAGCAAGGGGCCGGAGGACGCGCTGACGATCACGCCGCGGATCTGCGGCATCTGCTCGATCTCGCAATCGGCGGCGGCGGCCCTGGCGCTGGCCGATCTCGCCGGGGCGGAGATGGCGCCGGAGGGCGCGCGGGTCGCCGCGCTTTTGCACGGGGTGGAGAACCTGCTGGACCACCTGACGCATTTCTACCTGTTCTTCATGCCGGATTTCGCGCGCGCGGGCTATGCGGGCCGGGGCTGGCACGAGAGGGTGCAGGCGCGGTTCCTGGCCGGGCAGGGCTCCGGCACGCGGGCGGCCGTGGCGGCACGGGCCGAGCTTTTCCACATCGTGGGGCTTCTGGGCGGCAAGTGGCCGCATACGCTGGCGATCCAGCCCGGGGGTGTCACGCGGGCGCCTTCGGCGCGCGACAAGGCACGCATTGGCGCGTGGCTGGCGGGCTTCCGGCGGTTCCTGGAGCGCGAGGTCTTCGGCGCACCGCTTGAGGCCTTCGACACGCTGTCCGACGTGGCGGGGCTGGATCGCTGGGGTGCGGGCGACGCCGGGTTGTTCCTTGAGGTGGCGGCGGACACCGGGCTCGCCGATCTGGGCCGGGGCCCGGGGCGCTACATGTCTTTCGGCGCCTACCCGGTGCCGGAGGGGCGGCTCTTCCGGCGCGGGCTCTGGCAGGGCGGCACGGTGGGGCCGGTGGACGAGGGGGCCATCGTCGAGGACCTGAGCCACGCCTGGATGCTGGGCGCGGCGGCGCATCCTTCGGCCGGGGAGACGCGGCCCGATGCGGCCATGCGCGAGGACGCCTACAGCTGGTGCAAGGCGCCGCGGCTGGGCGGAGAGACGGTGGAGGTCGGCGCGCTGGCCCGGCAGATCGTCGACGGCCACCCGCTGGCGGTGGCGCTGGCGGGGGAGGGCGGCGTGCGGGCGCGTGTCGCCGGGCGCCTGCTGGAGATCGCGCGGACGCAGATCGTGCTGGAGGGGCTGCTGGCCGGCATCGCGCCCGAGAAGGCTTTCATGACCGAGGTGGCGCTGCCGCGCGACGGGTCCGGCGTGGGGCTGGTGGAGGCAGCGCGCGGGTCGCTCGGCCACTGGCTGAGTGTCGAGGGCGGGCGCATTTCCAGCTACCAGATCGTTGCGCCGACCACGTGGAACTTCTCGCCCCGCGACGGCGGCGGCGTGCCCGGGCCGGTGGAGGCGGCGCTGGTCGGTGCGGAGGTGCGCGAGGGGGAGGACACGCCCCTGGCCGTGCAGCACGTGGTGCGGAGTTTCGACCCCTGCATGGTCTGCACGGTGCATTGATGGCGCAGTGTCTGCGGTTGGGCAGGGCGCGCCCGGGTGTCGGCGGCCTGCGGTGTGGCAGGCGGTGCGCCGAGGTATTTGGACCAAGGTGAAGCCATGGGAGCGGGGAGGCGGATACGGGTGCGCGGTCAGGTGCAGGGCGTGGGCTTCCGCCCCTTCGTCTGGCAGCTTGCGCGCGAGAGGGGGCTGACCGGGGTCGTGCTGAACGATCCCGAGGGTGTGCTGATCCTCGCCGCCGGGGCCGATCTGGACGGGTTCGAACGGGCGCTTGTGGAGCGTGCGCCCCTGCTGGCGCGGGTGGATGCGGTGGAGTCCTTGCCCTGCGAGGTGGAGGCGGAGGGTTTTGTCATCGGCGCCTCCGAAGGGGCGGGGGCCGAGACGCGGGTGACGCCGGATGCGGCGAGCTGCGCCGATTGCCTGGCGGAGGTGCGCGATCCCGGCGACCGGCGGCACGGCTATGCCTTTGCCAATTGCACCCATTGCGGGCCGCGGTTCACCATCCTGCGGGGGCTGCCTTACGACCGGGCACAGACGACCATGGCGGCCTTCCCGATGTGCGACGCCTGCCGGGCGGAGTACGGCGACCCGGGCGACCGGCGCTTCCACGCGCAGCCGGTGGCCTGCCCGGACTGCGGCCCGAGGCTGTGGCTTGAGCCGGAGGGCAGTCTGGCGGAAGCGGTGGCTCGGCTGGCGCGGGGCGAGGTGCTGGCGGTCAAGGGGCTGGGCGGCTTTCACCTGGCCTGCGACGCCACGAACGCGGAGGCGGTGGCGCTGTTGCGGGCGCGCAAGCGGCGGCCGTCGAAACCCTTTGCGCTGATGGCGGCGCTGGAGGTGATCCGGCGGTTTGCACGGGTGGACGGTGCGGCGGAGGCGCTGCTGCGCGACCCGGCGGCGCCGATCGTGTTGTTGCCGAAGGGCTGCGAGACCCTGCCTGAAGGCGTGGCGCCGGGCATGGCCGAACTGGGCTGGATGCTGCCCTATACGCCGTTGCACCATCTGCTGCTTGATGCCTTCGCGGGCGTGCTGGTGATGACCTCGGGCAACCTGTCGGGCGAGCCGCAGGTGATCGGCAACGCGGAGGCGCGGGAAAAGCTCGGGCCTTTCGCCGATGCCTTCCTGATGCACGACCGCGACATCGCGCGGCGGCTGGACGATTCCGTCGAGCGGGCCACGCCGCCGATGGTGTTGCGCCGGGCGCGGGGGCGGGTGCCGGGGACGCTGCCTCTGCCGGAGGGCTTTGGCGATGCGCCTCAGGTGGTGGGCTATGGCGGCCAGATGAAGGCGGCGATCTGCCTTCTGAAGAACGGGCAGGCGCTACTGGGCCATCACCTGGGCGAGCTGGACGAGGCGTTGACCTGGGATGCCTTCCTCGACGCCGACCGGGATTATGCGGCGCTTTTCGATCATCGCCCGGAGGTGGTCGCCGTGGACCTGCATCCGGATTTCCGCGCCTCGCGCCACGGGGCGGCGCGGGCGGAGGCGGAGGGGCTGCGGCTGGAGGAGGTCCAGCATCACCACGCGCACCTTGCGTCCTGCCTCGGCGAGAACGGCTGGCCGCTGGACGGCGGGCCGGTCGCCGGGATCGTGCTGGACGGTCTGGGGCTGGGGCCGGATGGCACGGTCTGGGGCGGCGAGCTGCTGCTGGGCGATTACCGCGGGTACGCGCGGCGCGGCTGGCTGGCGCCGGTGTCGCTGGTGGGCGGCGACCGTGCGCAGGCGGAGCCCTGGCGCAACGCGCTGGTCCGGCTGGACGCGGCGGGGCTGGCGGACTGGGCGGACGGGCTGTTCCCCGATGCGCCGCGCGACATGCTGCGGATGGCGGCGGCGCGGGGGCTGAACGCGCCGCTCTCGTCTTCGGCCGGGCGGCTCTTCGACGCGGTGGCGGCCTGCCTCGGGATTTGCCCGGACAGGCAGAGCTACGAGGGCGAGGCGGCCATGCGGCTGGAGGCGCTGGCCGGTGAGGGCGGCGGTGCGGGCTACGAGTTTGGCCATGACGGGCCGGTCATCGACCCGGGGCCGGTGTTCCGTGCGCTTCATGATGACGTGGCGCGGGGTGCGGGCGCGGCGCAGGTGTCGGCGCGGTTCCATGCCGGGCTGGCGCGGGCCTTTGCCGGGCGCGCGCGGGCGCTGGTGCGGGACGGGGAGGCGGAGGCCGTGGCGCTGACGGGGGGCTGTTTCCAGAATGCGCGCCTTCTGCGGGAGACGCTGGACGCGCTCGGCGATGTGCCGGTGCTGGTCCATCGGACTGTGCCCGCGAACGACGGCGGGCTGGCGCTGGGGCAGGCGCTGGTGGCGGCGGCGCGGGTGGTGGCGGACTGAGGCAGCCCTTGCGTTGCGATGTTGGTGCGCGGGGAGGGTGGCGTGAAACCCCACCCTACGGGGTGTCGCGCGGCCGGGACAGGCATGACTCGGGTCCGTGGTTGCCGCGCTGCGGCAGGGTGCCTTGCGGAAAGCGACTTACCGGAAGCGGGTGGAAAGCGGACAGCCCTTTGCCGGAGGTGGGCGCGCCCATCACCTGCACAACCGGCGCAAACATCTGAAAATCCGTGACTAATCGAAGATATGCGCGGTCTGCACATTCATTTTGCATCGACCCCCTCCGAGCGGCCCATATGGGTGGCAGCTTTGTATGCCACGGCATTCTGCGGCGCCGCATCGCGCCGCTGACGGGGCCGGAGGACAGGGAGGGACCAGCTTGAGCCAGATAGAAACCTTCTATGACGTGATGCGCCGGCAGGGGATCACCCGCCGGAGCTTCATGAAGTACTGCACGCTGACGGCGTCGGCGCTGGGGCTGGGACCCGCCTTCGTGCCGCAGATCGCCCATGCGATGGAGACCAAGCCGCGCACGCCGGTGATCTGGGTCCACGGGCTGGAATGCACCTGCTGCTCGGAGTCGTTCATCCGCTCGGCGCATCCGCTGGCGAAGGACGTGGTGCTGTCGATGATCTCGCTGGACTACGACGACACTCTGATGGCGGCGGCGGGCCACCAGGCGGAGGCGGCGCTGCAGGACACCATCGAGAAGTACAAGGGCAACTACATCCTCGCGGTCGAAGGCAACCCGCCGCTGAACGAGGACGGGATGTACTGCATCGTCGGCGGCAAGCCCTTCGTCGAGCAACTGCGCCACGCGGCGGAGCACGCCAAGGCGATCATCTCGTGGGGCGCCTGCGCGTCCTACGGCTGCGTGCAGGCCGCCGCGCCCAACCCGACGCGGGCGACGCCGGTGCACAAGGTCATCACCGACAAGCCGATCATCAAGGTGCCGGGCTGCCCGCCCATCGCCGAGGTCATGACCGGCGTCATCACCTACATGCTGACCTTCGACCGGCTGCCGGAGCTCGACCGGCAGGGCCGCCCCGCGATGTTCTACGGCCAGCGCATCCACGACAAGTGCTACCGCCGTCCGCACTTCGACGCGGGCCAGTTCGTCGAGGCATGGGACGACGACAACGCGCGCAAGGGCTATTGCCTCTACAAGATGGGCTGCAAGGGGCCGACCACCTACAACGCCTGTTCCACCGTGCGCTGGAACGAGGGCGTGTCCTTCCCGATCCAGTCGGGCCACGGCTGCATCGGCTGTTCCGAGGACGGCTTCTGGGACCAGGGCAGCTTCTACAACCGCGTGACCGACCTGACCCAGTTCGGGGTCGAGGCGAACGCCGACAAGATCGGGCTGGCCGCTGCCGGTGTCGTGGGGGCGGGCGTCGCCGCCCATGCCGCCGTGACCGCGTTGAAGGCCGCACAGAAAAAGACCCAGTCCGCGAAAGAGGAGGCCTGATAGATGGTCATTCAAACCCCGAACGGCTTTGACCTCGACAATTCCGGCAAGCGGATCGTCGTGGACCCGGTGACCCGGATCGAAGGCCACATGCGCTGCGAAGTGAACGTGGACGAGGAGGGCTTCATCCGCAACGCGGTCTCTACGGGCACCATGTGGCGCGGGCTGGAAGTGATCCTGAAAGGCCGCGATCCGCGCGACGCCTGGGCCTTTACCGAGCGGATCTGCGGCGTCTGCACCGGCACCCATGCGCTTACCAGCGTGCGGGCGGTGGAGGATGCGCTGGGGATCACCATCCCCGACAACGCGAACTCCATCCGCAACATCATGCAGCTGAACCTGGAGATCCACGACCACGTCGTGCACTTCTACCACCTGCACGCGCTCGACTGGGTGAACCCGATCAACGCGCTGAAGGCGGACCCGAAGGCCACGTCGGAGCTCCAGCAGGCCGTGTCGCCCTCGCATCCGATGTCCTCGCCCGGCTATTTCCGGGACGTGCAGAACCGGCTGAAGAAATTCGTGGAAAGCGGGCAGCTTGGCCTCTTCAAGAACGGCTACTGGGACAACCCGGCCTACCTGCTGCCGCCCGAGGCGGACCTGATGGCCACGACCCACTACCTCGAGGCGCTCGACCTCCAGAAGGAGATCGTCAAGGTCCACACCATCTTCGGCGGCAAGAACCCGCATCCCAACTGGCTGGTGGGCGGCGTGCCGTGCCCGATCAACGTGCATTCGACCGGGGCCGTGGGCGCAATCAACATGGAACGCCTGAACATGGTGTCCTCGATCATCGAGCAGTGCATCGAGTTCAACAAGAACGTCTACCTGCCGGACGTGAAGGCCATCGGCGGCTTCTACAAGAACTGGCTCTATGGCGGTGGGCTGTCGTCCAAGGCGTGCCTCGCCTACGGGGACATCCCCGAGAACCCGAACGATTTCAGTGCCGAGCAGCTTCACCTGCCGCGCGGCGCGATCATCAACGGCGACCTCACCACGGTGCACGACGTCGACCCGCGCGACCCCGAGCAGGTGCAGGAGTTCGTCGACCATTCGTGGTACACCTACGGCGAGGCGGGCAAGGGGCTGCATCCGTGGGACGGCGTGACGGAGCCGAACTACGAGCTTGGCCCCAACGCCAAGGGCACCCGGACCGACATCCAGGAACTGGACGAGGCGGCGAAGTATTCGTGGATCAAGGCGCCGCGCTGGCGGGGCAACGCGATGGAGGTGGGCCCGCTCGCCCGCTACGTCGTGGGTTATGCCAAGGGTCACGAAGAGATCAAGGACCAGGTCGACCGCCTGCTGCGCGACATGGACCTGCCGCTTGAGGCCGTCTTCTCGACCCTCGGGCGCACCGCTGCGCGGGCGCTGGAGTCGGAGTACTGCGGCCGGTTGCAGAAACACTTCTTCGACAAGCTGGTGACCAACATCAAGAACGGCGACGAGTCGACCGCGAACGTGGCGAAATGGGACCCCTCGACCTGGCCGAAGGAGGCCAAGGGCGTCGGCATGACCGAGGCGCCGCGCGGCGCGCTGGGGCACTGGGTCCGCATCAAGGACGGGCGCATCGACAACTACCAGTGCGTCGTGCCGACCACGTGGAACGGGTCGCCCCGGGACACGGCGGGCAACATCGGCGCCTTCGAGGCGTCGCTGATGAACACCAAGATGGAGCGCCCGGAAGAGCCGGTGGAGATCCTGCGCACCCTGCACAGCTTCGACCCGTGCCTTGCATGCTCCACCCACGTCATGTCGCCGGACGGCGAGGAACTGACGACCGTCAAGGTGCGCTGAGGGAGGACCTGAACCATGAAACGCATTGCAGCACTGATCGCACTTCTTCCGGTTTCGGCCATGGCACACGGGGCGCATGCCCCGGTGCCGGAAAGCAGCCACGGCCTTGCCCACCTCGCGCCCGCGCTTTTGGTGATCGCGGTGGCCGTGGTGGTCGCCCGCATCTCCCTCCGGAGGAAGGACGATGCATGACGGCACGGAGACGATCCACCAGCCGCGGCCGGGGATCGAGCCCCTGCCGACGGCCCGCCTGACCGGCGACGCCACCGCGCAGGACCTCGAGTCGATCCGCAAGCGCACCTCCGTCTACGTCTACGAGGCGCCGGTGCGCCTGTGGCACTGGATCAACGCGGCCTGCATCTTTGTGCTGGTCTTTACCGGCTGGTTCATCGGCAACCCGTTTCCGTCGATGCAGATCGGAGAGGCGACGCACCAGTTCATCTTCGGCTACACCCGCTTCGCGCATTTCGCGGCCGGGCTGATCCTGACGGTGGGCTTCTTCGGACGCATCTACTGGGCCATCGTCGGCAACCACCACGCCAAGCAGCTGTTCTACGTGCCGGTCTGGAACCGCCACTGGTGGAAGGAGCTGTGGTTCGAGGTCAAGTGGTACGCCTTTCTCGAAAGCGAGCCGAAGAAATACGTGGGCCACAACCCGCTGGCGCAGCTGGCCATGTTCATGTTCATGACGGTCGGCCTGTCCTTCATGATCCTGACGGGTCTCGCGCTTTACGGCGAGGGTCTGGGCGATCACAGCTTCATCTATGCTGCCACTAGCTGGGTCCTGACCCTGTTCGGCAACAGCCAGATCGTGCACTCGGTGCATCATCTCGGCATGTGGTTCATCGTGATCTTCATGATCATCCACATCTACGTGGCGATCCGCGAGGACATCATGTCCCGGCAGTCGATCGTCTCGACGATGATCTCGGGGCACCGCACATTCAAGGACGACCGCGCCGACTGACACGGGGCGTCCGCGAAGGCACGGGAAGGCGGGTCGCAGGGCCCGCCTTTTCGCATTCCGGTCAGCGGCTTTCCGGCCGCCGCGTGCAAGATTCTCCGGAGATACATTTTTGAATGGCATTTTGCTTTTCTGTTATTAACAATATTGGAAGATAGATTTCCACATGTCGTGCGCCGATGTTCGCGGTCTGCCTGGAAAAACACTTACCCGGTAAGGGTTTGTTCATTATGCAGGAAAAAGGCCCCGAACCGGCAAGTCCGTTGCCGTCCGCTGCCCATCCATGGAAATGTCTCCCTGGTAACGAGGCTTCCGGCAAGGCGGCTCGACGGAGGAGGACAGCATGACAGGGAAAACCCTCATCATGGGCATCGGCAACGTGCTCTGGGCCGACGAAGGGTTCGGCGTGCGCTGCGTGGAGGCGCTGGCCGACGCGTGGTCCTTCCCGGCGGAGGTGACGCTGCTCGACGGGGGGACGCAGGGGCTGTACCTGCTGCCGTTCCTCGAAGAGGCCGACACCCTGATCGTCTTCGACGCGGTGGACTACGGGTTGGTCCCCGGCACGCTGAAGATCGTGGAGGGCGACGAGGTGCCCGCCTTCATGGGCGCCAAGAAGATGTCGCTGCACCAGACAGGCTTTCAGGACGTGATCGCGACGGCGCAGCTCATGGGATACTGCCCCGAGACGCTGATCCTGATCGGCTGTCAGCCCGAGGAGCTTGAGGATTACGGCGGCGGCCTGCGGGCGGTGGTGGCGGCGCAGATCGCCCCGGCGCTGGAGATCGCGCTGGAGAAGCTGCGCGCCATGGGCATCGAGCCCGTGCCCGGCAAGGCCGACACCCACCTCTTGGCCGACAAGTCGATCCTGCGCGACGCCTACGAGGAGGGCCGCCCCTCCGAGGAAGAGGCCTGCCGCATCGGCGACGCCCGCTTCCTGCCTGCGGGCGCCTGAGCCATGTGCGTCGGCGTCCCCATGGAGATCCTCTCGGTCGACGGCATCTCGGCCATGGCCTCGGGCGCGGAGGGGATCGAGGTGATCGACCTTTCCTTGACGCCGGACGCGACCGTGGGTTGCCACGTCCTGACATTCCTCGGCGCCGCGCGAGAGATCATCACCGCCGACGAGGCCGCGAAGATCGCCAGTGCGCTGGCGGGCCTGCGGTCGCTGATGAACGGCGGCGAGCTGGGCGACGCCTTTGCCGACCTCGAAGACACCGGGCCGCGCCTGCCGCCCCATCTGCAAGCCGCCCTTGCCGCCGGCAAGACCACCGCCTGAAGGAGACCGCCATGTCCCATCCGCTCATCACCCGCCTGACGACCGAATTCGGCTGGCCCCGTTTCGAAGACATGGGATCGCTGGAGGACTGGCGCGCCGGTCCGGGCGTGCACGTGCTGTTCGTGCCGGGCGATCCTGTGCGCAACCTCGAAACCGCCGACGTCGCGGTGATCCTGCCGGAACTGCGGCAGGCCTTCCAGGGCCGTTTCGACTGCGCGGTCTGCGGTGACGCCATCGAAGAGCAGGTTCGCAATGAGACCAAGGTCTTCAAGACCCCCAGCCTGATCTTCTGGCGCGCGGGCGAGATGATCGGCGCCGTGCCGAAGGTGCGCGACTGGGACGACTACATGGCCCGCGTGGCGCATATCCTGAGCCTGCCGGTCGCCGCCGAATAAGGGAGAGAGACAGATGTCGAAATTCGTACTGCCCCCGGTGGGCTTCGGCCCCGGATCGCAGCCTCTGGGCGACGAGGATGCGCAGCTGGAATACATGCCGATGCCGCAGGACATGCGCACCTACGCGCCGCATGTGCCGGACGTGGCGGGCGACGCGGATCAGGCCATGGCCCTGCTGGCGGAGGTCGGAGAAGCCTGCGCGCAGGTGGCCCGCGACGGCGGCTCGAAAACCTTCGACCTCACCGGGCTCGACGCCGCCAATCTCGCCCTGATCAAGGAGACGCTGGGCGAGGGCGAAGTGGCGGTGAAGGTCTGGGGCCTGCCCGCGCTCGCCGCGCAGGAGTCGGTGTTTGCCGGGGTCTGGCGCGTCACCGGAGAGGGCGTCGACCGCATCGAGGTCGCACAGGTGCCGCAGGCCGCCCGGGCGCGCGCCTTCATCCCGCGCAAGCCCGCCGCCGGTGCGCAGGCGCCGAAGGGCATGGGGGTGGTCAACGCCCCGGCGCTGGCGGTGGAGCTGGAAGAGCGTTCCGCCGATTACGCCGCCGCGCGGGAGCTGCATGTCGTCAACCTGACGCTGCTGCCGCACACCGAACCGGATCTGCTGTGGCTCGACACCGCGCTGGGGCAGGGCTCTGCCACGCTGCTCTCGCGCGGCTACGGCAACTGCCGCGTCACGGCGACGGCGCTGCCGCATGTCTGGCGGGTGCAGTTCTTCAACTCGATGGACACGCTGATCCTCGACACCTTCGAGGTGACGGACATGCCCGAGGTGGTCCTGGCCGCCAGCGAGGACCTGAGCGACAGCGCGGAGCGCATCGCCGAAGTGCTGGAGGCGATCCGATGAACACGCAGACCGGGTTCGAAGGTTCCTACCTCGGCGCGGCGGACAAGATCAGCGCGCAGGCGATCATGGAGTGCAAGATCTGCTGGACGCCCTACGATCCGGCAGAGGGCGACGACACGCGGCAGGTGGAACCGGGCACGCCCTTCCTTGCCCTGCCGGACGACTGGTCCTGCCCCAACTGCTCGGCGCCGAAGGAACAGTTCCTCGTGCAGTCCGATCCGGGGTCGGTTGCGGCGCAGCAGGCGGCGGCGCTGGCCCCGCGCATTGCCGCGCTTGAGGCCGATTTCCGCGAGATCTGGCATTCGAAGATGCGCGACGTGCCGATGGTCAACGCCGCGCTGCGGGTGGAGGCCGTGGGCTTCACCCTCTACGAAGGCCGCCCGCTGGGCGTGCTGATCTCGCCATGGTTCATGAACCTCGTGATGCTGTCCGCCGAGGGCGAGGACTGGTCCGGGCTGAAGGCAGGCGAGAAGGAGGTGATCGCTTTCCCCTCCGGCGAGTACGAGTTCCTGCACAACGTCCGGGAGCAGGCGGGCGGCTACAAGGCCTGTTCGCTGTTCTCGCCGATGGGCGACTTCCGCAGCCACAAGGACGCCGCCGACGTGGCGCGCGCCGTGATGGTCGCGCTCTTCCAGGAGGAGCATCGGGCAGAGACTGACCGCTCTGCCGACATCCGCGCCGCGAGAGAAGCGGAGCTGGCTGCGGCAGAGGCAGCGGTAGAAGAGGAGGGAGGGGCGCCCGCGCTCGATCCCGCGCCGACGCGGCGCGCGGTCATCACCGGCGGCATGGCCTCCGGCGAGGAGGAATAGCGCGATGCTGGCGCTCGTCGGACAGCCGGGCTTGGCATGGCGGACGGGACCGGCGCTGCCGGTGGCGCGCCTTGTCATCGGCCGTCCGGCAGAGGAGGCGGCGGCGGTCCTGCCGCGCATCTACAACCTGTGCCGCGGCGCGCAGGAGACCGCCGCGCGGCTGGCCTTCGGTCTGCGGCTGGAGGACGGCACCGACGACCGCCTGCATGCTGAGATCCTGCGCGATCACGTCCTGATGCTGTGCGTCCGCCTGCCGCGCCATTTCGGCAGCTCGGCGTTGGTTCTGCCGCAGGGCTGGCAGTCGGACCCTTCGCTGCTGCGCGCGCCGCTGTTCGGTACGGTCGAACGGCTGCCCCGGCATCTGTCGGAGCTGGACCGCGCCATGGCTGCCGGGGCGGGCGTCATGCTGCTCTTGCGGCGGGTGCGCGACAGCTTTGCCCCGTTCGAGGCGGCAACGGGTGTCCTGCCTGTGCCGGAAGGGTCCGAGGTCCTCGACCTCACGGCGCAGGAGAATTCGGTCGCGGGACGCTGGGCCCTGCATCCACTGATGCGCGAGGTCGAGCGGGACTTCGGGCGCGGGCCCTTCTGGCGGCTCATGGGCCGGGTCGTCGAACTTGACGCGCTGCTGGCCGGTGTGCGCCTGCCGTTCCGCGTGACCCCGGACGGAGAGGCTTTTGTCCCCGCCGCCCGCGGCTGCTACGGTGTCTCGGCACGGACAGAGGCAGGCCGTGTGACCGCCTTTGAGCGGGTGACGCCGACCGATCACCTGCTGGCGGAGGGCGGTGTGCTGGACCGGAGCCTTGCGGCGCTGCCGGGCCGCAAGCGGGGGCTGGCGCCGCTGCTTCTGGATATCCTGGACCCCTGCGTGCCGGTCCGGCTGGAGGAGACGACCGATGCATGAACTCTCGCTTTGCGAAGGCATCCGGACGGTGCTGGAAGACACCGCGCGCCAGCACGGCGTCGACCGCATCGCGCGGGTGCGGCTGGAGGTCGGGCGCTTTGCCGGGGTCGAGAAGGAGGCGCTGTTCTTCGCCTTCGACGTGGTGATGCGCGGCTCTGCGGCCGAGGGGGCCGTGCTGGAAGTGATCGACCTGCCGGGGCAGGCGATGTGCTACGACTGCATGAAGGTCGTGGAGATCGCCCACCGGCTGGACCCCTGCCCGGACTGCGGCGGGGGCAAGCTGATGCCGCAGGGCGGCGATGAAATGCGTATCAAGGATTTGGAGGCTGCGTGATGTGTACGGTTTGCGGATGCGGAGACGGAGAGGTGAAGGTGCACGGCTATGACCACGATCATAACCATGGGCATCATCATCACCATGGGCATGACCATCATCATGACCACGAGCACGGCCATGACCATCACCACGGGGACACCCGTGACCACGTCCACTTCGGCCACGGTCCGGCGGGCGTCGAGGTGCCGGGCATGTCGCAGTCGCGGCTGATCGAGATCGAGACCTCGATCCTCGCCAAGAACGACCGCTACGCGGAGGCCAACCGCAGGGCGCTCGCCGCGAAGGGTGTCCTTGCGCTGAACTTCGTCTCTTCCCCCGGTTCGGGCAAGACGACGCTCCTGTGCCGGACCATCGAGGCGCTGGGGGACCAGCCGCTTGCCGTGATCGAGGGCGACCAGCAGACCCAGAACGACGCCGACCGAATCCGTGCGACCGGCGCGCGGGCCGTGCAGGTGAACACCGGCAAGGGCTGCCACCTCGACGGGCACATGGTGGGTCACGCGCTGGAACATCTCGACCTCGCTCCCGGCGCGATGCTGTTCATCGAGAACGTCGGCAACCTGGTCTGTCCGGCGGGCTTCGACCTGGGCGAGGACTGCAAGGTGGCGATCCTGTCGGTCACCGAAGGCGAGGACAAGCCTTTGAAATACCCTGACATGTTCCAGGCGGCGCGGCTGGCGATCCTGAACAAGACCGACCTCGCCCCGCATTGCGACGTGGACATGGACCTCTACGAGGCGAACCTGCGCCGGGTGAACCCGGAGATCGAGATCATCGCCCTCTCGGCCCGCACGGGCGAGGGCATGGACCTCTGGACCGGCTGGCTGAAGGCGCGCCTCGCGGCGAAACGGGCGCCAGCCGCCGCGGAGTGAACGCCATGGCCGACGCATCCACCCTGACCCTGCCCACGATCCTGCTGGTCGACGACGAGGAGCACGCGCTCAACGCCATGCGGATGGCGCTGGAGGACGACTTCGACTGCCTTTGCGCGCTGAACGCCGACGAGGCCGAGGCGCTGATGGAGGACAACTTCGTCCAGGTGGTGATCTGCGACCAGCGGATGCCGGGCAGGTCCGGGGTGGATTTCCTGTCGGCCGTGCGCGACCGCTGGCCCGAGACGGTGCGCATCATCATCACCGGCTACGCCGAGACGCAGGACATGATCGCGGCGATCAACGACGCGGGCATCTACCAGCTGATCACCAAGCCCTGGCATCCCGACCAGCTCATCATGATGGCGAAGAATGCCGCCGACCTCTTCCGCCTGAACCGCGACCACGAGCGCATGTCGCTGGAGATGCGGTTCCTGACCCGCTCGGTCGAGCACAAGCTGGCGGAGAAGCGCCGCGCGCTGCGCGAGGGGCTGGGGTTCGAGAAGATCCTGCGCTCGGCCAATTCGCCGATGAACCCGGTGGTGGCGCAGGCCCGGCAGTTCGCGTCCTTCGACGTCTCGGTGATGATCGTGGGCGAGGAAGGCACCGGCAAGGCCGAGATGGCCCGCGCGATCCACTACGGCTCCCTCCGGTCGGACCGGGCTTTCCACGAGGTCAACGTGGTGGGCGTGGACGACCGCATCCTCGAGATCGAGCTTTTCGGCCACAAGCGCGGGGCGGTGCCCAACCTGCAGACCAACGGCGTGGGTCTTTTGCAGAAGGCCGACCGGGGCACGCTGTTCCTGAACGGGATCGAAAGCCTGTCGCCGCGCATGCAGCTCCAATTGCAGCAGGTGGCCACGGAGGGCGTGTTCCGCCCCGTCGGCGGGCACGAGACGCTGCGCAGCGGCGCGCGGCTGATCGCCGGCAGCAGCCGCGACCTCAGGGCGGAGGTCGAGGCGGGCAACTTCCGCGCCGACCTGTTCTATGCGCTGGCGCAGACCACGCTGCAGGTCCCGCCGCTGCGGGCGCGGCTTTCGGACCTGCCGCTTCTGGCGCAGGAGATGCTGTTCGAGGCGGCCTCGCGCCATGGCAAGATCGTGCACGGGCTTTGCGAGGACGCCGTCGATTTCCTGAAGCGCTATCACTGGCCGGGCAACCTGCGCGAGCTGGAGAACGAGGTCTTGCGCATGTTGATCTTCGCGCAGGACGCGGTGCTGGGGCCGGAGCTGATCTCCCGCCACATCCTGCAGGCCGCACCGTCGGAGGCAGGGCGCGAGCCGGGCGTCGACGCGGTGCTGGCCGACACCGGATCGCTGAAGGAACGGGTGGAGCAGATCGAGATGCGCATCCTGCGCGAGACGCTGACCCGGCTCAGGTGGAACAAGTCGCGGGCGGCCTCCGAGCTGGGGCTGAGCCGCGTGGGCCTCAGGGCCAAGATCGAACGCTATGGCATCGAAGAGCCGCGCAAGGCCGGGATGCCGGACGACGAGGAGGAGTAAGGCCATGTGTCTGGGGATCCCGGGACAGATCATCGAAGTGACGGACGAGGCGCGCATGATGGCGCTGGCCTCCGTCTCGGGCGTCCGGCGCGAGGTCAACGTGGCCTGCGTGGCGACCGGCCCGCTGGAGGAGCTGGTGGGCCAGTGGGCGCTGATCCACGTGGGCTTTGCCATGTCGCTGATCGACGAGGAGGAGGCCGCCAAGACGCTCGAGGCGCTGCGCGGTCTGGGCGAGGCGCAGGAGACGCTGGAGGCGATGGCGGCGGGCGACGCGGCGCTGGCCGGTCCGGCGCGGGACACCGTGGAGGAAAGCGCATGAAACACGTCCAGGAATTCCGCGACCCGAAACCCGCGAAGGCGCTGATCGCGCGCATCGGCGCGGCGCTCGACCGGATCGGCGCCACGGCGGAGAAGCCGGTGCACATCATGGAGATCTGCGGCGGGCACACCCATGCGATTTTTCGCTACGGGCTCGACAAGCTGGTGCCGCCGGGGCTGGAGTTCATCCACGGGCCGGGCTGCCCGGTCTGCGTGCTGCCGATGAGCCGCGTCGACGAATGCATCGAGATCGCGGAGCGCCCCGAGGTGATCTTCACCACCTTCGGCGACGCGATGCGGGTGCCGGGCACGCGGAAGTCGCTGATCCAGGCGAAGGCGGACGGCGCGGACATCCGGATGGTCTATTCGCCGCTCGACGCGCTGGAGATCGCCCGGCGCAACCCCGACCGCGAGGTGGTGTTCTTCGGCCTGGGCTTCGAGACGACGACGCCCTCCACCGCCCTGTCGATCCAGGCGGCGGCGCGCGAGGGGCTGACGAACTTCTCGGTCTTCTGCAACCACATCACCGTGCCACACCCGATCCGCGCGCTGCTGGACGACCCGCACATGGTGCTGGACGGCTTCGTCGGGCCCGGGCACGTGTCCATGGTGATCGGCATCCACCCCTACGATTTCATCGCGGAGGAGTATGGCAAGCCGCTGGTGGTCGCGGGGTTCGAGCCGCTGGACCTGCTGCAGTCGGTGCTGATGGTGCTGGAGCAGATCGCCGAAGGCCGCGCCGAGATCGAGAACCAGTACGCCCGCGTCGTGCCGGAGCACGGCAACCCGGTCTCGCTTGCCGCGATCGCCGATGTCTACGAGGAACGCCCGTCCTTCGAATGGCGGGGACTGGGCGAGATCGACGCCTCGGGCCTGCGCATCCGTGCGGCCTACCGGGCCTGGGACGCGGAGGAGAAGTTCGGGATCGGCTATGCCACCGGCGCGCGCAACGTGGCGGAACCGGAGGGCTGCATGTGCGGCGCGGTGATGACCGGCCGGATGAAACCGGTCGCCTGCCCGCAGTTCGGCACGGGCTGCACCCCGGAGATGCCGCTGGGGGCGCTGATGGTGAGTTCGGAAGGGGCCTGCGCGGCCTACTACCAGTACGGCGGCGCCCGGGCGGCGGAACCGGCGGAATGAGGGGTTTCGCCGGGCTGGCGCCCGGCGATCCGCCGGGGGAGGCGCTGCCTCCCCCGGACCCCCTCCGAGGTATTTGGACCAAGATGAAGGGACGGGGGCGGTTCTGGCCCCCGCGGGCGCGCCCGGATGCGGGCGGGGACAGGGAAGGCAGGACATGGCTTTGAGAGACACGCGGGTGACGCTGGCGCATGGCGGCGGCGGCAAGGCGATGCGCGACCTGATCGAGGAGGTGTTCACCGCCGTCTTCCAGCCGCCGGGCATGGAGGATCAGGCGCGGCTGGTGTCGGAGGCGCTGTGTGCGCCGGGGGCGCGGCTGGCCTTCACCACCGACAGCTTCGTCGTCGATCCGGTGGAGTTTCCCGGCGGCGACATCGGCAAGATCGCGGTCTGCGGCACGGTGAACGACCTTGCTGTGGGCGGCGCGCGGCCGCTCTGGCTGTCGGCGGCCTTCATCATCGAGGAAGGCTGCGAGGTGGCGCTGTTGCGGCGGATCGTGGCCTCGATGCAGCACGAGGCGGAGAAGGCCGGGGTGCGCATCGTCACCGGCGACACGAAGGTCGTGGGGCGCGGGTCGGCGGACAAGGTGTTTGTCACGACCTCGGGCGTGGGGGTGATCCCGCCGGGCCGCGACCTTGCAGCCGAGCATGTGCGCCCCGGCGACGCGGTGCTGGTGAACGGGGTGCTGGGCGACCATGGTGCGGCGATACTTGCGGCGCGGGGCGACATGGCGCTGTCGACCGACATCGTCTCGGACTGCCAGGGGCTGGGGCACCTGATGGAGGCGGTGCTGGCGGCGGCGCCCAACGCGCGGGCCTGCCGGGATGCGACGCGGGGCGGCCTGGCCTCGGCGCTGAACGAGATCGCCGGGGCGGCGGGTGTGGCAGTGGAGATCGAGGAGGAGGCGCTGCCCCTCAGGGACGAGGTGAAGGGGATGTGCGAGATCCTCGGGCTCGACCCTCTGTACCTTGCCAACGAGGGGACGCTGGTGATCTTCGTGCCGGAGGACGAGGCGCAGGCGGCGCTGGCCGCGATGCGGGCCTTGCCGGAGGGGCGGGGCGCCGTGCAGGTGGGCCGCGCGCTGGACGGGCCGCCGGGCCGGGTCACCATGCGCACGCTATTCGGCGGCAGCCGGATCGTCGACATGCTGGTGGGCGAGCAGTTGCCGCGCATCTGCTGAGGGATTGTCGCGCGGGCCGTCGCTTGCCATACCTGTCGGAGAGCATCACCGCCGAGGGCTGGGGGACTTTCCGAGATGTCACAGATTTCCGATCCGGCGGGCGCTGGGCGCTGGCTGCAGGACCCGGTGCACCGCGAGTATCTTGTGGAGAATGCGCGGCGCCAGTTGCGGTTCTTCGACGGCACGTTGCGGGGCGACGGCGGGTTCGACGTGCTGGACCATGACGGCACACCCATGCCGCGCGCCGGGCAGGAGCTGCACTACACGACGCGCATGGTGCATTCCTACGTGCTGGCCCGGGCCATCGGCCACCCCGGCGCGGACCGGATGATCGATGCGGGGATGGCCTTCCTTTTGACCCGGCACCGCGATGCGCAGCACGGCGGCTACCTGTGGTCGGTCGATGAGACCGGTGTCCATGACGGTCGGAAACTGGCCTATGGCCATGTCTTCGTCCTGCTGGCGGCGTCGAGCGCGAAGCTCGCCGGGCACCCGGATGCCGACCGGCTGATGGCCGATGTTGCGGAGGTGCTGGACCGGCACTACTGGGACGAGGCGGCGGGCCTGCACCGGGAGGAGTTCGCGCGCGACTGGCAGCCGATCTCCACCTATCGCGGGATGAACGCCAACATGCATTCGGTCGAGGCGATGCTCGCGGCCTACGAGGTCACGGGCGATGCGCACTGGCTGGAGCGGGCGGGCCGGGTGCTGGAGGTCTTCACCGACCGGATGCCGCGCGCCAACGGCTGGCGGGTGCCGGAGCATTACACCGAAGACTGGCAGGTCGATCCCGACTATGCGGGCGACCCGATGTTCCGCCCGGCGGGCACCACGCCCGGGCATTCGCTGGAACTGGCGCGGCTGCTCCTCCAACACTGGGACCTGGCGGGGCGGCCCGGGGGCGATGCGCCGGAGCGTGCCCGGCGCCTGGCGGAGACCGCACTGACCGACGCCTGGCGGGTCGACGGCGGCCTCGCCTACACGCTGAAACCGGGCGGCGAGGTGGACATCGGCGACCGCTACTGGTGGCCCGTGACCGAGGGCATCGGCGCGCTGGCGAGCCTGCTGAAGTTGGAGGACCGCGACGGCGACGAGACCTGGTATCGCAGGCTCTGGCGGTTTGCCGACGCACGCTTTGTCGATCACGACCGGGGCGGCTGGTATCCGGAGCTTGACGACGACGGCGCGCCGGAGGGCCGCCAGTTCACCGGCAAGCCGGACATCTACCACGCGCTGCAGGCGGAGCTTTACCCGCTGGCAACGGGGCTGTCACGGCAGGTCGAGGGGCTCGGCACGCTGTAGTCGCGGGGCCAGCGCTGCAGCCCCGCCGGAGATGGACCCGTCTACTGTCTTGCCGCCCCTGCCACCGCGTCCGGGCCTGCTGGCAGGACAGTGGGGCAGTCCGCCTCGGTCGCGGAACGGAAAATCGCCTCGGCAACTTCGGACGCGCTGGTCGTCTCTTCCGGGGGATGGGCCTGCAGGGCGGCAAGCGATTTCTGCGCGAAATCGGTATAGGCCGGAGGGAACCAGCCGCCCTTGGCGACGCGTTCCTGGATATTGGCCGCAAAATTTGTTGCGGGCGCGAGGCCGGGAACCACGACCCTTGCCCTGATATCGAACTGGGTCAGCTCACCGGCGGCAGACTCCGTCATTGCGACGACAGCGGCCTTGCTTGCCCGATAAACCGCAAGCAACGGAAGTGGCGCGTAGATCGTGCTGGACGCCACGTTGACGATGGTGCCGGACCGGCGTTAGCGCATGGCCGGGAGCACCGCCTGCATCATCGCAATCGTTCCGAAGAGGTTGGTGTCAAACACCTCGCGTGCCGTATCGAGCGACGTGTCTTCGAGGGCATTGAACCAGCCGATGCCGGCGTTGTTGACGAGGACGTCGATCTGTCCGGCCTGCGCAATCGCGTCGGCAATGGAATTTGCGTCCGTCACGTCGAGCGGCACAACATGGAGGCGCTCCGATGCAGGCATCGTGTTGGCGGCGGGATTGCGCATGGTGGCGAAGACGGTCCAGCCCTTTTCAATGAAATGCAGGGCGGTCTCGCGACCGAAGCCGGTCGAGCAGCCGGTGATGAGGGCTGTGGGCATCTGATTATCCTTGGTGTCGATGGTGTCTGTGTGTAATATATGAGGGTTCCCTCAGCTTTGGTAATCGCATTATGAATCGTCCGAACCTGTCGCGCCTCAAGCCCAGAAAAGCACCGCAACAGGCGCGTTCAGCCGCGACCCTGGACGCCATCCACACGGCCACTATTCAGGTTTTGATTTCCGAAGGTGTCGCGCGGCTGACGACAGCGCGCGTTGCAGAACGTGCCGGCGTTTCCATCGGCACGATGTATCAATATTATCCCCACAAGCAGGCGCTGCTGTTTGCCTTGGTCGAAAAGCAGCTTGCAACCGTTACCGATTTCATGCTGGCCGCCGCCGAGCAGTTGCGCGGGCAGGACGCGGACGCGATAGCCGAAGGGCTTGCCCTCGCCTGGCTCAATGCCAAGACCTCCGACTCCGAAGCGTTCCAGACGCTGTATGGCATTGCCGCCGAATTCGACCTGCAGGCCAGCATGGGGCGTGTACTCAGGCAGATGGCCGGGGAATTCTCGAGCCTGCTGGCGACGGCGCCCGACGCTCGTTTCGCCGACCGCGATGCGGTGGCCTTCGTGCTGGCGGTGATGATTGGCGGGTCGGTGCGCATGGTCCTCGATGCTGCGGCCTCGCCGGAGAATCTGTCCCGCCTGCGTCAGGAACTGCCGCGCGCCTGCCGCGCCTATATCATCGCGGCGCAGGAATAGCGGCCTCGGAAGACTGAAGTATTCGGCGAAGCGCGAAGACCGAAACCGGGCAAGTCGTCGTCCCGGATGACATAACCATTAGCTGCGCCTCGACGGCTTCCACGAACCGTTCGGTCGGGTAGGTCATGCTCCCTGCCTTCGGAAGCCCCGATTGCGAGCAAGCCCAAGCAGGCATGCGGGCGGAAACCAAGGCGTGCCCGCGGATGGAGATTTCGGAGAGCGGAGTCTGAAATGAACTATATTTCAGATGGTTATCGTGCTCTGGCGTTCCCCTTGGCGCACTTCGAACAGGGCCATGAACCAGCTCCAGTGGCGGCGGGCGGTCAGCGCCGGATCGAGCTGCGCCAGATCATGTTGACCGGCAGCGTGACGCTGGTGGGCGTGCCGTCGCCGGGCGTGCTGTCGAGGGCGCCAAGCGCCGCGCGGGCGATGTCGCGGATCGGCTGGCGGAAGGTAGTCAGGCTGTAGGATTCCCATCCCGCCTGCTCGATGTCGTCGAACCCGATGACGGAGACGTCCTTCGGCACTTCCAGCCGGAAGCGCGTGCGCGCGGCGTCCATGACCCCGCAGGCGATCAGGTCGGTGGTGCAGAAGATGCCGTCGGGCCGTTCGCCCTGCGTGAGCAGCCGTGTCCCGAGGTCGAGGCCCGTCTGGTAGGAGGTGGGGCCGACCGCCGCCTCCGTGATCGCGACGCCTGCCGCTGCCGCGGCCTGACGGAAACCCGCGGCGCGGTCTTCGAGGCTGGCGGTCCCGGCGCAGGAATTGGCGAGCGCGATCCGGCGGCAACCCGCCGCCGCCAGCGCCGCAAAGGCCTGCCGTCCGGCATTGGCATCCTCCAGCCGGATCATCAGCGAACCGGGCCGCTCCTCGTCGCGGTTGATGAGCACGAGTTTCATGCCGTTGCGGCGGCAGGTCTCGGCCAGCGACATGTCGGGCATCCCCGACAGCACGATGGCGGCGTCGGTGCGATAGGCGATGGCCTGCCGCAGCGCCTGCGCGACGCTGTCGTCGGACCGGTCGGTGTTGATCAGCAGGCCCACCTTGCCCGCCGCCTGAAGCTGTTCGGTCAGCGCGGCCAGCAGGGCAGAACGGTAGGGGGTGTTCATCTCGGCGGCGATCAGCGCGACCAGTCCGGTGTTGGAGGTGATCAGCCCCCGCGCCAGGTGGTTGACCTGGTAGCCAAGCTGCTCTGCCGCCGCCTCGATCCGGGCGCGGGTCTCCTTGGCTACCGAGGCGCCGGGCGTGAACGCGCGCGACACGGCGGTGCGGGAAACACCGGCAAGCTCGGCCACGTCCCGGGCGCTGACCTGTCGTTTCGTCATGTTCATTGCAATCCTGTGCAGCCCCCGAGCCCCGGTCAAGCAACCATAGTTTTGTGAAGGTTTCTTGACAACTGGCGATTCGGCCGACAACCTGATGCACAGGTGTGCAAAGCACCCGGCCCGGTAACCGCCGGGAACTAGGGAGGATGATATGAAGACTTTGAAATACGCCCTGATTGGGGGCGCGGCTTTCCTGCCCGCGGGCGCGATGGCCGCAGAGCTGAACCTGATCTGCTCGGCCGACGTGGTGATCTGCGAAAAGCTGGTGAGCGAGTTCGAGGCCAGCCATTCCGACATCGACGTGAACATGGTGCGCCTGTCCTCGGGCGAGGCCTATGCCAAGGTCCGGGCCGAGGGCCGCAACCCGCAGACCGACCTGTGGTGGGGCGGCACCGGCGACCCGCACCTGCAGGCCGCCCACGACGGGCTGACCGCGGAATACAAGTCGCCCATGCTGGAAGAGCTGCAGGACTGGGCGCAGGGCCAGGCGGAAACCTCGGAGTATCACACCGTGGGCGTCTATTCCGGCGCGCTCGGCTGGGGCTACAACAAGGACATCTTCGCCGAGAAGGGCATCAAGGCGCCGGAGTGCTGGTCCGACCTGCTCGGCCCCGCGCTGAAGGGCGAGATCCAGATCGCCGACCCGAACTCCTCCGGCACGGCCTACACCACGCTCGCGACGCTGGTGCAGATCATGGGCGAGGACGAGGCGTTCGAGTTCCTCAAGAAGATGCACGCCAACGTCTCGCAGTACACGAAGTCCGGCTCCGCCCCGGTGAAGGCCGCAGCGCGCGGCGAAACGGGCCTTGGCATCGTGTTCCAGCATGACGCCGTCGCACAGGCGGTCGAGGGCTTCCCGGTCGAGGTCGGCTCCCCCTGCGAGGGCACGGGCTACGAGATCGGCTCCATGTCGCTGATCGAGGGCGCGCAGAACGAGGACTCCGCCAAGGTTTTCTACGACTGGGTGCTGACAGCGGAGGTGCAGAACATGATGCCGGAGGCCGGGTCCTTCCAGATCCCGTCGAACGCCTCGGCCACGCCGCCGAAGGAAGCGCCCGACCTGTCGAAGATCAAGCTGATCGACTACGACTTTGCCGAATTCGGCAGCGCGGAACGGCGCAAGGAACTGCTGTCCCGCTGGGATCAGGAGATCGGCAGCCTGCCGCTGCAATAAGCCGTCCCTTGCGGACCGGGGATGCGCGGGCCATGGCGCGCGCATCCCCTGACCCCTCTCCTGACGCTTCCGGACATCGAGATGAACAGAGACAACCGCAGGCTCGACCTGATCCTTGCGGCGGGGCTGATCGCGCTCGTCGCCCTGCCCTGGTACCGCGTGCGCCAGGGGTTCTTCGGCTTTGAATGGCTCGGCGACATCGCCGGGTCGGACAAGCTCTGGCCCGGCCTGTTCCAGGCCATCGACGGGCGCTGGCAGCTCTGGCCGGTGCTGGCGCTCTTTGCGCTGGCGGTGTGGCTGCGGCTCGGGCAGGCGCCGGGTGTGCGGGGCAGGGCGCTGGCCGGCATCGGCGTGGCCGGACTGGTCTGGCTGCTGGTCGAAGGCCTGTCCGTGGGCCTGCGCGGCTGGAACTGGGGCCTTCTGGAAACCACGTTCGGAGAGGTCGCGGGCCAGCAGGCCTTCGGCGCCGGGGCGGTCGTCCTTGGCTGCGTCTTTGCGCTCTTCGTGGCCTTCGGTGCCGCGGAGCGCGGCGCGCTGAAGGGCGACGCCTTCGTCCTCGGCGCGATCACGCTTCTGGTGCTCCTGGTTGGTGTCTTCGTCTTCTATCCGCTGGTGTCGATGTTCACCGGCGCGTTCCAGGACTTCGACGGATCGTTCACCACCGAGGGCGTGCAGAACAACATCTTCGACCCGAAGATCTGGTCGCTGGCCTGCCTCTGGGGCGGCAACTGCGGCGTGGCCTGGCGAACCTTCTTCCTTGCCGTCTGCACGGCGACAGGGACGACGCTGCTGGGTCTCGTGTTCGCGCTGGTCGCGACGCGCACCGGCTTCCGGTTCAAGAAATCCCTGCGCCTGCTGACCGTGCTGCCGATCATCACGCCGCCCTTCGTGGTGGGCCTCGCGCTGACCATGCTGCTGGGCCGCCAGGGCACGCTGACGCAATGGATCGAGCTGGCGACGGGCTGGGAACTGGGCCGCTGGCTTTACGGCCTGACCGGCATCTGGATCGCGCAGATGCTGTCCTTCACCCCCATCTCCTTCCTCGTGCTGATCGGCGTGGTCGAGGGCATCTCGCCCTCGATGGAGGAGGCGTCGCAGACGCTCCGCTCGGACCGCTGGCGCACCTTCCGCAAGGTGTCCCTGCCGCTCATGGCACCGGGGCTGGCGAATGCCTTCCTGATCGGGTTCATCGAGTCGATGGCCGACTTCGGCAACCCGCTGGTGCTGGGCGGCTCGGGCGGCGTGCTGTCGACCGAGATCTTCTTTGCCGTGGTCGGCGCGCAGAACGATCCGGCAAGGGCCGCCGTGCTGGCCTCCGTCCTCTTGGTGTTCACGCTCTCGGCCTTCCTGGCGCAGCGGTTCTGGCTCTCGGGACGGAACTACGCGACCGTGACCGGCAAGGGCGACGGCGGGCGCCACGCGCTGCTGCCGCGCCGTGTCGCCTGGCCGGTGGTGACCATCGCGGTGGCATGGGCGCTGTTCACCATCACCGTCTACGCGATGATCCTCTTCGGCGGCTTCGTGAAGACCTGGGGCCTCGACCATTCGCTGACGCTGGAACACTACATCCGCGCCTTCGGCGTGTCGCTTTCGGACGGGATCGCCTGGACCGGCGTCGCATGGAACAGCTTCTGGACGACGATGGAGATCGCGCTGATCGCCGCGCCACTGACCGCCGCAGTGGGCCTGCTGACCGCATGGCTGATCGTGCGGCAGCGGTTCCCGGGACGGTCGGTCTTCGAGTTCGCGCTGATGATGAGCTTTGCCATCCCCGGCACGGTCATCGGCATCAGCTACATCATGGCCTTCAACCTGCCGCCGCTTCAGATGACCGGCACCGCCGCGATCCTCATCGCCTGCTTCGTCTTCCGCAACATGCCGGTCGGCGTGCGTGGCGGCGTGGCGGCCATGGCGCAGCTCGACGGCTCGCTCGACGAGGCGTCGCTGACGCTGGGGGCCGGATCGGGGCGGACCATGCGCAAGGTCATCCTGCCACTGATGCGGCCCGCGATCCTCGCCGCGCTGGTCTACAGCTTCGTGCGGGCGATCACCTCGATCTCGGCGGTGATCTTCCTTGTCAGCGCGAAGTACAACATGGCGACGGCCTATATCGTGGGCCTTGTCGAGAACGGCGAATACGGCATCGCCATCGCCTATTCCTCTGTCCTGATCCTCGTGATGATCACCGTGATCGGTGGGTTCCAGCTTCTGGTTGGAGAGCGGCGGATCGGGCGGCGGGAAATGAAACAGTCCTTGAAGGCCGAGGCCGCAACACGGGAAGCCAACGCATGAAGACCAGAGGCGCGGTTGAATTCCGCAACGTATCCAAGAAGTTCGGCCAGTTCACGGCGATCCCCGACCTGTCGTTGTCGATCGAGCCGGGGGAACTGGTGACGCTGCTTGGCCCCTCGGGCTGCGGCAAGACGACGACGCTCAGGATGCTGGCGGGGCTGGAAAGCCCGACCGCCGGGCAGATCCTGATCGGCGGGCAGGACGTGACGCGCCTGCCGGCGGACCGGCGCGACGTGTCCATGGTGTTCCAGAGCTACGCGCTGTTCCCGCACATGACGGTGGCGCAGAACGTGGCCTACGGGCTGGAATCCGGCGGCATGAAGGCACCCGAGGCGCGGGAACGCGCCGCTGACGCGCTGGCGCTGGTGGGGCTCGAAGGGCTGGGCGCCCGGTTGCCCGCCGAACTGTCCGGCGGCCAGCAGCAACGGGTGGCCGTGGCGCGCGCGCTGGTGCTGGAACCGCAGGTGCTTTTGCTGGACGAGCCGCTGTCCAACCTCGACGCCCGCCTGCGCCGCCGCGTGCGGACGGAAATCCGCGAGTTGCAGCAGCGGCTGGGCTTCACGGCGGTCTACGTGACCCACGACCAGGAAGAGGCGCTGGCCGTCTCCGACCGGATTGTGGTGATGAAGGAGGGCCTCGTGGCGCAGATGGGCTCCCCGCGCGAGCTGTACGAAGCACCCGCGTCGGAGTTCATCGCGGATTTCATCGGCGAGGCGAACGTGGTCGAGGGCCGCGTGCTGTCGGTCGCGGGGGACGAGGCGCAGGTGGACGTGGGCGGCGCGGTGATCGCGCTGCCGGCGCGCGGTCTGGGCGAAGGCCCGGCGCGGCTGGCCATGCGGTCGAACGCGGCGCGGGTCCGGTCGGGCGGCGAGGGTGTGCCGGGCACGGTGGCCTCCTCGGCCTACCTGGGCGACCATGTCGAATACGAGATCGACGGCGCTTTGGGGCGGATCTTCGTGGTCGACGACGAAAGCGACACGCCGCTGCCCGTGGGCGCGCCCGTGATCCTGGACCTGCGCCCGCGCGGTCTGGCCCTGATCCCGGGTGCAGCATGAGCACCCTGACCGAACGGCTGGCGGTGGCCGAACGCGTGGCCAGCGATGCAGGCGCGCTTGCGCTGGACTATTTCCTGCGGCGCGAGGCGCTGGTGATCGAACGCAAGCGTCACGTCACCGACCTCGTGTCGGAGGCGGACCGCAACGTCGAGACGCTGATCCGCGACGCGCTGACGGCGGCCTTCCCCGACGACGCGCAACTGGGCGAGGAACACGGCCTGTCGGAGGGCACCTCGGGCTTCACCTGGGTCATCGATCCGATCGACGGCACGGCGCCCTATCTCAACGGCCTGCCGGGCTGGTGCGTCTCCATCGGCGGCCACGACGCCGAGGGGCCCGCTCTCGGGGTGATCGTCGCGCCGGTGCTGGGCGAGGTCTTCGTCGCGGCGCGCGGGCAGGGCGCACGGCTGAACGGCGCGCCCATGCGGGTGATGCCGGGCGACCTGAGGTCCGGGATGCTGGGTGTGGGGGCCAACGACCGCGTCGCCTCCGACCGGGTGGGACAAATGCTCGCCGACCTGATGGAGGCCGGATCGTCCTGGACCCGCTACGGCTCCGGTGCGCTCATGCTGGCCTGGGTCGCGGCGGGACGGCTCGTGGGCTACGCCGAGCCGCGCATGTCCGCCTGGGACTGCATGGCTGCCTATGCGCTGATCCTCGAAGCCGGGGGCCGGGTGCTGCCCTTCCCGACCGGCCCGGACTTCGCGAAACCCGCGCCGGTGATGGGCGCGGGGCCGGGCACCTTCGACGAATTGGCCCGGATCTGCGCCTTCGGCACTTCGGAGGCCTGGTAGCCCCGCCCGGTCAGCGGATGCGCTGGCCCTTGGCGTCAAAGCGCATCTCCTGCGCCGCATCCCAGTCGAGCGAGACGTCAGCCCCTTCCTCCGGGATGGGGCTGGCGGCATCCTGCCGGACTGTCAGCAGGTCGCCCTGAGCGCCGCGCAGGTGAATGAGTGTCTCCGCCCCCAGCGCCTCCGCGTATGCCACATGGGCGGGCAGGCGGCCCGAGGGCGCGATGCGCATGTGTTCGGGGCGGATCCCGACCTGGCCTTCGCCGCTCTGCCCGATCTGCGCGGGGTCGAGGAAGTTCGTGGGCGGCGAGCCGATGAACCCGGCGACAAAGGCGGTGGCGGGATTGGCGTAGACCTCAAGCGGCGCGCCGATCTGGTCGGCCACACCACCGTTCATCACGATCATCCGGTCGGCCAGCGTCATCGCCTCCACCTGGTCGTGCGTGACATAAAGCGACGTGACCCCGAGGTCGCGTTGCAGCGCCTTGATCTCCAGCCGCATCTGCACGCGCAGCTTGGCGTCGAGGTTCGAGAGCGGCTCGTCGAACAGGAAGACCGCAGGCTTGCGCACGATGGCGCGGCCCATGGCGACCCGCTGCCGCTGCCCGCCGGACAGCTCGCGCGGCTTGCGCTTCAGGTAGGGCTCAAGCTGCAGCATCTTCGCCGCCTGCGCCACGCGGGTCTCGATCTCCGCCTTCGGGGTGCCCGCGATCTTCAGCCCGTAGGCCATGTTGTCGAAGACCGACATGTGCGGGTAAAGCGCGTAGTTCTGGAAGACCATGGCGATGTCGCGGTCCATCGGCTCCACGTCGTTGACCGTCCTGCCGTCGATCTGCACCGCACCGGAGGTCACGGTCTCAAGCCCCGCCACCATGCGCAGCAGCGTGGACTTGCCGCAGCCCGAGGGGCCGACGATCACGATGAACTCGCCTTCGGACACGTCGATCGAGACGCCGTGGATGACCTCGGTCTTGCCGAAGGATTTCTTTACATTGTCGAGGGTCAGCGTCGCCATTGGTCTTGTGTCCTGTTGTTCTGTTCCGCCCGGCGGCACGCCGTGCAGCCTCCGGCTGCCTCCATGGGCGGGGGCGTCACCCGCGGTCGGGGGCCACCCTTTTCTCTCGAGGGAAGCCGGCTCATTTCTCGCTGTCCACAAGGCCGCGGATGAAGAGTTTCTGCATGCCGATCACCACCAGTACCGGCGGGATCATGGCGAGGATCGAGGTCGCCATGATGACCGGCCAGTCGGCGATGTCGTCTCCGCTGGGGAACATCTGCTTGATGCCCATGACGATGGTGTTCATCGACGGATCGGTGGTGATGAGCAGCGGCCAGAGGTACTGGTTCCAGCCGTAGATGAAGAGGATGACAAAGAGCGCGGCGATGTTCGTCCGGCTCATCGGCAGCAGGATGTCCCAGAAGAACCGCATGGGCCGCGCGCCGTCCACCCGCGCGGCCTCGGCCAGCTCGTCAGGGACGGTCATGAAGAACTGCCGGAAGAGGAACGTCGCCGTGGCCGACGCGATCAGCGGCAGGATCAGCCCGCTGTAGCTGTTCAGCATCCCGAAGTTCGCGGCGACCTCGTAGGTCGGCACGATGCGCACCTCGACCGGCAGCATCAGCGTCAGGAAGATCAGCCAGAAAAACAGGTGCCGGCCCGGAAAGCGGAAGTAGACGATGGCAAAGGCCGAAAGGAGCGAGATGACGATCTTTCCCACCGCGATGCCGATGGCCATGACGGCCGAGTTGAACAGCATCAGCGCCACCGGCGCGTTGATGCCGGAGGTCAGGGCCTTGGCATAATTCTCCCAGAACTGATCCCCCGGCAGCAGCGGCATTGGCGGACGGGCGATTTCCGGCTGGCTGACGGTCGAGGCGACGAAGGCCAGCCAGATCGGGAAGAAGATGAAGAGGATGCCGAGGATCAGCCCCGCGTGGGTCAACCACAGGCCCGCGCCGCGTTTCTCGACCATGCCGTTGCGTTCGGAAGCCATCAGTAATGCACCCTGCGCTCGATGAACCGGAACTGCACGACGGTCAGGATGCCGACGATCACCAGGAGGATCACGGATTGCGCCGCCGAAGACCCGAGGTCCTGCCCGACGAAGCCGTCGGCATAGACCTTGTAGACGAGGATCGTGGTCGCCTGCTGCGGCCCGCCGCTGGTGATGGTGTGGATCACGCCGAAGGTCTCGAAGAAGGCGTAGATGATGTTGACCACCAGCAGGAAGAAGGTCGTGGGGCTCAGCAGCGGCCAGACGATGGTGCGGAAGCGCGTCCAGAAGCGCGCGCCGTCGATGGCCGCCGCCTCGATCACGCTGCGCGGAATGGCCTGCAGCCCGGCAAGGAAGAACAGGAAGTTGTAGCTGATCCGCCCCCAGGCGCTGGCCACCACGACAAGGCCCATCGCCTCCGTCCCGTTCAGCACGTGGTTCCAGTCATAGCCGAGCTGGCCCAGGTACCATGTCACCACGCCGACGCGGGTGTTGAACATGAACATCCACAGGACGCCCGCCACCGCCGGGGCCACGGCATAGGGCCAGATCAGCAGCGTGCGATAGGTGCCCGACCCCTTGATCAGCCGGTCGGCCAGCACCGCGAGGTACAGCGCCACCCCCATCGACACCACCGTCACGAGGATGGAAAACACCGCCGTCGTGACAAAGGATGCGCGGTAGTACGGGTCGCCCAGCAGGTATTCGAAGTTGCCCAGACCCACCCATTGCATCGACAGGCCGAAGGGGTCGGGGATGAACAGCGACTGCCAGACCGCCTGCCCGGCGGGGTAGAAGAAGAAGACCGCCGTGATCGCCATCTGCGGCAGGACCAGCAGGAGAGGCAGCCAGACGCCCTTGAAGGTAACGCGTTTTTCCATCAGTCATTGACTCCGGTGCGACCAGGTCGCACCTTCTTGGGCAAGCGCAAGCGCGAGGATGTTTCCATGACCGTCAAGATGTCCATTTCCCTGACCGACCAGCAGGCCGCCTATGCCCGCAAGCAGGTCGAAGAAGGCCGCTTCCCCTCGACCTCCGCGGTGATTCAGCAGGCACTGGAAGCCAAGCGGCGCGAGGACGAGGAATACCAGGAGTGGAAGGCCGGATTCTTTGAAGAGATGCGGCGCCGGGCCGAGGGGCCGCATGTGTCGTTGGACGAATTCGACGAGATGGTGGACGAAATGCTGGACGAGGAACGGGCGCGCCTTGGCTTGGAGAGCTGAGATTTCGAAGACGGCTCGCGAAGATATCAGGGCGCTTTACACCTGTCTCGTCAATCTGCAGCACAGGCGGTTCGGCCACGATTTGGCGGCGGCCGACAAGCTGGCGTCGGAGCGCATCGCAGTCGTTCGGCGAAACGCCCGAAAGCTCGCCTCCGCGCCCTATCGCGGGACGTGCCACACCATCGCCGGACACACCTATCGCCACGTCACCATCGACCGCGCGGTCTACTGGTTCACGCTGGACGAGCTCGCAGAGGTCTTGCGGATCGAGGCGATATTCTTTGGCGGACAGGATCATCTGGACCGGATGTTCAATCGTTTGCGGGAGGAGGGAGAGGCCCCGTAAGGCCCCTCCCGGCAGCACTCAGCGTGCGGATTGCTCGAAGCGGCGCAGCAGCGGGTTGCCGCGTTCGACCGCCGAATCCAGCGCTTCCTGTGCCGACTTGTCACCGGCCCAGACGGCCTCCAGTTCCTCGTCGATGATCGTGCGGATCTGGTCGAAGGAGCCGAGGCGGATACCCTTGGAATTCTCCGTCGGCTCGTTCGTGGTCATTTGCTTGACCGCCACGTCCGTGCCCGGGTTCTCCTCGTAGAAGCCCTGCTCGGCGGTCAGGTCGGCGGCGGCCTGGGTGATCGGCAGGTAGCCGGTGTCCTGGTGCCACTTGGCCTGGATCTCCGGCGAGGAGAGGAACTTCAGGAACTCCGCCACGCCGTCGTATTCCTCTTCGGACTGACCGGCCATGACCCAGAGCGATGCGCCGCCGATGATGGTGTTCTGCGGGGCGTCGACCAGCGCGGACCAGTAGGGCAGGGGCCGCACGCCGAAGTCGAAGTCGGCCTCGGCCTTGATGCCCGCGTAACCGGCCGAGCTTTCGGTGAAGAGCGCGCATTCGCCGCCGCGGAAGTTGGCGCCGCCCTCGTTGCGGCGGCCGGTGTAGACGAACTTGCCGTCCTGCGCCCACTCGCCCATCGCCTGGATGTGCGCCACCTGCGCCTCGGAGTTGAAGACCAGCTCGGTGTCGGTGCCCTCAAATCCGTTGGCCTTCGTGGCGAACGGAACGTCGTGGTAGGCCGAGAGGTTCTCGAGGTGGATCCAGCTTTGCCACGCGGTGGTCAGCGGGCAGTCGACGCCTGCCTCTTTCAGCTGGTCGAGGACCTCGCCCACCTGCTCCCAGGTCGAGAGGTCGACGTCGGGGTCGATGCCGCTCTCTTCCAGCATGGTGCGGTTCACCCACAGCACCGGCGTGGATGAGTTGAACGGCAGCGACAGCATGTTGCCGTCGGCAGAGGTGTAATAGCCCTTCACCGCGCCGATGTACTGCGACTGGTCAAAGCCTTCGCCCATGACCTCGAACACCGGGTTCACGGCGCCCTGCGCGGCCATCATCGTGGCGGTGCCGACCTCGAAGACCATCAGAATGTCGGGCTGTTCGCCGGCGCGGAAGGCGGCAATACCGGCGTTCAGCGTCTCCGAATAGTTGCCCTTGTGGGTGGCGACGACGGTGTAGTCGTCCTGCTGGCCGTTGAAGGTCTCGACCTGTTCGGCCACCAGCTCTCCGAGGCGGCCGGTGAAGGCATGCCAGAACTGGATCTCCGTCTGGGCCATGGCCGGGGCCGCGGTCGCGATGGCCGCCGCCGTTGCCAGTAAGGTGTTGGTCAGTTTCATGAGGTTCTCCTCCGTTGGTTGGTATCGGCTTCTATGGCCGAAAACATGCGCGGTTTGCCCGCACTGGTTGAGAGTTTAACGTCCCGTCACGGTCGGTCCACGATAACGTCGGGGACGATGCCGGACTTCGCGATGGCCGCATGGGGATCGCCGCTGGCGAAGAAGCCGTAGCCCGCCACCAGCGCCGAATGGATGCCCGCCGCCTGCGCGCCGAGGATGTCGGTGTGCAGGCTGTCGCCGACCATCAGGATGCGGTCGCGCGGCGGCATGGGGTCCAGCCGCGCCATCGCAAGCTCGTAGATGTTGGCGAAGGGTTTGCCGAAGAATTCCGGCACGACGCCCGTCCGGTCAGCCAGCCGGTGCGCGAAATGCCCCGGCTCCACCGAAAAGCCGGTTTCGCGCGGCGCCACGATGTCGGGATTGCCGACCAGCACCCGGCGCGGCCTGTCGGCAAGCGCCGCTTCCAGCAGGGCCTGCCGCGCTTCCGTCCAGGCGGCACTGCCGATCATCAGGAAGCCGTCGACATCGGCATAGGCCGCCGGGTCTTCCTCGAGGTAGATCAGGTCGAGGTCTTCCAGATCGCGCAGGCCCGTCGCCGGGGTTGCCATCAGCCCCCAGCGCATCCCGGCCGGACCGTTCAGGTTGGCCAAGAGCGTCCGGCGGCTGGTGATCACGTCCTCCGGTGCGAAGTCGTAGCCGAGCCGGGCGTACTTCTCCATCAGCGCGGCATGGGGAAACCCGGCGGCGTTCGACACGATCAGCACCTGCTTGCCCAGTTCCCGCAGGTCCGAGATGCGTTCCGCCACGCCCTCGATGGCCGTCTCGCCGATGTTCAGCACCCCGAAGGCATCGAGCAGGAAGGCGTCGTAGCGGCTGGCCACGTCGGCCAGCGTCCGGGCACGCTCCGGTGCGGGGCGGCCTGCCACCGGCGGCGGCAGGCGGTGGCGCACCGCCTCGTAGGCGGCAAAGGCGGTTTCCAGCGTCATGCTCAAATGATCGCCCCCCGGACCTTGGCCGACACCCATTCGGAGATGACGACGGCAGCGAGGATCACCAGCAGGATCAGCGAGACTTGCGGCCAGGCCAGCACATTGAGCGAGCTTTGCAGTTGCAGCCCGATGCCGCCCGCGCCCACCAGCCCCAGCACGGTCGACTCGCGGATGTTGATGTCCCAGCGGAAGACCGCGACGCCGGCCAGCGCGGGCAGGATCTGCGGCACGATCCCGTAGGCCATGACCTGCCAGCGCGAGGCGCCCGTTGCGGTGATCGCCTCCACCTGGCTGTGGTCGATCTCCTCGATGGCCTCGTAGATCAGCTTGGCGCAGAACCCGACAGAGCGGATGGCGATGGCCACCACGCCCGCGAAGACCCCCGGCCCGATGATCGCGATGAGGAGGAGCGCCCAGATCAGGGAGTTGATCGAACGGGTCGAGACGATCACCAGAAGCGCGATCGGCCGCGCCAGCACGCGGGAGGGCGTGGTGTTGCGGGCCGCGAGGAAGGCCACCGGGATCGCCAGGACCAGCGAGATCAGCGTGCCGAGGGTTGCGATGTTCAGCGTGTCCCAGATCGGTCGGCCGAGCTGGGTGATGTATTCCCAGCGCGGCGGGGTGGCGCGGCTCCAGATGTCGCCCGCGATGCGCGGCGCGTCCCAGACGAAGAACCACGTCGTCGCCTCGGAGATCCGCTGCCAGCAGAAGAGGAACACCGCCACGCCGATCAGCCAGCCGAACCAGCGTACCAGCGATTGCCCGGTGGTCCTGCGGCGCCAGACCTGTTTGCCGTCCTGCGTTAGAACCACCATCACTGAACCCTCGCGCGGATCACGCCGGAGAGGTACTCCAGCGCCATGACGATCCCGATGATCAGGATCAGGATGGCCGCTGCCGTGTCGTACTCGTAGCGATCGAAGGCGGTGTTCAGCGTCGCGCCGATGCCGCCGGCGCCCACCAGCCCGAGGATCGCGCTTTCGCGGAAGTTGATGTCGATGCGGTACATCGACAGGCCCACGAGTCGCGGCATGACCTGCGGCTGGACGCCGTAGTTGATCCACTGCATCCAGCGCGCGCCGCTGGCCCGGATCGCCTCGGCCTGCACGCGGTCCATCGACTCGATGTCCTCGGCCAGCAGTTTCGACAGGAAGCCGATGGTGGCAAACGACAGCGTCAGGAAGCCCGCCAGCGGGCCGAAGCCGAAGATCGCGACCAGAAGGATGGCCACGATGATCTCCTGCAAGGCACGGCTGATCGCGATGATCGCCCGGCAGATCACGTAGACGGGCAGGGGGGCGATGTTGCGCGCCGCCCCCAGTCCGATGGGGATCGAGATGGCAATGCCCACGACCGAGGCCGCGACCGTCATGATGATGCTTTCCGCCAGACCGTCCCAGATGTCCGACCAGCGGGTGACGAAATCGGGATGGGTGAAGGCCAGCACGAACTGCCAGCCGCGGTCCAGCCCCTCGTAGACCCGGCCCCAGTCCACCGGAATGGTCGAGACCGCCGCCACGAGGTACACGCCGAAGGCTGCGATCAGGCCCCAGCGCAGGGCGGTGTTGCGGATCAGCGGGGGCTTGCGCCAGCCGCGGCCCAGCATGTCGTCCAGCTCGCGATGGGTTCCGGCGCTCATTCCGCCGCCTCCACCGCTTCGCCGTCCTCGTCCTTCTGGATCGTCGCTTCCCAGTCTTCCTCGCCGTAGATCTCGGTCAGCTTGTCGGGGCTCAGCGCGGTCGGCAGCCCGTCAAAGACGATCTCGCCCAAGCGCAGGCCCACGACGCGCGGCACGAACATCTGCGCCAGCGCCACGTCGTGGATGTTGATGATCGCCGCCAGCCCGCGCTCGGCGCAAAGCTCGCAGATCAGCCGCATGATCTGGCGCGAGGTCTTCGGGTCGAGCGAGGCGGTGGGTTCGTCCACCAAGAGCAGTTTCGGCTCTTGGATCAGCGCCCGGCAGATGCCGACCCGCTGCCGCTGCCCGCCGGACAGCTCGTCCGCGCGCTTGTCGGCCATATGCAGAAGACCCACGCGGTCCAAGAGGCGGAACGCCTCGTCCACGTCCTTCTGCGGGTACTTCCTCAGGAACGACCGCCAGAAGCCGACATAGCCCAACCGGCCGGACAGGACGTTCTCCATCACCGTCAGCCGTTCGACCAGCGCGTACTCCTGGAAGATCATGCCCATCTCGCGCCGCGCCCGGCGCAGCGCCCCGGACCCGAGTTTCGTCAGGTCCGTGCCGTCCAGCATCACCGCGCCGGAGGTCGGTTCCACCAGCCGGTTGATGCAGCGGATCATGGTGGACTTGCCCGCGCCCGAGGGCCCGATCAGCGCCAGCACCTGCCCCGACGGCACGTCGAGGTCGATGGCCTTCAGGGCCATGTCGCCGGTCTTGTAGGTTTTCGTCAGTTTCTCGAGGCGCAGCATTCCCGTTCCCCAGCCGTTCAGGGACAGGACGCAAGGGCGCCCTGTCCGTTGGTTTCTATCGGGGCAGGATCATTCGCAGGCGTAGGACACGCCGTTTGCGGCGTCGATCTTGCGGATCACCTCCCAGAAGTCCTTGTAGTTCATCTCGATGAACTGGGCCTCGTCGGACTTGGAGAACTCCTCCTGCAGCGACGTGCCCTCCCAGTCGAAGCTGAAGAACGCGTCCCTGATCTGGTCCTGAAGCTCGGGCTTGAGGTTGTAGACCACGCCGAAGCCGGTCGTCGGGAAAGTCTGCGACTTGTAGATCGACTTGACCTGGTCCTCGGTGATCACGTCGCGGTCCAGCATCCGGTGCATGACAGAATTGGCGATGGCCGCCGCCGGGTAGTCCTGGTTGGCGACGCCGAGGATGGAGTTGTCGTGCTTGCCGGAGAACACTGGCTCGAAGTCGGTCTCCGCCTCCATGCCGTATTCCGCCTTGAGGATCGCCGAGGGCGCCTTGAAGCCAGAGTTCGACGTGGGCGAGGTAAAGGCCATCTGCTTGCCCTTGATGTCCTCGACGCTCTCGATGCCGCTTTCGGGATGGGTGATGATCTCCATCTCGTAGCCGAAGTTTCCGTCCGCCGACGCCATGATGGTGAAGGGACGGAAGCCCGCGCAGTTCACCGCCAGCGGGTTCGACCCGGTGTTGAAGCCCGAGATGTGCAGGCGGCCCGACCGCATCGCCTCGATCTGGGCGGCGTTGTTCTGCACCGGGAAGAAGATCACGTCCTTGCCGGTCTTTTCCTTGAGGTGGTCGAGGAAGTCCGACCACGCCGTCTTGTAGACCGCCGGGTCCTCCACCGGCGTGTAGGCGAACACCAGCGTGTCCGGGTCGATCCACTGGCTTTCGTCCGTGGGCACGTCCGCCACGAGGTCGCCGTCCGCATCGCAATAACGCGCGTCGAGGTCGCCTTTCGGGCAGTCCTGCGCCTGGGCCGCCGTGGCCAGCAGCGCCGCCACCGACGCGCCGAGCATCAGCCTGAGTGTCTGTGTCATGTGTTTTCCTCCCTTGTGTGCGGCAGTTTCACCGCGTTGTTTTCAGTCCGCCAGGATGAACTCGACGCCTCCCGCCGTCAGTGTCCCGGCAATCTCCGGCCCCGGCAGGCGATCCACGATCACGCTGTCGAGGTCTCCCGGTCCTCCAACCGCGTTCAGACCCCGTTTGCCGAATTTCTCCGCGTCGATCAGCAGGTGGCGCCGCGCAGCGCGGCCCAGCATGGCGCGCTTCACGGCGGCAAAGCCCCGCACGCTCTCCGAAGGGCCGTCCTCCGTCAGCCCCGAGGCGCCGATCATGCAGCGGTCGACGTTGAACCGGGCGAGGTAGTCGAGCGTGTCGGTCCCCACCACGGCGCTTTCGGCGGGCAGGTATTCCCCCGGACACAGCAGCACCTGCTGCGGTCCCTGCGCCAGCGTCATGGCCACGGGGATCGAATTGGTGATGACGGTGCAGGTCGTGCCGCGCAGGGCAAGCGCCCGGGCGAACTGGATCGTGGTCGACCCGCTGTCGACCATCAGCGTCTCGCCCTCCTCGACCAGCGCCGCGGCGCGCCGCCCGATGCGTTCGCGTTCCCCGATGCGGGCATGGGCGCGTTCGTCGAGCCCCGGATAATGCCCTGCGCCGGTGGCCATCGCCCCGCCATGCGCCCGCGCCACCAGCCCGTCGTCGGCCAGCGCGTCGAAGTCGCGTCGCACGGTCTCGGTCGAGACGTTGAAGCGCTCCGCCAGCTCGGAAATCCGCAGGTGCGGGCGCAGCTTCAGCTCCAGCAGGATCTGCTCACGCCGCTCCGACTTGCGCAGCCTCGGCGGCGCCGTGTCGGGTTTCGGGGATTGGATGCCGGTCACTGCCACGTTGCGTCCTGACTCGCGTTTCCCGGCCATGTTTGTGGCTTTGCACTCGTTTTACAATCATTTTTGTTGCATATGCCTCATCTTTGCGGTCGTCTTTGGTCAAACACCTCGATTCAAAAAGACTATTGTGGAAAGGGCAGGGGCACCGGTGATCGGTTTCCTCATACATCTGTCGGCGGCCGTGGCGCTGCTGTTGTGGGCGGTCCGGCTGGTCCGCACGGGGATCGAACGTGCCTTCATGTCCCAGGTGCGGCAGGGCCTGCGCAACCTGTGCCGCAACCGGCTGACGGCGGCCATGGGCGGTATGCTGGCGGCGATGCTGATGCAAAGCGGGACCGCCGTGACCCTGATCGCCAGCGGCTTCATCGCCTCCGCCGCGATCGCCCCTGCGGCGGCGCTGGTGCTGATCGTCGGTGCGGAGCTCGGCTCCGCCCTCATGGCGCGCGTCCTCTTCCTGCCGATCCAGAGCGCGATCCCCGTCCTGTTGCTGGCCGGGGTCATCCTGAACTTCCGCAAGCAGAACCACGCCCTGAAACAGGCGGGCCGGGTGCTGATCGGCCTCGCGCTGATCCTGCTGGCGCTCGGCATGATCCGCGCCGCGACGGCCCCCATTGCCGCCAACGACATCGTGCGCGCCATCGCGGCCTACCTTGCAGGGGACCTGCTCAGCGCCTGGGTGCTGGGTGCGCTTCTGGCGTGGTCCATGCACTCCAGCCTCGCCGCGGTGCTGACCGTGGCCAGTTTTGCCGCGACCGGGCTGACCACGGCGCCGGTGGCCGCCGCCCTCGTGCTGGGCGCAAACTTCGGCGGGGCGATCATCCCCATGACGCTGCTTTCCGGCACCGGCCGCGACGTGCGCGTGGTCGTCACCGCCAATACCCTCGCAAGGGGGAGCCTCGCCGTCGCTGGCCTCCTCGCGCTCTACTTCCTCGAGACGCCCGCGCTCCTCCCGGGGCTTGAGGAAGGGACCCGCGCCGTCACGCTGCACATCCTCTTCAACCTTGTCCTGACCCTCCTCGTGCTGCCGTGGCCGGGCCTTTTCCTCAACGCCTCCGCTCATTTCGTGCGTTCGGACCCCGACGCCCTGCAGGACGACCTGAGCGCGCTCGACCCCGACGCCGTGGCCGATCCCCGCCTTGGCATCGCCTGCGCCCGCCGCGAACTGATGCGCATGGGCGAGACGGTCCAGGCGATGCTCGTGCAGGTGAAGCCGCTCTACCGCGCCTGGGACGCGGAGGCCGAGGCGCGCATCCTGCGGCTCGAAGAGGCGGTCGACCGGATGCACTACGAATCGAAGCTCTACATCTCCCGCCTGCGCGCCGAAGACCTGTCCGACAGCCAGTCGCGCCAGACGCTCGAACTGGTGACCGTGGCCAACGGTCTGGAAGAGGCCGCCGACCGCATTGCCGTCAACATGCTCGCCATCGCCCGCAAGATGCACCGCAAGGCGGTCAGCTTCTCCGGCGAAGGGCTGAACGATCTGGAGCGGCTGCACGATGTGGTCTGTTCGAACGCCCAACTTGCGATGGGCGTGCTAACCACCGGCAACCCCGACGACGCGCGGCAGCTCGTGGCCCAGAAGGACGAGATGCGGGGACTGGAACAGCGCCTGCAGGAGCGCCACCTCCAGCGGCTTCAGGACCGCAGATCGGACAGCGTGGCCAGCACCAACATGCACCAGGAGTGCCTGCGCCTGCTGAAGCAGATCAACACGTCCTTCACCTACGCGGCCTACCCGATCCTGGAAGAGGCCGGCGCCTTCCTCGGCAGCCGCCTGACGCGAAACGCCTGATACGAAACGCCTGAAGGATCGCTCAGGCATCCGCCCATCCGGGCCGAAAACGACGAATACATGGAAAACTGCCCACAAAAAATCGGCGCCCCGAAGGGCGCTGTCCGATAGGATCACGATTTTATGTGGAGGCGAGTACCGGAATCGAACCGGTGTACACGGATTTGCAATCCGCTGCGTCACCACTCCGCCAACTCGCCAGAGTTTCGCCTGATTAGGGCCCCCGCCCGGGGACGTCAAGCGGTTATCCGTCGACTTTCCGATTGCCGCCGCGGCGCGGCCCCGCGCGCGCCGGACCTGCCGGGCGTCCGTTCCTCGGGGGCGTCTGACAGTTGCAACACTACACCCAAGTTTGACCGGCTCAGACATTGCCGCCCCGGTCGGGATGTGGCACAACGCAGTTCAGGCCTCTGAACGAAAGAGTTTAGTGCATGAGCGATTTTGCCACACGACGCCGGATGATGGTCGACACGCAGGTGCGGCCCTCCGACGTGACCGAATTCCCGATCATCGAAGCGATGCTCACCGTCCCGCGCGAAGCCTTCGTGCCGCGTGACCGGATCGAAGCCGCCTATGTCAGCGAGCATGTGCCGCTGGGTGGCGGGCGCGTGCTTCTGGACCCGCGCGTCTTTGCCAAGATGCTGGACGCGCTGGACATTTCCAACGACGACCTCGTGCTCGACGTGGGTGCGGGGCTGGGTTACTCCGCCGCCGTGATCGCCCGCATCGCCGAGGCGGTCGTCGCCGTCGAGGATGACGACACCCGCGCCTCCGAAGCGCAGTCCCTCCTGTCGGAGCACCACGCCGACAACGTGATCCTGCACGAGGGTACGCTGGATGCCGGTGCCTCCGAACACGGCCCCTACGATGTCATCATCGTCGAGGGCGGGGTGGAGACGCTGCCGGAGACGCTGTGCGACCAGCTCAAGGAAGGCGGCCGCATGGCGGTCATCTTCATGGAAGGCGCGCTCGGCACCGTCCGGGTGGGCCACAAGTACGATGGCGCGATCAACTGGCGCTTCGCGTTCAACGGCACGGCGCCTGTCCTGCCGGGGTTCACGAAGGACGAAGTGTTCGCGCTCTGATACAACCGGACGAGAAGCCGGGACGGGACTTGCGATTGGGGACAGCTATGCTGAGCAGACTGCGCGCGACATGTGTCGGAGGGGTGGCCGCGATAGCGGTATCGGTGGCGACCGCCACCGCAGGCTGGGCGGAAACGCTGGCCGAGACGCTCTCCTATACCTACATCCACAGCGGCGTTGTGGAGCAGAACCGCGCGCTGCTGCGCGCCGCCGACGAGGATGTGGCGCAGGCGCTCGCCTCTCTGCGCCCGGTGCTGAACTGGTCCGGTTCGGTGCGGCGCCAGTACGGCACCGCGGGCGCCAGCGGCCTGACCTCGCGCAACATCACCCATGACGCGACCGTGGGCCTCACCGCCGAGATCGTCCTCTATGCTGGCGGCCGCAACCGTCTGGCGCTGGACGTGGCCAAGGAATCCGTGCTTGCGACGCGGGCCGACCTGCTTTCCGCCGAACAGAGCATCCTGCTGCGCGCGGCGAAGGCCTTCCTCGGGATCCGCGAATCCGCGCAGACCCTCGGCCTCCGTCAGAACAACGTCCGCGTGATCCGGCAGGAAGTGCGCGCCGCGCGCGACCGCTTCGACGTCGGCGAGGTGACCCGCACCGACGTCGCGCTGGCAGAGGCGCGCCTCGCCGCCGCCGTGGCCGCGCTGGCCGCCGCCGAAGGTTCGCTGATCCAGGCGGGCGAGGAATTCCACGCAGTCGTCGGCCGCGATCCCGGCAACCTCGTGACGCCGACCTCTCTGCCCTCGCTGCCCGCCAGCGTGGAAGAAGCGAAGCGGCAGGCGTTGCAGCGCCACCCCGACATGCACGCCGCGCAATATGCCGTGGCCGTTCAGGAACTGAACATCCTTATCGCCAAGGGCGCAATGAAGCCGTCCGTCTCGCTGCAGGGCACCTATGGCGTGACGGAGGAATTCGGCAACGACGACTTCTCGCGCGGCGGGTCGGTCTCGCTGCAGGCCAGCGGGCCGATCTACCAGGGCGGGGCGCTGGCCTCGGCGGTGCGTCAGGCCATGGCAGGGCGCGACCAGGCGCGTGCCAACCTGCATGTCGTCAGCCTTACCATCGAACAGCAGGTCGGCGTTGCCTACAGCGCGCTGCGGGTCGCCCGCGCCAACAAGACCTCCTTCGAAGAGCAGGTCCGCGCCGCGGAGACCGCCTTCCGCGGGGTCCGCGAGGAGGCGACGCTGGGCGCACGCACCACGCTCGACGTGCTCGACGCCGAACAGGAACTGCTCGACGCGCGGGCCAACCTGATCTCTGCCCAGATCTCGGAGTTCTCGGCGGCCTACGACGTTCTGGCCTCGCTCGGCCTGATGACGGCGGAAGCGCTGCGGCTGGACGTGCCGCACTTCGATCCGGCGGCCTACTACAACCTCGTCAAGACCGCGCCCGTGGCGCGCAGCAAGCAGGGTCAGGAACTGGACCGTGTCCTCCGCGCCCTCGGAAAAGACTAGTCTTTTTCGGGTCTGTTGTGCGAATTCGCGCAAGCGGGTACATTGGTGACGAGGTCAGAGTGGTAGAATAATGTCAGATCCCGTCACGAACGTTGAGATAGAGGATATCCTGTCTTCGATTCGGCGACTCGTCTCCGAGGACGGTGGCCCGCGCCACCCCCTCCCGAGAGAGGCGAAGCGCGTCGAACGGCTTGTCCTGACGCCGGCCCTGCGGGTGCAGGACGCGCCGCCGCCCAGGCCGCAGCCCGCGCCGGAACCGATGCTTCTCACCAATCCGTCGGAGACGCCCGAACCGGCACAGCCGAGCCGCCTGGCCCGGCTGGTCGAGCGGGAGGTCGCCCGCGTCTTCGGGTCCGGTGACGACAGGGCAGGGCGCGCCGGCAAGGACGATAGCGTCGCCGCCGAAGACAGCAAGAACACCGCCGCAGAGGCGGAGGACGATCCGGTGGCGGAGATCGCCGACTGGACCCGCGTCCGCCTGTCGGAACCGATGTCGCGCTACGACCATGACGCCGTCGGTCTGGACACGCCCGAGGACGACGAAGAGCCCTCCGATGCGCCCGACGAGGCCGAGCTTGACGCGGTTCTCGACGCCCTCGCCTCCGTCGACGAGCCCGCAGCGGACGACGACGAGGCCCTCTCGCTTGAGGCGCTGCAGGACGGTCAGGACGCGCCGGAGGACGACACGCTCGACCTCTCCGCCGTGCTGGCAGAGGCAGAGGCCGTCACCGACTTCGGCCCGATGGACCGCGGTCTGGAGGCGAAGATCGCCGCGCTCGAGGCGCTGATCAACAGCCGTGACGACAGTGCCACGCCTGTCGCCACGGACGCGCAGCAGGCCACACCGGACCATGCCGACGAGGATGATAACGACGCGGACACCGCCCTCGCAGAGCCGGGCTATGACGCAACGTCATCCGCCCGACCGGAGGAAGAGGACCCCACCGACGACCTTTCCGACCACGTCGACGAGGCCGAGGCGCTGGTTCACATGATGTCGCAAGAGGCAGATTCGTGGGATGCCGACGCCGCGCGGGACGTCCATCAGGACGCGGCCCGGGCCGAAAGTCACGCAGACGTGACGGCTTCGATGCGCCCGACGCTCTCCGTTGTCCCGGATGACGAGATCGACGTCTGGGACGATCTGGCGGACGAGACACCGGAACCGGAAAAACAGCAGGCAGACGACCCGGAAGAAAGCAGCGCACGCGCCGCCACCGGCCCGGCCTTCCGTCACCGCCCGCCTGAGCCGATGCTCGACTGGGAAGACCACGCGCCCCGCAGGGACAGCGCACGTCAGGCCGTGGCGCCGCGCGCCGACGCCGACCGCGACGAAGAGACCTCGCAGCCCGTCGCGCAGGCGTCCGACGACGCGCCCTACCTGGACGAGGCGATGCTGCGCGACATGGTGTCGGAGATCGTCCGCCAGGAACTTCAGGGCGTGCTCGGAGAGCGGATCACCCGCAACGTGCGCAAGCTGGTCCGCCGCGAAATCCATCGCGTGATGATGACACAGGACTTCGACTGACGCGCACGCGTCAGTCCGCCGCGAGATCCCGATCAGGGCTACGCAACGTAAATCCTTGTTCTGAAAAGAAAAACCCGCTCCGAAGAGCGGGTTTTTTCAGCTTGGCAGCAGTTTGGGTTCAGGCAGCTTCGGCCTGCTGAGCGGCATGACGACGCTCGCTCTCTTCGCGCGAAAGCGCAACGGACGTACGAACGCCCTTCGAGACAAATTCCATCAGCCCGTTCACGACACGCTCGTTCGGGTCGATCCCGGCACAGGACAGAACTTCGCGCCCGTCGCGCGAACGCGCCCAGCGGGCGATCTGCTCCGGCCCGTTGCCATACTTCTTGTCATCGGCAATCGCATCGTCCAGAGCGGCGAGAACCACGGCCGCAAACAGCTTGCGGGCACGGTTGCCTTGCTCGGCGTTGAATGCGGTGCCGTCAACGAAATCCTTCATAGTGCGACCTTTGATTATTGCTCTTGTGTTCGGCGTAACGCGGGTTATGGCCTATCTGTTCCGATTCGGATACCCCGATACAGCATAGCTCTATTGCGGCTGGCGCATGACTGCTGCAAGTGCAGCACGACATATCGTTGTCTTGCCAGCCACCAACGGGCCAGATATAGGAGCGGTCGAAGTTTCATCAACCTTTCGACACGGAAAAGCTCCCATGCCCAAGATCAACGGTAACGAGATCCGTCCAGGCAATGTTCTAGAGCATGACGGCCATCTTTGGGCCGCTGTGAAGGTCGATCACGTAAAGCCCGGCAAGGGCGGCGCTTTCGCCCAGGTCGAGCTCAAGAACCTTCGTAACGGGTCAAAACTTAACGAACGCTTTCGGTCCGCCGACAAAGTCGAGCGCGTGCGTCTCGAACAGAAGGACATGCAGTTCCTCTACGAGACCGACGGCCGCCTGACCTTCATGGACACGGAAACCTTCGAGCAGGTCGAACTGGACGCCGACATCCTCGGCGAGCGTCGCCCGTTCCTGCAGGACGGCATGACCATCGTCGTGGAATTCCACGAATCCGAGGCGCTGAACGCCACGCTGCCGCAGAAGGTCATCTGCACCATCGAAGAGACCGAGCCGGTGGTGAAGGGCCAGACCGCGGCCAACAGCTTCAAGCCCGCGCTGCTCGACAACGGCGTGCGCGTGACGGTGCCCCCCTTCGTCGGCACCGGCGAGCAGATCGTCGTGAACACCGAGACCATGGAGTATTCGGAACGCGCATAACCCGCGCGGCCTGAACCCATTCCCCCGTGCAACCGCCGGGGGCGATATACAGACAGAAAAGGCCTCCGGCTCTCACAGCCAAGGAGGCCTTTTTCATGATTACCGAAGCCACGCAGAGCGACCTGGGCGGGCTTGTGCCGCTCTTCCGGTCCCTCAACGACCTGCACGCGGTCCACGTGCCCGACCGCTTCCACGATGCCGCCAGCGACGCGGACCTGCACGAGGTTCTGCAGGGCGCCTGGAATGCCGGCAGCCGGTTCCTCGTCTACCGCACCGAAGGCGTGGCGCGCGGCTACCTCAAGTGGCAGATGCTGCCCGAGGGCGTCGCCGCGCTGGAACGCCCCCGCCGCACGGCCCTTCTGGATCACATCTGGGTGGAGCCGATCTGGCGGCGCCGGGGGCTGGCCTCGCGGCTCATCGACCGGTTCGAGCGGGACAGCGCAGGGGCAGGGGCGCGCGGCTGGACGGTGCGGGTGCATGCCTTCAACGCCGCCTCCGCCGCGCTGATGCAGCGCCACGGGGCCAGGCTGTCGGTGCAGTCCTTCGACAAATCCGCAGCGCCCGCCCGGATCGGTGCCTAGACGCGCGCCAGTGTCAGCAGGCGCTCCACCAGACCGAAGTAGCTGCCGCCGAAAAGGTGCAGGTGCACCAGCGCGGGGAACAGCTGGTAGATCGGGCGGCGCGCCTCGTGCCCGCGGCGCAGCTCGCCATAGCCGTCGTGAAAGGACGGGCCCGGCTTGCCGAACAGGTGCAGCATGGCGATGTCCACCTCCGGGTCGCCGAAGTAGCAGGCCGGGTCGATCAGCCACGCCCGGTCGCCGGAGAACAGCGCGTTGCCGCTCCAGAGGTCGCCGTGCAGCAGCATCGGCGTCACGTCCTCAAGCCGGTCGGGCAGGGCGCCGGCCAACGTCTCCACCCGCCGGGCGAGGGCGGCGGGCAGGTGCGGCAGGAACGGCAGCAGCCGCGCCTCGCACCAGAACGACGGCCAGTCCGGGCGCGGCGTCATGTCGAGTCTCAGCGCCCCGAAGGCGTAGCCTTCCGGCCATCCCGTGCTGCGGCCCGCGGTGGCGTGCAGCCGCCGCAGCCCACGTCCCAGCGCGTGCCAGCCGGCATCGGTTGCGGGGCTTTCCTCCAGCCATTCGAGGCAGAGGATGTCGCGGCCCTGGAACAGCACGCGCGGCACCGGCGCGCCGGTGCGGTCCATGGCCTGCAGCATCCGCGCCTCGACGGCCACGTTGGCGCCGACCTTGACCGCCATGCGGCGGCCGTCGGCCAGGTCGACGCGGGCCACCTCGGACAGGTCGCCGCCGTGCAGGTGACGGACTGACGTGACACGGGTCTCGAACGTCGCGGCAAGGTAGGGTCCGGGGATCACCTAGCCGACCATCGACACATGGACGTCGCCCGCCATCATGTCCTCTCCGGCACGGTCGAAGCGCAGGTAGGCGATGGCCTCGTTGCCCGCTTGGGTGAACAGCGTGCCCGCCTCCTTGCCGTTGCTGACGATCGTCGTGCCGACCGGCGCGTGGCCGTCGATGGCGACCCGCGCCAATCCCTTGCGCAGTTCCGTCTTGTGCTTCATCCGGGCGGTGACCTCCTGCCCGACATAGCAGCCCTTCTTGAAATCGACGCCGTTCAGGCGCTCGAACCCGGCCTCAAGGATGAAGGTGTCCGGGGTCAGCTCCACCCCGGCGCGGGGCACGCAGGCGGCGACGCGCAGCGCGTCCCAGTCGGCCTCTCCGGCGGGTTGCCCGGCATAGCCACGCCAGCCCAGCCGCGGATCGCGCGGATCGGCAAAGGCGCCCTCGGGCGGGGTGCCCGTGCCGCGCGTCACAACGAGGTCGGTCTCGGTGATCTCCACCGGCGTCCGCAGCTTGTACATGCTCAGCGCCTGCATCAGGCTGACGGCCAGCGCCACCTCCACGTCGATCAGGACGTCCTCGCCATCGGGGACAAGGAAGAAATCCGCGCGGTACTTGCCCTGCGGCGTCAGCAGGGCGGCATAGACCAGCCCCTCGTCCAGCCGCTCCACATCGTTTGTCACCAGTCCCTGAAGGAACTCCCGCGCCTTGGCGCCGTGGACCCTCAGGACGGTTCGGCTCTCTTGCGTCATGTCTATTCTTTCACCTCTGGCTTCAGGGTGTCATATAGACCCGCGAAGCCAGAGATGACAGACATGCCCGCTCCGATCACCGTCCTGATGCCAACCCTGAACGCGGCGGCCGACATGCCCCGTGCGCTGGCGTCGCTGGGCGAGGGCCTGACCGAAGGGCTGATCCGCGAACTGATCGTCAGCGATGGCGGCTCCACCGATGCGACGCTGGACATCGCCGATGCGGCGGGCGCCACGATCGTGACCGGCCCGGCCTCGCGCGGCGGGCAGCTGCGCCGTGGCGCGGTCCGGGCGCGGGCGGACTGGCTGATGGTGCTGCACGCCGACACCGTGCTGGGGCAGGGCTGGACCCGCCCCGTGGCCGAGGCCATCCGCCACGGGCAGGCGGGCTATTTCACCCTGCGCTTCGACGCCACGGGCCTCGCGCCGCGCGTCGTCGCGGGATGGGCCAACCTGCGGGCGCGGAGTTTCGGCCTGCCTTACGGCGATCAGGGCCTGCTGATGCCTAAGGCCCTCTACGACGAGGTCGGCGGCTACCCGGACATTCCGCTGATGGAGGACGTGGCCCTCGCCCGCGCGCTGAAGGGACGGCTGAAGCCGCTGGACGTCATCGCCACCACATCGGCCGAGCGCTATCGCAGGCAGGGCTGGATCGTGCGCGGCGGGCGCAACCTCTCGACGCTGACCCGCTACCTCGCGGGTGCCGATCCGGAGGCGCTGGCACGCCGCTACCGGAGCTGACTGCAAGACCGCCCCACAAGCGCAGCACGGGCGCAGATCGGGGACTGAATGGGCAAAGTGGCACCAAGTCAGCACAAGACCCCGTGAGAGGCCTCAGCGCGCCTCTCAGGCCGTTCCGGTGGCAGAAGACCCTTCGTCCGCGTCGGCGGCATCCCCGGCCTTCCGCGTCTCGAACTGCATCCGGTAGAGCGCGGCATAGGCGCCGCCCTTTTCCAGCAGCGCGTCATGGGTGCCTTCCTCGACAACCCGGCCCGCGTCCATCACCACGATCTTGTCGGCGTTGCGCACGGTGGACAGCCGGTGGGCGATCACGATGGTCGTCCGCCCGACCGCCAGTTCCTCGAGCGCCGCCTGCACGATGGCCTCCGACTGGGTGTCGAGCGCGCTTGTCGCCTCGTCCAGCAGCAGCACCGGCGTGTCGCGCAGCACCGCCCGCGCGATGGCCACTCGCTGCCGCTGCCCGCCCGAGAGCGTCGATCCGCGCGGCCCGACCCGCGTGTCCAGCCCGTTTGCCAGCCGCGGCAGGAAGTCCTGCACATGCGCGGCCTTCAGCGCGGTCTGCAACTGCTCTTCGGTCACCTTGCGGTCCAGCACGATGTTGGAGCGCAGCGTCTCGTCGAACAGCAGCGCCTCCTGGCTGACGGTCGAGATCATGCCGCGCAGGTCCGCCAGCCGCATGGCCGAGACCTCGGTCCCGCCGATGGTGACCGCGCCCTCCTGCGGATCGACCAGCCGGGTCAGCAGGTGGAAGATGGTGGACTTGCCCGCCCCCGATGCGCCGACAAGCGCCGTCGTCTTGCCCGGTTCGGCGCTGAAGGTCACGCCGCGCAGCACCTTGCTGTCGCCGTAGGACAGGCGCACGTCGCGCAGGTCGATGCGCGGGGTACCCGTGGGCGCCGGCAGCGGATGCTCCGGGTCCTTCAGCGCGGGCTCGGTGTGCATCACCTCGATCACCCGCTCGATGCTGGCGGCGGCGACCTGCCAGGACCCGCTGATCGCGCCGAGGCGGCGCAGCGGATCGAACATCATGCCGATGGCGGTGAAGAAGGTCATGAACTCGCCGATGGTCTTGCCGCCGTCCTGAATCTCGCGCCCCGCGAAATACAGGATGCCGAAGAAGCCGATGCCCGACATGATGTCGATCAGCGAGGGCATCAGCGCCTGCCCGGCGACCGAGCGCGTCTCGCCCAGGATGCGCTTCTTCGCCAGCTTGCGGTAGCTCTTGGCCTGATAGGTCTCGAGCTGGTTCAGCTTCACCGGGGTGATGCCGTGGAAGACCTCGTTCAGCCGGGTCGACTGACCGGCGGCGATGTTGCGCACCCAGCGGGCGTTGTTGCGCACGAAACGCTGGAGCAGGGCGCCCGGCGCGATCATCAGCGGCGCACCGATCAGCGCGATCAGCGTCCATTGCCAGTCCGTCCACATCGCCACGCCGAAGAGCCAGATGAAGGTCAGCGCGTCACGCCCGGCGCCGGTCAGCACCGTGCTCCAGACCTTGGCGATGGCGCCCACGTCGCCCTCGACCCGCTGGATCAGGTGCCCGGGGCCGACCTCGTTGTGATAGGACACGTCGAGCCGCATCAGGTGCTCCAGCATGTCCTGCCGGATGTCGGCCATGCTGCGCTGCGCGGCACGGTTCAGCACCACCTTCTGCGCCACGCTCGACACGGCGCGGAAGAAGAACAGCGCCAGCACGATCAGCCCCACGCGCAGCAGCGCGCCGCGGTCGTCGGTCGAGAACACGTCGTCGAAGAGCGGCTCCATCATCACCGCGAAACCCGCGGTCATGGAGCTTTCGAGCGCCATGAACACCAGCGCGACGGTCAGGAGCTTCCAGTACTTCCGGAGGTAACGCTTCCACAACCAGCCCAGAAGCCGCGTGGGCGGGGTCTGTATCGGGGCTTCCTCGCTCATGCGTCGCGCTCCGTCATCAGGCGCTGCGCGACCTCGGCCTCGGGCTGGCGCGCCTCCCAGCCTTCCTGCAGGGGATTGGCGCGGTATTCGTGCCGGATCCACTCCTCGAAACCGATCTGTCCCAGCGCCAGACGCGCGCCATAAACCCGCAGGATGTAATCCTGCACGCCGGTCTTGGTGAAATCGAGATGGATGTACTTCAGGCCAAGCTGCTTCTGCGCGACCTCGATCGGCGCGTCCTCGAAGATCAGCAGGTACATCGCGGCGACGAAGCCCGCGCGGTCCGCACCGGACTTGCAGTGGAACATCATCGGCTTCTCGGCGGCGCGCAGGGCGTCTATCACCGCGACGATCTTGCTGCGCGGCGCCGCCGTGCGCGCCCAGAGCTTAGCATCGACCAGCGTCAGCCCCAGCGCCTCGCAGCTTTCCTTCTCGAAAAGGTACTGCGCCCGCTTGTCCGGGCCGCGCAGGTTGATGACCGTCTTTATCCCCATCTTCGCGTAACGCTCGAACCGGCCGTGCGTGGGCTGGTTCGACCGGTACACCCCCGGCGCGATCTCGAAGAAGTTGGTCCACAGGATGCGCAGGAAGGCATGGTCGAACAGGTGGAAATGCAGCGCCGACCAGCGCCGCGCCTTCGGATCCGTGATGTCGGTGCCGAAGGAATGGCGCAGGCGACGTTCCGCCTTGTCCAGTTTGTCGCGCAGTCGTGCCAGCATCGAAGGTTCCAAGCGTCAGTGTCGCCGTTTACGCGGCAAACCCCCCGGTGTCCAGCAACAGGCCCATGCCCTGCGGCGCCCGGGGGTATTGACGGCGCGGCGCAGGCGGTGAAGGGTCGCGCCGTTCTGGAATATGGAGGACCGGATGACACTTTCACAGGGGCGTGCCCACGTTGCGATTCCCGGCCCTTCGGTGATGCCGGACGCGGTGCTGCAGGCGATGCACCGCCCGGCGCCCGACATCTACTCGGGCGATCTGCACGGCATGGTCGACAGCCTCGTGCCCGACCTGCGCTACGTGGCGGGCACGAAGGGCCACGTCGCCATGTACATCTGCAACGGCCACGGCGCGTGGGAGGCTTCGCTGTCGAACGTCGTGGCGCCGGGCGAAACCGTGCTGGTGCCCGCCTGTGGGCGCTTCGGCCTCGGCTGGGCCGAGGTGGCGGGCGGGCTCGGGATCGAGGTCGACCTGATCGACCACGGCCGCCAGCGCCCCATCGACCCGGAGCTGGTGCGCGCGGCCCTGCGCGCCGACAAGGGCCAGAAGATCAAGGCCGTGCTGGCGGTGCACACCGACACCTCTTCGTCGGTCCGCTCCGACATCGCGGCGTTGCGCAGGGTGCTGGACGAGGAAGGGCACCCCGCGCTCCTGATGGCGGACTGCGTGGCCTCGATGGCCTGCGACGAGTTCCGCATGGACGACTGGGGCGCCGACGTGGCGATCACCGGCTCGCAGAAGGGGCTGATGGTACCGCCGGGCATGGCCTTCGTGTTCTTCAACGACAAGGCCAAGGCGGTGCGCGCCGCCATGCCCCGGGTCACGAACTACTGGGACTGGACGCAGCGCGCCGAGCCCGAGATGTTCTACCAGTACTTCGGCGGCACCGCGCCGACGCACCACCTCTATGGCCTGCGCGCCGCGCTCGACATGATCCGCGCCGAGGGGATGGAGGCGATCTGGAACCGCCACGCCCGCCTGGCCGCCGCGCTCTGGGCCGCGGTCGAGCATTGGGGGCAGGACGGCCCCTTCAAGCTGAACATCGCCGACCCCGCGCACCGCTCTCACGCGGTGACGGCCATGGCGATCGGCAAGGGCAACGCCGACCGGCTGCGCAAGTGGTCCTCGGAAGAGGCGGGGGTGACGCTGGGCGTGGGCCTCGGCGTGACCGACCCGGACGATCCCACCGCGTCGGGCTATTTCCGGATCGGCCACATGGGCCACGTCAACGCGCACATGATGCTGGGCACGCTGGGCGTGATCGAGACCGGGCTGAAGGTGCTGAAGATCCCGCACACCCCCGGCGGCGTGGCGCAGGCGGCAGAGGTGTTGGCCGCCGGCTGACCAAAGCGGGCGCGCCGCCGTCAATGAGGCGGAGCGCCTGCGGCGCACAGGTCGTCTCGGCCGGGGCCTTCGGGCCCCGTCCTCGGGATGGCACGCACCGGAACGGACCGCCCGGCGGCCCGCCCAGGGCACCGGATGCTGGCCGCGAAAGCGCCAAGCGCCGGCTCTACGGTCTGATCAATGAAATCGGGATGCGCGGTGCGCGCCGCCCCGCTCAGGCCTTGTCGGTGTTGGCCGAGGGCGGCTCGATCCCGGCGTCCCTGCGGCGGCGCGCCTGGTCCAGCCGGGTGATGAGGTGGTTCAGGATGGCCGCGATCAGGATCACCGGGGCAAGTCCCCAGACGGACCAGATCGCGACGAGGATCCAGAGCAGGTTCACGAAGAGCAGGATCATGTTGGCGGTCATGTAATCCTCGACCGGTTGCGGATGATGGTTCTGCATGGCGGCGGCTCCGGGCCCTGATCCCGCACCCTGTCCGGGTGCCGTTGACCAAAGCCTAGCGCATCTGCCGCAGGAGTCCCGTCCACTCTGCGTGAATTTGGTAAACCCTGCGTTAACGCAGGCAGGGACGGTCAGCCGTTGCGCGCCCGCGCCAGTGCCTTGGGCAGCGCCTCTTCGAGGATGTCCATGTCCTCCGGCCGGCCGGCGGTGATGCGGATGCAGCGGTCCTGCGGCGCGACGAAGGGCATCCGGACGAACACGCCGTCCTCCGCCAGCGCGGCCAGCACAGCGCGGGCAAAGGCGCCGTCGCTGCCGCAATCCACCGCGACGAAGTTCGTGCCGGAGGGCAGGGTGCTCAGCCCGTTGGCCTCCGCGATGCGGGTGATGCGCGTCTTCGACTCGTCGACCAGCCGCAGCACATCGCCCAGCCAGGCCTTGTCCTGCAGCGCCGCCAGCGCGCCCGCCAGCGACAGGCGCGACATGCCGAAATGGTTGCGGATCTTGTCGAAGGCCTTGATCAGCCCCTGCGCGCCCACCGCGTAGCCGATGCGCGCCCCGGCCATGCCATGCGCTTTCGAAAAGGTGCGGAAGCGAATCACGCGCGGGTCCTCGGGGTCGAGATCCGGCGAGGTGCCGTCGGGCGCGAACTCGATATAGGCCTCGTCCAGCGCCAGCACGCAGCCGTCGGGCAGGTGGTCGAGCGCAGAGACGAGCTCGCTGCCCTTGTGGAAAGTGCCCATCGGGTTGTCGGGGTTCGACAGGTAGACGATCTTCGCGTCGACCTCCGCCGCCCTGGCGAACAGGGCCGCCGGGTCCTCGCGGTCCTTGGCGAAGGGCACCTTGTGCAAGACGCCGCCATAGCCCGCGACATGGTAGTTGAAGGTCGGATAGGCCCCGTCCGAGGTCACGACCGCATCGCCCGGCGCCACCAGCAGCCGCACGAAATTCCCCAGAAGCCCGTCGATGCCGGAGCCCAGCACGATGTTCGCGGGCGTCACGCCCATCTGCTCGGAAAGCGCGCCCTTCAGGTCCAGATGGCTCGAATCGGCGTATTTCCAGATCTCCACCGCCTCGTCCTGCATCGCCGCGATGGCGAAGGGGGAGGGGCCGAACACGCTTTCATTGGCGCCCAGACGCGCCCGGAACGGCGCACCGCGCTGGCGTTCCAGCGCCTCGGGGCCGACGAACGGCACGGTTGCGGGAAGGTCGGCGATCAGGTCGGGGTAACGGGGTCCACTCATGGCTGCGCAATATGCCGCGGGATTTCCGCCGTGCAAGCGTTATCGCAGGAACTTGCGGCGCGCTTCCCGGGCGATCTCGTAGCGCAGCTGCAGGTCGGCGATCCGCGCCATGAGGCGTTTCCGCTGGTCCGGGTCCGTGGTGGCCTGCCAGTCGGTGCGCGCGGCGTCGAGCTGGGCTTTCAGCGCGATCTCCTCGGGCAGGGCGCCGGCCTCCGCCATGATGCGGAAGCCCACCGCATCGCCCGCATCGACCAGCGCATCGCCGGGACGCTTCGGCAGCGGCTTGCCCTCGCCGGACAGGCCGGAAAGCGCGCCCTCCGCCTCCGCCTTGCGGATCTGCGCTTCGGTCAGCCTGTGCCAGCCTCTCATCCCGTGGCCCTCCCTGGGCGGCTGACCCGGCGCGCCAGCACCGGCGCGGTGCCGTATGTCGCCGGATCGTCGAGGCATTTTACCACGTATTCCGCCACGTCGGCACGGCTGATCACGCCCATCCGCCATGTCTCCGGCGCAACCATCACCTCGATGTCGTGGCAGGCGCGGTTGCCGGTCAGGATCGTCGGGCGCACCAGCGTCCAGTCGAGCGACGAGGCGCGGATGATCTCTTCCTGCCGGGTCTTGTCCTTGTAGGGCTCCGACAGCAGGACCCGGTGGCCCAGCCGCTCCGGCGTGGACAGCGCCGACACGCTGTCGCCTGCGCCGATCCCGGTGATCGCGACCAGCCGCCTCACGCCCTGCGCCTCCATCAGCGGCACCAGCGCCCGCGTCGCGTCGGAGAACAGTGTCACCCGCCGCCACAGCATCGCGATGCTCTCCTTCATGCCAAGCGCCATGACCACCGCATCGACGCCCTCCAGCGCGGGGCCGAGATCGGCGGAGTTCGTGGCGTCCCCAGCGACCGGCTCCAGCCCCTCGCGCGGGGGCATCGACCCGGCGGAGCGTGACATCGCCCGCACCGTGTGACCCGCCGCCAGGGCGGCCTCCACCACCTTCAGACCGATCCCCCGGCTGCCTCCCAGAACAAGCAGTTTCATGGCGACGCACCTCCTGCGGGTTGTTGACCATCACAGTTCCTTAACTTGACCCGGCAGCGTCAAAAGGCCAGTTTCGCCGCCGAGCAGTGCAGGAAAGAAAAATCATATGCGCAATCCGCCGCCCTTCGCCCCTTTCGAATGGATGATCGCGTGGCGATACCTCCGCGCGCGCCGGGCCGAAGGCGGCGTTTCGGTGATGACCTGGATCAGCCTCGTGGGAATCACGCTGGCGGTCTTCGCCCTGATCGCGACGCTGGCGGTGCGCTCCGGCTTCCGGGCAGAGTTCGTCGACACGATCCTCGGCTCCAACGCGCACCTGACCGTCTACAGCACCACGCGCACCGACGAGGCGGGCAATCCCGACCGCACCATCGCCGATTACGAGGGCATGGCGCAGCAGGTCGAACGCGTGCCCTTCATCCAGCGCGTCGCACCGCTGGTCAAAGGGCAGGTCATGGCCACCGCCAACGGCAACAACGCCGGCGTCGAGGTCTTCGGCATCGCCCCCGACGACCTGAAGGCCATCCCGCGCATCGCCGACCCCGAAACCGGGCGCGGCGACCTCGACCGCTTCGAGGAGGGCGTGGCCATCGGTTCGGGCGTGGCGATGATGCTGGGCGTGGGCGTGGGCGACGACGTGAAGCTGATCTCGCCCAACGGGGTGAAGACCGCCTTCGGCGTCTCGCCCCGCGTGAAATCCTACACAGTGACCTGGATCTTCACCGCCGGGCGCTACGACATCGACCGCACGCGGATCTACATGCCCTTCGCCGAGGCGCAGCTCTACTTCAACCGCGAAGGCGTGGCCGACGAGCTGGAGGTCATCGTCTCCGACCCCGAAGAGGTGGAGAGCTTCATCCAGCCGGTGTCGGAGGCGGTGGGCCCCGGCGCGCTGATCTGGACATGGCAGGACGCCTCCGGCGGGTTCCTGCGCGCGCTCGAGATCGAGGACAACGTGATGTTCGTCATCCTCTCGGTGCTGGTGCTGATCGCCACGATGAACATCGTCTCGGGCCTCATCATGCTGGTGAAGAACAAGGGCCGCGACATCGGCATCCTGCGCACCATGGGGTTGACCGAAGGCTCGGTCATGCGGGTGTTCTTCATCTGCGGATCGTTCACCGGGATCATCGGCACGGCCATGGGGGTGATCCTCGGCTGCCTCTTCGCGATCTACATCGACCCGATCTTCGCCTTCGTGAACTACGTGGCGGGGGGCGGCGTCTGGGACCCGTCAATCCGCGGCATCTACGCGCTGCCCGCCAAGCTGCAGATGGCCGACGTGATGTCGGCGGTGCTGCTGTCGCTGGGCCTGTCGTTCATCGTGACGATCTTTCCGGCGCGCCGCGCCGCCCGCATGAACCCGGTGGAGGCCCTGCGCTATGAATGACACCGTGCAGGACCCGGTGCTGCGGCTGACCGGGATCGAGAAGGTCTACAACGCCGGCAAACCCGGAGAGGTCCGCGTGCTGCGCGGCTGCGACCTCGAAGTCGCGCGCGGCGAGGTCGTGGCGCTGGTGGCGCCCTCCGGCGCGGGCAAGTCGACGCTCTTGCACATCGCGGGGCTTCTGGACACCGCCGACAGCGGCACGGTGGAAATCGCGGGCGAGCCGATGCAGGGCAAGTCCGACCGCCGCCGCACGCTGGTGCGCCGGGCGGAGGTGGGCTTTGTCTACCAGTTCCACCACCTGCTGCCGGAGTTCTCCGCGCTGGAGAACATCGTGCTGCCGCAGCTTGCCAACGGCGTGCCGCGACAGGCGGCGGAGGAGCGGGCGCGCAGCCTGCTGGACAGCGTCGGTGTCGGGGAGCGCGCAGGCCATCGCCCGGCGGCCATGTCCGGCGGCGAACAGCAGCGGGTCGCCTTCTGCCGGGCCATGGCCAACACGCCGAAGCTGCTGCTGGCCGACGAGCCGACCGGCAACCTCGATCCGCAGACCTCCGACCGGGTGTTCGCCGCGCTCATGGACCTGGTGCGCGAGACCGGGCTTTCTGCGCTGATCGCCACCCACAACCTCGACCTCGCCGCGCGCATGGACCGGCGCGTGCGGATGGAAGACGGCCACCTGCGCGCCGACGGCTGAGGGGGAGGCGGCGCAAAGCCCCGCCCTACAGCCTGTCGTGCGGGTCTGCGGATGACGCGCACCGACCGGATGTACCGGACACGCCGGTGGCAAACCGCGTGACGGATCGTAGGGCGGGGCTCTGCGCCGCCTTGCCCTTGGCTTTCCATCTGCGAGTGACATCCGGCGCGCGCGAACCCGGACGGCGCGCCACGGATCGCCGATGGCCGGGCGGTTCGCAGGGCGGTGCCCGGCACCGCCTGCGCCCCTGCGACACATGCGCCCGTTAACCACATCCGCGGGCAAATCGCGGTCCCGGGCGCGGCGCGCCGGGACAAAGGTTAACAACCGGCCGGGAATCGGGGTCCAATCGGCCGGTTCGCACCTTAATGCGACACTGGCGCGGCTTAAGCCTTCGGTAATCCGTTGTGGAAAGCCCCGCCCGCCCCACTGCATCTGGCGCCGGACGGGCCGTTAACCCCACCGTGCGCCGCGTGAACGGGGGCAGGACCGCCCCCCCGTTGCCGCCGCACACCCACCGCGCTTTACGCCCTTTGCGTGATCCAGACCCCCAGCGCCATGACCGCGATCCCGGTCGCGCGCGTCAGGGTCAAAGGGCTGATCCGCGCGCCGAACAGGCCGAAATGGTCGATCGCCGCGGCCGAGATCAACTGCCCGATCAGCACGAAGAACACCGCGTTGCCGACGCCGAAATGCGGGGCGATGAAAGTCACCGACAGCACGTAGAACGCGACGAAGGCGCCGCCCAGCAGCAGGTGCTTCGGCGCCACGCGCACACCCCCGAAGCCCTTGGCACCATTGAGAATCCACACAACGAGGCAGATCGCCAGCGCCACGCAGAACAGGACCACCGCCGCCGCCACGGGCGAGGCCAGCCGCTGCCCCAGCGCCGCGTTCAGCGCCGCGAGGATCGGGATGCCCATGCCCGCGAAAAGCATGACCACTGCGTAATGCGTCATCCCCGGCGTCATGGCTTGAAGAACGTCGCGCTGGCCCGCGCGACCTCCTTTTCGCCGGGCAGGCTGACCAGCACGGCTTCGGTGAACAGGAGCGCCCGCCCGCCCTTCACCACCTGCGCCGTGCAGCGGATCGCATCGCCCCGCGCCGCGCTCAGGAACCGCGTCTCCAGGTTCGTCGTCGCCACCGGCACGAACTCTCCGATATGCCCGGCGCAGGCAAAGACCATCGCCGTATCGGCCAGCGTCGACAGGGCCTGCCCGCACACGATGCCGCCGACACGGGCGATCTCTGCGGTAACCGGAATTTCAAGAACGGCGCCCAATGGTGTGATATCGGACACTTTTGGCTGCAAAGCTTGCACCCATGGGGCGAAATTGTCTTCTAACAGCGCATTTGCGGTGGCAGGATCGAGCATGAGTCTCCCTCGGACGTCTTCTGGGTCCGACCATGACCGCCGGAACGGCGCCTGTCACGCGCCCGAATGCGCGGTGCGCGACAGAGGAGGCCGGGGGGACAGATAGGGAAGGATCTCGGATGAAGCGTTGGCTGGCACTGACGGCGGCACTGGGACTGCTGTCGGGATGCGCGTTCCTCGAACGGCTGGCGGGTCCGGGACCTGCCGCGCCGCAATCGGGCACCATCACCCTCTCGGGCACCGCGCCGGCCTCGGCCGTCTACCTCGTGGAGCCGCAGGTCACCGTGATCAGCCCGCCCCGCGCGGTGCCGGTGACGCAGGGCGCAAGCCTTTATGCGGGCTGGTGCATGGATTGCCACGGCGCCGAGGCACGCGGTTTAGGTCGCGTCTCCGGCCAGATGACGGTGAAGCCCACGGACCTCACGACGCTTGCACTGAACAACGGCGGCACCTTCCCGGCGCGGCGCGTGATCGGCGCGATGCAGGGGGCGGGGGCCTATCACCGCGGCCTGATGCCGGAGATCGGCGGCGCCCTCGACGGCCCGCTGGTGGAGTGGATCGGCCCCGACGGCACCCCGCATCTGACCACGCAATCCACCATGGACCTGATCGTCTATCTCGAAAACCTGCAGGTCTGACGCAGCGCTTGCATCCGCGGCAGGGCGCTGGCATCACACCCTGAAAAAGAGGGGCTGAAGGACATGCGCGCACCGCTCATCGCGTTGGTTATGACCGCCGGACTGGCGGGTTGTGTCGAAGAGACCGAGATGCCGGGGCCGCAGGACGGCCGCGCGCTCTTCATGGAAAACTGCGCCGTCTGCCATGGCGAAAACGGCAAGGGCGACGGTCCGATGGCGCGCCGCATGCAGAAGGCACCCAAGGACCTGACGCTGATCAGGCTGCGCCACGGCAACGCCTTCCCGCGCGCCAAGGTCATGTCGATCATCGACGGCTACGCGCGCTCCGACATCGCCGGGCCGGGGATGCCGGAATTCGGTGAACTGCTGGAAGGCGACCTCGTGCCCTTCGACTCGGGCGATGGCATCCAGACGCCGACGCCGCGCAAGCTGGTGGCGCTGCTGGAATACCTCGAGACGATCCAGGAAGACCGCAAGTAAGTTCTGGAGCCCGGCGATTCCAGGGGGTTGCCGGGCGTGCCTCTTACAGCCTCCGAACGGCGCGGCGTGGTCCGTGCCTCCTGACGCGACACATGAGGAACGGCCGACTCTCCTGTCCTGACAGGATGATGTCCCGGGATCTTCGGGTCGCGTGAGAGCGTCGTCAGGCGGCGACCGTCTTGCGCACCATGTCCCAGTAAAGCCGCGCCACGTCCTCCGGCCCCAGCCGCCCGCCGGGGCGATACCAGGTGGTCACGCCGGTCAGCATGGCGATCACCGCAAGCGTCGTCAGCTTGCTGTCGGTCAGGGCAAAGATCCCCGCTGCCACGCCGTCCCGCAGGATCGTTTCCAGCGCATCCTCGTATTCCCTCCGCAAACGCTCGATCTTGGCGAAGTTGCCGGGATCGAGGTTGCGCAGCTCCATGTAGGAGATGAACACCGCCTCTGGCCGGTCGAGGTGAAAGGCGATGTGGAACCGCACGAAAGCCTCAAGCCGCGCCTCGGGCGCCCGGGGCGGGTCGAGCGTGCGCCAGGCCTCCAGCAGGTCGAGCATGTGGCCTTCGAGCAGCGAGAACAGAAGCGCCTGCTTGTCTGGCGTGTAGTTGTAGAGCGCGCCGACCTGCACGCCCACCTCGCCCGCGATCTGCCGCATGGAGACCGCCGCGAAGCCGTGCTTGGCGAACAAGTGCAGGGCGGCCTCGCGGATGCGGGGGCCGGTGATCTCGGAGTGGGAGCCTTGGGTGCGCGCCATGCCGCCCAAATTATCTGAACGCACGTTCAGATCAAGGCGGGCGCTTGCGGGAGGATGCGCCATGCGGCAAGACTGACGCATGAGACGCGCGTACCTGTCCCTCCCGGCGGCCCTGTTGATGGCCCTGACCGCCTGCACCCAGTTCCCCGAACTGGATGCGGTGGCGACCCCGGGCGTGGAGAACGCGCCTTATCCCCGGCTCGTGCCCATCGACGACCTCATCGCGGACCCGGCCCCGCCGCGCGCGACGAAAGAGGACATCGCGCAGGTGCAGGGGCGGGCCGACGGGCTGCAGGCGCGCGCGGCGCGGGTCGGCAGCGCGCAGGTCTCCCAGCCGGATTCGGTGGCGGAGCGGCTGAAGCGCCTGCAACAGAAAGCGGCAGAGCTGCGGCAACAGTGACGCAGGGGGCCCTTGCCCGGGCATGGGCATGTCCGCGTGTGGTTGCAGGGCGCATCACTTGCGCGTAACCGGTGTCGCGGAACGTCACCCGGAGGTATGCCCCATGTCCCAACCCCTTCGTCTTGGAATTGCCGGTCTCGGGACCGTCGGCACCGGCGTGGTCAAGATCGTGCGCCAGAAGGCGGCCCTGCTCGAGGCACGCTCCGGCCGGCCCATCGCCATCAGCGCGGTGTCGGCACGCACCCGTGCCAAGGACCGGGGCGTGTCGCTGGACAGCTACGCCTGGGAAGACGACCCGGTGACGCTGGCCACCCGCGACGACGTGGACGTGTTCGTCGAACTCATGGGCGGCAGCGACGGCCCGGCGAAGGCCGCTGTCGAAGCGGCGCTGAAGGCGGGCAAGGACGTCGTCACGGCGAACAAGGCGCTGCTTGCGCACCACGGTCAGGCGCTGGCCGAACTGGCCGAAGCGAGCGGATCGGTCCTGCGCTTCGAGGCGGCGGTGGCGGGCGGTATCCCGGTCATCAAGGCGCTGACCGAGGGTCTGGCCGGGAACGAGATCATCCGCGTGATGGGCGTGATGAACGGCACCTGCAACTACATCCTCACCCGAATGGAGGACGGCGGCCTGACCTACGACGAGGCCTTTGCCGAGGCCGACGCCCTGGGCTACCTGGAGGCCGATCCGACGCTCGACGTGGGCGGCATCGACGCGGGCCACAAGCTGTCCCTGCTGGCGGCCATCGCCTTCGGCACGCAGGTCAGCTTCTCCGGGGTGGAGCTGGAAGGCATCGGCAAGGTCACCATCGACGACATCAAGCAGGCCGCCGACATGGGTTTCCGGATCAAGTTGCTGGGCGTGTCCCGGATGACCGGCCGCGGGCTGGAGCAATCCATGGCACCCTGCCTCGTCCCGGCCTCCTCTCCGCTGGGCCAGCTTTCGGGCGGCACCAACATGGTGGTGATCGAGGGCGACCAGGTCGGCCAGATCGTGATGCGCGGCGCAGGTGCGGGCGAGGGGCCGACCGCCTCTGCCGTGATGGGCGACGTGATGGACGTGGCCCGCGGGCTGCGGGTCTCGACCTTCGGGCAGGCCGCGTCGAAGCTCGTTCCGGCGGTGCCGGCGAAAGCCACGACGCCGGCGCCCTACTACCTGCGCACCCAGCTTGCGGACAAGCCGGGCGCACTGGCGAAGGTGGCCGCCGCTCTGGGCGAAGCGGGCGTGTCGATCCACCGGATGCGCCAGTACGATCACGTCGAGGACCGGGCGCCCGTGCTGATCGTGACGCACAAGACCACGCGCGCGGCGCTCGACCAGGCGCTGGAGGCGATGCAGAAGCTGGCCGTTGTGGTCGCGGCGCCCGTCGCCCTGCGGATCGAGGAAGTCTGAGGCAGGGGCGGCGCAAAGCCCCGCCCTACATCGGACCTGCACGGCGCGGCACGGGCCGGGCACGGTACGGGAGCGCCGCCTTTGGCGCTGTCGGCGCCGCGTCGGTGCCTGCCTGCTGACCGAACAGGCTTTGGCGGCGGCGAAGGTGGCGGGAAAGGCGCAAGGCGGCGAGGGTTGGCGCAACCAGCCTTGCCCCCCGCGCGCCGCCTGCGCTAGAGCCAAGACACGCTTCATCCAAAGGAAATACTCCGATGCCGACGCCCAAGGATTTCAATGACCGCATGCTTTCTCTGGGCCTCGCCCGGGTTGCCGAACAGGCCGCCATCGCCAGTGCCGACCTGATCGGCCGCGGAGACGAGAAGGCCGCGGACCAGGCCGCCGTGAACGCCATGCGGGAAGAGCTGAACAAGCTCGACATTTCCGGCGTGGTCGTGATCGGCGAGGGCGAGCGGGACGAGGCGCCGATGCTCTATATCGGCGAGGAAGTGGGGCAGGGCGGCCCCGGCGTGGACATCGCGCTCGACCCGCTGGAAGGCACGACGCTGACCGCCAAGGACATGCCGAACGCGCTGACCGTGATCGCCATGGGGCCGCGCGGGTCCATGCTGCACGCGCCGGACGTCTACATGGACAAGCTGGCCATCGGCCCGGGTTACCCGGTCGACGTGGTGTCGCTGGACATGTCGCCCTCCGAGCGTGTGTTTGCGCTGGCCAAGGCGAAGGACTGCGCGCCGCAGGACATCACCTGCTGCATCCTCGAACGGCCGCGCCACGAGGACATGATCGCCGAGGTCCGCTCGACCGGGGCGGGCATCCGGCTGATCACCGACGGCGACGTGGCCGGTGTCATGCACTGCGCCGAACCGGTGTTGACCGGCATCGATATGTACATGGGTTCGGGTGGTGCGCCCGAGGGGGTGCTGGCGGCGGCCGCGCTGAAGTGCATGGGCGGCCAGATGTGGGGCCGCCTGCTGTTCCGCAACGACGACGAGCGGGGCCGCGCCGCCAAGGCCGGGATCACCGACCTGGACAAGATCTACGCCCGCGACGAGCTGGTGACCGACCACGTGATCTTTGCCGCGACCGGCGTGACGAACGGCTCCGTCGTTTCGGGGATCAAGCGCACGCCCGGCTGGATCGAGACGGAGACGATCCTGATGCGCTCCAAGACCGGGTCGGTGCGGCGGATGCAGTACCGCAATCCGTTCCGTCACAAGGTCTGAGTTCCTTTGGCATATGTGCCCGCACCGGCCCCCGCGATCTGCGGGGGCCGTTTTGTTTGGCCCATGCCCGGCGTCGCGTGGCTGTCAGCCTTTGAGGCAGGTATTTGATCCAAGGTGAAGTCAGGGCGCTTGCGCCGGGCCCCATCGGGTGTGCAGCGTGATGGCGGGGGTGTGGCTGCGGCCTTTCGCTTGCCACCGGATTTGGCTATCCCCTGCGGTGGGGCAGTGGAAGGACGGCATTGGCGTATCTGGGTGTAGAGAGCAGCCTCTCGGGGCGGCGTTGGGTCGGACCGGACGTGGAAACCGAGCGTCAGGCGGAGCTTCTGGCGCAGCAGACCGGACTGGTCCGTCCCCTCTGCGCGATCCTCGCGCGGCTGGGTGTTCCGCCGGAGGAGGCGCAGGCCTACCTTGAGCCGAAGCTGCGCGACCTGCTGCCTGACCCGCGGTCGCTCAAGGACATGGAGAAGGCGGCCACGCGGTTCCTGAAGGCGGTCTCCGGGCGCGAACGGATCGCGGTGTTTGCCGATTACGACGTGGACGGCGGATCCTCTGCCGCCTTGCTGATCGACTGGCTGCGGCAGATGGGGCGGCCGGCGACGCTGTATGTGCCCGACCGGATCGACGAGGGCTATGGGCCGAACCCGACCGCCATGGCGGGGCTGGCCCGCGAGCATGACCTGATCGTCTGCGTCGATTGCGGGACCTTGTCGCATGACGCCATCGCCGCGGCCGAGGGGGCTGATGTGGTGGTGCTGGATCACCACCTTGGCGGCGAAACGCTGCCCGATTGCGTGGCAGTGGTGAACCCCAATCGGCAGGACGAGGATGGCGGGCTCGCGCATCTCTGTGCCGCCGCGGTGGTCTTCCTGATGCTGGTCGAGGCGGGGCGGCAACTGCGCGAGGCGGACGCGCGCGGGCCGGACCTGATGAAGATGCTCGACCTCGTGGCGCTGGCGACGGTCGCCGATGTGGCGCCGCTCCGGGGCGTGAACCGGGCGCTTGTCCAGCAGGGGCTGAAGGTCATGGGGCGCAGGGAGCGCGTCGGCCTCGTGGCGCTGTCGGACGTGGCACGGCTGGAGCGCGCGCCGGAGGCTTATCACCTGGGATTTGTCATGGGGCCGCGGGTCAATGCGGGCGGGCGGATCGGGCAGGCCGACCTCGGCGCGCGGCTTCTGGCCAGCGACAACCCTGCCGAGGCGCAGGCGATGGCGGAACGGCTCGAGGCGCTGAACGCGGAACGGCGGGAGATCGAGGCGGCGGTGCGCGCGGCAGCCCTGGACCAGGCCGAGGCGCGTGGGCTGGATGCGCCGCTGATCTGGGCCGCGGGCGAGGGATGGCATCCCGGGGTCGTGGGCATCGTCGCCTCGCGCCTGAAGGAGCACACCGGGCGGCCCTCGGTGGTGATCGGCCTCGACGGAGCGGAGGGCAAGGGCTCCGGTCGCTCCGTCGCAGGGGTGGACCTCGGCGCCTCGGTGCAGCGGCTGGCGGCGGAGGGGCTGCTGATCAAGGGGGGCGGGCACCGCATGGCGGCAGGCCTCACCGTGGCGCGCGACCGGCTGGAGGAGGCCATGGCGCGCCTCTCCGACCTGCTGGAGAAGCAGGGGGCCGGGACGGGCGGCGCGGCGGACCTGCGGGTCGATGGCGTGCTGATGCCCGGAGCGGCGCAGGTCGACCTGGTGGAGGATCTGGAGCGCGCCGGACCGTTCGGGCAGGGCGCCCCCGGACCGCGATTCGTCGTGCCGGACGTGCGGCTGTCCTTTGCCAAGGTCGTGGGGTCGGGGCATCTGAAGATCACCTGCGGAGACGGCCTCGGGGCCCGGCTGGAGGCGATCTGTTTCAACGCGATGGACGGCCCCCTGGGGCAGGTGCTGCTGAACCACGAGGGTCGGCGCTTTCACTTGGCGGGCAAGCTGGACGTGAACACGTGGCAGGGCCGGCATACGGTCCAGATGCGGCTCGACGATGCCGCGCCCGCGGCGGATTGAGGCGTGATTCCATCGGGTTGCGCAGCGGTGGACAGGCGTAACCGGCTGGGCTGAAGATTCCTGCGCGGCCTCGTGATTTTGTGCTTGCGCGCGGCGCCCGCATTCCCTAGAAGACCGCTCACCACAGCGTGGCCCGTTCGTCTATCGGTTAGGACGCCAGGTTTTCAACCTGGAAAGAGGGGTTCGATTCCCCTACGGGCTGCCACTTTTCCCTGAAAATCCAGATACGTGCCGGTCCCGTGGGGACCGATAATCCGTGTGCATTCAGGGTGAAGATTGGTCTTGCACGTCGCCGCGCGCTTCCGTAGAAGACCGCTCACCACGATGCGTGGCCCGTTCGTCTATCGGTTAGGACGCCAGGTTTTCAACCTGGAAAGAGGGGTTCGATTCCCCTACGGGCTGCCACTTTTCCCCTTGAACAAGCATCAGTTTCCCGGTGACGAAGCCGGTTCGTCTGCGCCCTGGATTGTGTGTCAGTCTAGGGCTGACTGCGACGGCCTCGGCGGCCATTGCCGATGCTGTCCGCATCGCAGGATACACCGTGCGCAGCGGGACGCGTGGTGCGCCGCGTCGCTGCAAACTGCAATGATTTAGGGGTGTTGTGGTGGCGTGGGGGGGACTCGAACCCCCGACCTAACGATTATGAGTCGTTCGCTCTAACCAACTGAGCTACCGCGCCAGACCGTGGGCGGGGGATAAGGGGGGGCGCGGGCGCCGTCAAGCGGAAATTCCGGGAAATCGTGCCTTACTCTGCCGTGCCGTGACGCGCAGTGTTCAGGTCATGGCATGCCCCGGTACCAAGCGCTGCGCGACAGCCTGCGAGATCGCGGCAAGGACGCCCTGTCCCACCCGTCGACACTTCACGGCGCATGGCATAAACCGCGCGCAGGGGCCCACAGCCCCTACTTCACGATCTTCTCGTCCTTGACGAACATGTTGCCCCATGCGCGGTCGATCAACTCGGGCGTCATCTTGTAGGGCAGGCCTTCGAAATCGCAGACGGCTATCATCTGGTCGATCAGGAAAACCGGCTGGTAGTTGGCGAAGATATTGTTGATCGTCGGGTACTTGGTCTTCAGCAGGTGCACGAGCGAAGCCTCGTCGAGCTGCATCTTCTTCTTGCGGGCCACGAGCGCGAAGATCTTCAGGAAGTTCTCCTGGCTGGGGCCGTCGATCTTGATCTTGAAGAAGATCCGGCGCAGGGCGGCCTGGTCGAAGATCTCGTTCGGGTGGAAGTTCGTGGAGAAGATGACCAGTGTGTCGAAGGGCACTTCGAACTTCTCGCCGGACTGGAGGGCGAGAATGTCCTTGCCTTCCTCCAGCGGCACGATCCAGCGGTTCACGAGACTTTGCGGCGGTTCCGCTTGGCGGCCAAGGTCGTCGACGATGAAGATGCCGCCGGTGGACTTCAACTGGAGCGGCGCCTGGTAGGTGCGTGCCGTGGGGTTGTAGACGAGGTCCAGCATCGACAGCGAAAGCTCCCCCCCGGTGATGACTGTCGGGCGTTTACACATCACGTAGCGGCGGTCGAAGCGGGCGCGCTGCCGCAGGGCGTTGGGATCGTCCGCGTCCTCCTCGGCCTTCGAATGCACGATCGGGTCGTAGACGGTGATGACCTGTCCGGAATATTCCAGCGCGCGCGGCACGTAGATGCGGTCGCCCATGGCGTCGCGGATGCCGTTGGAGATCGACGATTTGCCGTTGCCCGGCGGGCCGTACATCAGGATCGACCGGCCAGAGGACACCGCCGGCCCGAGATTGGAGATCAGGTCGTTCGGCAGGATCAGGTGACCCATCGCCGAGGTGAGCTGTTCGCGGGTGATCTGGATGTTGCGGATCGACTGGCGTTCGACCTGTTCGCGGTAGACCTCCAGCGGGACGGGCATCGGGCCGAAGTACTCCGACTGCGCCAGCGCGTCGAGGGCGCGGGCCTTGCCGCTGTCGGTCAGCTGGTAGGGCATCTCGTTGGCGACCTGCCCGGCGGCCCCCAATGTGCCCATCGCCTCCATCAAGCCCTGGGCGCGGGCCATGTCGATGATCTCCTGGCAGACGGGCACGGGCAGGCAGACGGCGCGGGCCAGTTGCGTGACCTTGTTGGTGTTCTTGCGGAACAGCGTCTTGAGAACGATGTCGCGCATCATCACGGTCGAAAGGCTCATGTCCTCGAGCCTGCGCGGCGCCGGAGGCGCAATGACGGTGCTGCTTTGCATGTTCATGTGGATGTCCTGCCCGGATTGCCCGTTTGTTTGGTTGCCAGAGTGACAACGGTTTGTGGCAGGTCTAGGGCGCGCTTTGGAACTTTTGGAGGGTGCGTGCCGGTCGGGCAGGGGCCACGCGACGCCCTGTGCCGCCGCGAAACGTCTTGACGTGGCGGGCGCTTCACGCGACTTGAATAGGCGAGCAGCTTTCCCAAGGGGCGACAGATGACCCCAAGTTCCACATGGTGGTCGCTTGCGGCGATCCTTCTCTTTTTGACACTTGCCGGATGCGCGCCGGGCGAAGAAGTCGTGGACGATCCGAACCCGTTTGCGCCCTCCGTCGATCCGGACGGGGAGGCCGTCGACGGCATGATCGTCGGCCACCGGCTGATGGAAGCGGGCGAGTACCATCTTGCGCTGGAGGCCTACACGCGCGCCGCGGGCCAGAAGGGCATCAACGCCGAAACCCTTACCGCGCTCGGCTCCGTCAACCTCGCGCTTGGCCGTTTGAACCAGGCGGAGGGGCTGTTGCGCCGCGCGGTGGAGCTTGACCCGGAATGGGCCGAAGCCTGGAACAACCTTGGCGTCCTGCTGATGGAAAAGGGGGAAACCTCCGAGGCAAGCCTCGTGTTCAAGAAGGCCTACGCCCTCGACAATGGCCAAAACGACTCAATTCGCGATAATCTTCGCTTGGCGCTCGCAAAATTGGAAAATAGCCGGTATGATCCGGAACAAGAAGAAGAATTCAGGCTCGTGCGGCGGGGCAGCGGATCGTACCAGATCCGCAGGAACGACGTTTAACCGGGCTGAATGGCCGTCCAACGTGGCGGCAGAGGCATAAATACATCCGCCATCAAGGTGGAGACAAGGCAGAGCAGCAAGAGGACGCAGGCAACATGCGCCATCTGATCCGTGTGACATTGGGCGTGGCCGTGGCGGCGTCGCTTTCCGCGTGCGACAAGACAATCGACAAGGACGAAGTGGACCGCAAGTTCCAGGGCGTCAACGTCATCGACGAGACGAACCTGAACGAGGTCATGCTGACGGTCGGCGACCCGAACGAGGCGGTCAACTACTTCAAGCGTTCCTCCACGACCGAGCCGGACCGGATCGACTTCCAGCGTGGCCTGGCGTCCAGCCTGATCCGGGCGAAGCGTTTTCCCGAGGCGCGGATCGCCTGGGCGCAGGTGGTTGCGCACGAGGATGCCACCAACGAGGACCGCGTTGAGCTTGCCGATGCACTGATCCGCACGAATGACTGGGATCAGGCGGAAAAGGTCCTGTCCTCGATCCCGCCGACCCACGAGTCTTTCAAGCGTTACCGGCTCGAGGCGATGATCGCCGACGGCAAGAAGGACTGGAAGAAGGCGGATGCCTTCTACGAGGTCGCGCTGGGTCTGACGACCAAGCCCGCCTCGGTGATGAACAACTGGGGCTATTCGAAGCTGACCCGCGGCGACTTCCGCGAGGCGGAACGGCTGTTCGGCGAGGCGATCAACGCCGACCAGACGATGTTCACCGCGAAGAACAACCTCGTCATGGCGCGCGGCGCGCAGGGCAACTACACCCTGCCGGTCATCCCGATGACGCAGCCGGAGCGCGCCGAACTGCTCTATACGCTGGGCCTTGCCGCGGTAAAGCGCGGCGACGTGCAGATCGGCAAGGGGCTGCTGCGCGAAGCGGTAGAGACCCATCCGCAGCACTTCGAGGCGGCCGCCCGTGCCCTGGCCGCGCTTGAAAACGGCGCCTGAGGGGCGCCGGAGATGTCGATAACGGTCACCGAAGCCGCCTGGTTCCTGCCTTTCGTCCTGCCGGTCTGCCTGTACATCATGTACACCGACATGAAGGGCATGCGCATTCCCAACCACTCCGTCCTTGCGATGTTCTTCATCTTCGTCGTGGTCGGGATCATCGCCATGCCGTTCGACGCCTATCTCTGGCGCTACGTGCACCTGATCGTGGTGCTGGTCGCGGGCATTGCGCTCAACGCCGGTGGCGCCGTGGGGGCGGGGGATGCGAAGTGGGCCGCCGCTGCCGCGCCTTTCATCGCGCTAGGCGACCTGCGGTTCCTGATGATCCTCTTCGCGGCGAACCTGCTGGCGGCCTTTGTCGCCCACCGGATTGCCAAGCTCACACCGATCCGGCGGCTGGCCCCGAACTGGGAAAGCTGGAACGCCGGGTCGAAGTTTCCCATGGGCCTCGCCCTCGGTGGCACCATGGCGATCTACCTCGGACTTGGCCTGTTCTACGGTCAGGCCGCGGGCTGACTTCCCCCACATCGTGAAACGCAAAACGCCGCGCCCATCGGGACGCGGCGTCGTTTTTTCTGGCGGCTGGCTCAGTTGCCGGCCATGGCGCCCATCTGCGTGATGCCCACGGCAGAGGGGCCGACGAGGATGATCAGCAGCGGCGGCACCGTCAGCATCATGGTGGTCAGCGTCATCTTGGTCGGCAGCTTGTTGGCGGCTTCCTCGGCGCGCATCACACGCTTGTCCCGCATCTCCCCGGCATAGACGCGCAGCGCGTCGGAGATCGACGTACCGAAGGTCTGCGCCTGATTCAGCACGGTCACGAAGCTCGACACGTCCTGCGATCCGCAACGCTCCGACATGTCGTTCAGGACCTGGCTGCGGTCCTTGCCGGCCTTCATCTCGTGGCTGATGATCTCGAACTCATCGGCCAGCGCGGGGTAGGAGGCGCGCAGTTCCTTCGCCACGCGGATAATCGACTGTTCCATCGACTGGCCAGCCTCGACACATACGAGCATCATGTCGAGCGCATCCGGGAAACCCTGCTGGATCTCTTCCTTACGCTTCTCCATGCGCTTGGTGATCCAGTACTTCGGGGCGAGGTAACCGACACAGCCGGGGCCGAGGATATACATCAGCTTGGTGGTCATGTCTGCCTCTTCGGGGTTCACGAAGAAGAGGTAGTACCCCGTGCCTGCCGCCAGCATCCCGAGGCCGAGCGCGAACTGCATGAAGTAGTAGATCTGCACCGCGTCCTTCGTGCGGTAGCCTGCCTGAAGCAGCTTCAGCTTGATCTCGGACAGTTCCTTGGCGTCCTGCGGTTCGAGGAACTGCGCGTACTTGTTCAGCTTCTCGTTGCGGCGCTTGTCGCGCAGGACGGCGCGCGACTGCGCGTCCATCTTCTTCTGCGAGGTCTCCTTGAGCTTGTCCAGCGGGTCGGGCTTGGTGCTCAGCAAGATCGGGATGGTCGCGAGGATCAGCAGGATCGCGAGACCGGCAACCACGATCAGCGGACCGGCGGGGCCCAGCAGATCGGTGATCGCGGTGTTGAGTTGGTCTAGCATGGGTGTCTCCTCAGACCTTGATGTTCACGAGCCAGCGCATGACGATCATGTTCAGGGCGAGCATGATGCCGACGATGAAGCAGGCCGGAATGAACCACGGGTGGTCCAGAACTTCGTCGTAGTAGTCGGGCTTGGCGACCTGGATGAAGATCAGGGCCATGACGGGAAAGCCGGACAGGAACTTGCCGGACCACTGTGCCTCGGCAGTGATGGCCTTCACGCGGCGGAACAGGCGGAAGCGGGCGCGGATCACCTTGGCCAGACCTTCGAGGATCTCGGCCAGGTTGCCGCCCGCCTGCTGCTGGATCGCCACGGCGACGGCGAGGAAACGCAAGTCCTGCATGTCGAGCCGTTCGGCCATGTGCTTCAGCGCCTCTCCGATGTCACGGCCATAGGCGGATTCGTCGGCGATGATGCCGAACTCGGTCGCCAGCGGGTCCTTGATCTCTTTCGAGACGATGGTGATCGCTGAGGTGAAGGGGTGACCGACGCGCAGCGACCGCACCATCAGCTCGACCGCGTCGGGCAGCTGCTCCTCGATCATCGAAAGGCGCTTCTTGGCCTTGGAGCCGACCCACATGTAGACGCCGCCGATGCCCATGCCCGCCGACAGAATGACGCGGATGGGCAGCCCGGTCTCCGTCCCGATGCTGAGGCCCAGGAAGGCCACGACCGACGCGCCCGCCATGATCATCATCAGCTGCTGCGGTGTGAAGGCGATGGCCGCCTTGTTCGCCTTGTCGGCCAGCAGGGAATAGATCGGCAGGGACCGGCTTTCCATGTGCTGGTCCATCTCCTTGCGAAGCTTGGCCAGGACGTCCTCGCGTCGGTCGCCACGGTCGAGCATTTCGAGCCGCCGGTTGACCTTGTTGGACAGCGAGATCGACTTGCCGAAGGCGACCAGGTAGATGCCGTTCACGAAGACGAGGACGCCGACGAAAATCAGGCCGTATATGATCGGTGCTGCAGAGAGCATGTTCGTGACTCGCTTTCAATTAATCCGGGCGGAACGGTTCGTAGATCGAGGCCGGAATGTCGTAACCCCACATCCGGAACCGCTCCGAGAAGGCCGACCGCACGCCGGTCGCGGTGAAGTGACCGATGATCTTGTTGTCCGGCGTCAGCCCGACGCGCTGGTAGCGGAAGATCTCCTGCATGGAGATGACGTCGCCCTCCATGCCGGTGATCTCGGTGATGGAGGTCATCCGGCGGGAGCCGTCCTGCAGGCGCGACGCCTGCACGATGAGGTTCACGGCCGATGCGATCTGCGAGCGGACCGCCTTCAACGGCATCTCGATCCCGGCCATGGCGATCATGTTCTCCAGACGCGCCACGCCGTCCCGCGCAGAGTTTGCGTGGATCGTGGTCATGGAGCCATCGTGGCCGGTGTTCATGGCTTGCAGCATGTCGATGACTTCCTCGCCGCGGGTTTCCCCCACGATGATCCTGTCAGGGCGCATACGCAGGGCGTTCTTGAGGCAATCGCGTGGCGTGACGGCCCCCTTGCCCTCGACGTTGGGCGGGCGGCTTTCCATGCGGCCGACGTGGGTCTGCTGAAGCTGGAGTTCCGCGGTATCCTCGATGGTCAGGATGCGCTCGCTGTCGTCGATGAAGCTGGACAACGCGTTGAGCGTTGTCGTCTTGCCCGAACCCGTACCGCCGGAGACGATGATGTTTAGGCGGGTCGCCACGGCGGCCTGAAGGTAGACGGCCATCTCTTCGGTGAAGGCGCCGAAGTTCACGAGGTCGTCGATGCCCAGCTTGTCCTTCTTGAACTTCCGGATCGAGACGAGGCTGCCGTCGATGGCGATGGGCGGCACCATGGCGTTGAAACGGGAGCCGTCCATCAGACGGGCGTCGACATAGGGGTTCGATTCATCGACACGGCGGCCCACGGCGGACACGATCTTGTCGATGATCCGCATCAGGTGCTTCTCGTCCTTGAACGTGATGTCCGAGAGCTGCAGCTTGCCCGACCGTTCGACAAAGATCTGGTGCGGACCGTTCACGAGGATATCGGAGACGGTGTCGTCCTTCAGCAGGGCCTCCAGCGGGCCCAGACCCTTCACCTCGTCGTAGAGGTCGGTCATCATCGCGCGCCGCTCGTCGCGGTTCAGTACGATGCCGCGTTCAGTGAGCGATTCCGTCGCGATCTGGGAGATTTCCTCGCGCAGCTCCGCCTCGGACGCCTGGTCCAGCGCGGCGAGGTTCAAGTTCTCCAGCAGCGCGCGGTGCAGTTCCAGCTTCACCTCGCCAAGGCGTTCCTTGCGCTTCTTTTCCTTGTCGGCATTGCCCGTTTGGGCCGGGGCCTGCGGCGGCCCCTTGCGCCGCACGGCCGACGGCGTCCGCACCTCGACCTTGCGGTCGTCCGCCGCCGGAGCGGCGACGGCTTCCGCCTTGGCCACGGGGCGGGGGGCCTCCTTGAGACCGGGTTTCTTGTAGCGTGAGAACATTCGGTCGGTCCTTCGCGATCAGGCAGCTTCGGCGTCGTCGGCGCCGATTGCGTTGAGCTGCTGCGCCAGCTTCACGATTTCCTTGCGGAGCGGGTTCTTCGCGGCGTGTGCGGCCAGCGGCAGGCCGTGGTCGCAGGCCTGCATCACCGCCCGCCCGCCATCGGGAAGCTGCAGGTCGAGCGAGATACCAAGGCTGTCGGCCATGCGCTTGACCCGGCTCTTGCCCTGCAGGTCGGTGAACTTCGGCGACCGGTTCAGCGCGAATCGGATCTTGTCGAACGGCAGATCCTCCGACTGGAGCATCCGCTTCAGCCGCAGCGTGTTCTGGGCCGAACGCATGTCCAGCTCGACCAGCGCGATGTAGATCTGCGCCTCCGTCAGGACGGTTTCCGTCCACTGGACCAGCGTGCCGGGCATGTCGACCACCACATAGTCGAAATGGTCGCGTGCGATGTCCAGAAGCTTCGACACCTCGCTGGGACCGATCAGGTCGAGCGGCAGGATGTCGGCCGGAGAGGTGAAGACCTGCAGCTTGTCCTCGAAGGACACCAGTGCCTGCGCAAGGCTTTCGCCGTCCATCGACTCGATATCCGACAGCGTCTCGAACACGGCCTCGCGGCGCGGTAGGTCCAGGTAGGTCGCGACGGAGCCGAATTGCAGGCCGAGGTCGATCAGGCAGACCTTGGGGGGCTTGTCGCCGCCGACAGAGGTCAGTTCATAGGCCAGGTTCACCGCCAGCGTGGTCGCACCGCATCCGCCGGACAACCCCTGAACGGCGATCAGGACGCCGTCGCCGCCGCCCGAGAGCTTGACCTTTGCCGGCGCGCTGGCAGTGGGCGCCGGCACAGGTTCCGGTTCGGGGGCGCGCAGGCGTTCGACCGCCGCGGCAAGTTCGCCTTCGGGAAGCGGGTAGGGGACAAATTCGTCGGCACCGCTGCGCAAGAGCTGGTGCAGCGAGGCGGGTGTCACGTCCTCGGCAATCAGGATCACCTTTATGCCGTGTGTTCTTGCCCCCTTGATGATCCCGGCCAACTGCGAAACTTCGCCTTCGTCAATGGCGTCGATGGCCATGGCCACGAATTCCAGCGACGAGGCTTCCGGTTGCGACATGAAGGCGAGCGCTTCGTCGAAACCGAGATCGCCCCAGGCTTCGCCCAGAATCGTCTCCATGTCCTCGATCAGCAGGTCGAAGTTCTGCACGTCCCGGCTGATCGTGCAGGCAATGATCGGCGCGGGATCTGCCTGCGTGGTCGGTGTACTGGTCATGCCTCTTTCGTCCTTTTCTCGCGCGTCCCGGACAACGGCGGGCTTCTGCCCGCCCCCGGTGAACGCGGGCGCCGAGTCGGATCGGCGCATGGGTGGTTCCGTTCCAAAGTCACTTCGAAAGGCGGCGACAATGGGGCCAAATTTCCGAATTTGTGCGAAGTTTAGCGGTCAAAAAGAGATTGTTCGCGCAGGCGGGAAAAGGGCTGGATTGAGCGAAGAGGGGTGCCACAAATGCCAAACGCCGCGACCCCGGAGGCGCGGCGTTTGCTACGTGTCAGGCCTGAGCTCGCGTCAGTTGCCGAGCTGGAGCTCCGCACCCGACTGGCTGTTCAGGTTGGATGCGGGCGCCGCGCTGTTGACGTACTCGCGGTAGATGATCTCCGCGTACTTGCCTTCCAGCACCTGCGGATGCCCGGCGACGAAACCCGACACCTCTGTCACCGTGCGCCGGTTGCGGCGTTCGCGGCCTTCGGTCACGATCAGCGGCTGCGTTTCGCCGAAGGACACCACGGCTTCGAGGCGGGACCGCGAAATGCCCTGACTCACCAGATAGTTGACCACGGCGTTGGCACGGCGCAGGCCGAGCGACTTGTTGTAGGCCTGGTTGCCGACCTTGTCGGTGTGGCCATAGACGCGGAAGCGGACTTCGGGGAACTGGCGGATCCAGTGCGCCTGTTCGCGCAGCGTGTCCAGCGCGCCCTGATCGAGCTGGGCGGAGTTGAACGCGAAGTTGACGGTGGTCATGACCTCGGCGGCGAAGCGTTGCGACAGGTCGTAGACGTATTGCTTTTCGCCAGTCATGTACTGGTGGTTGTTCATGGTGGCGTCGCCGAAGTTGCCCGGATCGACCTTGACGCCCACCTCGTTGTTGAAGCCGCGCGTCATCGTGGACTGCGTGTTTCCCGCGCAGCCTGCGGTCAGAAGTCCGACGGCAAGCCCGGTCAGGGTGAGGCGGAGGAGGGGTCGTTGGGCCATGGTCTCTCTCAATCCATCACGTAGCCGTAGGAGCCGTTGAAGTCCTGGTTCGCCACTTCTGCGGCGGCACCGGACCGCGGCCTGCGCCCGTTTCCGTCGATCTGGCCGTTCAGGAACAGCTGACGCTCGGACGGCAGGGTGACGCGGTCGGTCGGCAGGGCCAGCGCCTCGCCCCGGGTGGGGGTCACGAGGTGCGGCGTGACGATGATGACCAGTTCGGACTGTTCGCGCTGGTATTCCGTCGACCGGAACAGCGCGCCAAGGATCGGCACGTCACCGATCCACGGCACCTGACCGTTGAGGTCGGAGAAGTTTTCCTGCAGCAGACCGGCGATGGCAAAGCTTTCGCCGTCACGCAGTTCCACCGTGGTCTTCGCTTCACGGCGGGCGAAACCGGCGATGGTCACGTCCTGGAAGGTGATGCCGTTGCTCGAGTCGACAGACGACACGGCCGCTTCGAGCTCGAGGTTGATGAGGTCGCCGTCGATCACGCGCGGCACGAAGGCCAGCTCGACACCGAAGGGTTTGAACTCCACCGTGACGCTGCTGTCACCCTGCGCCGTCGGCACCGGGTATTCACCGCCCGCGAGGAAGCTGGCCTCCTGCCCGGAGAGGGCGGTCAGGTTCGGTTCCGCGAGGGTCCGGACCATGCCTTTGGATTCAAGGGCTTCAAGGAGGATGCCGACTTCGAGACCGCCGGCGTTGAAACCGAAGAGCACGGCACCCTCGGTGCCCAGCCGGCGAGGGAACAGCTTGTCGGAGACGAGGTCACGTTCGGCGATGGTGGCGGCGTTGCCTGTCCCCAGTTCGACACCCAGATCGCCGGTCGACCCGCCGGTGGCGAGAGATGCGCGCAGGGCTTTGGAGACGGAGCGCCGCATTTCCGCGAAACGCACCTTCAGCATGACCTGCTGGATGCCGCCGACCACCATCAGGTTCGACACCCGGTCGGGCGCGTACCTTTGCGCCAGGTCGAGCGCGCGTTCCATGCGGGCGATGGAAGAGACAGTGCCGGACAGCACGATGCCATCGTTGGCGGTGCGGACCTCGATCTTCTCTTCCGGGAGGATCTGGGTCAGGCGTTCCTTGAATTCGGTCACATCCGCGGCGACACGCACATCGACGTTGGTGATGAGCTGCCCCTGCGGGTCGAGGATCGTCAGCGTGGTCGTGCCCGGCTGCTTGCCGAGGACATAGATCGTGCGGTCCGACAGGGACGAGATGTCGGCGATAGAGGGGTTGGCGATGGACAGTTCCGCGAAAGGCGTATCGCTTTCGACCACCACGGCCCGGTTCATTGGAACCGACAGGACGGATTCCGTACCGGTTCGCACGACGCGGATGGAATCCGCGTGCGCGGGCGGCGACATGGTCGCAACGCCCAAGGCCAGCCCGCAGAGGGCCGCCTTCAGATAGCCGTCAAATGTCATGTGACCTGCCTTTCGATCACGCCTCATCCGCAGGTCTTCATGCCTGCATTTTGTGGGAGTGTGTTTCAATTTGGAAAATTAATCAAGAATCAAGGGCTTTGAGCGCGCAGTTTCTGTGGATAAGGGGCAACAGACGGTATGTGACGTGCGCCGCTACACAAAAGGGCCCCGCATCGCGGGACCCTTTTTGAACGCTGGCGATTGTTATCTTGTATCAGTTTGTGCAGGGGATCGGGATGTTGACCACCTCTGCGCCGCGGCGGACGCGGGTGCTGCAAACCTGCTCGCGCTGGACCGGTTCCGGCGCGGCGACGGGTTCGGCCCGCTGCAGGCCGAGCATCGAGAGCTGGTCGACCTCCGTGGTGATCGCCTCGCCATCCTCGTCCTGCGAGATCAGGGAAAGGGTCAGTTGGCCTGTCGATTGCGCGTGGGTCAGCACCAGCGTCTGTTCGCGGGTTGCGGCGACGGTGACGGTGCGTGCGATAGACGTCCCGCTGGTGTCCGCTTCGGAGTTCTGGTCGATGGCGATCAGGCGCATGCCCGCAAGGATCATCTTCGTCACTTCGCCGCGCGGCATGTTCGGATCGCGGCTGTCCACGCGGCCCGTCCAGTACACGTCGACGCGATCGCCGGGACGGAGGAAGCCGGACACGCCGGAGGCCACGTCCACACGGATCGCAAAGGCGCTTTCACCGGGCTTCAGGTAGTGGGTCAGGCCGGCAGAACCGCCGGGCTGGGAAACCTTGCTGGGCACGATGGCCTCGAACGCGTCGATGGCGCGCAGCGCGACACGCGGCTCCATGTTGTCTGTCAGGAGGGGATTTTCCTCGTCGAAGATGCCTTCCGGCATGATCTCTTCCGGCCAGGGGGCGAGGCGGATGTCCTCCTCGGTGATCTCCTGCCCGTAAGCGATGGGTTTCGCCGACACGTAGATCTGCTTGGTGGGGACGGACGCATGGGTCTGCTGCCGTGCCTCGACAAGCGCCGTTTCGTAGGCGCCGATGTAGTTCTGCGCCATGTAGACGGCAAAGCCGGCAAGTCCGATGCCTGCAAGAAGGACGAGTCCGAATACAAGTCGCATGTGGCTTCTCCTGTAATGGGCTTCTGCCCGGTCATTGGGATCGGGATAGCCAAGGAAAAAGGTTAACTCTGGCAGAAATCATGACGATCTCGTGGCCGGAGCGGTTTCGCGGTTCCGGTTGCCTGGCGCGGGATCATTTCCCTTCGGGCGCGGTGTCCTGCATGAACTGGCCGATGCCCTCGCTGAGCTCCATCGTGGTGCTGTCCATGATGGTGGTCGCCAGCAGGCACAGCCCGACCATAGCCGCGGTCAGGACAATCCAGTCGATGGTGACTGCGCCGGTTTCGTCTGTGAGGAATGTGGTGAACATCCGGAGTGCCTCTCGCGTGTAGCCTGATCCGCGTGGTGCGGATTGTCCCGTCTCGTCGGGCGGCCGCGTTCTGCAGCAGCGGTCGTTCATGTGGAGCACATGCCGACAGATGCTTCTGCGCGCATCCGAAAGCTCCGGGATACCTTGGTATCGGTCGGTGGTCGTCTGGTGGCGAAAGCGATCCGGGAACGCGCTTTGGCCTGGATCGAAAAAGGCGCGGCAAGCATTTGCCGCGCCGGGGCGGACCACCCTGTGCCGGGCGGTCCGACGCGAGAAGCGATTACTTCTTCGCTTCGAGCAGGGTCTGCTCTGCCGCGACTTCGCCGGCTGCTGCGTTGATCAGCGCGTTGGCGTTGGTCTCGATCTGGGTGTAGGCGGCGATGGCCAGGCCCACGACGGCCGCGGTCAGAACGACCCAGTCAACGGTCACGGCGCCGGATTCGTCATTGCGGAAGTTTTTGATGAAGTTGATCATGGTCTCTCTCCGTAGTGTGTGTTGTGTTGCTCACGTTCACCAGCTTGGGGTCGGTAGCGGGCCTCTCTCATTGCCCTGTCCCTCGTTGGTATGACCCTATAAAGCACTTGGTTTGGGGCGAGATTTTGGCCGCTTTGCATTAATTTCGCGGTCGTTGAGATTTTTTTAATGATCCGGTTAGTTGTCTGATTTTAAATGGAAAAATGAATTAATACCTTCATTGAGGGCCGGCAAAATATCCTAACGTACAGGCGACTGGGACAGAGATTGCCGCAATCCGTTTACAAAAGTGGTTTTCTTCACCGGATTGTGCGAGACTGTCAGGAATACTCCCGAGACGGCATAGAACCGGGGACGAGCAGTACATGACACAGAGACTTTTCGCGGCGGCCGTGGTGGCCGTATCCTGCGCCCTTGCAACCGATGCGATGGCGCAGCAGGTGTTTTCGGATTTCTCGGCGCGGCGTGTGTCGCCCCCCAAGGCGGGGGCGGCCAAGCGGATCACCGTTCAGGTGGCCCCGCGCGCGAATCCGGCGGTGCCGCCGCTGCCCGCACCCCGGCCATCGGCTGAAAAGGCGTCGGCCGCGATTTCGGCCCCGCGGGCGGGCGCCGCACCCTCACGCAGTGGCAGTTACGCATGGTTCTGGGACACCGTGTCCCCCGCCCAGTCCGACAGCGGACCGGGGCGTCTTGAACCGGCTCTGGCCTCGCTGGGCAACGGCCCGGGTGGCGCGCGGGTGGCTGCACCCCGCCTGCAGGCCCTTCAGGACATCGCGGCACGGCACGGCAAGGACCTGCTGCGCGAAACGGTCGGGACGCGCGTGTCCCCTGCACTCGCCCTGGCCGTCATATACGTCGAATCCGGCGGTCGCCCGGATGCGCAGAGCAGCGCGGGTGCTCAGGGGCTCATGCAGCTCATGCCTGATACCGCGAAACGCTTTGGTGTCGAGGATTCGATGGACGCGGTGCAGAACATCAAGGGCGGTGTCCGGTTCCTCGATTTCCTGATGGAAAAGTTCGCCGGCGATCCGATTCTCGTGCTGGCCGGATACAACGCGGGCGAAAATTCCATCGGCGCAAACCAGGGCGTGCCGAATTACGCCGAGACGCGCGACTACGTGCCCAAGGTGCTGGCCGCGTTCGAGGTCGCCCGCGGCCTGTGCCTGACCCCGCCGCAACTGGCGTCGGACGGCTGCGTGTTCCAGGTCGCCGCGCGTTAGGGCAGAACGGCCCCGGGGTTCATGATTCCCGCCGGATCCAGCGCCGACTTGATCGCGCGCATCGCCGCGAGCTTCACGGGGTCCGTGTAGCGTGTCATGTCGTCCGTCTTCAGCCGCCCGATGCCGTGCTCTGCGCTGACCGAACCGCCCATCGCATGTGTCAGGTCGTGCACGCAGGACTTGATCGCCTCCCTCTGATGGGCGTGATCGGCGCGGGTGCGGCCTTCCAGGGGGAAGACGTTGAAGTGCAGGTTGCCGTCGCCAAGGTGCCCGAAGCAGTTGATGCGGAAGGTGTCCATGGCGTTCAGCGCCTCGGTCGCCTTCACGATGAAATCGGGAATCGCCGAGAGCGGCAGGGAGATGTCGTGGCTCGATATCGATCCGATCCGGCGGTTGCCCTCCGGAATATGCTCGCGGACGTCCCAGAACTGCTGCGCCTGCGTGTCCGAGGAGGCGATGAGACCGTCGTCCGACAGGCCACGGTCGAGCGCCTCGGCAAACAGCGTCTCGAGCGCGGCTGTCGGGTCTGCGCCGCGGCCAAGCCCGATCTCGATCAGAACGCACCATTCGGGCGGCGTCTCCCACGGGCGGCGGATCTCGGGCAGTTCGGAGGCGAGGAAGTCCATGCCCTGCCGGTGGATCAGCTCGAAGGCGGAGACGGTTTCGCCCAGTTGGTCGTGCGCCAAGGCCAGCAGATCGAGCGCCGCGCGCGGTGAGGGCACCGTCAGGAAAGCGGTGCCTGTGGACGCAGGGCGCGGCGAGAGGGCCAGGGAGGCCGCGGTGATGACCCCCAGCGTCCCTTCTGCCCCGATCAGCAGGTGGCGGAGGTCGTAGCCCGTGTTGTCCTTGCGCAGGCGCCTGAGCCCGTTCCAGACCGATCCGTCTGGCAGCACGGCCTCCAGCCCAAGCACCAGATTGCGGGCGTTGCCGTAGCGCAGGGTGTTGATCCCCCCGGCGTTGGTCGACAGCAGCCCACCCAGCCGCGCAGAACCCTTGGACGCCAGCGACAGCGGAAACAGCCGGTCCATGGCCTCCGCCGTATCGTGTATGTCGCTCAGGATGGCGCCCGCTTCGGCGATGAGCGTGTTTTCCTCCGGGTAGGTCGCGCGGATGGCGGTCATGCGTTCGAGCGAGAGTACAACCGGCTGGCCCTCCGGCGCGATCTGCCCGCCGACGAGACCCGTACCGCCGCCGTAGGGCACGATACCGGTGCGCGTGGCGGCGCAGTGACGGACGATGGTGGCAACGTCGTCGGTGCTGCGGGGCAGGGCCACCCACGTGGACGATCCCTGCCAGCGGCCACGCGACTCTTCCAGGTAGCGTGGTTCTGCCCGGCGCAGCGTGTCATCGGGCAACAGGGCGCGCAGCGTGTCCGCAAAGGCGTCATCGGCGGGGGCGAGGGGCATGGCGGTCTCCTTCCGTCGTCGCCTCAGCCTGTCCCCCATGCGGGCGGGTTTATCAAGGGGCGGGTGTCATTCGCGGAGCCACTCCGGGCGCAGGACGACAACCGTCGGGCGGGAGGGCAGGGTGCGCAGGCTGACCTCCATCGACGAGGAGTCGCGCCGGTCGATGGCGAAGGTCTCGCCGATCTGGGTCAGGAAGGACTCCAGCCCGTAGTCCGAGAACCAGTGCATCGGAATCACCACCGAGGACTTCAGCCGTTCCAGCATTGGTATCACGCGGGACAGCGGCAGGGTCATGCCGCCATCGACAGCCACCATGACCACGTCGAGCCGCCCGAGCGCGGCGAACTGTTCGTCCGTGGGGATGTGGTGGAGGTGGCCGAGGTGGCCGATGCACAGGCCCTCGACCTCGAAGACGAAGATGGAATTGCCCTTCTCCTCCATCCCGCCATAGCCGGAGCGAATGTTGGTCGACACGTTGCGGACGAGCATCTCGCCGAGGTCCAGGTAATGGTCGATCCCGGTGCCGAAGGGTTCGCCCCAGCCGGGCAAAACGTGCGGAATGGCCGGGTCGGGGTTCGCGGTCCAGTGGGTGCTGTGGGCGTGGTTCATGGTCACGATGTCAGGGATCAGGGGCACGTTGCCGATGAACCCGGTGAAGTCGGTGACCGCAGTCAGACCGCCCTGTGTCTGCAGCAGGAAACTGGCATGAGAGAGGTAGTGCAGGCGCACGGAGTAATCCGGGACGGGTTCGGTCCAGGACGCCTTGTGCAGGTATTCGAGCCCGGGCGCGGCGTCGGCGATTGCAATGCAGTGTGACGGGCGGCGCTGGTCCTGCGCCATGGCGGAAGTGGCGGCAACGGCGAGGAAGGCGATGGCAAGGCGGATCATGAACGTCTCCTGGCTCCGGGAAGGGAGTCGGAGTGAACTCCGACCTACGCGGGGCCAGCGCCAAGTCGAAGGCAAGGCACCGACCTGCCGGTCAGCCTAGCCTGAGAGCCGCGTTCGCCAAAGCGCGCAGATCCGCCAGACGGCGCCCACGTGTTCACAACGGCTTGATCTGCAGGTGAACTAGCCGACCGTCGTCTTGCCGCGCCGGTCGCTGCGCAGGCAGGCATAGAGGACGTGGGTCCGCCAGCGCCCGTTGATCTGCAGGTAGCTCTGCGCCACGCCCTCGTACTTGAAGCCGGACCGTTCGAGCAGCCCGCGCGAGGCCGCGTTCTCCGGCAGGCAGGCCGCTTCGAGGCGGCTGAGCCCCAGGCGTTCGAAGGCGTGATGGGTGACGGCGGCGATGGCCTCTGCCATGTAGCCGTTTCGCGCGTAGGGCTGACCCGTCCAGTAACCGAGCGTGCCGGCCTGCGCGGGGCCGCGGCGGATGTTGTCGAGCGTGATGGCGCCCACCAGTGCTTCGTCGTCGCGCCGGATCAGGAACAGCGGCACCGCCGTCCCGCCGTTGATCGAGCGCGACGCCCAGTAGACGCGGTTCGTGAAGGCCTTGCGCGACAGGTGGTCGGCGGCCCAGGTGGGTTCCCACGGTGCAAGGAACCCCCTGCTTCCCGACCGCAGCGTCTGCCATGGCGTGTAGTCGGAATGCATGGGGGGGCGCAGTGTGAGACGTTCCGTCTCGATCCGGAGCTTCCGCCGGAAAGAGAGCATCACGCAGCCCGCCGTGCCTGCAGTTGTTCCAGGGTGGGCGCACTGTCGACGGGGCCGTAGAGGGCCAGCGCCGCCGCGGATTGCGCGGCCTGCGCTTCGGCGAAGGCCAGAACACCCTCGCGGGTTACCGCGTCGATCCGGGCGACCGTCTCTTCGATCGGCGGCACCTTCCCCCAGATCTGCACCATGCGTGCCATGCGCTCGGCCCGGCTGGACGGGCTTTCGAGCCCCATCAGCAGCCCGGCCTTCATCTGGGCGCGGGCGCGCTCGATCTCGGCATCCGACATGGTGTCTGCCGCGCGCTTCATCTCGTCCACGGTCAGGTCCAGCAGTTCGCCCATCTCGTCGCCGGAGGTGCCGGCGTAGATCGTCGTCATCCCGGTGTCGGCGTAGGCGCCGGACTGGGCGAAGATGGTGTAGCACAGCCCGCGCTTCTCGCGGATCTCCTGGAACAGGCGTGAGGACATGCCGCCGCCAAGCGCGATGGCGTAGATCTGCGCGGTGTAGAACCCGGGGTCCCTGTAACCCGGAGCCTCGAAGGCGAGCGCCATGTGCGCCTGTTCGAGGTCCTTGACCCGCCGCATCTCGCCGCCGTGGAACCGGGCGCCGTCGGCGTTCCGGCCGGGGCGGGGGGACAGGCTGCCGAAAAGACCCTCGGCCTGCTTCACCAGCGCGTCGTGATCGACGGCACCGGCGGCAGAGAGGATCATCTGGCCGGGGCCGTAGTGCTCCTCGACGAAGCGTTGGAGGTCCGAGCGGGAGAACCCCTCGACCCGGGCCGCCTCGCCGAGGATCGTCCGGCCGATGGGCTGATCGGGATAGGCCTTTTCCTGCAGCCAGTCGAAGATGATGTCGTCCGGCGTGTCATGCGCCTGGCCGATTTCCTGAAGGATGACGTGGCGCTCCGTGTCGATCTCCCTCTCGTCGAAGACCGGGTTGAGCAGGATGTCGGCCAACACATCGACCGCCAGCGCGGTGTCGGCCTTAAGGACGCGGGCGTAATAGGCCGTGACCTCGCGCGAGGTATAGGCGTTGATGTAGCCGCCCACGTCCTCGATGGCTTCGGCGATCTGCAGCGCGCTGCGCCGCTTTGTGCCCTTGAACGCCATGTGTTCGAGGAAATGCGCAATGCCGTTCTGTTCCACGCGTTCGTGCCGTCCGCCCGCCGTCACCCAGAGACCGAGCGCGGCGGATTGAAGGCCGGGCATCTTCTCTGTGACGATGCGAAGCCCGTTGGACAGCGTGGAAATCTGGACGGTCACTTGGTGATACGCTCCTGAATAAGGTTTTCGAGGGCGGACAGGTCGTTGGCCACGCGGGTCAACCGTTCCGAACGCTCATACAGGTCGGCCATGCGATTTGGAAGAGGGGGACGAATACCCGTGGCCTTTTCAACGGCATCCGGGAACTTGGCCGGATGCGCGGTGGCCAGCGTGATCATCGGCGTCTTCGGATCGCGCTGGTCCTCTGCCACGCGGGCGCCTATCGCGGAATGCGGGCACAGGAGTTCCCCCATCGTGGCCTGCGCCAGGCGGATGGTGTCCAGCGTCTCCTCCTCTGACACGCGGCCGGAGTCGAAGTGTTCGCGCAGCGCCTGAAGCGCACCCTGGCTCACGTTGAAGCCGCCTGCCTTCAGTTCGTCCATCAGCTGCGCCACCGCCGCACCGTCGCGGTCGTAGGCGTCGAAGAGGGCACGCTCGAAGTTGCTGCTGACCTGGATGTCCATCGACGGGCTGATCGAGGGATGGACTTCGGAGGTCTGGTAGTCGCCCGACGTCAGGCAGCGGTGCAGGATGTCGTTCTGGTTCGTCGCCACAACCAGCCGGTCGATGGGCAGGCCCATGCGCTTGGCGATGTAGCCCGCGAAGATGTCGCCGAAGTTGCCGGTGGGCACGGTGAAGCTGACTTTGCGGTCCGGGGCGCCGAGGCTGACGGCGGCGGAGAAGTAGTAGACGACCTGCGCCAGCACGCGCGCCCAGTTGATCGAGTTCACGCCGGCCAGCCGCACGCTGTCGCGGAACTCGAAGTGGTTGAACATGTCCTTCAGCCGCGCCTGGCAATCGTCGAAGTGGCCGTCCAGCGCCAGCGCGTGCACGTTTGCCTCGGGTGGCGTGGTCATCTGGCGGCGCTGCACCTCGGACACCCGGCCATGCGGGTAGAGGATGAAGACGTCGACATTGTCGAGCCCCTTGAACGCCTCGATCGCGGCCGAGCCCGTATCGCCCGACGTGGCGCCGACGATGGTCACACGCTCGCCCCGCCGCTCCAGCGCCTCCTGGAAGAGCTGACCGATGAGTTGCATGGCGAAGTCCTTGAAGGCCAGCGTCGGCCCGTGGAACAGCTCAAGCAGGAAGTGGTTCGGTGCCAGCTGCACCAGCGGCGCTCGGGCGTTGTGACCGAAACCTGCGTAGGCCTTGGCGATCAGGTCGGCAAAGACCTCGTCGGTGAACCCGTCGCCCACGAAGGGCCGCATCACGCGGAAGGCGGTTTCCTCGTAGCTGAGACCTTCCAGCGCGCGGATGTCGTCGGCGGACATCTGGGGAATGGTCTCCGGCACGTAGAGGCCGCCGTCACGGGCGAGGCCGGACAGCATGGCTTCTTCGAATGACAGGGCCGGGGCCTGGCCTCGGGTGGAGATGTAACGCATGTCAGTCGGTGCCTTTCGCGATACGGCGCAGCCATACGCCGGTCATGAGGAGCCAAACCGCGGCCAGTGAGAACCACGTAATGGCGTATTGCAGATGATCGTTGGGAATGCCGGAGGTGTCCACGGGCAGCGGATCGACGGCGTCGTCCGCCGGATCGAGACTGCGGGCAATCACCAGCAGCGGCTCCGTGTCCAGCGCCTCTGACATGGGGCCGATGTCACGGGCGAACCAGGTATCGTCGTCCGGGTCGTTGTCGGGAGTGGAGGAGTTGCGGTCGTCCGGCCAGTGCAGGTTGCCTGTCAGCCGGGCGGGCCCGGCATACAAAGGCGCGTCCTTTTGATCGATCGGGGTGAAGCCGCGGTCCACCAGGAGACGACGCCCGTCGTCGGTGGTGAAGGGGGAGATGACCCGCCAGCCCGCGCCGCGCAGCTTTGCCGAGACGAGGACGTGCAGCGCCTCCGCGCCGATCTCGCCCGACAGTTCCACGGGCTGATAGCGCTGTGCCGTGGGATCGACCATGACGGGCAGAGGCTGCGCGGGGCCGGAGATCGTTGCCTCCATGTCGGCGAGCAGGCCCTCTTTCCAGTCCAGGCGCTGCATCTGCCATGTGCCCAGCCACAGCAGGATCGCGCATCCGGCGATGCCGATCAGCAGGGGGGCGAGGTAGCGTGTCACATGCGTCTCCGGAAACGGAAAAGGCGCGCCCGGTGGGGCGCGCCTTGGTTTACCGCGTGAGGCGTCGGGCGCAAGCCCTGTGGCCGTCGAGGAGGCTCAACCGCCCCAGATGTAGACCGCTGCGAAGAGGAACAGCCACACCACGTCGACGAAGTGCCAGTACCAGGCGGCCGCCTCGAACCCGAGGTGGTTTTCCGGGGTGAAGTGGCCGCGGTAGACGCGCAGCAGGCAGATGAACAGGAAGATCGTGCCGATGATCACGTGCGCGCCGTGGAAGCCGGTCGCCATGAAGAAGTTGGCGCCGTAGATGTTCCCGGAGAAGCCGAACGCCGCGTGGCTATACTCATACGCCTGAAGGGCGGTGAACAGCAGGCCGAGGACGACGGCGATGATCAGGCCCTGCTTGATCTCGTCGCGGCGGTTGCCGTGGACCAGAGCGTGGTGCGCCCAGGTCGCGGCACAGCCGGAGCACAGCAGGATCAGCGTGTTGATCAGCGGAAGGTGCCAGGGGTCGAACGTCTCGATCCCCGCCGGCGGCCAGACGCCGTCGACAGCCGGGCTCATGCCGTTCGGGTCGATCGGGTAGATCGCGTGCTTGAAGAAGCTCCAGAACCACGCGAAGAAGAACATCACCTCCGACATGATGAACAGGATGAAGCCGTAACGCAGGCCGATCAGCACGACGGGCGTGTGGTCGCCGACCAGGTTCTCCTTCACGGTTTCGCTCCACCAGCCGAACATGGTGTAGAGGACGCCGACAAAGCCGATGAGGAACATCCACATCGTGATGTCCTTCATCCACAGCACTGCGCCGAAGAGCATGATGAACCCGGCCACTGCGCCCAGGAAAGGCCAGATGGAGGGGTTCAGAATGTGGTAGTCGTGGTTCTTAGCATGCGCCATGGCAATCCCTCGTTAGGCGTTAGTTCACGGATGCTTTCGCATCGGTCTTATCGTCGATGCCGGGGGCATCGCCAGTGATATCGAGTGCGGCCTGCGTTTCTTCGGGCAGGTCGATCTCGTAGAAGGTGTAGGACAGCGTGATATGCTTGGTGTACTTCGCGTCGCGGTCGTCGACGATCTCGGGGTCGACGAAGAAGCTGACCGGCATCTCGACGCGTTCGCCGGGCATCAGGACCTGCTCGGTGAAGCAGAAGCACTCGATCTTGTTGAAATAGCCGCCTGCCTGGTAGGGCGCCACGTTGTAGGTGGCCTGACCGGCGACCGGGTGGTCGGTCGGGTTGTAGGCCTCGTAGAACGCCAGCCCCTCTTCGCCGATGCGGACGGTCATCTCGGTCTGCATGGGCTTGAACTCCCACGGCATGCCGCGGTCCTTCGAGGCGTCGAACTTGATCTTGATGGTGCGGTCGAGGATGTCGCGCTTGGCCGAGGCTTCGGCGACCTGCGTGGTTCCGCCAAAGCCGGTGACGCGGCAGAACCAGTTGTAGAACGGGACGGAGGCCCAGGCCATCGCGCCCATGAAGACAACGACGCCGAGCGTCTGGAAAAGGGTCTTGGTCTTTGGATCAATTGCCATTGCCGTCTCCCTGTGTTGCCGCAGCCGGTTGCATCTGGAAGTCGCCGCGGTTGATCTTCACCATGGTCATTCCGAAGACGATCACGATGAACGCACCCAGCACCAGCCCGACACCGATGTTGCGGGACCGGCGGCGCTTGTGAAGCTCGTGTTCGCGGCTGATGCTCATGACAGCACCCCGAAGCGTTCGAGCCCTGCGTCCACGAGGATCGCGCCGAAGTGGGCGAAGAGGTAGAGCAGGGACAGCTTGAAGAACGCCTTCTCGGCCTTGAAGTTGTCGGCCTCCGACGCGGCTTCGTCGCGGCGCCAGATGGTCCATGCGCCCTTCAGGAACAGCGCGTTCAGCACGATGGCGGTGGCAAGGTAGACCGGCCCGCCAACCTGCGTGAAGCCCAGCCCGATGGCAAAGGCGGCCAGCAGGACGGTGTAGACGAGGATGTGCGTGCGGGTCGACTTGCGGCCGTGGGTCACGGTCAGCATCGGCACGGTGGCATTGTCGTAGTCCATGCGGACGAACAGCGCGAGCGCCCAGAAGTGCGGCGGCGTCCAGAGGAAGGTCAGGCAGAACATCAGCACGGAGGCGGTGGAGATCTCGCCAGTGGCGGCGGCCCAGCCGATCATCGGGGGGAAGGCCCCGGCGGCGCCGCCGATCACGATGTTCTGGGGTGTCGAGCGCTTGAGCCACATCGTGTAGATCACGACGTAGAAGAAGATGGTGAAGGCCAGCAGGGATGCGGCCAGCCAGTTGGTCGCGAGGCCGAGGAAGACGACGGCAAAGGCGGAAAGCGTCAGGCCGATGGCCAGCGCGTCTTCACGGTCGACCTTGCCGGCGGGGATCGGACGCTTGGCCGTGCGCTTCATCAGCGCATCGATGTCCGAGTCGTACCACATGTTCAGGGCGCCGGATGCGCCGCCGCCGATGGCGATGAACAGCACCGCACAGAAGCCGAGGAACGGGTGGATCGCCACGGGCGCGGCAAGCAGGCCGACGAAGGCGGTGAACACCACAAGCGTCATCACACGCGGCTTGAGCAGCGCGAAATAGTCGCCGAACTGCGCTTCCTGCGAGTCGGCCCGCATCTCGGTGCCCATCTGGGTGCGTGTTTCGAAGCTGGCGTCGCTCATGTCGGCTCCTGCCTGAAGTGCCATGGTCGGTTTGGTGCAGCGCAGGCCGGGAGCTGTCCCGGCCTGCGCGTCATGTCTTTGTCGCCGGGGGCGATCAGTTGGTCAGTGCCGCGCGCACGTCGGTGTACCAGCCTTCGTCCTTCGACGCGGCGAGCCATGCGTCGTAGGCTTCCTGGCTGACCACCTTGACCGTGATCGGCATGTAGGCGTGGGCGATGCCGCAGAGTTCCGAGCACTGGCCGAAGTAGACGCCTTCGCGTTCCGGGGTGAACCACAGCTCTGCGAGGCGGCCGGGGACCGCGTCCTGCTTCACGCCGAAGGCCGGGATGGTCCACGAGTGGATCACGTCGGCGCCGGTGACCTGCATCACGATGGTCTTGCCGACCGGCACGACCACGGCGGTGTCGGTGGCCAGCAGCCACTCGTCCTTGGTGTAGCCGGCGTCGGTCAGCATGGTCTGCACGTCTTCGGAGTAGCGGTTGTCGCCGCCGGTCGCCGGGGAGCCGATCATGTAGCTGTCGTAGGCGAGGTCCTCACCCACGTACTCGTAGCCCCAGTACCACTGGTAGCCGGTCACCTTGATGGTGATGTCGCCTTCCGGGATTTCCTGCTGCTTGAACAGCACCGGCAGGGAGAAGGCGCCGATGAACACGAGGATCACGATGGGGCCGATGGTCCACGCGATCTCCAGCGGGGAGTTGTGCGTGAAGGTGCCCGGCGTCTTGTTGGCCTTCTGGTTGTAGCGCACCACGATGAAGGCGAGCAGGGCAACCACCAGCAGGCAGATCGCGGTGATGATCACCAGGATCATGCCGTCGAGCCACTGAAGGTCACGCGCCAGTTCCGTGGAGGCCGGCTGGAAACCCATGCCACCCTGGTGCGGGCGGCCCACAACGGGCAGGTCCTGCGCCAAGGCCGGCGCGGCGACAAAGGCGCTGAGTAGGCCCGTCATCATCGTCTTGAAGGTCATATGTCACCCTGATCGATTCGAGTTGTGCACGGGCCCGCCGACCCGGAATGACTTGATATACATGCAAAAAGGAAGCGCAGGCTGGCGCCCGTCCTCCTCCGCGGCATACCGTTGCGTTCTGGCGGTCTAGAAACCATATTCTTTCCACCCGTGAAAGCTTTGAGCTTGCGGCAAAGCGCCGCTTTACTTGATCCAGATCAATCCAGAGGTCCATATGTCCGACGCACTTTTCCGCCCTTTCGAGACACATCTGGATCTCGATCGCACTGTATCGCTGGTGCGGGAGGCCCTTTCCGGGGCCGAGGACGGCGAACTTTTTCTTGAGCGGCGGCGCTCGGAATCGCTGGTCCTGGACGACGGGCGGCTCAAGACGGCGAGTTACGACGCCTCCGAAGGATTCGGCCTGCGCGCGGTGAAGGGCGAGGTGGCCGGTTACGCCCATGCCACGGAGATCAGCGAATCCTCCCTCAGGCGCGCGGCAGAGACGGCGCGTCTGGCGGTGGGCGACGGCGGCGGCGTGATGGCCCCGCCGCCTCCGGGCACGAACCGCACGCTCTACACCGATGCCGACCCGATTGCCGGGGCGAGCTTTCCGGTGAAGGTGGACACCCTGAAGGAAATCGACGCCTTCGCCCGCGACCTCGACAGCCGCGTGGTGCAGGTGACGGCCAGCATCGCTGCCTCGCTGCAGGAGGTTGCGATCCTCCGTCCCGAAGGCGGCCTTGTGACCGACGTGCGCCCGATGACGCGGGTGAACGTGTCGGTGATCGTGGAACAGGACGGGCGGCGCGAGGCCGGAACGGCAGGCGGCGGCGGGCGCGTCACGCTGGAAGGACTGCTGGAGCCGATCGAATGGCAGTCGAAGGCGCGCGAGGCGCTGCGCATCGCGCTCGTCAACCTCGAGGCGGAGCCTGCGCCGGCGGGCGTCATGGACATCGTTCTCGGCCCCGGCTGGCCCGGCATCCTGCTGCACGAGGCAATCGGGCATGGGCTTGAAGGCGATGCAAACCGCAAGGGCACATCCGTCTTTGCCGGTCTGATGGGGCAGCAGATCGCGTCGAAGGGCGTGACGGTGCTGGACGACGGCACCATCCCGGACCGGCGCGGCTCGATCACCGTGGATGACGAAGGCACGCCCTCCGGCAAGAACGTCCTGATCGAGGACGGCAAGCTGGTCGGCTTCATGCAGGACCGGCAGAACGCGCGCCTGATGGGCGTGACCCCCACCGGCAACGGCCGCCGCGAGAGCTATGCGCATATCCCGATGCCGCGCATGACCAACACCTACATGCTGGGCGGCGATGCCGATCCGCAGGACATCGTTGGCGATCTGAAGGACGGCATCTGGGCCGTGGGCTTCGGCGGCGGACAGGTCGACGTGACCAACGGCAAGTTCGTCTTCTCCTGCACGGAGGCCTACCGCGTGAAGGACGGCAAGGTCGGCCGTCCCGTAAAGGGCGCCACGCTGATCGGCGACGGCGCCTCTGCGCTTCAGCAGATCCGCGCCCTTGGCAACGACATGGCGCTCGATCCGGGCATGGGCAACTGCGGCAAGCAGGGGCAGTGGGTGCCGGTGGGCGTCGGGCAGCCGACGGTGATGATCGGCGGCCTGACCGTCGGCGGTGCGGGTGTCTGACACGCCAGACCCGTTGGCCTGGTGGCACCCAGTGCAGGCGCCGGTGATCCGGCCAACGTTCCGGCAGCACGGGCTGGCCATTCTGGCGACGCTGGCCGCCACGCTTGGCGCCGGGATTTCCGTTGTGACGCTCGCGCTGATGGTCGCGACGGTCTCGGACTCCGCGGCGGGGACGCTGGTTGTCGTTGGCTACGTGCTGGTGTTCTCGGTCGCCTTTACCTGGATTGGCCACCTGGCAGGGGCGTTCGTGCTTCACGCGGCTCTGGTGCGCGGCTTCGGCGGCTGGGGCGTGGCGATGCTGGGCGGTTTCTTCGTCGGTGCGCTGCTCAAGCCGGTGGTGGGCACGGGACTGACGGTCGGGCTGGGGCCTTTCCTGGCCGTGCTGCAGCTTGCCATGCTGCGCCTGATCGTCGGACGTACGGAGCGCGACCTGCCGGGTGACGGCACGCCGACCTGAAGCTTTTCCAGGGCATTTCCACTGGCCGCGCACCGCGGGAATAATTCTCTCGCCAGAGTTTACCTGCGGTTAACCACCCTCACGCTATGGATGAAGGTGCAAGACGGCGGGGCCAGGATGCGCGACGACAGCTACTCTTCCACTCACCCCCCACTCCCACCCACCACGGAAGATGCTCGTGTGGATTGGCTCCGCCTCTTGCGCTCACGCCGCGTCGGCGTGGCAACCTTCTGGCGGCTTCTGGGCGAACACGGTTCGGCCCGCGCAGCACTCGACGCGCTGCCCGAAGTGGCGAGGGCCGCGGGGGTGGAGCGTTACACCGTCTGCCCCGAAAACGTGATCCTTGCAGAGATGAAGGCCGCCCACCTGTGCGGCGCCCGGCTGATCCTGCGCGGAGAGGCGGATTACCCGAAAGACCTGGCCGACCTTTCCGACGCGCCCCCGGCGCTGTGGACGGTGGGCGATGCGCGCGTACTGAGCCGTCCGATGGTGGCGCTTGTCGGTGCGCGCAACGCGTCGTCGCTGGGGCTGCGCATGGCGCGCAACCTTGCCGAAGGACTGGGCGAGGCGGGTTATTGCGTCGTCTCCGGACTGGCGCGCGGGATAGATGCGGCGGCGCACCACGCCGCGCTCAGGACCGGCACGGTCGCCGTTCTGGCGGGCGGCGTGGATGTGCTTTACCCGGCCGAGAACGCCGGGCTGGCGGATGACATCGTCTCTCACCATGGTGCGCGGATCAGCGAACAACCCATGGGCATGCAGCCGCTCGCCCGCCATTTCCCCATGCGCAACCGCATCGTCTCCGGACTGGCCCGGGCCGTGGTGGTGGTGGAAGCTGCGGCAAAGTCCGGGTCGCTGATTACCGCGCGCGGCGCGCTCGACCAGGGGCGGGAGGTGCTGGCCGTGCCCGGTCATCCGCTCGACGCCCGGGCGGCGGGCTGCAACATGCTGATCCGTGACGGCGCGCACCTTGTGCGGCACGTCGACGATGTTCTCGAGGCGCTGCCGCCGCTGGAGGGCCAGACATCGGCACAGGCGGAACTGGCCCTTCCGGACCCGGCGAGGGCGGGCATTGACTCGTTGAAGGCGCCGGAACCCGAGACGCGGACCCTGCGCCAGACGGCGGACCTGCACACGCGCATCCTTGACCGGCTCGGACCGTCGCCTCTGGCCGAGGACCAGCTGATCCGCGATCTCGGGGCGGCCTCTGCCCACGTCTCGCCGGCCTTAACCGATCTGGAGCTGGAAGGGCGCATACGGCGTCAGCCGGGCGGTTTTCTCTCGCTTGTGCTACGCTGAAGCAGCAGGATCACGGTCTGCTATTTGGCGCAGAAAAGGGCCCAAACCATCATGCGTCTGTCGCGCCCATGGTCCAGTGGCCCGCGACCGAAGCGTTGCCCGACCGCTGGCAAAGGGCCTGCACCTCCTGCGCGCCGTATTCGAAGATATCGGGGCTGCGCCCTAGGAGGCGATCGGCGCTCGTTTCCGCGCGGCGGATCGGGCATGGCAAGGGCGACAGCGCCGTCCACACGCAGTTCATCGACCCGAAACCCAAGCGGCGCTCCGAAGACCTATCCGGCGTCGGGGCGCGTCTTGTCCATTAGATCGGCGCGCAGGCTGATGCCGATTTCGGGGGGCTGCCAAGCCCCGACGGGCAGTGGACGCGAGGTCAGTCAGAGAGCGGGAAACCGCACGTCCGGGGCTCCCTTTTGCGTCGCTCAGCCAACGCCGGAACAGCCCCGGGACAAGCGCGGCTCTTCCGCCCGCATTGACAAATACCCCTTGCACCCCACATCTAGCGCCGCGATACGCCGCCCGGAAAGCAGCCGCGCGAGGCCGCCAAGAAATCAGTAGAGGTAGCAGTCCCAGATGCCCGTCGTCGTCGTCGAATCGCCCGCCAAGGCCAAGACAATCAACAAGTATCTGGGATCCGACTACACGGTTCTGGCGTCTTACGGTCACGTGAGGGACCTGCCTCCGAAGGATGGCTCGGTCGATACGGAACATGATTTCGAAATGACGTGGGAGGTCGCGAACGATTCGCGCAAACACGTCGCCGCCATCGCCGAAGCCCTGAAAACCGACGACAAGCTGATCCTCGCAACCGACCCTGATCGTGAGGGGGAGGCGATCTCGTGGCACCTGAAGGAGGCGCTGACGAAGCGCCGTTCGATCAAGAAGACGACAGAAGTCAGCCGGGTCACCTTCAACGCCATCACCAAGGCGGCCGTGACCGAGGCGATGAAGAACCCCCGCGACATCGACGCGCCGCTGGTGGAGGCGTATCTCGCCCGCCGTGCCCTCGACTACCTCGTCGGCTTCAACCTGTCGCCTGTGCTCTGGCGCAAGCTGCCGGGCGCGCGGTCGGCCGGGCGGGTGCAGTCCGTCTGCCTCCGCCTGATCGTCGAGCGCGAGATGGAGATCGAAGCGTTCAATCCCCGCGAATACTGGCAGGTGAAGGCACAACTCGCGACGCCGCGCGGCCAGACGTTCGAGGCCCGGCTGGTCAGCCTCGCCGGCAAGAAGCTCGACCGCTACGACCTCGAAAACGCCACGCAGGCCGAGATGGCGGTGGATGCCGTAGCCAAGCGCAGCCTGAAGGTTCTGAGCGTCGAGGCGAAGCCTGCTTCGCGCAACCCTTCGGCGCCGTTCATGACCTCCACCCTCCAGCAGGAGGCGAGCCGCAAGTTCGGCATGGGCGCCAAGGCGGCGATGAACGCGGCCCAGCGGCTCTACGAGGCCGGGCACATCACTTATATGCGGACGGACGGCATCGACATGGCGCCGGAAGCCGTCAGCGCCTGCCGCGACGCCATCGCGGAGCGCTACGGCAAGGATTACGTGCCGTCCTCGCCTCGGGTCTACAAGAACAAGGCGAAGAACGCGCAGGAAGCGCACGAGTGCATCCGTCCGACCGACATGACGAAGGACGCCGAGAGCCTGCGCCTGTCCGAATCCGACCAGCGCAAGCTGTATGACCTGATCTGGAAGCGCACGCTCGCCTGCCAGATGGAGGCCGCCCGGCTGGAGCGGACCACGGTCGAGATCGGCTCCGACGACGGGCAGGTCGGTCTGCGCGCCACCGGCCAGGTGGTGCTCTTCGACGGGTTCCTGAAGGTCTACGAGGAAGGCCGCGACGAGCCGGTCGAGGATGACGACAAGCGCCTGCCGCAGATCATGCAGGGCGAGCCGGCGAAGTTCGACGCGGGCGCGCTCAAGTCCGAGCATGCGAAGGCGATGGAGAAGGGCACCGACCGTGGTCTGCCCGCGGTGCTGTCCGGCGACGGCGCGACGCTTGGCACGCAGAGCTTCACCAACCCGCCGCCGCGCTACACCGAGGCGACGCTGGTCAAGAAGATGGAGGAACTCGGCATCGGGCGACCCTCCACCTATGCTTCCGTCATCACGACGATCCAGGACCGCGAATATGTCCGCAAGGAACAGAACCGTCTGTTCCCGGAGGACAAGGGCCGGATCGTGACGATCTTTCTGCTGAACTTCTTCAAGCGCTACGTGGAGTACGACTTCACCGCCGCGCTGGAGGACGAGCTGGACCAGGTCAGCGCAGGTGCCGAGGACTACAAGGAACTGCTGGCGAAGTTCTGGCGCGACTTCAGCGCGGCCATCGCCGAGACGTCCGACCTGCGTATCTCGGAGGTTCTGGATGTGCTGGACGAGGCGCTTGCGCCCCAGCTTTACCCGCCGCGTGAGGACGGGAGCGATCCGCGCATCTGTCCGAAGTGCGGGCAGGGGCGGCTGCACCTGAAGACCTCGCGCACCGGCGGCTTCGTCGGCTGCGGCAACTACCCCGAATGCACCTACACGCGCCCCATCGCGGGCGAGGGTGCAGAAGGCGAGGAACGTCTGCTGGGCGAGGATCAGGGTGACGAGATCTGGCTGAAGGCCGGGCGCTTCGGCCCCTACGTGCAGCGCGGCGAACCCACGCCGGAGAACAAGAAACCGCCGCGTGCCTCTCTGCCAAAGAAGGGCGGCCAGTTCCTGCCGGGCTGGGACCCGGCGGACATGACGCTGGAAAAGGCGCTCACGCTGCTGACCATGCCGCGCGAAGTGGGGATGCACCCCGATGGCGGCGTCGTCAGCGCGAACCTCGGGCGCTTCGGTCCCTACATCATGCACCAACTCCCGGACGAGGAGAAACCGGTCTACGTGAACCTCAAGGAGTTCCAGGAGGTCTTCGAGATCGGGATGAACCACGCCGTCGAACTGCTGGCGCAGAAGCGGGCGAACCCCGGTCGCGGGCGACAGACGGCCAAGGCGCTGCGCGACATGGGCGAGCATCCCGATGGCGGCAAGATCTCCATCATGGAGGGCCGCTACGGTCCCTATGTAAAGTGGGAGAAGGTCAATGCCACGCTGCCGAAGGACGTGGAGCCTGCGGACGTGACAATGGAAACCGTGCTGGAACTGATCGCCGCGAAGGCGAAGAAGAAACCGGCGAAGAAGGCCGCGGCCAAATCGACCGCCACAAAGTCGACCACGAAGAAGACCGCCGCAAAGAAGCCGGCGGCCAAGAAGGCGGCGAAGAAAGACTGACAGACCGGCGACGGAGGCGGAAAGCCGCCTCCAACCGTCTGATCTGTTGCGAAAAAGCACTCACATTCGTGGTAAAGAATGTGTGATTTCCAAAACCCGCCACCCGCCTCCATGTTGCCCGCATCGAAACAGGCAACAAGGAGGGATCCCTTCATGACGAAGTCGAGCATCACCCGGCGCAAGCTGCTGAACACCGGTCTCGTGGCAGGGGCCGCGGCGCTGATCGTCCCGGCCACGGCGCGTGCGGCGGACGTGCGGCGCAACGTCTCCAGCTTCGTGATGCAGGACTGGCGCGACCATTTCTCGGAGATCGGGAAAGGCTGCATCGTCTGCGATACCGAAAGCCGCGCGCTGCACTACTGGGCGGCCGATGGCGTCGATTACCGCATCTACCCGACCTCCGTGCCGAAGTCCGACGAGCTGACGAAGCGCGGCTACACCGAGATCGTGCGCAAGAAGGTCGGCCCCTCCTGGACCCCCACCGCCAGCCAGATGGAGCGTTTCCCTGACTGGAAGCCCGTCGCAGGCGGCGCGCCCGACAATCCGCTGGGCACGCATGCGATGTACCTGAGCTGGCCCGCCTACCTGATCCACGGCACCCATGACACGCGCAAGATCGGGCGCCGGTCGTCCGACGGCTGCATCGGGCTCTACAACGAGAAGATCGCCGAACTGTTCGAGATCACGCCCATCGGCACGCAGGTCCGCCTGATCTGACTTGGGATCCGTGACTGGGGACCTCTGAGTGGGGTCCTGCCCTTTTTGCGCTACCTCCGAACCACCGGGACAACGCGGGCGTTGGTCCATGGTACGCCCCTGCACGGGCTCCTCCGGGAAGCCCGTGCCGACAAGGGGCACCCAACCAGAGGAGGATAGATCGTGACACGTTTCATGCTGACCACCGCCATGGCGGCGATGCTTGCATCGGGCGCCTGGGCCGAAAGCCACGGGGCCGCGATGGACCAGCCGGGGCAGACCGCTTCGGCCGACCTGATCAACACCGACGACGAGAGCATCGGCACCGCCACCCTGACCGACGGTCCGGCGGGCATGCTGATCCATGTCCGTGTGGAAGGGCTGACACCGGGCAAGCACGGTCTGCATCTGCACGCCGTCGGCACCTGCGAGTCCTCCGAGGGCTTCACCACCGCCACCGGCCACGTCGGCAAGGTGGACGGCGGCCACGGCCTGCTGAACCCCGAAGGACCGGAACCGGGCGACCTGCCCAACATCTTCGTGGGCGAGGACGGTATCGGCGAGATGGAGGCCTATTCGACGCTTGTGGACGTGGCCTCCCTGCTGGATGAGGACGGCTCCACCTTCATCATCCATGCACAGGGTGACGACCACATGTCCCAGCCCATCGGCGGGGCGGGCGACCGCGTCGCCTGCGGGATCATCAAGGGTCAGTGACACAACGAGGGGGCGGTCGGTTTGGCCGTCCCCGCCGCGTTGGGGCGCTACCATGACGCGGCCGCGTTGACTCTCTGCTGCAGAGCGGCGACAACCTGCGTCAGTACCGCACAGGAGGGGTGTTTCATGAAGAAGGTATACGGTTCGGCGTCCGAAGCGCTGGACGGCCTGTTGAGCGACGGCATGCTGATCGCGGCGGGCGGGTTCGGTCTTTGCGGCATTCCCGAGCTTTTGATCGACGCCTTGGTGGAAAGCGGCGTGAAGGACCTGACGGTCGCGTCCAACAACGCGGGCGTAGACGATTTCGGCCTCGGCAAGCTGCTGGCGACCCGCCAGATCAAGAAGATGATGTCGTCCTACGTGGGCGAGAACAAGGAGTTCATGCGCCAGTACCTCGGCGGTGAGCTCGAGCTGGAATTCAACCCGCAGGGCACCCTGGCCGAGCGCATGCGCGCCGGCGGTGCAGGTATCCCGGGCTTCTACACCAAGACCGGCGTCGGCACCCAGATTGCCGAAGGCAAGGAAGTGAAGACCTTCGACGGCGAGGATTACATCCTCGAACGCGGGATCTTTGCCGACCTCTCGATCGTGAAGGCATGGAAGGCCGACGACACCGGCAACCTCGTGTTCCGCAAGACGGCGCGCAACTTCAACCCGCCGGCCGCGATGTGCGGCAAGGTCTGCGTGGTCGAGGTCGAAGAGATCGTGCCCCGTGGCTCCCTCGACCCGGATCACATCCATCTGCCCGGCATCTACGTGCACCGGATCGTTCAGGGCGAACACGAGAAACGGATCGAACAGCGCACGACGCGCAAGCGGGAGGAAGCGTAATGCCCTGGGATCGTAACCAGATGGCCGCACGCGCGGCGGAAGAACTCGAAGACGGCATGTACGTGAACCTCGGCATTGGCATCCCGACGCTGGTGGCGAACTACGTGGGCGACAAGGACATCACGCTTCAGTCCGAGAACGGCATGCTGGGCATGGGGCCGTTCCCCTTCGAGGGCGAAGAGGATCCGGACCTCATCAACGCGGGCAAGCAGACGATTACCGAACTGGCGCGCACGTCCTACTTCGACAGCGCCATGTCCTTCGGCATGATCCGCGGCGGCAAGATCGCGGCGGCGATCCTCGGCGCCATGGAAGTGGCCGAGAACGGCGACCTCGCGAACTGGATGATCCCCGGCAAGCTCGTGAAGGGCATGGGCGGCGCGATGGACCTGGTGGCCGGTGTCGGCAAGGTCATCGTGGTGATGGACCATCAGAACAAGGCGGGAGAGTCCAAGGTGCTGAAGGAATGCACCCTGCCGCTGACCGGCAAGGGCGTGGTGAACCGCATCATCACCAATCTCGGCGTGCTCGACGTGGTCGAGGGCGGTCTGAAGATTGTCGAATGCGCCGACGGCGTGACCGAGGACGAGATCCGCGCGGCGACCGACGCGACCATCGTTTGATTTTCGATGCACGGCATAAGGGGCGGCTCCGCTTGGGGCCGCCTTTCTTGTTGACCGGACGGGGCGGCAGACCGCATCCACACGGTCATCGGAGGCGCATTTTCTTGACCTCGCACCCGCAGCGCTAAGTAGTTTGGCGAAATCCGCGCCTGGCGGGGCAGGGACAATGGCCCCACGGGGGACAGCGCGGTCTCGGAACGTTGAGCAGAACAAGAACAAGGAGCTCTTCATGAGGGTTCACATCCGGCAGGGTCTGTTTGCCTGCCTTGTCGCCTTACTCGCAATCCTTGCCCTTCCGGCTTCTGTGCAGGCGCAGGACACCGCGGCAACGACCGGTGTCGCGAGTGGTGTCGAGGCACTCACACCCGCGCAGGCCAAGGCGCTGGCCGATCTTCTGGCCGACGACGCCACGCGCGGCGCGCTGATCGACGCCCTGAACCGCACCGGAGAGCCGCCGCAGGCCAGCGATACCTCCGGCGAAACCGTGACCGAAGCGGTGACCGGCGCGGTCGAGGACGAGGCGACGGACCCCGGTGAAACCTCTTTCAGCCGCCGGATTGCAGCCGCCACGCAGGACACCGCGGAGCGCATCGCAGGAAGTCTCGGAGGGTTCTGGCAGGGGTTCAGCCGGGCGCCCGAGACATTGGGCAGCGCCCTGTCGATCAATCCCGACATCATCCTGACCGCGCTGCGCGACCTCGCCCTGGTGATCGTCGCGACGGTCCTGCTTTACAATGTCCTCAGGTGGATCGCGAAACGGCTGTTCCGGCGGATGGGCAACCTGGCCGGGGATGCAGGCCCGGCACAGACCGCGCTGATCATCGTCACCTCCGTCATCATCGACGCCATCGTGGTGGTGATCGCCTGGGGAGCCGGCTACGCCCTTGCGATCGCGGCCTTCGGCGACGCCGGGCAGATCGGCATCCGGCAGACGATGTACCTCAATGCCTTCCTGATCGTGGAAATGGTCAAGGTGCTGATCCGCGCCGTCATGTCGCCCACCACTGCGCAACTGCGCACCGTGAACGTTCCGGACCGGGGCGCGCGCTATGTCGCGCGGTGGCTGACCTTCCTCGTCAGCCTGCTGGGCTACGGCCAGCTGCTGGTGGTGCCGATCATCAACCAGAACGTCAATTTCACCACCGGCCGGGGCGTGTCCACGCTGATCTCTGCCGTGGCCATCGCCATCCTGATCTGGATGGTGCTGAAGTGGCGCCGGGTGGTGGCCGACTGGCTTCTGGGCGAACGCAGGCTGAGCGAGGGGCGCGGGCTCCTGAAGTTCCTCGCCCGCAACTGGCACGTCCCGGCACTGATCTATCTCGTGGTCGTGCTGGCCATCGTGCTGGCCCGTCCGGGCGGCATCCTTTTCCCGCTCCTGGGCACATCGGCGAAGGTGCTGGGTGCCATCGTGCTGGGCTTCATCGCCTCCAACCTCGTGAGCCGCGCCATCATGCGGGGCGTGCGGGTGCCCTCCGGGGTGTCGCAAAGGCTGCCGCTGCTGGAGCGACGCCTGAATGCCTTCGTGCCGAGGGTGCTGACGATCCTCAAGGTGGCGATCGTGCTGGCGGTGGTCATGTTCACGCTCAATACCGTCGGTGTGCTGGACGTTCAGGGCTGGATGGAAAGCCAGATCGGCGTGCGCACGACCGCCGTCGTCCTGCGCGTCGCGGTCATCCTTACGGTGGCCTTCCTGATCTGGCTGGCCGTGAATTCCTGGGTGGATTTCCGTCTGAACCCGGAATTCGGCTCCGTCCCGACGTCCCGGGAACAGACGCTTCTGGCGCTGTTGCGCAATGCGGTGACCATCGTGCTTGTGGTCATCACGCTGATGTTCGTGCTGTCGGAGGTAGGCATCGACATCGCTCCGCTCCTCGCGTCGGCCGGGGTGCTGGGCCTGGCTATCGGTTTCGGTGCGCAGAAGCTGGTGCAGGACATCATCACGGGCGTCTTCATCCAGCTTGAGAACGCGATGAACGTGGGCGACGTTGTGACCGTCGGCGGGACCACAGGGACGATCGAACGCCTGACGATCCGGTCGGTCAGCCTGCGCGACCTGCACGGCGCATTCCACATCATCCCGTTCTCCTCGGTGGACATGGTGACGAACTACATGCGCGAATTCGCCTTCTGCGTCACCGACATGGGCATCGCCTACCGCGAGGACATCGGCGAGGCCAAGCAGGCGATGTTCGACGGCTTCGAGGAACTGCGCGCCAATCCCGACTGGGGACCGCACATCCTGGAGGACCTGCAATGGTTCGGTCTGAACAGTTTCGGCGCTAGCGAGGTGGTGGTGCGCGCACGGATCAAGACCGTGCCGGGCCAGCAATGGGGCATCGGGCGTGCCTACAACGAGATCCTGAAACGGATTTTCGACGAGCGCGGCATCGAAATCCCGTTCCCGCACCAGACGATCTACTTCGGCGAGGACAAGCAGGGGCAGGCGCCCGCGGCGCCGGTCCGCATGACCATCGAACAGTCACCGAAGTCCGCCCCCGCGCCGTCCGGCGGGACGACGGGGCAGCCGGAAACGCTGGACTCGTCGATCAACACCTCGCCCGACGACGAACCGCCGGGAGATCGGTGAAGGCGTCAACGCGCCGTGCGGACACAACGCACGGGCGGGGATACCGGAAGAACAGGAAACGCCCGTGCGAGGGATCGCGCGGGCGTTTTCATGTCCTGATGCGAACCGTTCCTGTGCCATCACCCGCCGGCGGACCGGCGCAACCACCTTCGGGAAGCGTCATGTCGAAAGCGGAAACGACTGCGCCTCCCTGCAGGCCGCACGAGGTAATCCCGGCATACAGGGAGGCGCATAAAGAAGGGGCGGGCTCCTAAGAACCCGCCCCAGGATTTTGCGCCTGAATGGGAGGAGAGGGCGCAAAAAACCGGTCCTCGGCCCAGAAGGGCCCAGGGATTACTTGGCCGCTTCGGAGACTTTCTTGGTCGCCGCGGTCATCTCGTCGGTTGCCTTCTTGGCAGCCGCGGTCATGTCCTCGGAGAAGTCCTTGCCAGCGGCCATCATCAGCTCGACGGTGTCCATCTGCACTTTCTTCGCGATCTCGGCGAAGGTTGCCATGTGCTCGGCTGCGGCTTCGGCCTGGGAGGCTGCGAAGTCGGTCATCGCCTTGGCGTAGTCGGCCGGCTCTTCCTTGGCGGAAGACAGCTCGGCGATCTTCGACAGGGTTTCCTTGGTCCAGGATGCGGACAGCTCGGTCGACTTCTCAGCTGCTTCAAGCGCCACTGCGGAGAGCTTCTCGCTCATCGTCGCGGTGGTCTTGAAGGCGTCTTCCATTGCCTTCGTGTCAACCGGGAAGGAACCCATCATTTCTTTCATCATAGCGGTGAAGTCTTGCGTCTGTGCCATTTTATTCCTCGTAATCTCTCTGCTGCTCTGCGGGCCCGCCCCGCGTCTGTGCAACTGAGAGAAATATGCATGCTGCAGCGCAGCATTTCAAGTGTTTTTCTGCGCCGCAGCAAAAATTCCTTCAACTCATTGAATTTGTTTCGCCGCTTTCATCTTCACATAAGTGCCCGGCGCGGGGGCGAGAACCTCGTAGCCAGAATCACCCGGAACGCGAGCATCCACCTTCTTTCCGGCGCGCTTCTTCAGCCACGCTTCCCAGTGCGGCCACCACGATCCGGGGTGATGTTCGGCGCTGGCCTTCCAGTCTTCGAAGGACAGGGTGAGATCGTCGTTGATGTAATGACCGTACTTGTCCTTGCCCGGCGGGTTGACGATGCCGGCAATGTGGCCGGACTGGCCCAGAACGAACTGCTTGTTCTTCGACCCCATCATCTGCACGCCGCGATAGACGTCCCGCGCCGCGGCGATGTGGTCCGTTTCCGTCGCGATGGACATCAGGGGCACGTCCACATCCGCCACCGACAGCTTTTCGCCGAACAGCTCATAGCCGCCCTCGGCGAACTCGTTGCGCTGGCAGAGCGCGCGGAGGTACTGGCGGAACATCTTGCCCGGCAGGTTCGCGCCATCGCCGTTCCAGTAGAGCAGGTCGAAGGCGGGGGGCGTTTCCCCCATCATGTACGACTTGATCGCCGGTCCGTAGATCAGGTCGTTCGACCGCAGGAACGAGAAGGTCCGCGCCATGATGAAGTGCGGCAGCATCCCTTCCTGGTCGATCTCCTGTTCGATGCCGTCGGCAAAATCGTTCTGCAGGAAGGGCGTGAATTCTCCCTGGTCGCTGAAATCGGTCAGGGCGGTGAAGAAGGTGGCCGACTTGACCGACTTGTCGCCGCGCTTCTTCATCAGCGACAGGGCGATGGACAGGGTCGTCCCGGCGATGCAGTAGCCGACGGCATTCACCTTGTCGACGTCACAGATGTCCTTGGCGATCTCCATCGCCTTCAGGAATCCCTCTTCGACGTACTCTTCCATCCCCACGTCGCGGTAGCGGCCATCCGGGTTGACCCAGCTGACCACGAAAAGGGTGTAGCCCTGATCCACGACCCAGCGGATGAAGGAGTTCTGCGGCTTCAGGTCGAGGATGTAGAACTTGTTGATCCACGGCGGGAACAGCACGATGGGGGTTTCGTGCACCTGTTCGGTGGTGGGGCTGTACTGGATCAGCTCCATCATGCGGTTGCGATAGACCACCTCGCCCTTGGCCGTGGCGATGTTCTCGCCGATCTCGAATGCGCTTTCGTCGACCAGCCGTACGACCATCTCGCCGTTGTTGGCCTCAAGGTCGGCCACGAGGTTCTCGAGCCCCTTCACAAGGCTCTCGCCCTCCGTCTCCACCGCCTTCATCAGCGCGTCGGGGTTGGTTGCAAGGAAGTTGGTGGGGGCGAACATGTCGATGATCTGCTGGCTGAAGTAGCGCAGGCGCCTCTTCTCCTTGGGGTCCATGTCGTCGATCGACTCGACCGCATCGCGGATCGCGTCCGCGTTGATGAGGTATTGCTGCTTCACGTAGTTGAAATAGGGGTGGGTGTCCCACAGGGGATTCTTGAACCGCTTGTCGGTGGGGCCCGGATCCTCGGGCGCGGACAGCTTTCCGGAGGCGAGCGCATGCTGCGCCTCGACGAAATGCGAAACGGTCTTTCCCCAGAATCCCACCTGCTGCTCGATCAGCTTGGCGGGGTTGGTGACCCACTCCTGCATGTAGGCCTGCGCCGCCTTTACATAGAGGGAACTGTCCGGCCCGTTCAGGGCTTCAGGGGTGGGATGGCGCCGTGTCAGCGCTGCAACCATGCGCTGCGAGAGCTCTTCGACCTTCTTGAGATTCTCCTCAAGCCGTTCTCTATCTTTCCCTGCGGCAACAGTGTTCGTTGTCATTTCAAGAATTCCCCCCTATCTTCGCAAACGCAGAAATACCGTCGCCGGGGTCGGGGGGCAAAGCGACGAAATGGCTCGGGTCCGACCGCCGACGTGGCTGCGTCGACCCCCATGATAATAGGAGTGGCTGTCATGCGCTACATGGCGACGTACGATCTGATGGAAACGATGCGTAATACCAGCCAATGGCTTGGCGCAACGGCCCGAACGGCTGCATCCTACCCGGCGATGTCCCTGATCCCCAACCCCATGATCCAGTGGATGGCCGCCTGGGGTGAGGTGACGGAACGCACCTACGAACGCATGGTGGTCAAGCCCGACTGGGGAATCCGCACGTTCACCTGCGAGGACGGCAAGGACCACCTCGTCGATATCCGCAACGTGGTCGAGAAGCCGTTCGGCAACCTGATTCACTTCGACGTCTCCGGACGCGAAGAACAGCCGCGCAAGATCCTGCTGGTCGCCCCGATGTCCGGCCACTACGCGACCCTCGTGCGCTCCACCGTGAAGTCGCTGCTGGTGAATTGCGAAGTCTACGTCACCGACTGGCACAACGCGCGCGACATCCCGGTGAGCTGCGGCAAGTTCGATGTTGAGGACTACACCCTCTACCTGATGGATTTCATGCGTCACCTCGGGCCCGACACCCACGTGATCGCCGTGTGTCAGCCCGCGCCGCTGACGCTGGCCGCGACCGCCTACCTGGCCGAGATCGACCCGGATGCGCAGCCGCGCACGCTGACCCTGATCGGCGGCCCGATCGACCCCGACGCCACGCCCACGGATGTGACCGACTTCGGCCGCCGTGTGACCATGGGCCAGCTCGAAGAGACGATGATCCAGCGCGTGGGCTTCAAGTACAAGGGCGTCGGCCGCATGGTCTATCCGGGACTCCTGCAGCTCACCTCCTTCGTCAGCATGAACGCGGACCGGCACGTCAAGGCGTTCCAGGACCAGATCCTGCGCGTGGCCAAGGGGCAGGCGTCGGACCATGACGCACACAACCGGTTCTACGACGAATACCTCGCCGTGATGGACATGCCGGCGGAATTCTACCTGTCGACGGTGGAGCGGGTCTTCAAGAACCGCGAGATCGCGAAGAACGAATTCGTGGTGAACGGCCACAAAGTCGATATCGGCAAGATCACCAGCGTCGCGGTGAAGACGGTCGAAGGGTCGAAGGACGACATCTCCGCCCCCGGCCAGTGTGTTGCGGCGCTCGACCTCTGCACCGGTCTGCCGGCATCGAAGAAGGCGAGCCACCTCGAGCCGGGCGCAGGCCACTACGGCATCTTCGCGGGCAAGAGTTGGCGGAACAACATCCGTCCACTGGTGCTCGACTTCATCGACGCCAACTCCGCCGCCCCGAAGCAGGCGGAATCGAAGGTCGTCAACCTCTGACACCCCATTCCCGACGATGAAAAAGGCGCGCCCGGGTGGCGCGCCTTTTGCGTTTTCAAGGGAGCTGGCCTGCCGCTCCACGTCCCGCAAGGCGGATCGGTCTGTCTACGGCGCAGGGCGGCAGGCCGCCCTCAGAGCCCGCCGTATTCCACCAGCGTATGCACATCCATCCCGAGCGCCTCCAGCCGCTTGCGTCCGCCAAGGTCCGGCAGATCGACGATGAAGGCGCAGCCGATGATCTCACCGCCAAGCCGTTCGACCAGCTTGATCCCGGCTTCGGCGGTGCCGCCGGTCGCCAGCAGGTCGTCCACGATCAAGATCTTCTCGCCCGCCTCGATGGCGTCGTCATGCACCTCGACCACCGCCTCGCCGTACTCCAGCTGGTACTCCTCCGAGATCACGGCGCCGGGCAGCTTGCCTTTCTTGCGGACCGGCACGAAGCCTGCCGACAACTGGTGCGCCACCGCGCCGCCAAGGATGAACCCCCGCGCCTCCAATCCCACCACCTTGTCGAACCGGACACCGGCATAGGGCAGAAGCAACTGGTCGATGGCCATCCGGAATCCCCGCGGATCGACGAACAGAGTCGTCACGTCCCGGAACATGATCCCCTCGTGCGGGAAATCGACGATGGTGCGGATGTAGTCCTTGATCTCGCGACGGGGTGGCATGAGGCCTCCGGATAAGAAAAAACCGCCCCAAGCGGTAGCGCGGGGGCGGTCCTGCCGCAAGCGTGTTGCCGTGAGTGGTGGTGTCGGGTCAGCGCAGGCGGGTCCAGGATGCGTAAAGCGCGCGCTTGAACCAGCTCAACCGCGGGCGGCGGCCGTCAAGACTGTCGTTCATGAAGATGGACTTGGCATGGAAAGGGCTCATGGGTATACCTCTGTTTTTATAGTTTTACGCTGTACTTTGTATATACAATTCGTGAACCGAAGGTCAATGACGGCAACAGGAGAAGACCGGTTTGGGCAAGGACGAGAAGAAAAAGGCCAAAGGCAAGGACGCCCAGCTGGTGCTGCGACTGGATCGTGAGGACCGCGACGCCTTCATCGCCCTGTGCAAGGACATGGACACCTCCGCCTCGCGCGAGGTGCGGCGCTTCATCCGGGATTTCCTGAAAAGCAATGGCTAGGCACGGCATGGCGTAGGGCGGGGCTTTGCGCCGCCGCCCCGCCAGACATCACGCCCTGCGCAGGGTCGCTGTCAGAACACCCATGCCGATCAGCGTCGCACCCCCGGCCCGGGTCAGCCAGGTCAGTGCCGAGGGTCTGGCGATCCACTTCCTCAGCCGGTCGGCAGCCAGCGCGTAGGCCAGCGCGTTCAGCGTCGCCAGCGTCACGAAGGTCGCGATCAGGATGGCGAATTGCGGCAGCAGCGCGCGTGCCGGGTCGATGAACTGCGGCACGAAGGCCACGAAAAACGCGATGCTCTTGGGGTTCAGCGCCGTCACCGCCGCGTTGTGCCAGTAGACCGACCGGGCCGAAACCTCGGCGCGGGGCAGGGACAGGCCTTCGGCGGGCGCCGACCGGATCAGCTTCATGCCCAGCCAGACCAGGTAGACCGCGCCCACCCATTTCAGCACGGTGAACAGCGCGGCAGAGGTCGCCACCAGCGCCCCCAGCCCCGCGAGCGAGGCGGACATCGCGACGAAATCCCCGGTGGCGACACCGGCGGCAGAGGCCACTGCGACCGACCTTCCCTTTGACAGGGCATAGGACAGCACCAGCAGGACGGTGGGTCCCGGGATCAGCAGCAGCGCGGTGGAGGCGGCGACAAAGGTCATCCAGATCGAAAGGTCCATGGGGTTACTCCGGTGGGTAATGGCGGCGCAGGGCCATGACGTCCTGCGGCGAGAATTGCTTGGTGTCGTTGCTGTCCTGCGAGAAGATCGAGACGCCTTCGTATACCGGGTTGCGGATGTCTGTCAGCAATCCCAGCGCCTGTGTCACCTCCTCCAGCATGGCGGATTCGTAGTGCTGGATGTGCAGCCGCGTGCCGAAGAGGATGGTCGCCCGCAGGATGGTCTTCGTATCGCTGCGCGACCAGACGATGACCCGCGCGCCCGTGACCGTGGTGCCGTCCGCGCCGTCGATCCCGGTCCGCGCCAGGGGTTTGCTGCCGTCGGTGTTGAGGAAGTGGATGCTGATGTCTGCCTCGGACGCGGGCCCCACCTGTTCGACCCGGATGCCCGCACCGGCCGCGTTGATGTACTGCACCGCTCGTGCCAGCGCCGCCTCCGCCCGTTTGGTCTTGCCGCCCAGAAAGGCCCGGTCCATCGACGCGATCCGCACGCGCACCGGGCGCTCGTCGCTCCAGTGCAGCATCGGCTTGACGCAGCGATCTCCCGGCGGGGCAGCGCAGGCCACCAGCCGGTAGAAATCGTCGTCCGACAGCCAGCCGTCGGATTCCACGTAATCCTGTGCGGCGGGGGCCGCGTTTGCGGTGAAGGCGGCCAGAACCAGGCCGCAAAAGGCAGGACGCATGGGCAGGCGGATCACTTCTGCGGATTGGTGTTGTCGATCATCTTGTAGACGACACGGTAGAGGTAGGTCGACGGCGGTGCCTGCCGGCATTCTGTCAGCGTGGCCTCGTAGATCTTCAGCCCGCCGACCTTCTCGACGATGTCGGTGAACCCTTTCTCGCGCTCCGTCGTCGCCCGGGTCCAGACACCCAGCACCCAGCCCGCCAGCTGGCCCTTCAGGCTTTCGTCCGACCCCTGGAAGGTCTCGATCACCTCGGCACAGGTCCAGCCGCCGGCGCCCATGATGTAGCTGTCGGTCGAACTGAAGGTGACCTGCGCCGACAGCGGCGTCGCGCATGACACGATCAGGGCGAGGGCAAGATGGCGCATCTCCGGTCTCCTTCGACGCCAACTCTAGCGCCCGGTGCGCGCGTGGGACAAGCCCGCCGGGACCGTTGCACCTGTCAGAGCATCCGTCCCGCCACCGCGTCGAGCTTCGACAACAAGGCCGGGTCGCGCTTGTCGGGGGAAGTCATGATGGCGAACTCCAGCGCGCGGTCGCAGCCGTGCGGGCAGGGCGCACGGTCCGCGCCCAGAAGCGCAGGAAGGCGGCGCACCATTTCGCGCCCCTTGTCGGCGTTGCCCGTCAGGGTGGCGATGATCTCGGTGATCTCCACCGCGCCGTGGTCGGGGTGCCAGCTGTCGTAATCCGTGACCATGGCGATGGAGGCGTAACAGAGTTCCGCCTCGCGGGCGAGCTTGGCCTCGGGCATGTTGGTCATGCCGATCACGTCGCAGCCCCAAGCGCGGTACATCTTCGATTCCGCCATGGACGAGAACTGCGGCCCCTCCATTGCGAGGTAGGTGCCGCCCTTGTGGATGGTGATCCCTGCATCCTTCGCGGCGGTGTAGCAGGCGTCGCCCAGCCGCGGGCAGGTGGGATGCGCGACCGAGACATGCGCCACGCATCCGGTGCCGAAGAAAGACTTTTCCCGCGCGAAGGTGCGGTCGATGAAGTCGTCGATCACCACGAAATGGCCCGGTGCGTATTCCTCGCGGAACGACCCGCAGGCCGAGACGGAGATCACGTCCGTCGCGCCCAGCCGTTTCAGCGCGTCGATGTTGGCGCGATAGGGCACCGTGGTCGGAGAGTGGACGTGCCCGCGCCCGTGACGCGGCAGGAAGGCCATCTTCACCCCGCCAAGCCGCCCCGTCAGGATCTCGTCCGACGGCGTCCCCCAAGGGGTTTCGACCGCCTGCCAGCGGGCGTCTTCGAGGCCGTCGATCTCGTAAATTCCCGAGCCGCCGATCACGGCGATCATGGTCTCTGTCATGGGGGTCTCCGGGCTGTTCTGGGCAGGTTTCGCGCGCAGTTAGCCATGGCCCGCGCGGGGCTGCAACCGGGGATCGGCGCAGGGGGCGATTGGCTCAGGATCAGGCGGCTGGCGGTCGGCGCTTTGGATTCAGGGGCTTGCCAAAGGCGATGGTCCCTGAACTCATTTTCATCTCCCGAATTCGTGAAAAAATCACGAAGCAGGGAAGGGTGCCAATGTCGTCACCATGCCTGCCGGAACGACAAGGTCAGCCGTATATGTCCAGCCCGCCCTTCACCAGAAGCACGACCGAGAGGATCAGCAGGAAGAACTCGATCACGATGCGGTAGGCGCGTTCCGGCAGATGCGCCGTCAGCCAGCGGCCGCCGTAGGTGCCGACCATCCCGGTGACGCACAGCGCCGCGACAAGGCCCCAGCGCAGACCATCGAACTGGCCGATGGACCAGTAGGCCGGCAGCTTCACGAGATTGCCGATGGCGAAGGAGATGGCGACGGTACCCGCAAACTCCAGCTTTGGCAGGCGCTGCGGCAGCAGGTAGGCCTGCACCGGCGGCGCGCCGGAATGGGTGATGAAACTCGCAACGCCGGTAATCGTGCCCCAGAAGACGCCGGGCGCCACGTCCGGGCGGGTCGGTTCCGGTGTCTCTTTCTGCCGGAGGGCGCGTCCCCATGTGCGCGCGATGTACCACAGGCCGATCAGCCCGGTGAAGATCAGCAGCGCCCATTCCGGCGTGTAGGGTGTGATGACGGTGGCGATGGCCACGCCGAGCAGGATCGACGGCACGAGGATGGCCACGTTGCGGCGGGAATAGTCCTTGCGGTAGAGCCACACGCCGATCCAGTCGGTGGCCACGAAGACCGGCAGCAGCGTCGCCGCCGCCGTCACCGGGTTCATGAAGAGTGATAGCATCGGCACCGCGATGGCCGCGGCAGAGGCGAGCCCGCCCTTGGAAAAGCCGACGATCAGCGCCGCGAACAGGAGGAGAGAGGTTTCGAGCACGGGATGTCCTTTCCGGCGCGGACCCGGACGCGGTCGCCCGTCAGGTCAGCTCCGCTGTCCGTCTTGCAGGTCTGCCGCGCATCTTCAAGCCGCCGCACGCGGCGTGCCCCTTCATGCGAGGCGGGGGGCAGGGCGCAGGAAACCCGTCCGCGGGGCAGAAGAAACCCGTGCATCCGCGCAAATAACTGGCTATAGCACAGCCGAACGCGCTGCTTTGCAGCATTGTCGGTGGTGTTTGCGCTCCCGTTACGCTATGCCGCCGCCTCGCGACGAAGAGGATCCCCGATGAAGAACACCGTCCTGGCGAACTTCGCCAAACGCCTTGCCATGCCCGACCTGTCCCTGATGCCGGAGGGTAAACTGACACCTGAACGGCTCCGGATCGAGGTGCTGGCCGGCCTGACGGTTGCCCTGGCCCTGGTGCCGGAAGCGGTGGCGTTCGCCTTCGTGGCGGGGGTGCACCCGCTTGTCGGCCTCTACGCGGCCTTCATGGTGGGGCTTGTCACTGCGCTCTTCGGCGGCCGTCCGGGCATGATTTCGGGCGCGACCGGCGCGCTCGCCGTCGTCATGGTGGCGCTGGTGGCAGACCACGGGGTCGAATACCTGTTCGCGACGGTGGTGCTGATGGGCATCCTGCAGGTCTTTGCCGGGGTCATGCAGTGGGGCAAGTTCATCCGGCTGGTGCCGCACCCGGTCATGCTGGGCTTCGTCAACGGGCTGGCCATCGTGATCTTCCTTGCGCAGCTCACGCAGTTCAAGGTTCCGGGCACAACCGAGGTCTCCGGCCACGGTGCAGGGGGCGGCGAATGGCTGACCGGCCTGCCGCTCTACATGATGCTGGGCCTCGTGGCGCTGACCATGGCGATCATCTGGCTTATGCCCAAGGTGTCCAAGGTCGTGCCCGCGCCGCTGGCCGGCATCGCCGTCGTCGCGGCCATCGTGATCGGCTTCGGGCTGGACGTGCCGCGCGTAGGTGACATGGCCTCCATCGAAGGGGGGCTGCCCACGTTCCATGTGCCCATGGTGCCGCTGAACCTCGAGACGCTGCAGATCATCTTCCCCTACGCGGTGATCCTCGCGGCGGTCGGCCTGATCGAATCCCTGCTGACACTGAACCTCGTGGGCGAGATGACCGGCAAGCGCGGCGGCGCCAGCCAGGAGTGCATCGCGCAGGGCGCCTCCAACGTGCTGACCGGTTTCTTTGGCGGCATGGGCGGCTGCGCCATGATCGGCCAGTCGATGATCAACGTGAAGTCCGGCGCGCGCACGCGGATCGCGGGCATCGTGGCGGCATTGTTCCTGCTGTCCTTCATCCTCTTTGCCTCGCCGCTGATCGAGATGATCCCGCTGGCGGCGCTGGTCGGCGTGATGTTCATGGTGGTGATCGGCACCTTCGCGTGGAACTCGCTCAAGATCCTGCTCAAGGTCCCGGCGATGGACGCCTTCGTCATCATCCTCGTGACCGTGGTCACGGTGCTCGAAGACTTGGCTGTCGCGGTGGTCGTCGGTGTCATCGTCTCGGCGCTGGCCTACGCCTGGAACAACGCGCGGCGCATCCACTCCCGCACCTACGTGACGCCCGAAGGGTCCAAGGTCTACCAGGTGCAGGGACCGCTGTTCTTCGGCTCCTCCGATGGCTTTGTCGAGATGTTCGACGTGGCCAGCGACCCCTCGCTGGTGGTGGTCGATTTCGCGGACAGCCGCGTGGTCGACCAGTCGGCGCTTCAGGCGATCGAGGCGGTTGCGGGCAAATACGCGGCCATCGGCAAGACCGTCCAGCTGCGGCACCTGTCGCGCGACTGCCACCGGCTGCTCAACAAGGCCGGACACCTGATGATCGATTCCGACGACGATCCGGATTACGAACTGGCGGTGGATTACGGGGTGCGGACGGGCATCCTCGGCGGGCACTGATCCCGCTGAACTCTGGATCGGGGCGGCCTGCACGGGCCGCCCCTTTTCATGTCCGGACGCGCGGCAGCGCACGGCTCAGAGCGCCAGCCGTTCCAGCGCGGCAACATCGCCCGCTTCGAGCGCAGGCCGCGCCCTTGCGATCCGCTCAGGCGCCCAGTCCCACCACGCGAGCGCGTTCAGGCGCGCGATGACGTCGTCCGGAAAGCGCATGCGGACGACCGAGGCAGGGTTGCCGGTGACCACGGCGTAATCCGGGATCGACCCGCGCACCACGGCACCGGCCCCCACGATGACACCGTTTCCGATCCGCGCTCCGGGCAGGGCCATGGCGCCATAGCCGAGCCAGACGTCATGACCGATGGTCATGTCGCGGGTGTCAGGCTGGTAGCCTGTCATCGCGGCCGGATCGAGCACGGCGAAGGGGAAGGTGGTCAGGCCATCCGTCGCATGGTTGGCGGACGAGCCGATGAAGCGCACGCCGTGGGCGATCTGGCAGAACTTGCCGATTGTCAGCCACTCTTGCGAGAACGGGAAAAGGAAGGGCGCGAGCCGTGCGGCCCAGTCCTCGGGCGGGTCGAAGTCGGAGGCGTAGGTGTAGTCGCCGACGATGAACCGCGGATGGTCAACGACGTTCTTCAAGAAGACGGTGCCAAGGTGTGGCGTGCCGTCAGGAAGGGTGATGGGATGACGGCGCGTTGCGTCGGGCAGGGCGAAGGGAGCAGGCATGGGGCCTCCTTTGAAATGCTGAACGGGTGTCAGGGGTTCAAAGGTGCTGGTCCATTTCGCTCTCCATCGGCTGCGGACCGTCCATAGCACGGGGCGGGCGGCTTGGCCACGGCCCTTGTCCTGCGGACCCGCGGGAGGGTCATGACGGGGGCGGCGGGTAACCTGTTCGGCCTGCGACCGAAGGCGCCCACCCGCCGACCCCGGCGCGCCTTTACTGGCCCGGACGCTTGAGCGAGAACTTCTCGCGCACCACGGTGTAGTCGCGGTAGCCCATCCGCGACAGCGGGTTGTAGGCCAGCACGTCGAAGATGCCGTCGATCAGGCAATCGTCGCGCATGTGGATGCCCGTGACCTCTCCGAACACCGCGAAGTTGCTGGTGCCCTCCAGCGCCACGATCTGTGTCAGCCGGCATTCGAGGTTCGCGGGGGCCTTTGCCACGCGCGGACAGGCGATGGTCTCGCATTCGGCCTTCTCGATTCCGGCCTCGAGGAACTCGTCGGTTCCGGCGGGCAGGGGGGCAGAGGTGGCGTTCATGGCGTCGCGCATGGCGAATTCGACGATGTTCACACAAAAGACGCCGGTCTCGCGGATCTGGGCGACGCTGTCCTTGGTGTCGCCGCGGTCGTCCTTCGACGAGGTGGAGGAGAACATGACCTGCGGCGGCGTGTAGGCGCAGGCGTTGAAGAAGGAATAGGGCGCAAGGTTGTCGCGCCCGTCGGCCCCCCGGGTCGAGATCCATCCGATCGGGCGGGGGGTGACGATGGCATTGAACGGATTATGTGGCAGGCCGTGGCCGTCAGCGGGGCGGTAGAACATGGTGTCGCTCCTGTTTGCAGGGGATTCCTGCTGGTGATAGGGCGTTTGGAAGCGAAGTGCACGTGCCTCACGGCGCAGGCGACCTGCAACGATGCAGGCGGGAAGGGAGACCGCGACGGGTGTATGTGACGACCGAGGAACGGCCCGAGGACTGGTGGGAAGTCGAGGCGCTGTTCGACCTGGCCTTTGCACCGGGGCGCACGGCCCTGTCTTCTTACCGGCTGCGGGAAGACGTGCCACCCGTGGCACCGCTCTGCCGCATGGCCCGCGACGGGTCGGGCACCACCGTGGGGGCCATCCGCTACTGGCCGGTCCGGATCGGCGAGGCCGAGGTTCTGTTGCTGGGCCCCGTGGCGGTCCACCCCGTGGCGCAGGGCGCAGGGCTGGCGGCGCTCCTGATCCGCGAGACGCTGTCGAAGGCCGCAGAGCTTGGCTTTGAACGGGTTCTGCTGGTGGGTGACCGACCCTATTACGGCCGTTTCGGGTTCGATCGGCTGGAGGGCGTCGAGATGCCGCCGCCCACGAACCCGGCGCGGATCCTGGGGCTGGAACTGGTCGACGGCGCATGGGACGGCGTGACAGGCGAAGTGGAACGCGCGATCCCGGCGTGACAGGCGCGTCTTGAACGGCGCGACTTCGGTCACATCTTTTTCAGCAGGAGGACCCGCCATGACCGAGATCATACCTGTCGGAACCACGGAAGAGCAGGTGCGCCTGCTGGCCAAGCGCTACAAGTCCGCCAATTCGGTCGGGATGCAACTGCTCAACCTGATCGGCGGACAGGCGGAGAACCTGCTGGAACGGCTGCCGGATTCGGCCAAGGATCGCCTCGAGGTCACGGCGGAGCGTGCCCTGGGCGCCGCGCTGGACGCCGCCGGGCGGACGCGCGGCGTGGTCCCGGACCAGAAGGGCTGGCTCAACACCGCGATGGCGACGGCCATGGGGGTTGCGGGCGGCATGGGCGGCCTGCCGTCGGCGCTCGCGGAACTGCCGGTCACGGTCACCGTCCTGATGCGCGCCATGCTGGGCATTGCCGCCGAACATGGCTTTGACCCGGAAAGCCCCGAGGTTGCGAAGGAGTGCCTTGCAGTCTTTGCCTCCGCTGGGCCGCTGGCGAAGGACGACGGGGCGGACATCGGGTTTCTGGCGGCGCGTGTGTCGCTGACAGGGGCCAGCGTGAACGGCCTGATCGCGCGCGTCGCGCCGCGTGTGGCGACGGCGCTCGGCCAGAAGCTGGCCGCCCAGACGGTGCCGGTTCTGGGCGCCGCGGCAGGGGCCGCCGTGAACTACGCCTATACCTCCTACTACCAGCAGATGGCGCATGTGCATTTCGGTCTCCTGCGGCTGGCAGAGGACAGCGGCCGCCCGAGGGCAGAACTGCTGGAAATGCTCCGCCAGGAACTGGAGCCGCCGCGCATACGCCGTAATTGAATTTCGGATTTTCGGTAACTTTGGCTTAAGGCGCAGGCTGTAGCTTGGCCGCTATCCGGGGTGCAGAAAGCCCTGCGAAGCAATCCGGTCCCAAGACCCTACGCGACAGGCTGTCCTGAAGGCACACAGTACCTGCATGTGGGAACCGGTTCCTGCCGCGCAGAAGTGTGCGCAGGGCTCTTTGCCAGAAGGCGGAGGGCGGAGACGAGACGTCAGAGACTAACGCGCTCCGGTTCGGTGCAAAACGCCCCGTCCGGGGCGCTTTTTCGCCGGGGTTGGCGGTTCTGGCATCCGTTGCGGCGCGCCAACCCGGGTCCAAGGGCCACGTCATGGCATAACGAACGTGAGCCGCCGCAGGGCCTAGCTCGAATCCCGCAGGTATTCCATGACCGCCTGCCGCACCGACTGTTCGCCGCGCACGCGCGATTCCTCGATCACGTCGCGGATCTCGGTCAGCGAATAGCGCATCAGCAGCGACTTGACCGGCCCGATGGAGGCCGGGCGCATCGACAGCGTGCGGATGCCTATGGCCGCGAAGCACAGCGCCTCGACCGGGCGGCCCGCATCCTCGCCACAGAAGGACAGCGCGGTGCCGGATGCCTCGCACCGCTTCACGATCTGTTCGAGGAAGGTCAGGAACGACACGTTCAGGGAATCGTAGCGGCGGCGGACGCGCTCGTTTTCGCGGTCGGCGGCGAAGAAGAACTGCTTCAGGTCGTTGCCGCCGATCGACAGGAACTCCACCTCCTCGAAGAACCGGTCGGAGGCATAGGCCAGCGACGGCGTTTCCAGCATGCAGCCGACGGACAGCCGTTCCGGCACCTTGTGGCCCAGGCGTTTCTCCCGCGCGATGACCTTGTCGACCTCGGCGCGGGCACGGGCGTATTCCTCGTACTGCGCGATGAAGGGGAACATGATCGACATGGCGCGGCCATCGGCGGCGCGCAGCAGGGCCTGAAGCTGCATCCGCATGACACCGGGCCGGTCGAGCGCCACCCGGATCGCCCGCCAGCCAAGCGCCGGGTTCGGCTCTTCCTGCGGCTTCATGTAGGGCAGCACCTTGTCGGAGCCGATGTCCAGGGTGCGGAAGATCACCCGCCTGTCGCCTGCAGCATCGATGACACGCTTGTAAAGCGCGGCCAGTTCGTCGCGCCGCGGCATCTGGTTCCGGACGAGGAACTGCAGCTCGGTGCGGAACAGGCCAACCCCCTCTGCACCGGAGCTTACGAGCGACGGCAGATCCGCCATCAGCCCGGCGTTCATCATCAGGTGCACCCGTTTGCCGTCCGCCGACACGCATTCGGTTTCGCGGATGGAGGCGTAGCGCTCCTGCGCCTTGGCCTGCATAGCCATCTTGTCGCGGAAGGCGTTCACGACGGTTTCGTCCGGGCGCAGGTGCACCACGCCTTGGTCGCCGTCGACAAGGATCAGGTCGCCGTTCAGCGCCTCGTTGGTGATGCGCTCCGCGTGGATCACCAGCGGAATGGCCAGCGCCCGTGCGACGATGGCGGCGTGCGACCCGACCGAACCCTGCTCAAGCACCACACCCTTCAGCCTGCGGCCGTAGTCCAGCAACTCGCCGGGGCCGATGTTGCGGGCGATCAGGATGGGGGCGTCCGGCATCTCCGCCCCGGTTTCGCGGCCTTGTCCGGTCAGGATGCGCAGCAGCCGGTTCGACAGGTCGTCGAGGTCGTGCAGGCGTTCGCGCAGGTAGCCGTCGGTGACCTGGCTCATGCGGGACCGGGCCTGCGACTGTTCCTTCTCCACCGCGGCCTCGGCGGACAGGCCAAGGGCGATGTCCTCTTCCATGCGCCGTAGCCAGCCCTTGGAGTTGGCGAACATCCGGTAGGCTTCCAGCACGTCGACCTGTTCCTGGTCGCCCATGGCGCCAGCCAGCATCTCGTCCACCGACACGCGCAACTTGTCCACCGCCTCGCGCAGGCGGCTGGCCTCGCGCTCGGGGTCATCGGTCACGAGGTTGGTGACGACGACGCGGGGTTCGTGCAGCCAGACCTGGCCCATGGCCGTGCCTTCTTGCCCGGTGGCGCCCCGGAACAGCACGGCCTGCGTATGGCGTGCCTTGAGCGCGGCGCCCTCTCCGGTGAACGCGCCCAGTTCGGTCATCTCTGCCGGCACCATGGCGACGACTTCGAGCGCGTAGATCTCGTCGTCCGAGAACTCCCGCGCCTGCTTGGACTGGACGACCAGCACGCCCAGCTTCTCGCCCAGCCGCTGGATCGGGACGCCGAGAAAACTGGAATAGATCTCTTCGCCGGTCTCCGGCATGTAACGGAAACCGGGCGCGGCGGGGGCGTCGGCGGTGTTGATCAGCTTGCCAGAGCGGGCGACGCGGCCCACCAGACCCTCGCCCAGCTTCATGCGGGTCTCGTGCACGGATTCCGGCTTCAGGCCCTGCGTGGCACACAGCTCAAGTGTATTGGCATCACGGAAGAGGTAGATGGAGCAGACCTCAGTCCCCATGCTGTCGGCGGTGAGGTGGGTGATCTTGTCCAGACGCGCCTGACCGGCGGAGTCCTCGGCCATCGTGTCGCGCAGCCGCCCAAGGAGCTTGCGGCTTTCCGATTCTGATTTGGGCACCATTGACTTGCATTCCTCGGACCGTGCGGCTTGCAGGGATAGAGCATTGAGGCCGCGTTGGGAAATGGCTTTTCAAAACGCGGGCGGCATTTTTCCCGTTAAGGGCGAAATTCCCGGGGCCGAATGATGCGGATTTCAGCGTGATCCGGTACGGATGGCCCAGGACGAAGGTTCGCTCACAGCCGATTGAATCCCAGTGGTTTTGTGAGTTGTCCCCAGACGTGTCGCGTTGGGCGGCGCGCGGCTGGGGATAACTCTGTGGACTCACCGTGTATGTGGGATCCTGATGGCTTTCAGGTTTAGCACCCTGCGATTTCCGGTCGTATAAGGTCAAGAATTTGGCGCAGCGGGTCAGGCCGCTGATGCCTTGCGCGTGACGACGGCGGCCCGAAAATATCCACCCCGCATATCATGAAACTGTCATGCCATTCGGCAGGCAGCGATGCAATTTGCAGCCCGTGCACAGCGGTGCCTGGCTTGCAAAGTCGGCGGCCGGCGTCATATGCGCGGGAGCGGTTCCGGGCAAGGGAGACGGGCATGCTGCTTTACCGACTGCTGATCAGCCTCTTCGCCGCCGCAGTCGTCCTGCGCCGCGGCCCGTCCCGCCTGAGCGTGCCCGATCCCCAGATTGGGCCGCATGTCTGGTTGCACGGCGCCTCGAACGGTGAACTCGCCTCTGTCCGCCCGGTTCTGGAGCGGCTGGTCGAGACCCGTCCGGACCGAAGGTGGCTCGTGACGGCAAACACCGAAACGGGGCGCGACATGGTGGCGGGCTGGAACCTGCCGGGTGTCAGCGCGCGGCTCGCCCCGGTGGACCTGCAGCGCGTGACCCGCAGGGTCTTCCGCGAGTGGTCCGTCACCGCGCATATCTCACTCGAAGCGGAGATCTGGGCACATCGATTCCTCCAGTGCCCCGGCCCCGTGATCCTCTTGGGCGCGCGCATGAGCGAGGGCACGGCGCGTGGCTGGGGCCGCGTGCCAGGTCTGGCGCGGCGGGTATTGGGCCGTGTTAGGTTCGCCTCGGCACAGGATGCGGCGTCGATGTCTCGCCTCGAAGCGCTAGGACTGCCGGAGGCGGCGCGCGGCCCGGTCGTGGATCTGAAGGCGTTCTACGCGCCCCCGACGATCTCGCCCCCCGCAGAGTTCCGGCGGGAGAGCACATGGCTGGCCGCCTCGACCCACGAAGGGGAGGAGGCCACCGTTCTGGCCGCGCATCTCGCCGCGCGGGCAACCGAACCCGGGCTGCGGCTCATTCTCGCCCCGCGGCACCCGCGCCGCGCGGCAGAGGTGCGCGCCATGGCCGAGGATCTGGGGCTGACAGTGGCGCAGCGCAGCCTCGAAGAAACCGACGGTACGATCTATCTTGCCGACACGATGGGAGAGATGGCCCTGTGGTACGCGGCGGCGGGGCGAGTCTTCGTCGGCGGTACGATGACCGACAGGGGCGGCCACACGCCTTACGAACCTGCCGCCTTCGGCGCCGCCCTGATCCACGGCCCGGACGTGCGCAACTTTCGCGCGGCCTACGCCCGTCTGGCTGGGGCCGGTGCGGCGATCGTCGTTACGGGGACGGATGACCTCGTGCAGGCGCTGGCCACGCTTGCGGACCCTGCCGAACAGGCGCGAATGGGCGATCTGGCCCGTGAAACGCTGCGTCCGGAGGCAGGGCTCGAAACGATTTGCGATAAGATCGCGGGAACCCTTGAGCCGGGATAAACGCTTACTTTAATATAGTGCAGTCGAGATGTTTACGGGATCGAGGACGGAATGATCCGTTATGCCCTGAAATGCGCGGAAGGTCACAGCTTTGAAAGCTGGTTCCAGTCCGCGTCTGCCTTCGACCGGCTCGATGCCGCCGGACACGTCACCTGCGCCGTCTGCGGCTCTACCGAGGTGGACAAGGCGATGATGGCCCCGCGCGTCAGAAACGGGGAGGCAGAACAAGCCAAGCCCCTGACCGGCGCCCCGCAGCATCCGGCGGAACAGGCGCTGGCCGCGTTGCGCGATCACGTGGAGAAAAATTCGGATTACGTGGGGCGCGACTTCGTGCGCGAGGCGCGGGCCATGCACGTAGGCGAAGTTCCGGAACGCCCGATCTGGGGTGAGGCGCGCTCTGACGAGGCCAGGGCGCTGGCCGAGGACGGCATCCGGATCGCGCCGCTGCCCTTCCGGCCCACCCGCAAATCCAACTGACCCGACAGCAAGCCACGTTGCGCGGCTGCTGCCGCACGCCGCTCTTGCGCAGCGTCATGCACAGGCGTAAAGGCCCTTCCGACCTGAAGGAAGAAAGATCATGCCTGTTCTCGTGATGAAATTCGGCGGCACGTCCGTCGCCACGCTGGACCGCATCCGGCGCGCTGCAAAGCGCGTCGGCGTCGAAGTCGCCAAGGGCTATGACGTCATCGTTATCGTCAGCGCCATGTCGGGCGAAACCAACAAGCTGGTCGGCTATGTCGAGGAAACCTCGCCGCTGTTCGACGCCCGCGAATACGACGCCGTCGTGTCGAGCGGCGAGAACGTGACCGCCGGCCTCATGGCGCTGACCCTTCAGGAAATGGATGTTCCTGCCCGCAGCTGGCAGGGCTGGCAGGTGCCGGTGCGCACGACCTCGGCGCACGCCTCCGCCCGGATCGAGGAAATCCCGACCGACAACATCATGGCGAAGTTCGGCGAAGGCATGCGCGTGGCCGTTGTCGCGGGCTTCCAGGGGATCTCGCCCGAGGGCCGTATCACCACGCTGGGCCGTGGCGGCAGCGACACCACCGCCGTGGCCTTTGCCGCCGCGTTCGATGCAGAGCGCTGCGACATCTACACGGATGTGGACGGTGTCTACACCACCGATCCGCGCATCTGCGACAAGGCGCGGAAACTGGACAGGATCGCGTTCGAGGAAATGCTGGAACTGGCCAGCCTTGGCGCGAAGGTTCTGCAGACCCGCTCGGTCGAGCTGTCGATGCGCTACAAGGTGAAGCTGCGCGTTCTGAGCAGCTTCGAGGAAATGGACGACGCGGCCGGCACCCTGGTCTGCGACGAGGAGGACATCATGGAAAGCAAGGTCGTGGCCGGTGTGGCCCATTCCCGTGACGAGGCCAAGATGACCCTCGTCTCTGTCGCCGACCGCCCCGGCATCGCTGCGGCGATCTTCTCGCCGCTGGCGGATGCGGGCGTGAACGTCGACATGATCGTTCAGAACATCTCGGAAGACGGGCGGACGGACATGACGTTCTCCTGTCCGACGAACCAGGTGGCGCGCGCACAGAAGGCGATGAACGACGCCAAGGCGTCCGGCCACATCAACTTCCACGAGATCCTTGCCGACACGGGTGTCTGCAAGATCTCGGTCGTGGGCATCGGCATGCGGTCCCACGCCGGTGTCGCCGCCAAGATGTTCAAGGTGCTGGCACAGGAAGGCATCAACATCCAGGTCATCACCACGTCGGAGATCAAGATCTCCGTTCTGGTGGAACGCAAGTACATGGAACTGGCGGTGCAGGCGCTGCACGACGCGTTCGAACTCGACAAGGCCGATTGACCGGCTTCGTCGGTTTCGCATTGCTTGACGGCGGTCCCGGGGCAGGGGCCGCCGTTTCTGTCTGACGGTCGTGTCAGGCGATCTCTACCGCCGGGTCCATGAAATTCGTGGTGATTTCGTACCCGTTGTCCAGGTAAAGGACACGCTGCACGGCATTGCCGCTGGCGTCGAACGTCGTGGTGTAGCTGGCCCAGTTCCAATCATCCTGCACATCGGTGACCGTTTCAGCCGTCCGGACGCCGTTGACGAAGGTGGTGTCGATCTCGACCCCGTCGTCGCGACACAGCACCTGCCGGATACGCGCCCCGTCCATGTCGAAGTGGTCGGCGGTGCTGTCCCAGGTGAAGTTGTTGGCCGTATCATGCACCGTCTTGGTCATTACGCGGCCGCTGCTGAAACTGGTTTCGACCGTGCGGCCGTCGTCGAAGGTCATCACCTGCGACACGCGGTTGCCGTTCTGGTCGTAGGTGTCGACGTAGCTGCTCCACGGTCGGTCGTTGTTGGCGTCCGTCACGGTCACGGTGCTTCTCTGGCCGCCAAGGTACGCGGTCTGCACCTGCAACCCGTTGTCGAGCTGGAGGTTCTGCATCGTCCGGGCGCCCGAAGCATCGTAATGGTCGGTGTAACTGCTCCAGATCCTCGAACTGTCGGTGTCGGTCACTGTGACTGTCGCGCGGTTGCCATTGACGAAGACGGTGTCCAGTTGCAGCCCGTTGTCCAGCAGCATGCTTCGCGTGGCGTGGGCACCGGAGGCGTTGAACGTATCGGTGTAGCTGCTCCATGACCGGATATCGGTCGTGTCCGTGACGGTGACCGAAGTGCGCACGCCGCCGTCGAAGCTGGTGTCCACACGCAAGCCGCTGTCGTGCCGCATGCTGCGCATGGCGAGGCTGCCCGACGCATCGAAGGTATCGGTGTAGCTGCGCCACCATGTCGTGTCCGCGCCGTCCGTGACGGTCTGGCTGGTCCGGGTCGCGCCGGAATACGTCGTCTCGATCTGCCGCCCGTTGTCCATCGTGATGCTGTGCGCGGTCCGGTTCCCGGCCGCATCGTAGCTGTCGGTGTAGCTGGTCCAGTTCCGGCCGTTCTGCGCATCGTTGACGGTGACGGAGGACCGGCGCCCGCCGGAAAAGGCGGTCTCGACCTCCAGCCCGTTGTCCAGCGTCATGTTCTGCGACAGGCGCGCCCCATTGGCACCGTAGGTGTCGGTGTAGCTGTGCCAGTCGTAGACATCCGACTGGTCCGTCGCCGTCATGCGCGTCGCTGTGCCGTTCGCATAGTCGGCGACCCGAAGCACGCCGTTGTCCATGACCGTGGTGGTCCGCAGCAGGGCGTCGTCGGCATCGTAGTCGTAGGTGATCGACGCCCAGTCGAACTGGTTGGTATCGTCGGTCGCCGTGGTGGAATAGGCGGTGCCGACGAAACTCTCGGTGCGGGTCGTGCCGTCGTCGTTCAGCGTCGTGCGGGTCAGCAGCGTGCCGGAGCTGTCGAAGGTGTCGGTATAGGCGCTCCAGTTCGCGGAATTGGTCGTGTCGACCGTCACGCGGCAGGCGGCATAATTGGCGCCGGTCGCGGTAAAGGTGATGGTCTGCCCCTCCGCCGAGGAGCCGACAACCGCCGTGCCGTCGGCGAAGGTCAGCGTTTCGATCCCGGTGAAGCGCGTGGTGTTGCCGTTCATCGTCAGCGTGGCCGCGCCGTTGCAGCCGAAGGTGTAGTCGGTGAAGGCGCCGCCCATAACCAGAAGGTCGCTGCCCGCGCCGCCGTTGATCGTGTCGTTCCCGGCCGAGCCGAAGATGGTGTCGTTCCCGGACCCGGAATGGATGCTGTTGTTGGCCGCATTGGTGGTGATCGTGTCGCGCCCGCTTCCGGTGGTCGCGTTCTCGATCAACGCGCCCCGGGCGATGGCGAAGTTGCCGACCTCTCCGTTCAGGTCGGAAAAGGTGCCGTCCCGCAGGTCGAGCCTTTGGTTTGCGGACCGCGACCCGAGGTTGATCGTGTCCGTCCCGGCGCTGTCGAAGATCGCCACAGCCCATTGCGTCGTCAGCCCCATGCCCTTCTGCGTCAGGTTGGTGTTGTCGCCGTAGACCGTATTGCCGGTGTTCGCGTTGGTGGGCGTGCCGTAGAGGGTCTGGATGGCAAGGATGTCGGCCATCTGCGTGGTCGCGAGGTAGTTCGACGAGGCGTTGGTGTGCGGGTTCTCCCACTGGCCGAAGTAGGACATGATCGAATACTGCCAGCTGTCCTGCTGGTAGTGCGCATCGGTGCCAAAGTCGGCAGAACCGTTGTAGTTGCCCGCGTGTCCCAGCCCCAGCGCGTGGCCGATCTCGTGGATGTAGGTCTGAAGGTAGTAGTCGCCGTAGGCCTGCCAGCCGGTGTTCACGTTGACGTAGGACTGGCTGATCGTCTGCCCGGCGACGTAGGAATAGGAGTACGCGCCCGAGGAATCGTCGGTAAAGACGAAGTCGGCGCTGTTCGACGTGGTGATCTGGAAGTTCAGGCCGGAGACAGCCGACCATGCCTGGAACGCCTCGATGGCGGTGGCGCGGCCCGTCGAATCCAGCTGGGAGACGTTGAACGTCAGCGTGTCACCGGCCTCCGCCTCGAACGACCGGCGCGCCCGGCCGGTGGAGTTCCAGTACCCGTCCGTCAGTTGTGCGGCGACCTGGTCCAGCGTGTAGCTCGGCAGGGTGGCCGAAAGGCTGGCACCGGACGTGCCGCCGCTGGAATCGAGAGAGGTGGCGCCGTGGGTGTCGTAGACGGATTTCGACGGGTCGCGGGCTTGGCAAAGGAAACACATGGATTGGACGCTCTCTTCGGTGGCGGGGCGTCCGCCGGGCGCGGACGTCGGGACGGGGGGAAGAGCGATCCTTCTGATCGGCATGGGGCGCGGCCGCCATTCAGGCACCGGCTGCGAGGGGCGTTTCGAACCCGCGGCCAGAGTTGCCAGAGAATCCGGGTGCGATTGGGCGCAAAGGCGAAGGTTTTGCGTCATTGGTCACGCAGCGCGAACGCTGAAGGGTGCAGCCACCGGGTTGTTTCCGTCACGGCGAGCCGAAATTCGTCAATTTTATTCAACGATTTACGTGTTTGGTCGCACCGCGCGACTTTCCGGTCCAACAGCAGGCGGCCGGATGGGCTGACCGGGGCAGGGACGTCCGGCGCGCCGGGCACCGCACGAACGCGCGCCCGGTACACGCCGGCTGGCTAACCGCCCTGTCGGCGATGCCTGAACCGAACGAACTGACCGTACACCTCACCGGCAGCAGCCGATGAAACCACACACATCCGTCGCGCGACAAACGCAGTATTGTAAAGGAAGGGAGGATGGTGCTGCTGGAGAGAATTGAACTCTCGACCTCTCCCTTACCAAGGGAGTGCTCTACCTCTGAGCTACAGCAGCGCCGTGAGGGGGCGTTTAGACTCTCTCTTTGAAGCGCGCAAGAGGGGTTTGGCGAAAAAACGTAGCGCCGTTTTCCGAAGGCTGGACCCGTTATCGCGGCTGAGATACATCCGGCCCATGGATCGGGGCAACCGCAAGACCAGGGCGTCGAAGGACAGTGACCGCGAGGACCGCCTGAAGGCGGCCCTCAAGGCGAATCTGGCCCGCCGCAAGGCGCAGGCGCGGGCCCGGTCCGAGAACGAGCCTGGGGACGCCGGGCAGACAACGGACAACGACTCGGATTGAGAGGCAGGCAGGCATGGATTCTATTCTGGTGACGGGCAACGGCCCGCTGAACGGCGAGATTCCCATCGCGGGCGCCAAGAACGCCTGCCTGACGCTGATGCCCGCGACGCTTCTGTCGGAAGAGCCGCTGACGCTGACCAACGCGCCGCGCCTGTCGGACATTCGCACGATGACGCTGCTCCTGCAGTCGCTGGGGGCAGAGGTCACGGCGATGAACGCGGGCAAGGTGCTGGCCATGTCCTCGCATGCGCTGACCTCGCAACGCGCGGAATACGACATCGTGCGCAAGATGCGGGCGTCGATCCTCGTGCTCGGGCCGCTTCTGGCGCGCTTTGGCTATGCCGAGGTCTCGCTGCCCGGCGGCTGCGCCATCGGCGCTCGCCCGGTGGACCTGCACCTCAAGGCGATGGAAGCCTTGGGCGCAGAGATGGACCTGCGCGACGGCTACGTCCACGCCAAGGCCCCGGCGGGCGGGCTCAAGGGCGGCGTGGTGGAGTTTCCGCTCGTCTCGGTGGGCGCGACGGAAAATGCGCTGATGGCGGCGACGCTCGCCAAGGGCACCACCGTCCTCAAGAACGCCGCGCGGGAGCCGGAGATCGTCGATCTTGCGCATTGCCTGCGGAAGATGGGCGCGCATATCTCGGGCGAGGGGACCTCGACCATCGAGGTGCAGGGCGTCGAGCGGCTGGGCGGGGCGACCCACAGCGTCGTCACCGACCGGATCGAACTGGGCACCTACATGCTGGCCCCCGCGATCTGCGGCGGCGAGGTCACCTGCCTTGGCGGCCGCATCGACCTGCTGCAGGCCTTCTGCGAACGCCTCGATGCTGCCGGTGTCTCCGTTGAGGAGACGGACAAGGGCCTGAAGGTCGCGCGCAAGAACGGGCGGGTCAAGGCAGTGGACGTGGTGACGGAGCCTTTCCCCGGCTTCCCCACCGACCTGCAGGCGCAGATGATGGCGCTGATGTGCACCGCCGACGGCAAGGCGGTGTTGGAAGAGAAGATCTTCGAGAACCGTTTCATGCACGCCCCGGAACTGATCCGCATGGGCGCGCGCATCGACGTGCACGGCGGGACGGCGACGGTCAGCGGCGTCGAACGCCTGAAGGGCGCGCCCGTGATGGCGACCGACCTGCGTGCCTCCGTCTCGCTGATCCTTGCCGGGCTCGCTGCGGAGGGCGAGACAATCGTGAACCGTGTCTACCACCTCGACCGCGGCTACGAGAACGTCGAGGAGAAGCTGTCGGCGCTTGGCGCACGGATCGAACGGGTGGCCGGACAATGACCGAGGATGCCCGTTTCGAAGACGGCGGCGAACGCCCCCTGAACCTCGGCGCACTCGATGCGGAGGACCTGCAGGTGATCTCTGCCCTCGCGCAGGACGCGGTCCTGCCGGTGACGGAGATCCGCTGGCAGAAGGCGAAACGGCGGCTGGGCCTTCTGGTCAACCGCCTGCGCCGCGAGGTCGGTACGCCGGACGTGGAACGGGTGCAGTCGCTGCTGGTGATCGACAACGTGCTGGGCGTGTCCAGCCAGGGCGTGGACCGGGCGGACAAGGACCTCGTGCTGCAGATCCTGTCCATCGACTGGGAAGCGGGCCAGGACGCGGATGGCCATGTCGTCCTGACGCTGGCCGGAGACGGCGCGCTTCGGGCGCATGTCGAGGCGCTCGAGGTCGGGCTGCGCGACGTGACGCGGCCCTACGTGGCCCCCTCGCGCAAGATGCCCGACCACGGCTGATCCGCCCGGCCGCCATGCGCGGCGACCGGGTGTTGAGGCTTCGCGCCCGGCAAGCTATGTCAGCCAGCGTCAACGGAGGTTTGCCCCATGCCCGTGTTCCTGGACAGCACGTCCGCCGATTTCGAGACCCGCTTCACCGCCCTCCTGTCGGCCAAGCGCGAAGACAGCCCGGACGTGGACGATGTCGTCGCCGGGATTATCGCCGACGTACGCAAGAAGGGTGACGCCGCGGTCCTTGCCTTGACGGCAAAGTTCGACCGGCTGGCCCTGACCTCCGACACCATGCGTTTCTCCGCGGCAGAGATCGAGGCAGAGTGCGCCCGCGTGCCGGAGGCCGAGGCCCGCGCGCTGGAACTCGCCGCCGAGCGCATCCGCGCCTACCACGTGCGCCAGATGCCGGAGGACGCTGCCTGGACCGATCCGGAAGGGGCCAGGCTGGGCTGGCGCTGGACGCCCGTGTCGGCTGCGGGTCTCTACGTGCCCGGCGGTCTGGCGAGCTATCCGTCCTCTGTCCTGATGAACGCCGTGCCCGCCAAGGTGGCGGGGGTGGAGCGGCTTGCGATCTGCGTGCCCACGCCGGACGGGGTCGTGAACCCGGCGGTGCTGTTGGCTGCGAAGATCGCGGGCGTGGACGAGATCTACCGTATCGGCGGCGCGCAGGCGATTGCGGCGCTGGCCTACGGCACCGAGAGCATTGCGCCCGTCGACAAGATCACCGGCCCCGGCAATGCCTTCGTCGCCGCCGCCAAGCGCCGGGTGTTCGGCAAGGTGGGCATCGACATGATCGCCGGCCCCTCCGAGATCCTCGTCATCGCCGATGCCGACAACGATCCCGACTGGCTGGCGCTGGACCTCATGAGCCAGGCCGAGCACGACGAATCGGCGCAGGCCCTGCTGATCTGCACCGACGCCACTTTCGGCCAGAAGGTTGCGGCGGCGGTGGAGAAGCGGCTGGAAACGCTGGAGCGCCGCGAGATCGCGGGCGCCTCCTGGCGCGACTTCGGCGCGATCATCACCGTGTCCGACCTCGACGAGGCCGCGCGGCTTTCCAACCGCATCGCGCCGGAGCACCTCGAGCTCTGCGTCGCCGACCCGGAGGCGCTGGCCGAGAAATGCGTGCACGCCGGTGCAATCTTCCTCGGCGCATGGACGCCGGAAGCCATCGGCGACTATGTGGGCGGCCCGAACCACGTCCTGCCGACGGCGCGGTCTGCGCGCTTCTCCTCGGGGCTGTCGGTGATGGATTTCCTCAAGCGCACGACCATGGCCCGCATGTCGCCGGAGGCGCTGGGTGCCATCGGTCCCGCGGCAGAGGTGCTGGCACGCTCCGAAAGCCTTGAGGCACACGGGCTGAGTGTCACCGCGCGGCTGCAGAAACTGAACGGCTGACGCGCGGGGCCCGGGCCTACGGGATGGTCCGAAGGTCGGTTGACCAAAGGCGCCGCGCGCCCTTGCCAAAAATGTTAACCGGCTGGTAACGTTTTTGCTGCAGATGCGAAAGACGTCCCAATGACCCATATCGCCCACATCCAGCTTGACGATGCCAACCTGCCCCCTCCGACCCCGGAGATCGAGCAGGAGCGGCGCGTCGCCATGTTCGACCTGATGGAGGAGAACTCCTTCGTCCTGCCGCAGCGCGACGACCGCGTGGTGCCCCCGGGGCCCTACAACGTCGCCCTGTCGATCCGCGACAAGCGGCTGGTCTTTCTGGTGATGACCGAGGACGGAGAGACGGCGGCGGAGTTCCATCTCTCGCTCAGCCCTTTCCGGCAGGTGGTCAAGGACTACTTCGCCATCTGCAAAAGCTACTTCGACGCGGTGAAGACCGCGGCCCCCAGCCAGATCGAAACCATCGACATGGCGCGGCGGGGCATCCATAACGAAGGGGCACGCGTGCTGCAGGAACGCCTGGAGGGCAAGGTGGAGGTGGACGATGCCACCGCCCGGCGGCTCTTCACGCTGGTCTGCGTGCTGCACTTCGGGGGGTGATTTGAAGGACTATCCGCAGTCGGTTCTGTTTTCCTGCGACCATAATGCGGTCCGCTCGCCGATGGCGGAGGGGATCATGAAGAAATTCGTCGGCACCCGGACCTACGTGCAATCCGTCGGCGTGGTCAACGACCTCGAGATCGACGGCTTTGCCATCGCCGTCTGCAAGGAGATCGGCGTCGCGCTGGAACGGCACCGCTCGCGCTCCTTCGAGGAGATGGAGCAGATGGGCGAGATGCTGTCGGGCTTCGACATGATCGTCACCATGTCTCCCGCCTCGCAGCGCAAGGCGCTTGAACTGACACGCTATTATCACCTGACCGTGGACTACTGGCCGGTGATGGACCCGACCGGCATCGGCGAGTCGCGCGAACAGAAGCTGAATGCCTACCGCCAGACCCGCGACCAGATCGTGAAGCGCGTGCAGGAGCTCTGGGGCGTCTGACCCTACCGACCGACGGAGGTGTTTTCCACGGCTCCGAAACCGGCTAAGGCGGCCTTCCGAGCGACAGAAGGAGACAGCCATGGGGCGCGAGGTCATCGAGCGGTATTTCGCAGCATTCAACGCGGGCGACACGGAGGGCATGCTGGCCTGCCTCGCCACGGACGTCGAGCATCACGTCAACGAGGGCCAGATCCGCGTCGGCAAGGCGAAGTTCGCGGAATTCTGCGCGCACATGAGCCATTGCTACGAAGAGAACCTGACCGACATGGTGATCTTTGCCAACGACGAGGGCACGCGCGGTGCGGCCGAATACATCGTCAACGGCACCTACAAGGCCACCGATTCCGGCCTCCCGGAGGCCGGGGGCCAGACCTACCGTCTGCCCGCCGGGTCGTTCTTCTCGATGAAGGACGGGCATATCACCCGCGTCGTGACCTACTACAACCTCGCCGACTGGGTGCGCCAGGTCTCATGAAGGTCGAGCGGCTGACAGGCGATGCGCTGCAGGCGGCGCTTGGCGATCTGGCACAGCTGAGGATCGCGGTGTTCCGGGCCTTTCCCTATCTCTACGACGGGGATCTCGACTACGAACGCCACTACCTGCGGTCCTACACCGACAACCCGCGCGCGGTGCTGGTCGCGGCGCGCGACGGCGACAGGATCGTGGGGGCTGCGACGGGCATGCCGCTGGCCGACCACGCCGACGCCTCGCAGATCTCCGGTCCGCTGCCGCCGGTCGAACGGATCTTCTACTGCGCCGAAAGCGTGCTGCTGCCGGACTACCGCGGGCACGGGCTGGGGCACGCGTTCTTTGACCTGCGGGAGGCGGAGGCGCGGAAACAGGGTTTCGATTTCACCCTGTTCTGCGGCGTCGTTCGGCCCGAAGATCACCCCATGCGCCCCGAGGGCTACCGCCCGCTCGACGGCTTCTGGCGCAAGCGCGGCTACGAAAAGGCAGAGGGCGTGACCGCCACCTTCCACTGGACGGATCTGGGCGACACCGAAGAAAGCCCGCACACGCTTCAGGCCTGGATACGCCGGCTTTGACCCTTGCGGCGCCGTGCCGCCCGGGGCAGGGACAGGACCGCACACGTTGCACGAGATGAGGACCACGGAATGAAGATCGCCACCGCCGCCTACAACATGGATTTCCTCTACGACTGGGCCGCTTACGAGGCCAAGCTCGAACGCTGGGTGAGCGATGCGGCGGGCGAGGGCGCGGACCTGCTGGTCTTCCCCGAATACGGCGCGATGGAACTGGCGACGCTGGCCGGGCGCGACGTGGCGATGGACCTGCAAGGCTCCATCCGGGCGGTCTCCGAACGTGTGCCGGAGGCCGACGCGCTCCATGGCAAGCTGGCGGAGCGTTACGGCGTGCACATCCTCGCCGCCTCCGCGCCGGTGCAGACGGGCGAGGGGCTGCCGGTCAACCGCGCGCGCTTCTTCGCGCCGGGCGGGGCTATGGCGGCGATCGACAAGCAGATCATGACCCGTTTCGAACGCGAGGAATGGGGGGTGCGCGGCGGCGACCCTCTGGCGGTCTTCGACACGGCGCTGGGGCGGATCGGTGTCCTGATCTGCTACGATTCGGAATTCCCGCTGCTCGCGCGTGCCCTGTCCGATGCGGAGCTGCTGCTCGTGCCGTCCTGCACCGAGGCGCTGGCCGGCTACTGGCGCGTGCGAATCGGCTCGATGGCGCGGGCGCTGGAACAGCAGTGCATCGTGGCCATGTCCTCCACCGTCGGCACCAGCGACTGGTCCTATGCGGTCGACACCAATTGCGGCGCGGGCGGGGTCTTTGGTCCCCCGGACCGGGGTTTTCCCTCGACAGGCGTGATCGCGGAGGGCAAGCTGAACGCGCCGGGCTGGACCTTTGCGGAGGTGGATCTTTCGGCGGTCGCGGATGTCCGGCGAGATGGCGTCGTCCTGAACCGCACCCATTGGGCAGAGCAGTCCGGCCGTGACGGCAGGGCGCCTGTAACGCTGTTGAAATGACGCACTGTCAATATGTGACTTGAAAACCGGGTGGGATCGGACCATATCGTGGTGCGCCTTGCCCTTGCGCAGCAGGGGCGGACCACGAAGGAGAGACCATGGCCAAGGAAGATACGCTCGAATTTCCCGGTGTCGTGAAGGAACTCCTGCCCAATGCGACGTTCCGGGTCGAGCTTGAAAACGGCCATGAGATCATCGCACATACGGCAGGCAAGATGCGCAAGAACCGCATCCGCGTTCTGGCCGGCGACCGGGTCCAGGTGGAAATGACGCCCTACGATCTGACGAAGGGCCGCATCAACTACCGCTTCAAATAAGAAGACGACGAAGATGGACCGCGCTTTCGGCGCGGTCTTTCCTTGTCTGACGCACGGTTTGCGCCGGCGCATCGTGCGGCGCACCCTTTATCATCCTGCCCGCCTGGCGTAGGTCACGGCTGATCTTTGCAGCGACGGTCCGGAAGGCATCATATGACGAAACCCCGCCTCATCCTCGGGTCAGGCTCTCCGCGTCGCCGCGAACTGCTGGCGCAACTCGGCATCGTGGCCGACGACATCCGTCCGCCCGACATCGACGAGGACCCCGCGAAGGGCGAACTGCCGCGCCCCTACTGCGTGCGGCTTGCGCGCGAAAAGGCGCTGGCGATCCCGGCGGAGGACGACGAGATCGTGCTCTCCGCCGACACGACCGTGGCGCTTGGCCGCCGCATCCTCGGCAAGCCGGAGGACGAGAAGGAGGCCGCAGCCTTCCTTGCGCTGCTTTCGGGGCGCCGTCACCGCGTGGTCACCGCCGTGGCCGTCCGCCGCGGCACCCGTGTGTGGGAGCGTGACGTCGTCACCCAGGTGAAGATGAAGATGCTCTCGAACGAGGAAATGAATGCGTACCTCGCTTCCGGCGACTGGCGTGGAAAGGCGGGCGGATACGGGATACAAGGACCCGCGGGCGCGCTGATCCCGTGGATCTCCGGCTCTTTCACCGCTGTTGTCGGCCTGCCGCTGGCCGAGACGGCGCATCTGCTGCAAGCTGCGGGCTACCCGCTATACAAGGACGCGCCATGAAGGGACGCACGATCGCTCTGGACACGTGGAACGGCCGGGAGGCCGCCGCGCTGATGGTGGATGGCCGGCTGGAGGACCTCTTCATCGACGGCGACCTGCCGCGTCCCGGGAACCTCTACCGCGCCATCGCGCAACGCCCGATGAAGGGGCAGGGGGGCATGTTCCTCGAAACGCCGGACGGCAACGCCTTTCTGAGGCAGGTGAAGGGGCTGTCGCAGGGCGGACCGATCCTCGTGCAGGTCACGGGCTTCGCAGAGCCGGGGAAGGCGCTGCCGGTCACCTCGAAACTGCTGTTCAAGTCGCGCCATGCCATCGTCACCGCGGACGCGCCCGGCATCAACGTCTCGCGCCAGATTCGCGACGATGACGCGCGCGAGGCGGTGCTGGAACTGGCCCACGACGTGCTGGCGGAGACACCCCTGCCGGAGGGCGCGGGCCTGATCCTGCGCTCGTCCTGCGAAGGGGCGGCCGACGACGCGGTGGCCGAGGACATCCTTGCCATGGCGCAGCTCGCCACGGCGGTGCTGGCGGACGCGACCGGCGGCGCCGAACTGCTGGTCGAGGGCGACGGCCCCCACGCGCTGGCCTGGCGCGAATGGGCGGACCCCGCCGAGGTCGACGATGCCCCGGGCAGTTTCGAACGGCACGGCGTGGACGAGGCGCTCGAGGCGCTGAAGTCGCCGCGCGTGGCGCTGGGGGCCAATGCCTCCATGGTGATCGAACCGACCACCGCGCTGATCGCGGTCGATGTGAACACCGGCGGCGACACCTCTCCGGCGGCGGGGCTGAAGGCGACGATCGCCGCCTTCCGCGACCTGCCACGCCAGCTGCGGCTTAGAGGGCTCGGCGGACAGGTGGTGGTCGACCCGGCGCCGATGCCGAAGAAGGACCGCCGCCAGGTCGAGAGCGCGCTGAAGGCGGCGCTGAAGAAGGACGCGGTGGAGACCATCGTCGTCGGCTGGACCAACCTCGGGCTGCTGGAACTGCAGCGCAAACGGGACCGGGTGCCGGTCGGGGGGCTGCTGTGAGCTGTCCGATCTGCGGAAGACCGACGGAGCCCACGGTCCGGCCCTTCTGTTCGAAACGCTGCGCCGACGTGGACCTCGCGAAGTGGCTGGGGGGCAGCTACGCCATCCCTTCGGACGATCCGGAGGACCTTGAGGAGGCCGCGCAGGCCGCGGAAGAGGCGCTGCGCAAGCCGCACTGAGAGCGGTTTCGCCGCGCTGACGCGCGCCGATCCGCGCCGCCTGCGGCGGCGCCTCGTCCCTGTTCCGACTGGGTGCGCGGGACGGCGGGTGAGGCAGAGGTATTTCTGCCAAGATGAAGGGGCGGGTTGCGCCTTTTTCGCCTGACGATGGCGCTTCCCTTCGCCGCGCGGCGGGCGTAGTCATCTGGCATGTTCGACGATACGCTCCTTTCCGCCATCCGCGCGCGCTTTGCCCATGTGGACGACTGTCCCTTCACCGGGCCGCGCATTTTCTTCGAGAACGCCGGGGGCGCGCTGACGCTGCGCTCCGTGGTGGAGACATCGTCGCGGTTCGCGGCGATTCCCGACAACCAGGGCCGGGACAACCCGGCGTCTAAGGCGCTGGTCGCGGTGATCGACCGGGCGCGGGCCGACGTGCGGCGGTTCTTCAACGCCGAAGGCGGCGCGGTTCTGTTCGGCGAGAGCGGGACGGAACTGCTGTTCCGGGTGATCCGCGACGCCTGCCTCGGTGCCGGGCCCGGGGATGTGCTGGGCTCGACCGTGGAGCATCCGGCGTCGCGCAGCGCGGCGGCGCGATGGGCGGAGGTGGCGGGGCGTCGCCACGTGCTGATCGCCCACGACGATGCCACCGGGCAGGTGACGGCAGAGGCCTATGCGGCGGCGGTGACGCCGGAGACCGCGGTGGTGACGATCCTGCACACCTCGCCTGTCACGGGCATGGGCATGGACCTGCCCGCCATCGTTGGCGCGGTGCGGGCCGTGGCGCCGGAGGCGATCGTCATCGTGGACGGCATCCAGCACGCCTGTCACGGCCGGATCGACGTGGCGGCGGCCGGTGTCGATGCCTACGTGATCTCGCCCTACAAGGTCTTCTCGCGCCACGGCTACGGCCTTGCCTGGGCCTCCGACCGGCTGACGGTCATGGCGCATGACAGCCTTGTCGGCGGGCCCGCCGGGAACTGGGAGCTGGGCACGCGGGACACCGGCGCCTATGCGACCTTTTCCGACGTGGTGGCCTATTTCGACTGGCTGGGCGGGCAGGTCTCCGACGCCACCGATCCGCGCGGCCGGATCGAGGCGGCGGGGCAGGCGATCCACGACCACGAGGCGGCGCTGACCCGGATGATGATCGAGGGCACCGACAACCTGCGCGGACTGGCGGCCATCGACGGCGTGCACATCGTGGGCGGGGCGGAGAACCCGGCGCGCGAAGGGCTGGTGAGTTTCTGGAGCGACAGCAAGCCTGCGGCAGAGATCGTCGCGGCGTTGAATGCCGAGGGCATCCGGACCCATACGCGCAAGGCCGACCACTATTCGGGCAACATCCTGACACCGCTCGGGCAGGACAGCTGCGTGCGCGTGTCGCTGGCGCACTACAACAGCCCCGACGAGGTGCGTCGCTTCCTGTCGGTGATCCACGGGATGGGGCTGTAACCCGCTCCGGTGTACCCAAGCCGTCCCGGCGCATGCGGTCGGGATCGTGCCCGGTGCGCGCCCTCTGGACAGCCTGCGCCGGGCGTGATCCCCTTGCGCCATGACTGCTGAGATGACCTTTCCCCGGATCGACCCCGTGGGCCTCGACGGCCTGCTGGTGCGCTTTGCCGACAGCCTGTCGGAGCGGGCCAACCGTGCGGCGCTGGCGTTCCGCGCCGCGTTGGAGCGGGAGACCCCGGACGGGGTCGAGGAATGCGCCACCTCGCTGGTTTCCGCCTTCGTGCGATTCGACCCTCTGGCGCTGGCGCCCGACGTGCTGGAACGCCGCCTGTCGGACCTGCTCGCAACCCGCGACTGGTATGCGGAGGACCTGCCGGAAGGCCGGCGCCTTGTGACCATTCCCACGCTCTACGGCACCGACCTTGCGCCGCAACTGGCGGAGGCCGCCGCCGCTGCGGGCCTGTCGGAGGAGGAGGCGATCCGGTCGCTGTCGGAGGCGGAGGTGCGCGTGACCACCATCGGCTTTGCGCCCGGCCAGCCCTACCTCGGCACCCTGCCGGAATGCTGGGACATCCCGCGCCAGACCGCGCTGACACCGAAGGTGCCGGTGGGCGCGCTGGTGGTGGCGATCCGGCAGCTTGTGCTGTTCTCCGTCACAACGCCCACCGGCTGGCGGCACGTGGGCCAGACCCATGCGCGGCTGTTCCGGCCCGAGGCCGAGGCGCCCTTCCTGCTGCGTCCCGGCGACGCGGTGCGCTTTCCTGCCGTCGACCGCGCCGCCTTCGAGGCGATGCGCGAGGCGGGCGAGGATGGCATCGCGGTGGAGCCCCTGGCATGAGCGGCGCGCTGGAGGTGGTGCAGGCGGGGCCGGGGCTCAGCCTGCAGGATGCGGGACGGCCCGGCTGGCTGGCGCAGGGTCTGTCGCGCGGCGGGGCCGCCGACCTCGTGGCGCTGTCGGAAGGAGCGGCGCTGCTGGGGCAGGCGCCCGGCGTCGCGCTGGAGATGGCGGGCATGGGCGGGCGTTTCCGCGCCACCTGCGACCTGCGCATCGCGCTGACCGGGGCGCGCATGGCGGCCTCGGTCGATGGCCGAGCGCTGCGCTGGAACGCCTGCTGGCTGCTGCCGGCGGGCGAGACGCTTGAGATCGGGGCGGCGCAGGACGGGGTCTACGGCTATCTGAGCGTTGGCGGCGGTTTCGACCAGCCGGAGGTCCTGGGGTCGCAGGGGGCGCATCTTGCCGCCGGCATCGGACGGGCGCTGGAAGCGGGCGACCGGCTGGCGCTGGGGGACGACGCGGGCGGCGCGACTGGCCTCGGGCTGGAGCCCGTAGCGCGGCTTGGCGGCGGTGTCCTGCGGGTGCTGCCGTCCCTGCAGACGGAGGTCTTCCCGGAGGAGATGCGCACCCGGTTCTGTGCCGAGGCCTTCAAGCGGGACGCGCGCGGCAACCGGATGGGCGTGCGGCTGGTGCCGGAGGGCGAGGGCTATGGCCTCGACGCCGGGGGGCGGATACTCTCGGAGGTGATCGTCCCTGGCGACATCCAGATCCCCGGCGACGGCGCGCCCTACGTGCTGCTGAGCGAATGCCAGACCACCGGCGGCTATCCGAGGATCGGGACGGTGATCCCGGCGGACCTGCCGCGCATTGCGCAGGCGGCGCCGGGGGCGGAGATCCGCTTCCGCTTCGTCACGCGGGACGAGGCGCTGGCGGCGGAGCGGGCGATGCGCGAGGCGCTGAAGGGCCTGCCGAAGAAGATCGCGCCGCTGGTGCGCGACCCGAAGGACATCAACCTGCTGGACCACAACCTGGTCAGCGGCGTGACGGATGGAGAGGTGACACGATGACGTCTGTGGATCTGAACGCGGACATGGGCGAGAGCTTTGGCCCCTGGGTGATGGGGCAGGATGCGGCGCTCTTGGAGGTGGTGACATCGGCCAACGTGGCCTGCGGGATGCACGCGGGCGACCCGGACGTGATGGCGCGCACCATGGAGGTCGCGCGGGCGCAGGGCGTGAGCATCGGCGCGCATCCGGGGTTTGCCGACCTGCAGGGCTTCGGACGGCGGCGGATGCACCTGCCGGAGGCGACGCTCCGGCACCTCGTGCAGTACCAGCTTGGGGCGGCGCTGGGGATTGCGCGGGCGGTGGGCGCGGAGGTGCGGCACCTGAAGCTGCACGGCGCGCTGGCCAACATGGCGTCGGAGGACGAGGCCCTGGCCGAGGTCTGCTATGGCGCGGCGCTGGAAGTGGCGCCTGAGATCATCGTGATGGTTCTGGCCGCAACGGCGCAGCAGCGCGCGGTCGAGCGGCTGGGGTGCCTCTGGGCCGGAGAGATCTTTGCCGACCGCGCCTACAACGCGGATGCGACGCTGGTCGACCGGTCGCTGCCGGGGTCGGTGATCCACGATCCGGAGCACGCGGCGGAGCGGATCGTGCGCATGGTGCAGGCGGGCGCCATCCTGCCCGAGGAGGGCGAGGCGATCCCCGCGGCGGTGGACACGATCTGCCTGCATGGCGACGGCGCCACGGCCTTGGAGATCGCCCGGGCAGTGCGGGCGGCACTGATGGAGGCCGGGATCGAGGTCCGGACCTTCGAGGGGCGGCGCGGGTCCATCTGAGGGTTTCGGGACCGGTGCGGGCAGAGGGGGCTCCGCCCCCGCGCGTGCCGCGCTCCCCGAGGTATTTTTCGCCAAGATGAAGGGGACTGGCGGGGGTCGGCCCCTGTCATGGACCCCGGGGCGCCGGTGGGGCGGCCCGGGGTTGGGATGCGTATGTGTTACTGGTGGCTGGCGCAGGCGGCGATGCGGTTCGCGATGTCCCCGAGCAATGCGGGGTAGAGGGGCGCGCCTTGCGGCAGGGCGCTGCCCAGCGGGTCGATTTCGGCCTGCGGGATCGTGTCGAGGCCCACGGCGTGCATCAGCCGGGGCGAGGTGCCCGGGTCCGCGAGCGCACAGACCGGCGCGGTTTCGGCGTAGAGTGCTCGGAGCGCGTCGAGCCGCTGTGCGCCCGGTGCGGTGTCGTCGCCGTCTGTGAGCGCGCCGACCACCCGCAGCCCGAAGGCGGCCTCGTAGTATTGCAGGGCGTCATGGGTCACGGCGAGGGGGCGGTCGCGCACCGGGTCGAGGGCGCTTCGCGCCGTTTCCGTGGCTTCCGCGATGCGCGCCACACCGGCCTTTGCGTTTGCGTCGTAGGCCTGCGCGTTCTCCGGGTCCTGCGCGGAGAGCGCGGTGGCGATGGCCGAGAGCCAGACGGTGGCGTTTTCCGGGTCGAGCCAGAGGTGTGGGTCGAGGTGGGTGTCCTCTCCGTGCATTTCGCCTGCGTGGTCGTCGTCGGCGTGATCTTCACCCGCGTGGTCGTCTTCGGCGTGGTCGTCGTGTTCCTTGTCTTCGGCGTGGTCATCTTCGCCATGGTCATGCGGCTCCAGCCCGCCGTCGCGGAACGGCAGCACACGGGTTTCCGGCAGGTCGGCAAGGGTCAGGCGTTGTGCGCCCTCTGCCAGCGCCTCGATCTGGCGGGCGATGCCCGGTGTCAGCCCCGGCCCGATCCAGACCACCACGTCCGCCGCTTCGAGCGCGCGGGCCTGGCTCGGCTTCAGCGAGGCGCCATGGGCGGAGGCGCCCGGCGCCACCAGAACTTCCGGCGTGCCGAGATCGCCGAGCACCATCGCGGCAAGGCTGGCGACCGGCGGGATGTCGGTGACGACGCGCGGTACCTCGGCCAGGGCCTGTCCGGCCGCGAGGGTCAGGCACAGGGCGGTTGCGTTGCAGGCGGGAAACAGCGGCAGGCGCATGGCGGCGGTCCTTCTTGTCTTTTGGTCCTCGTGTTGGTATGAGTTATATCATAACACTTCAAGCCAAAAAGAAATACCCGACGGCACGCAGGAGAACAGGCATGGAAACCAAGGGCTTCGAGCCGCATGACCACACCCAGTGCATTGCCAGCGCGATGGGCGCGGCGGAGCATTTGTGCGACGAGCAGGGTCTGCAACTGACCAAGGTGCGCCGCCGCGTGCTGGAGATCCTGCTGGAGAAGCACCGGGCCATGGGCGCCTACGAGGTCCTGGATCACCTGCGCGAGGAGGGGCTCGGCTCGCAGCCGCCGGTGGCCTACCGGGCGCTCGATTTCCTCGTCTCGAACGGGCTGGCGCACCGGATCGAACGGCTGAACGCCTTCATCGCCTGCGTCGCCCCCGGCGAAAGCCACGCCCCCACCTTCCTGATCTGCCGCGGCTGTTCGTCGGTCGCCGAGACACCGGCCTGGCGGGCTGGGCGGGCGCTGCGCAACGTGGCGAGCGAGGTGGGCTTCGAGGTCGAGCGCGTCGCGATCGAGGCCGAAGGTCTCTGCCCGAGTTGCCAGGAGCGGCCCGAGGCGCTGCCCGAGACCGAGGCGCGGGCTTGACCGCAGCGCTCATCTGGACGGAGGCTCTGGACGTCGCGCAGGGTGGCCGCGTGGTGCTGGAGCGGGTCTGGTTCAGCATCCACCCCGGCGAGATCGTGACCGTGGTCGGCCCGAACGGGTCCGGCAAGTCGACGCTTCTGCGGGCCCTGATCGGGGCGCTGCCTCCGGCGAAGGGGCGGATCACCCGGAAACCGGGGCTGCGGGTCGGCTACGTGCCGCAGGGGCTGCGGCTGGATGCGTCGATGCCGATGACCGTGGGCCGCTTCCTGAACCTGCCCCGCAAGGTCCCGGCAGAGGCGCGGCGTCAGGCGCTGGACGAGGCCGGCGCGGGGGACCTTGAGGAGCGCGCGCTGACGGAGCTGTCCGGCGGGCAGTTCCAGCGGGTGCTGCTGGCGCGGGCGCTGCTCGACCGGCCCGAACTGCTGATCCTCGACGAGCCGACCACCGGGCTGGACCAGCCGGGGCAGGCGGCCTTCTACCGCAGGCTGGAAGAGGTGCGGGACAGGCTGGGCTGCGCCGTCCTGATGGTCAGCCACGAGCTGCACGTCGTGATGAGCGCATCCGACCGCGTGATCTGCGTGAACGGTCACATCTGCTGCGAGGGTCATCCGGAGACGGTGGCGCAGGCCGAGGAATACCGCGCGCTCTTCGGCACCGGCACGCAGGGGGCGCTGGCACTCTACCGGCACGAGCATTCGCACCGGCACGACGGCTGCGACCACGACCATACGCACGACCACGACCATGCGCACACGCACGAGGGTGCCCACTGATGCTTGACGATTTCCTTTTGCGGGCGGTGCTGGCGGCGGTCGGCGCGGCGCTTGCGGCGGCCCCCCTTGGCGTTTTCGTCGTCTGGCGGCGGATGGCCTATTTCGGCGACGCCACGGCCCATGCGGCCGTTTTGGGCGTCGCGCTCGCGCTGGCCATGTCCGCGCCGGTCTTTGCCGGGACGCTGGTGGTGGCGTTGGCCATGGCGCTGACGGTGGCGCGGCTGGCGGGGCGCGGCTATGGCGCCGACATGGTGCTGGGCGTGGCCGCCCATGGCGCGCTGGCATTTGGCCTTGTCGCCGTGTCCTTCCTGCAGGGGCCGCGCCTCGACCTCGAAGCCTACCTGTTCGGTGACATCCTCGCGGTGGGCAAGGCCGACCTCGCCGTGATCTGGGGCGGCGGCGCGGTGGTCGCCGTGCTGATCGGCTGGCGCTGGCAGGCGCTGGTGACCTCCACCGTCTCGGAGGACCTGGCCTTTGCCGCCGGCATCGATCCGAAGCGGGAGCGGCTGATCCTCATGCTGGCGCTGGCGCTTGTCGTCGCCGTGGCGCTGAAGGTGGTGGGCGCGCTGCTGATCGGCGCGCTGCTCATCATCCCGGCGGCGGCGGCGCGGCCCTGGTCGCGCACGCCCGAGGTGATGCTGGCCGGAACGGCGGCGCTTGGCGTGCTCTCGGCGCTTGGCGGGCTGTGGGGCGCATGGGTGCTGGACCTGCCCGCGGGACCTGCGGTGGTCTGCGCGGCGGCCCTGCTGTTCGCGATCAGCGCGGTGGCCGGGGGGCGCCGCTGACGCCACCCCGGCCCGTGCTCTCAGCCATAGGGGAAGGCGCGCGGCACGAAGCGATAGCCTTCCTGCGCCTCCTCCACGTAACCGATCCCGGGGAAGGCGATGTGCATCCCGGCGATCTGCATCCGGTCGGCCGCCGCGCGGGCGAGGATGTCGGCCCGTGTCGCGGCGGCCATGTCGGCGGCGGTGTCGAAGACGATGGTGACCTCGGGGCGGGCGAACTGGACCGGCCCGACGTGCACGATGTCGCCCCAGATCAGAAGCTGGCTGCCCTCGCTCTCGAGCATCACGCCGGTGTGGCCCAGCGTGTGGCCCGGCAGCGGCACCAGCGTGATCCCGTTGCCCAGATCGGCGTCCTTGGCCACGACCTCCAGCCGGTCGCCGAAGGCGTCGACGGCGGCCCGCGCCTGATCGAAGAACGGGTGGAACTGCTCCGGCGCGCCGTTGCGGATCTCGTCGCTGCGCCAGAAGTCGATCTCCGGCTGGCTGACGGTCAGGCCCGCGCCGGTGTAGGGGTTCCCGTCCGGCGCGAGGATGCCGCCGATGTGGTCGGGGTGCAGGTGGGTGGCGATGATCCGGCCGATGCTGGCAGGGTCCACGCCGAAGGCCGCCATGTTGGCGCCAAGCTGGCCCAGCCCCGGGCCCATGAGCTGCCCGGTGCCGGTGTCGACGAGGATGCGTTCCTCGCCGATCTCGATCAGGTAGGCGTTGACGCCGGTCGGATGGCCGTTGCCGTCGATGTAGGCCGCCCGAAGCAGGTTCTGGAAATCCTCAGGGGTGATGCCTTGCAGCGCCTCAGCGGTGATCGGCAGGAAGCCGTCGGAAAAGGCGGTGACGGTCGCGCTTCCGACGGGAAAGCTTTGCGCGACGGCGATGCCGGGGGACCCCGACTGCGCCGCGACCGGCGCGATTCGCAGGCCGGTCAGGGCGCCGGCGGCGGCCAGCAACGAGGTTGTCATGAAAGAGCGGCGGTCCATGGGCGTCCTCCCGTTGGATGCAGGGTGACGCAACGGTGCCCGATCCGCCCCGAGTCGGACAACCGTGAAGTGTGAATGGCCGCGGTTCAGGGAAGAATGGCCCGCCCGACTGCGCCGACGCATGCCCGCCCCGGAAAGGGCCTGCATGAGCGTCGTCATTGTCAGAGTGGAGATGGTGGGCGACCTTGGAATCGAACCAAGCGTGCGTCTCCGCGAGGGAGTTACAGTCCCCTGCCACACCTTGCGGCCTGTCGCCCACCGGGCGTCCGTGAAGGCCAGCGGCCCCGGACGTGGGGGGCTGATTACAACCGGCCCAAAGGGGCGTCAACAGGAAAATCCCTTGGAATTCACCCGGCGCCCGTGCATGAGTGAACGCTCTGCGGGACAGGCTGCGAAGGACGGTGCAGACGACATGGCGAAGAAACCGAAATGGGTGGTCGAGAAGGAACAGGCCAAGCGCGCCTCTGCGGCGGAGACTGTCTGGCTGTTCGGCCATCATGCCGTGCGCGACGCCCTCCTGAACCCGAACCGGGTGAAGCTGCGCCTGATCCTGACCCCCAACGCCGCCGAAAAGCTGGGCGAGGCCGTGGCCGAGGCCGGGATCGAGCCGGAGATCAGCGATCCCCGCCGCTTTGCCGCGCCGCTCGACCCGCAGTCCGTCCACCAGGGCGCGGCGCTCGAGGTCAAGCCGCTGGACTGGGGCAAGCTGGAGGACGTGGCGCTCTCGGGCGAGGGCGCGCTGCGTCTGGTGCTGCTCGACCGAGTGACCGATCCGCACAACGTCGGCGCCATCCTGCGCTCGGCTGAGGTGTTCGGCGCGCAGGCGGTGATCGGCACGCGCCATCACGCCGCACCCGAAACCGGCGCGCTGGCCAAGACGGCGAGCGGCGCGCTGGAACGTCAGCCCTACCTGCGGGAAAGGAACCTCGCCGACACGATCACCGCGCTTCAGGGGATCGGTTACATGGTCCTGGGTCTCGACGGGGAGGCAGAAATGACCATCGAGGAAGCCGTGGAAGGCAAGCGCGACCGGCCCATCGCGCTGGTGCTGGGCGCAGAGGGGCCGGGCCTCCGCCCCAAGACTCGCGAGACGGTGGATGCCCTCGTGAAGATCCCCTTCGCCCGCGATTTCGGCTCGCTCAACGTGTCGAACGCGGCCGCCGTGGCGCTTTACGCCGTGCGGGGCTGACCGCGGGTCCTGACGCGACTTGTCCTGACCCTGTGCCGTACTTAGGTCAGGGACATGCCGAACACCAAGATCGCAACCTGCTGCTACTGCGGCACCCGCGCAGCGCTTGTCCTGAAGGGCGAGCGGTCGCATGAACTGGCGTGCTCCTCCTGCGGGGCGCCGCTGCACGACCTGAAGAAGCTGCGCTCCGACGCCGTCCGGCCAGAGGCGCATCGCGTGCCGCAGAAGGGCCGGAAGGGCAAACGCCGCGCGGCGCACTCGCCCTTCGACCTGGTGGAGACGGCGATGCGCAGGACTTCGAAGAAACGCAGGAAGAAGGGGTTCCTGCATGAGGCCTTCGACCTGCTCGACGACATCTTCGACTGACCGCCGCCGGGCCATCGTGCATATTTTCGGGAAAGACCCTGCGTGCCCGCGGGGCGGTGAGGCGCCATAGCCTCTGGCCTTTGGGGCCTCGCTGGATTATCCCGCCACAGACCCGAGTGAGGCGAGACGCTATGACCGATTACGAAAACCCCGGCCCGGTGGAGCAGAACTGGCGCGACGCGATTTCCTCTGTCGAGGAGATCATCGAGGACGCCCGCAACGGTCGGATGTTCATCCTTGTCGACCACGAAGACCGCGAGAACGAGGGCGACCTCGTGATCCCCGCGCAATGGGCGACGCCGGATGCGATCAACTTCATGGCGCTCTACGGGCGCGGGCTGATCTGCCTGGCCCTGACACCGGAACGTATTGAAGACCTTGGCCTTTCGTTGATGTCGACGAACAACTCGTCGCGGCACGAGACTGCCTTCACCACGTCGATCGAGGCGCGCGAAGGTGTGACCACCGGCATCTCTGCCGCCGACCGGGCGCGCACCGTGCAGGTGGCCATCGACTCCTCGAAGGGGCCGGCGGATATCGCGACCCCGGGGCATGTCTTCCCGCTGCGGGCCAAGCGCGGCGGCGTGCTGGTGCGTGCCGGCCATACGGAGGCGGCCGTGGACGTGTCGCGGCTGGCGGGGCTGAACCCTTCCGGCGTGATCTGCGAGGTCATCAACGACGACGGCACCATGGCGCGCCTGCCGGAACTGATCGCCTTCGGCCAGAAGCACGGCATCAAGATCGGCACCATCAGCGACCTCATCAAGTACCGCCGCCGCAACGACAACCTCGTGAAGGTGCGCACCGAAGAGGTGATCCAGACGGAGTTCGGCGGCGAGTGGACCATGCGGATCTACACCGACGAGACCCACGGCGACGAGCATATCGTATTGGTAAAAGGCGATATTTCCGGCGAGGAGCCGGTGCTGGTGCGGATGCACGCGCTTGACCCGATGCTCGACGTGGTGGGCACCGGGCTGAAGGGACGGGCGGACGAATTCCGCAACGCTATGATGGCCGTGGCCGAGGAAGGGCGCGGCGCCGTCGTGCTGCTGCGCGACACCTCGATGAAGCTGGACGTGGGTGAGGAGGTCTCTCCAAGGACGCTGCGCCAGTACGGTCTTGGCGCGCAGATCCTGTCGTCGCTGGGCCTGTCGAAGCTGGTGCTGCTGACCAATTCGCCGAAGCCGAGGGTGGTGGGCCTGGATGCCTACGGCCTTGAAATCGTTGAAACCCGCAGGATCTCGGAGCTGGGCTGATGGCATCGAACGAAACGCATTACACGCTGCCGCGCGCGGAATTCGACAAGCCGGTGAAGATCGCCATCGTTGTGGCGCCATATTACAAGGACATTGCTGACCAGCTTGTTAAGGGCGCGGTCGCAGAGATCGAGGCCTGCGGCGGCTGGCACGAGATCATCGAGGTGCCCGGCGCGCTGGAGGTTCCCACCGCCATCGGCATCGCGGAACGGATGTCCAGCTTCGACGGCTACGTCGCGCTGGGCTGCGTTATCCGTGGAGAAACAACGCATTACGACACGGTCTGCAACGACTCGTCGCGCGCCCTGACGCTGCTCGGCCTTCAGGGCCTGTGCATCGGCAACGGTATCCTCACGGTCGAGAACTACGATCAGGCGGCGGTCCGGGCCGATTCGGACGGCCAGAACAAGGGCGGCGGCGCAGCGGCGGCAGCCCTTCATCTTATTGCAATCGCACGGAAATTCGGCGGGGCCCGCAAGGGCGTCGGGTTCCGTCCGTCCGGCGGCGAATACGAGATCGCCACGTCCGGGAAAGGTCCAGTCGCATGAGCGAGGCGAACGCGCCCAAACCGCAGCCGGGCAAGCCGTCCGGCAACCAGAAGCGCAAGATGCGCTCCGCCTCGCGGCTCTATGCCGTGCAGGCGCTTTACCAGATGGAACAGTCCGGCACCCCGGTCGACAAGGTCCGCCGCGAGTTCCTCGAATTCCGCTTTGGCGCGGTTGTTGACGAGGACGGGACAGAGATGCTCGACGGGGATGTTTCCCTGTTTTCCCAAGTGCTTGAAGAGGCGCTGCGCTGGCAGGCCAAGGTCGACCAGATGACCGACCGGGCGCTTGTGGCGAAGTGGCCCATCGCCCGCATCGACCCGGTGCTGCGCGCGCTCTTCCGCGCGGCAGGGGCGGAGCTTGTGGCCACGGACACGCCGCCGAAGGTGGTGATCGTCGAATACGTGGACGTGGCGGTGGCCTTCTACCCGGACGGCAAGGAGGCGAAGTTCGTCAACGCCGTGCTCGACCACATGGCCCGCGAGGCGAAGCCCGAGGCGTTCTGAGGCGGGACCGTCGTAAACACGGCGCGCGCCGGGGTTAACGCGCCATCCGAGGTACTCTGCCGCACAGGATGTGGGGGTGTGTCGCGGGCCCGCCACAATCCCGCTACCGGATCTTTACGGATGTGAACGCGCCGGAAGGGGTGAACCGGCCGGTTCGACCCCCTGGTCCGGCCGGTTGTTAACCTTTGGCCGTGACGTTGCGTCGCAAAGGGTTAACGCTGCCTCGGCCCGGCGCCGCGCGACTCCGGGCGGCTGCGGCGCTGTGCGCCCTTGTTTCGGCCCGCGCATGATGTATCTTATATCTCGAATGTGATGGAGGGCGCCATGCCGAAACTGATCCGACTCTACATCCTGCAGGTGCTGGCGGGCTTCGGGCTGTCGGCGATCTTCGTGGGGCTCCTGCTCTGGGCCAACGTGGCGAACCTCTGGCATCTGGTCAGCACCTCGCCGGTGGGCTGGATCGCGGTCGCCATGCTGTTCTTCGCCAATGGTATCGTCTTCGCGGGCGTGCAGTTCGCGATCTCGGTCATGCGCATGGGCGAGGACGACACGCCGGCCGGCGGCAAGCGCCAGCCAAGGCTTGTGCCGGAGCCTGCGGTGTTGCGGGTGCCCGCCGGGGAGACGCGCGCGCAGGGCGGGACCTTCCGTCGCCGCTGAGACGCAGCGCCCGGGGCAGGGCGCAAAATTTTTACCGAAAATTTTGAGGGCGCGGGCGGAGAGGCTTGCGCCTTTGTCGTTCCGGGTTTGTGGGAAGCACCGGGTGCCGCCGCAAATTCTTCGCCGAAGAATTTGCGGCCGGCCCGATGAGCGGCGGGAACCACCACGACCGTGTGGGTGACGCATTCCCGAGGACCTGTATATACAGGTGGGCGCCAGGTAACGAAGCCACGGCTACGTCAGAGCCAGCTCCCTCGGATTTGCTTAAGGCCACCGGAATGTACCCGTTCACGAGAGGGGCAGAACCCGCCAGTGCCTCAGGTAAGCTCGTGACAGGGCGTCGGCAAGTCCATCTTGTCGATTTCGTGAAGGCGGCCCATGAACTCGTGCCAGCCCTTGTCGAATCCGAGCACCACGGCGAAGTCTTCGGCGCCTTCGGGCAGGCCCGAGTGCACCAGCGACAGCTGCGTGCCCCCCGGCACGGTTTCCAGGTCCCAGGTGACCGTGGTCATGGTACCGTTGAGTGGCGAGACGGTGAAGGACCAGCGCATGTGATCCTTGGGCGAGAGCTTCTCCACCGTGCCCCAGCACAGGGTGTTGTCGTTGGCGGCGTTGTAGAGCTCATAGGGCTGGCCTTCGCTCAGGTCGGCGCGGGCGGGGTTGAACCACGCGCCCAGCAGCTCGGCCCGGGTCAGGTGGTCCCAGACGGTGTCCTTGCTGGCGGAGAGCATCACGGATTTGCGGATGGTGAGGGTCATGTGTTGTCCTTTTCGGAAAGGGTTCTGGAGAGGGCGGACAGCTTGTCGTCCCAGAAGGCGTCGAAGTGGCTGAGCCAGTCGGTGACGGGCTTGAGGCCCGGTGCGTTGAGGCTGGAGAGGGTTTCGCGCCCCTGCCGGCGCATGGTGATGAGGTTGCCTTCCTCCAGCACCACGAGGTGCTTCTTCACGGCCGCGCGGGTCATGTCGCAGTGTTCGGTGATTTCGGCGATGGTCATTTCGCGGGTGCCGAGGCGGTGCAGGATGTCGCGTCGGGTCGGGTCCGCGAGGGCGCGGAAGGCGGGTTGGAGCAAAGCGGTCATGGCGCCTCCTTTGGACGGTGCGTGGTCAAAGGGATACCATTTGGTTTCGCAAAATGCAATACCGTTTGGTATCGCGATTTGCGCGGGCCGGATCAGCTGTCAGGCGTGATGAAGCCGTAGCGTTCCAGTTCCTCGGGCAGGAGGATGTAGATCTCGTCCGCGGGGGTGGCCAGCGCGTGGCTCATGACCCGCACGTCTAGGCCCATGTCGTCGAGGTAGGTCATGACCTCGGCCTGGCCGCGCTGGATGTCCTCGACCGCGACGAAGGCGGGCAGGATGGTGCTTTCGCCGAAGTAATGCTGGTGCACGCCGATGGAGGCGGAGGGTTCCGCCGTGCGGGTCGCGCCGCCCGCGAAGAGGTAGGGGCAGGCGGAATAGCAGATCTCGCCCGAGAGCACGCTGGTGGCGATGCCGGCGGCGCGCAGGTGGCGCCCGAGGTCGAGGGCGTCGCGCACCGATCCGCCGGGGGATTGCAGGACGAGGGTCTCGATCTTCGGGTCGGCCTCGGTGATCTGCGGCATGAGGCGCTGCGCGTCGCCGTCCTCGATCGTGCCTTCGAGCCGCCAGGTGGCGTCCTCGTAGGTCAGCGTCAGACGGTCGGGCAGTTCGCCGGCGTCGCGGCTGGGCTGCACGGTGGGGCGGTCGCGCGCCGGATCGTAGGTGCGGCGCTGGTCGCCGGGGCGCACGGGTTCGGACAGGCGCGGCGCCTGGGGCGAGGAGAAGGGCAGCGAGAAGGGCGCGCTGCGGATGTCGCCCAGCACCAGCAGGATGCCGATGCCGACCTGGAAGATCAGCACGGCGGCCAGGGTGCGGGCGACGGGCCGGGCGGTGCGGCCGGTGCTCATGAGTGCAGGCCCCGCGGATCGGGCATAGGGATGGCGCACTGCAAGCGCAGGTGTCCCGGGACCGGCGCCTTCACGCGGCGTTGCACCGCGCGGCCCGCCGTGCGTGCGCGTGACGTCTGCCCGCCCATCGTCTCACCGGCGTTCATTCGGCGGCCTCGCGCGGCGGCTCCTGCGGTTTCTGGGCGGGGTCCGGCGTCAGGACGGTGGGGGCGGCGGTCGTGGCCGGGGGCGGGGCCGAGAGCTGCTCCACGTCGCGCAGGGCGGTGACGGCGGCGCGCAGCTCGGCCAGCGTCAGCGTGTCCTCGATCCCGGTGCCGTCGCGCCCGTGGCGGATCGCGCCCTGGGTGATGGCGAGGATGAAGACCAGCACCATGGGCAGGAGGTCGATGGCGATGGCCCCGGCCCAGGACGGCACGAAGTTGCGGGCGTAGAGGATCACCGCGTCGGCGGCGGAGATCGGCGTGTAGGTCACGTCGGTCGGGCTTTCCAGCGCCTGCACGTTCTGCGCCGCCCGTTCCAGCGTCGCGGCGCGGCTGCCCAGCACTTCCAGCACCGAGGAGATGGTGGCGGACTGGTCGGCCCGCCCGGCGGCGGTGGAGCTGTCGAGTTCCGGCAGCACCACGGAAGCGGCGAGGTCCTGTGCCGCCCGTTCCACGAGCTGCGCGACCGACAGTTGCCGCAACTGGGTGATCAGGCCCTGAAGGCGCACCGCGGCCTCCGAGAACTCGATGGAGCGGGCCTCCACGCTGCCCGGTTCCACCGTCAGGGCGCGCATCCGCGACAGGATGGTGTTGCCCTCGGTGAAGGCGCTTTCGACCAGCGGGGTCTGTTCGGCGATCTGGGTTTCCAGCGCCGACAGCTCTGCCGACTTCTGGCGCAGCACGCGGAAGACCGCGCCGCGGCCTGCGAGGCCGGAGAGCGAGCCCTGCGCCTCCTGCTCCGAGAGGTCCTCGAACGACTGCCGCACGCGGGCGACGTCGCGTTCCAGCGCTTGCCCGGTCAGGGCGATCTCGTGGGCGCGCTCCAACGCCGTCTGGTAGTCCTGCACGGTCTTGGCGAGGTGCTGCTCCACCGCCGCCGACCCGGCCAGCGCGGCGGCGTTCAGCCAGGACGACATGGCGACGATGGCGAGGCTGCCCATGCCCATCGCGGCCAGAAGGCCGGTGCGGGCGCGCGTCGTGGTGACGGCCGGGAAGAGTCGCAGCATGTAGGACCAGAAGACGAAGATGCCGACCGAGACGGCCGTCGAATAGGCGATGGCGGCAAAGACCGACATGGCGCCGTTCTCGTCCAGCAGGGAACTCACCCCGAGGTAGGTGTAGATGCCCGAGGCCACCGACAGCACGCCAAGCGCCGTGCCGGAGAAGGTGTCGAGCCACGTGATGTGACCTTCGAGGTCGCGGGCGTTGCGCACACCGCGCGCGGCCTCCCGGCTGAGGGGGACGGTGTCCTGTCGTGGGCTCTGGCTCATGCGGTCTCCGTGCGCGTCGGCCAAAACCGGCCGGCCCGTAAAACATGACCCCTGGGCGGCGATTTGCAACGCCTCTCGCCGTGGGGGTTGCATTTGTTCACGTATTGTTCATATGTTTTCAGCATGGATTTGCGTGACACCCTGTTGGATTCCGGCCTGATGCCGGGGCAGCTCCTGGCCCGGGGCGTGTGCCGCCACCTCGCGACACACGGCTTTGCCACGGTGGAGGAATTCGTGCCCGAGCGCGGCCTGCGGGTCGACGTGATGGCGCTTGGCCCGAAGGGAGAGCTTTGGGTGGTCGAATGCAAGTCCTCGCGCGCGGACTTTATGTGCGACGCCAAGTGGCAGGGCTACCTCGACTGGTGCGACCGCTACTTCTGGGCCGTGGATCAGGATTTTCCGACCGACCTGCTGCCCGAGGGCACCGGCCTTATCGTCGCCGACGGCTACGATGCGGAGATCCTGCGCATGTCGCCGGAATCGAAGCTGCCGGGCGCGCGGCGCAAGGTGCTTATGCAGAAGTTCGCCTTCCATGCCGCCCGGCGCCTGCAGGGCCTGCGCGACCCGGGGGCGGTGCTGGACGGCTGGGGCTGAGGGCGCGGCGCGTTCCGTTGCGGCGGCGGTCGGCGCCGCCGCGTTCAGCGCTTCTTTTTCTTCGGTTTCATGCCGCGTGCGGTCGCCGCGGCGGCGCGCAGTTCCTCGGCGATGTCCTCGGCCTCTTCGGGGTCGAAGTCCATCGGGATCTCCAAGTCCCCGGCAAAGATGTACATCCGGACCATGCCCAGGTCGGTCGGGCCGATCTGCAGGTTGGCCTCGATTTCGCTTTCGTCGTTGATGCTCATGGCTGTCCCTCGCGGTGATCTTGTCAGTTAGCCACCGCCGCGCTTTGATGCAAGCGCAGGAGGATGGGACGATGACGGTGGAATTGCGCGATCTGGGCGAGGGCGACGCGGACTGGCTGGTGACCCAGCACGGGCGTCTCTATGCGCGGGACGAGGGGTTCGACGACAGCTTCCCGGTGCTGGTGCGGCAGGTGCTTGACGATTTCATCGCACATCGCGATCCGGCGCGGGAACGGGCCTTCATCGCGTGGGAGGACGGCGCCCGGCTGGGCAGCATATTCTGCGCCCGCTCCGACGATCCCGATGCGGCAAAGCTGCGGCTGTTCCTCCTGATGCCGGAGGCGCGCGGCAAGGGGCTGGGGCGGCGGCTGCTGGCCGAGAACCTCGCCTTTGCGCGGCAGGCCGGGTATGCTAGAATGGTGCTCTGGACGCATGAAAGCCACCGGGCGGCCTGCGCGCTTTATGCAGCAACCGGGTGGCGGCTGCTCCGGTCGGAGCCGAAAATCAGCTTCGGCGTGCCCGTGGTGGAACAGGCCTGGGAGATCGACCTGAGCACGCCGCGGGGAAAAAATTTCCGGGATTAGCGCTTGCATTCCAAGGGCGCAGTTTGTAAATCGCCTGCCAGTGCCGCCTTAGCTCAGTTGGTTAGAGCGCCTGATTGTGGATCAGGAGGTCCCCCGTTCGAGCCGGGGAGGTGGTACCATCTCCTTCAGGACGCAAAGCGAAAAGGCCCTTCGCCGGTGATGGCAGAGGGCCTTTCGCGTCTGTTGGGCCGCGGCATCGGGGCGATGCGCGTTGCAGGCAGCCGCGTGGGAACTGCCCCCCGGGGACGCGGTGCCGGCACCGGCCGCCCGGTGATGTCTGCGCGTCTAGCCTTCGGGAACGGTCAGCGCCTCTGCCACGGCTTCCAATGGCAGGTCGATGTGCAGCGCGTTCATTTCCTTCACGAATTTCTCTTCCATCCGGGTGAGCGGTCCGTGGATGACCATGACATGCCCGGGGGCGGACCGCTTGGCGATCTGCCGGGCGAAGGTGCGGAGCATCTGGTCGTCGAACCGGCAGCCGAGGAAGAGGAAGGGCCGGCCGGTGCGGCGGCGGGTGACGTCCTCGGGAATCGGGCGCTGGATGTCGATCTCCGTCAGGACCTCCACGTAGTCGCTGTCAGACATCAGGAAGGACGATCCCTTCCGCGCCATGCCGTGGGGTTTGTAGATCAGCGTCTCCCACTCCGGGCTGGCCTCCGGCACCTGGTTGCCATCCGCATCGTAGGCGCGGGTGAAGATGTCGATCCATTCGCCGTTGCGGCTGACGCCCTGCACCAGTCCGTGCGGCTTGCCCGCGAAGGCGCGCAGCAAACCGTCGTCGTACCAGGTGTCGACGATCATCGGCGGGCCGACGCGGGCCAGCCAGTCATGCACCGGGTTGGACCCGGCGGCGGGCGTGTCGAAGGCATCCTCCACCAGCTTGTTCAGCGTGGCACGGAACTTGCGGCTTTCGATGTACTGCGCCACGGCCCAGAGATTGCCGGCGGCGCGGCGGGGCGCCCGCACTTGCCTTTCCAGCAGCGCCGAAAGCGCCTGCGGCGTCGTCGGTGCGGCGGTGTCCGACAGGGCCGCGACCTCGGGACCGAGGTAGGCGATGCGCCGGCCCGAGGCGACTTCGTTCATCGCCTGTTCGAGTTGGTCGTGCGGGGTCATGGCTCAGTCCTCTCCGGCGGTCAGGCGGCGGGCGTCGACGGTGATCGGCAGGGCGGGGGGCTCGTCGAAGGCGGGCATGGCGAAAACCCAGCCGTTCGCGAGCCGCGCCCAGCCGCCCCAGAGGCCGGGGACCTCTGTCTCGACGATCATTTCCTCGAGGTCCTTCTTGGGGACGTAGGCTTCCATCCCCTTGGGGGTTTCGCGGATCATGACTTTCATTCGGCGGGCTCCTCGCGCGTTCGGGCCGATGGGCGGGTGACGATGTGGGACTGCAGCGCCGACGGGTCTTCGGTGCGGCGGATTTGCTGGCCGTCGGGGGTCAGCTCGCGCTCGCGCATGCCGACGATGCTGGCGCGGTCGACGAAATCGACGGCGTAGATATAGAACTGCTGGAGGAAGACGCCGATGTCGCGGACATAGCCCACGTCGCCCTTCTTCACGACGGTTTCGCCGATCTCCTTGCCGGCCATGGTGCCGTCGTTCCTGACGTTCTTCTTCGAGATGACCCGGTCGCCGGGCATGAAGGCCGGATCGCGGTAGACCTCGATCTCGCGGTCGTCGGTGGACATCAGGCTTCCTCCTGGAGCTGGGCGAGACGGGCGCGGGCGGTCTCACGGATTAAATCGTCGGGGTCGCCGGTGAGGAACTCCGCTTCTGCCCGGCCGCCGTTCTCGGCCACCACGTGACGCACGCGGAGGTCCTCGTCGGCGATGAACAGCGCGGGACGGCGCAGGGCGGCCTCGCGCCGGACAAGTGGGTCGGGATCGGTGCGGAAGCGGTCGAGCATCGGGTCGATCACGCGCCGGGCGACGATCCGGCGAATTTCCGGGTCGGGATCGGCGATCATCATCGGCAGCAGCCCCGGTTCGGCCCGGCGCGCGACGATGGTGCGCACGTAGCTGTCGGCGTCATGTGTCATCGCGGAGAGCCGTTCCTGCGGCAGCCGGTGGGCCACGGCGATGCGCACCCGGCGGTCGCCGTCGCCAAGCGCGCGCTCCGCGTGTGAGGGGGGCAGGCGCAGGATGGCGATGCCGCGCACGCCCGCATCCTCGTCGTCCAGCAGCCGCGGCAGGCGAAAGACGGAAGCCGCCCGTGCGGCATTGGCCCGCGTCTCGAAATAGGGGTGGGTCAGGCATTCGTCCGCGAGATCGCGGTTCAGAAGGAAGAAGCGCTCGATCCGCTTGGCGTAGCGGTCGTGCGCACAGGACCAGCCCAGGCCGCAGCGCCCCGGGTCGAGGCGCGCGTTGAAACGGCAGGACGCACAGTCGAGCGGCGCGCCCTGCCAGTCCACGGGGGCAGGTCCTTCGGGCACCGGTCAGGCCGGGATGCAGGTTTCGGGCACCGGGCAGATCTCGGCGCACTGCGGGGTGTCGAAACTGCCCTTGCACTCGGTACAGAGCGCCGGGTCGATCACGTAGGTGTCGTCGCTGAAGGAGATCGCGGCGTTCGGGCATTCGAACTCGCAGGCGCCGCAGACGGTGCAGTTGGATTGGACGATGGTCAGGGCCATGGGGGTTCCTCGTGGCTGTCGGGGCGGAGGGTGGCGCAAAGCCCCACCCTGCATGCCGGCGCGCAGGCGCGACGCGGCGGTCCTTGTGACGTCAGGCGGTCTCGGCCTCCAGCGCAGGCAGGCCGCATCTGGCGCGGTAGACCGCCGACACCGCGGTTTCTATGTACTCGTAGGCGAAATCCTGGATCGCCACGATCCCGGCCGCGGCGAGGTCCTCGCGCGGGCAGTCGCCGATCTTGGCGCAGAGGATCGTGTCGATGCCCTCCAGCGTCTTGATGACCAGTTCCAGCTTCTCCTCCTCGCCGTAGCCGCCGACGCAGTAGTTGTCGCAACGGCGGTGGGTGACGAAACGGACGCCTTCCGCATCGACCTCGAAGATCTGGAACTCGGTGGCATGGCCGAAATGCTGGTTGATGCGCCCGCCGCCCTTGGTGGCCACGGCGATCAGCATGGCCCCGGCGTCCGCGGCGACGGCGGCCTGCGTTTCGGCCTTCGCCTCCTCTGCGGCGACCCGGCGTTCGCCGCGCTCCTCCGCCACCCAGGCACGGTAGGCCTCGCGCTTCGTCGGGTCGTAGGTGACCGCGTCCGGCACGAGGTCCATGGTGAATTCCTGCCCCCGATCCTCGCCCAGAAGGCCCACCGCATCGGCGCGGCACTGGCGGCAATGCTTCATCAGGTTGGCACCACCGGCACAGGCGTCCTGAAGCTTCTTCAGCTCCTGCGCGGTGGGCCCGCGCTGACCGTTCAACCCGAAGGCCGTGCCGTGTTCCGGCGCCGAGATCAGCGGCATGATGTTGTGCAGGAAGGCGCCGCGCTTCTTCACCTCCCGGTTGACCTCGAGCAGGTGCGCGTCGTTGATGCCGGGGATCATCACCGAGTTCACCTTCACCAGAATGCCGCGTTCGTGCAGCATGTCGAGCGACTGCATCTGGCGCTCGTGCAGGATCTGGCTGGCCTCCAGACCGGTGCGGCGCTTGTGCTGCCAGAAGATCCACGGATAGATCTTCGTCCCCACCTCCGGGTCGATCATGTTGATGGTCAGCGTGACGTGGTCGATGTTCATGTCCAGCAGGTCGTCGACGTGGTCGGGCAGGGCGAGGCCGTTGGTCGACAGGCAGAGCTTGATGTCGGGAAGCTGCGCGTGGACACGCTGGAAGGTCTCTCGCGTCTTTCGCCAGTCGTAGGCGGAATCGCCCGGCCCGGCGATGCCCAGCACCGAAAGCTGCGGGATCTCGTTCGCGACCGCGATCACCTTGCGGGCGGCGGCCTCCGGCGTCAGCCGTTCCGAGACCACGCCGGGGCGGCTTTCGTTGGCACAGTCGTACTTGCGGTTGCAGTAGTTGCACTGGATGTTGCAGGCGGGCGCGACGGCGACGTGCATCCGGGCGAAGTAATGGTGCGCCTCTTCCGAGTAGCAGGGGTGGTCCTTCACCTTTTCCCAGGTGGCCGGGTCCATGTCCTCGGGCGCATCGGAAGACCCGCAGGACGAGGACGAACAGCCGTCCGACTCCATGGCCTTCGTCAGGGCATCCTTCGAGCCGATGGCAAGCCCGTCGAGGGAAATCACGTTCGCGTTCATGGCGCTTCCTTCCTGATGGTTCGGTCCGTCGGTGAGCGTTGAGCAAGGTCGATGCCAAGCGGTGCCGCGCAGGGGATTGTCGTATAGGGGACAACCGGGGCCTCTGCTGAAAGCCGATACTCAAGCGATGACTTGACTATTGTCGGCTTTGGTCCGAAACTTCAGCGCATGGTTGAGTATTCGAAGGATCTGGACCGCGCCTTTCACGCGCTGTCCGACGGAACGCGCCGGGCGATCCTCGACCGCCTTGCGCGGGGGCCGCGGTCGGTCAGCGCCCTGGCGCACCCCTTCGACGCGACGCTGTCGGCGATCCACCAGCACATCCAGGTGCTGGAGGCGTCGGGACTGGTGGAGACGGAGAAGGTCGGCCGGGTGCGCCAGTGCCGGATCTCGCGCAAGGCCGTGGCGCAGGTCGAAGGCTGGCTGCGGGCGCGGCGGATGCTCTGGGAGGAGCGGTTCGATGCTCTGGGCGCGATGCTTGAGGAGGATGGCGATGGGTAAGGCGCCCGACCACGGGACGTTCCCGATCCGGCGGCGATGGAAGGCACCGGCAGCCCGGGTATTTGCCGCATGGCCGGGCCCTGACCGGAAGGCGCGCCGGTTCACCGGACCCGCGGGCAGGGGGCTGGCGGACGGCCGCATGGACTTGCGCCCCGGCGGCGAGGAGGCGCCGGAAGGGCGCTTCCCCTCGGGCAGGCAGTCGCGCCCTGCCGCGTGCCATTGCGTGCTCGAACCCGGCAGGCGGCCGGTCTGTGCCTACGACATGCGGGTCGAAGGGGCGCAGCATCCGGTGACGCTGGGGCCGCCGGAACTGACCCCGGCGGACGAGGGGGCGACCCACGTCGCCTGCACCGGGCAGATCGTCTGCTCTGACGGGGAGCGCGGAGCAGCCGGCCGCGAGCACAGGGCCAGCTTGCAGGACGGTGCCATCGAGCGGACCTTAGGCCGGGAGCGCCTGTCATGATCGCGATCTACGGCCACCCGTTCTCGTCTCATTGCTGGAAGGTCTACATCGCTCTGCGCGAAAGAGGGCTGGACTGGGACGCGCGCACCGTCGATCCCACGCAGCCGGAGCACCAGGCCTTCTGCCGGGAAGCCGCGCCCACCGGCCAGTTCCCTGTGCTGGATCACGACGGCCATGTGGTGATCGAAAGCGCCGCGATCGTCGAATATCTCGACGGGCTGGGCGAGGCCGCCCCCATGGTGCCAAAGGACAGGGACGCGGCCATCGAAGCGCGGCAGATGGATGCCGTCTTCGACGACTACCTGAACGCGCCGGTGGGGCGCATCGTGCTGAACGAACTGCGCCCCGAAACCTGTCGAGATGCGTTTGGCGTGGCGGAGGTACGGGAGAAGATGACCCAGGCCTATCGATGGCTGGACGGATGGATGACGGGCCGGGACTGGGCCGCAGGTGCCTTCGGCATCGCCGACTGCGCCGCGGCCCCGGCGCTGTTCTATGCGCATTGGGTGCACCCGATCCCGATGGACCTGCGGGCTTTGCACAGCTACCGCAAGCGGCTGCTCACCAGGCCTTCCGTTGCGGCGACGGTAGACGACGCCCGTTTCTTCCGCCCTTACTTCCCGTTCAAGACGGACACCGATCCGGACTGGTTGCCGTCCTGAACGCAGCGCCCGACCCGGTGTCGTGCAGGCGAGGGGCCAGCCCCTCGCGCTCCCCGGAGTATTTCGGAAGCAAAGAAGCAGGGCACGGTCCGAGGCTTCTTTGCTTTGCAAATACTCCCGCCGGAGGCGGCGGCGCGCGCAGCGCGCTAATACCGGGTGCGCAGCACACCTTTTGATCGCGTCCAGAGGGGGAGCAGTCAGATCCTGCGTACTTCGATGCCGTGTTTCTGAAGTGCGTAGGCGATCTGGCGCGGTGTCAGGCCGAGGAGGCGGGCGGCCTTGGCCTTGACCCAGCCGGCTTCTTCCATGGCGGCGATCAGCTCTTCACGGGCGGTGTTGGCGGTCTTCCTGGGTCCGAAGGGCGCCGGGTCCTCGGGGAAACTTGCGGGTTCAGGTTCGGTCGCGGGCGGGGGCGCGGGGCGGCGAATGGCGGGGGTGACGACCTGGCCCGAGGCGAGGCCGCCGATGGGCGATCCGCCGTCCTGAAGACGCCACAGATCGGCCGAGAGGCAGGTGCCCTGCCGGCATGCAAGTTCCTGCCCCAGCACGATTTCGCCGTCCGACAGGGCGGCGGCACGGTTCACGCAATTCTCCAGTTCGCGGACATTGCCGGGAAACTTGCACTTGCAGATCGTGTCGAAGGCGTCGGCGGCGAAACGCACCTTCGTGCCGTTCGACCTGTTGAACTGGTCGAGGAACAGCTGCGCGAGCGGCCGGATGTCGCTGGGCCGGTCGCGCAGCGGGGGCAGCACGATCGGTACGACGCAGATGCGGAAGTAGAGGTCGGCGCGGAAGTCGCCCTTGGCCACCGCCGCTTCGAGATCGCGGTTGGTGGCGGCGACGATGCGGACGTCGACCTTCATGGTCTTCGTGCCGCCGACGCGTTCGAACTCGCCTTCCTGGAGCACCCGCAGCAGTTTCGTCTGGAAGGTCGGGCTGATTTCGCCGATCTCGTCGAGGAACAGCGTCCCGCCGTCGGCCAGCTCGAACCGGCCCTTCTTGAGCTGGGCCGCCCCGGTGAAGGCGCCTTTCTCGTGGCCGAAGAGTTCCGATTCCAGCAGGGTTTCCGACAGGGCCGCGCAGTTGACGCGGACGAAGGGGCCTTTCTGCCGTTTCGACTGGCTGTGCACGGCGCGGGCGAACAGCTCCTTGCCGGTGCCGGATTCGCCGCGCAGCAGGACCGGCGTCCGCTTGGGGGCGACGCGCTTGACCTGCTGGATCACGTCGGAGATCGCCGGGCTGTCGCCGATGATGCCGTCGAAGCTGACCGGCCCCGGCGTCTCGCCCGACTGTTCGCGCAGCGACTGGATCAGGCGGCGGGTGTCCGAAAGCGCCCGGTCGCGGTCCTTGGCGATCCGGCGGCGGAAGCGCAGCGCCTGTTCCAGCAGCGAGGCGACCATGGTCAGCACCCGCACGTCGATGTCCGACAGTCCGGCGCGCGCGTCCGCGTGGCTGCGGAAGGCGCAGAGCAGGCCCAGCACGAAGTGGCTTTGTTCCGGGTCGCGCAGGGGCACGGCGATCAGCGTCTGGCCTTCTCCGCGCAGGCGGGTCGGCACGGCGTCCTCGCCGAACTCCGCGGCGAGGTCGAAGGACACCAGCGGCACGCCGGAGCTGAACACCACCCGTGCCACCCTGTCCGGCAGCACTTCGGAGGCGGGTGCGGTCGCATCCCGCGAGAACGCGGTGGCGGCGATGGAATAGGGGTTGCGCTGGCCCGGCACGTCGGTCTCCGGGTCCGTCAGCAGCGCCAGGACGCCGTGCCGCAGGTCGAGGAAGGACGAAAGCACGTTCAGGATATCGGGCACGACCTGGATCGGGTCGGGCGCCGCAGTGAAGGTCTTGGCGATCTCGTAGATCGCGTCGAGCGCCAGCCGGTCCATGCCCGCGGTTTCGGGGCCTGTGCCGGCGGTGGTCCTCCCGGTGCGCCGTTCCCCGGCGCCGTTTGTCTTGGCCGTCTTGTCGTCTTGGATGATGCAGCCCATCTGGGACCCCTCTGTCAGGACGTCTCGGCTCCTCCCGTCGGCAGTCTTTGTCGTCTCACCGGCCCGCTCTTGCGGTCCGGCGCTTTCCTCCGTTGACTGTTCTACCATGCCGAGAGGTCCTGGCGGGAGCGGGCGGTGGCGTTTCGCCGGGTGAGCCCCCGGATGGCCCGGAATTTGCGCCAGGACTGCGCAATTTCCGGGCGGATCGCCAGCGGGGGAAGGGCACGGGCTACGGGTGCCGGCCCCTTCCGAACCTGAGTGATTCCGTGGGTCGTTCGGTCATCGCTTGCGGGCAAGCGCCTGCCTCCGGCGGTCGTAGGAAGAGCCGAGCCCGAGAGACAGGCGGTACTTCGTTACCGTGCGGCGTGCGATGCGCAGGCCTGACCGTTCGGCAAGGTCGACGATGGCCCCGTCCGACAGCGGGTTTTCCGGGTCTTCCCGTTCCACCGCGCGCCGGACGAACTGCAGCGCGCTGTCGCGCGAGACGCCGTCGTTGTCGTGGCTGCTGCCCACCGCGCGGGCAAAGAAGGCGCGCAGCGGCAGGGCGCGTGTTGGAGTCTGGATCATCCGGCCCGATACGGCGCGGCTGATGGTGGAGGCGTGCAGGCCAAGCTCTGCGGCCACGTCCTCCAGCGTCAGGGGTGCGAGATACGCCGGGCCGCGGTCGAGGAAGTGCGCCTGCCGCGCCACCAGCACGGCCGCGGTGCGCAGGAGCGTGTCGCCGCGGCGTTCCAGCGCCTGCGCCAGAGAGCGCGCCTCGGCCAGCGCGCGGCGGCGGGCGGCGCGGGCCTCCGTGCTGGCGGTGCCGTCGGCAAGGCGGTCCTCCTGCACGGTGATCGTGGCAGACGTGGCGCGGTTCAGTTCCACCGTCCAGCCGTCCGGCCCCTTCGTGGCGATGAGATCCGGCGGAAGGACCGGCGCGGGCGTGTGGTCGAAGGCCAGCCCCGGCTTGGGGTTCAGCCCCTTGAGCTGCGCCATGATGTCGGGGATGTCCGATGTCTCGCAGTCGCAGAGGTCGGCCAGTTCCTTCAGCCGGTTCTTCGCCACGAGGTCGAGGTTGGCCAGCAGCGTCTCGACCTCCCATGTCAGCAGGTCGGCCTCGCGCGCCTGAAGCGTCAGGCATTCCGCGAGGTTCCGGGCAAAGAGGCCGGCAGGTTCGAAGGACTGCAGCCGGTCGAGGATGCGCAGGGCGCGCGCCTCCGGCACGTTGGCCAGCATGGCGATGGTGTCGACGGGCTGTCCGAGCCAGCCGGTGGGTTCCAGCGCCTCGGCAAAGCGCAGGGCGATCAGCCGGTCGGCGGTCTGCGGGAAGGCCAGTTCGATCTGCTCTGCGACATGCGCCAGAAGGCTCGGCCGGTCGGAGGCGATGGCCGCCACGGCGTCGAAGTCTTCCGAGCGCGCGCGGGTGAAGGCGGCCGGCGGGCGATAGGCGACGCAGGGGTTGGCCTGCGCGCGCTCCGCGAGGTAGTCGGAGAGTTCCTCGGACGACATGCCGAGGATGGTCAGCGAATGCAGCATCTGCCCGCTCATGGTCTGCGTCTGGCGCTGGCTGAGTCCCTGAAGCATTTCCATCGTCGTCACCTTACATCCGGGGCGGTTGAACGGGGGGCCGCGCAGGTCCGGGCGGCAGAGAAAGCGGCGTTGCTGCGCGTTTCGTGGGCGATCGGGGCGTCATGTGGCACACCTGATGGCACCGGTGGGGGCGAGGGCCGGAAAAACCGGTGTCGCGTTGCGCGTGGCGACCGACTGGATGCGCCCGCCGTTCAGCGTCACCGTGCGGTCGCAGAGGCGGCCGACCTCTTCGGGTGCGTGGGAGATGAGGATCATCGGGATCCGGGTGCGTTCCTGCACGCGCGCGATCAGGTCGAGCGTGCGCGCCTTCAGCCCCGGGTCGAGGGCCGAGACGGGTTCGTCCAGAAGCAGCAGCTCCGGTTCGGCCATCAGTGCGCGGGCGATGGCGGCGCGCTGGCGTTCTCCGCCGGACAGGCGGGCGGGGCGGGCGGCCATCAGGTGCCCGAGATCCAGCGCCCCGATCACCTCGTGCCAGAAGTCGGTGCCCCTGTTGCGCGCTCCGAAGGCGAGGTTGCGGGCGACGCTCATGTGCGGGAACAGCAGCCCGTCCTGAAACACGAGGCCGATCCGGCGCTGCGCGGCGGGGACATTCACCCCGTGGTCCGAGGCATAGAGCGCGCGACCCTTCAGAGCGATGCAGCCGCGGGTCGGGCGGACGTGTCCGGCCAGGCAGTTGAACAGCGTCGACTTGCCGGAGCCGGAGCGCCCGATCAGCCCGATGATGCCGGTGGCCTCCAGCGCAAGGTCGAGGGTGAGGCGGAAATCGCCCTGCCGGTGGTCGAGGCGGATCTCGATCATGCGGGCTCTCCCTGCGGTGACAGGCGGCGCGACACGGCCTCCGATGCCATCAGCGCGGCGCCCGCAAGGGCCAGCGACAGCAGGCACAGGCGCAAGGCCGCGTCTTCGCCGCCGGGGCTTTGCGTGACGGAGAACAGGGCAAGCGGCAGGGTCTGCGTGCGGCCGGGAATGTTGCCCGCCAGCGTGATCGTCGCGCCGAATTCGCCCACCGCGCGGGCGAAGGCCAGCGTCAGACCGGCAAGGATGCCCGGCGCCATCAGCGGCAGGGTGACGGTGGCGAAGATCCGGATCTCGGACGCGCCGAGGGACCGGGCGGCGCGGCCCAGCCGCGGGTCTATGCCCTCGGCGGACTGGCGGATGGCGCGGACCATCAGGGGAAAGCCCACCACCGCGCAGGCGATCACCACCGCCGACTCGGAGAAGGCGATGCGCAGGCCGAACTGTGTCCAAAGGAAACCGCCAAGCGGGCCGTTCCGCCCCAGGAGCACCAGCAGCAGGTAGCCCAGCAGCACCGGCGGCAGGACGAGCGGCAGGTGGACCACGGCATTCACAAGGCCATGGCCGGGGAAGCGCCGCGTGCCCAGCAGCCACCCCAGCGCGATGGCCGGAGGCAGCGACCACAGGACGGCGAGCGCCGAGGCGTTCAGCGACAAGGTCAGCGCGTCGATTTCCACCTGCGTCAGGGTCATGAGCCCTCCGCCGGGACGGTTGCGGGCAGGGTGACAAAGCCCTGCGCGGCCAGCACGGCCTGACCGGCAGGCGACACGAGGAAGGCCATCAGCGCCGAAGCGCCTTCCGGATCGTCACCCTGCGCGACCGGGGCCACGAGGTAACGGATCGGCGGATGGCTGTCCTCGGGGATCTGCCAGACCACGGCGATGCCCGGCTGTCCGGCCGCGTCCGAGGCATAGACCAGGCCAAGCGCCGCCTCGCCCTGCGCCACGGCGGCGACGGTGGCCAGCGTGTTGCGCATCGGCACGAAGGCGGGCGTGACCTCGTCCCAGAGGCCGAGGCTTTCAAGCGCCGCCTTGCCGTAGGCGCCCACGGGGGCTGTTTCCGGATCGGCCATGGCGAAGACCTCGCCTTCTAGGGCGGCGGCCAGGGTGTCGGGGGTGACCCGCGAACCGGACGGGGCGATCAGCACCAGCCGGTTGGACATCAGGACACGCACGGCGTCGCCCGCGACAAGGCCCGCCTCAACGAGGTGGCCCATCCACTTCGGATTGGCCGACACGAAGAGGTCCGCCGGTGCGCCCTGTTCGATCTGCCGCGCCAGCAGGCCGGAGGCGCCGTAGCTGGTCAGCGCGGCGATGCCGCTCTGCTCGATGGCGGCGTCCAGAGCCGCGCCGGTGGAGGCGGCGGCCAGCAGCATCGGGTCGGCCTGCGCCGCCCCCGTCAGCAGACAGAGCGCCGCCGCGCGGATCATTGCGCCACCTTCAGGCTGTCGATGACCACGAACTTCGCCTTCAGCTTGGCTTCCTCGTCGCGGAACACCTTGAAGACCTTTTCCTTCAGCGGCGTGCTCTCGACGAAGTCGCCATAGGCGCGCTTCAGTTCCGCCCGGGCGGCGAGGAAGATCGCATCCTCGTCCTGCCCGGCGAGGTCCAGGTCCCGCAGGTAGCTGCCGAACCGGCGCATGATGTGCAGGCGGGAGACGTTCAGCACCTCCTGATCGAACGGCAGCAGCAGGTAGGTGAAGATGTCCTCGGCGGAGGAAAGGGTTTCGATGGTCTCCAGGACGGTTGTCTCGGTCATGTGTGTCTCCTTCGCGGTCAGGTTGGATCAGTGGGGGAGGTGGTCCTGCGGCGGTGGCGTGCAGCCGCTTTCCGCGGCGCGTAGGGCGGCGTCGCGGGCGGCGAGGCGCGCTTCGAGGAAGGCCACGCGGTCGGCCAGCCGCGCGAGGCTGCGCCCGACCGGGTCGGGCATCAGGTGATGGTTCAGGTCGATGCGGTAGGGATCGCGCGAGGCCTGGCGGGTCTGCACGATCCGCGCGGGGATGCCGACGACCGTCGCCTCCGGCGGGACGTCCTCGACAACGACGGAATTCGCGCCGACCCGGGCGCCAGCACCTATGGTGACCGGCCCGAGGATCTTGGCCCCCGCGCCGACCATGACCTCGTCGCCAAGGGTCGGATGGCGCTTGCCGGGCGACCATGACACGCCCCCCAGCGTCACCCCGTGGTAGAGCGTCACGTCGCGGCCCACTTCGGCGGTCTCTCCGATGACGACGCCTGCGCCGTGGTCGATGAAGAAGCCGGGACCGATCCGGGCGCCGGGGTGGATGTCGATGCCCGTGACCATCCGGGCGAGGTAGGACATGATCCGCGCGGGCGTCTTCAGCCGTCTCGTCCAGAGGGCATGCGCGGCGCGGTGGGCCAGCATGGCGTGCAGGCCGGGATAGGTCAGCGCCGTCTCCAGCCGTCCGCGGGCCGCGGGGTCGCGCTGGCGGATCGCGGCAAAGTCGTCGCGGATGAAGGCGAAGCGCGTCATGACTGCCCCCCGGCCATCATCGCGGAGCGGCTGGCCCGGGTGGCGAGCCGCGCGAGTTCCTCGGGCGCGAGCGGGCGCTTGGTGCGCGTTGCATGGGCGCGGAGCAGGGGTTTCAGGCGGCTGATCAACTCGTCGCCCGAAGGCAGGCCCGCCGCCTCCAGTGCGGCGCGCAACCCGGCAAGGCCCGAGTGCTTGCCCAGAACGATCTGCCGCTCGCGCCCGAAACGGCCCGGCGCGCAGCGTTCGTCCTCGTAGGTGTCGGCCTGCTTCAGTAGCGCGTCGACGTGGATGCCTGCCTCGTGGGCGAAGGCCAGCGGCCCGGTGATCGGCTTCGATGCCGGCAGCGGACGGCCAGAGGCGCGGGCGACGGTTTGCGACAGGGCGGCCAGGGCGCGCAGGTCGATCCCGGTGTGGATGTCGTTGGCGGCCAGCGCGGCGGCGACCTCCTCCAGCGCGGCGTTTCCCGCCCGCTCGCCCAGCCCGTTGACCGTGACCGAGAGGTGCGTGGCACCGGCGTGGGCTGCCATCATCGTGTTGGCCGTCGCCATGCCGAAATCGTTGTGCGCGTGGATTTCCAGCGGCAGGGAAATGCGCGTGCTCAGTTCCGCCACCAGCCGGTAGGCGCCCATCGGATCGAGGATGCCCAGCGTATCGGCGATGCGGAAGCGGATCGCGCCCGCGGCCTTTGCCACCGCCGCCAGTTTGGCGAGGAAGGTCGGGTCGGCGCGGCTGGCGTCCTCTGCCCCGACAGAGACCGACAGCCCGGCCTGCGTGGCGCAGAACACCAGCGCCGCGGTTTCGCGGAGCGCCCAGTCGCGGTCCTGCCGCAGTTTGCCGGAGAGCTGCCGGTCAGAACTGGGAACGGCGAAATGCACCCGCCGCACGCCGGTCTTCAGCGCCATGTCGAGGTCGGTCATCCGCAGCCGGCACCAGGCGACCGGCACCGCGCAGGTCAGGTCCTGCGCCAGCGCCCGGATCTCTGCGACCTCGTCGTAGCCCATGGCGGGAATGCCCAGTTCGACCTCTGCCACGCCCGCCACGTCCAGCGCCCGGGCGATGGCGCGCTTCTCATGGAAGGAGAAGGCGACGCCGGCGGTCTGTTCGCCGTCGCGCAGCGTGGTGTCGCACAGGGCGACGGCATTCGGCGTACAGAGCGGAGCGTGGTACATGGCGGGTTCCCCTTGACGGTGTTTGCTGCACGAAATCGGGCGGTCTCAGGCGTATTCCGGCTGGAAGCCGTCCGGTTGCGCACCGTCCCCGGACCAGAACGGAGACATGGCGCGCAGGCCGGCGATGATGCCGGGCATGACCTCCAGCACGTAGTCGATCTCTTTTTCGGTTGTTTCTCTCGATAGGGAGAAACGGATCGCGCCGTGGGCCGCGGTGAAGGGGATGTTCATGGCGCGCAGGACGTGGCTCGGTTCCAGCGAACCGGAGGTGCAGGCCGACCCCGACGATGCCGCGATCCCGGCGGCGTTCAGCTTCAGCAGGATCGCCTCGCCCTCGATGTACTCGAAGGCCACGGTGGCGGTGTTGGGCAGGCGGTCGTGCGGGTCGCCGGTCAGGAAGCAATGGCCGATACTGCCGATCAGGCCGTTGGCCAGCCTGTCGCGCAGCGTTGTCATGCGGGCCATGTCCTCTGCCATGGTCGACATGACCATCCCGGCGGCGCGACCGAGGCCGATGATCGCCGGGGCGTTCTCCGTTCCGGCACGGCGCCCGCGCTCCTGGTGGCCGCCGCGCAGCAGCGGGCGAAAGCGGGTGCCCTTGCGCAGGTAGAGCGCGCCCAGCCCCTTCGGCCCGTGCAGCTTGTGCGAGGACAGGGAGAGCATGTCGATCTCGGTGTTCCTGAGGTCCATCGGAACCTTGCCCACCGCCTGCACCGCGTCGGTGTGGAAGAGCGCGCCGTGTTCGTGCGCCATCTCCGCGAGCCCGTCGACCGGAAAGATCGTGCCCGTTTCGTTGTTGGCCCACATGAAGGAGACCAGCGCCACCTTGTCGGAAAGCGCGGCGCGGTAGGCGTCGAGGTCGAGCCGCCCCAGACCGTCGACCGGAATGCGGTGCACCACCACGCCCTCGTGTTTCTCCAGCCAGTCGCACAGCGACAGGATGGCGGGGTGTTCGACGGCAGAGGTGACGATCTCGTTCCGGCCCGGCATCACCTGAAGGGCAGACCGGATCGCGGTGTTGTTCGATTCAGTGCCGCCGGAGGTGAAGATGATCTCGTGGTCGAACTCGGCCCCGATCAGGGCCTGCAGCGACCGCCGGGCCTGCCGGAGCGCGCCGCCGACTTCCGCCCCGAAGGCATGGATCGAGGATGCATTGCCGAACTGCTCCGAGAAGTAGGGCAGCATGGCCTCGACCACTTCGGGGAAGACGCGGGTGGTGGCATTGTTGTCGAGATAGATGGGGGGCATCCTTGCGTCTCCTTACGTCTTCGCCACGGGCATGACGCGCACGGGGCGGCCAAGCGCGTCGCTGATCTTTTTCTGGATTCCGCCGAGCGTCTGGGCGGCCAGCTGGCAGCCGGAACAGGCGCCGGTCAGATGGACGAGCACGAGGCTGCCTTCCATGTCGACAAGCTCCACGTCGCCGCCGTCGCGGCGGAAGACCGGGCGCAGCTCTTCGATGATGCGGGCGGCGGCGATGGCCTCCTTCGCCGGGCTCAGGGCGGCCGGGGCGGCGGGCGCCGGGGCTGCGGGAGCGGCGGGTTTCTCCGCCACGGCCAGGCCACCCTCGGGCATCGCGATCTGCACTGGGGCCGAGGGCTTGGCCGGGGGCATGGGCGCGGGCGCCATGTCGGGGATGACAAAGCCCTGCGCCTTCTTCTTCACCGGCTTCGGGGCCGAGCCGAAGACATGGGCCTCGTCCGCGCGCAGGGCGCCTTCGGCGACCATTGCGGCGTTCACGTCGGCCAGCAGCTCCTCGAGCGGTTCGCGGCAGGAGTTACAGCCGCCGCCGGCCTTGGTGTAGAAGGTCACCATCTCCAGCGTCGTCAGCTTGTTGCCGCGAATGGCGCGTTCGATCATCCCGGCGTCGACGCCGAAGCACTTGCAGATCAGCGCGCCTTCCTCGTGGTCGTCCTCGTCCACCTCTTCCCCGGTGTAGGCGGCGACGGCGGCCTGCAACGCTTCCTGCCCCATGACGGAACAGTGCATCTTCTCCGGCGGCAGCCCGTCGAGGAAATCGGCGATATCCTGGTTGGTCAGGGTCTTCGCCTCGGCGATGGTCTTGCCGATGATCAGCTCGGTCAGGGCCGAGGACGAGGCGATGGCCGACCCGCAACCAAAGGTCTGGAAGCGGGCGTCCTCGATCACGTCGGTCTCAGGGTTGACCTTCAGCATCAGCTTCAGGGCGTCACCGCAGGACAGGCTGCCCACTTCGCCGACCGCATTGGCATCGGCGAGCGCGCCCGCGTTCCTCGGGTTGAAGAAATAGTCCTTCACCTTATCGGAGTAATCCCACATTGGCCGCGCTCCTCAGCAGAAGGACTTGCCGCAGCCGCAGGAGCTGGAGGCGTTGGGGTTGTCGAAGACGAAGCCGGAGCCTTCCAGCCCGGTCACGAAGTCGATGGTGGTGCCGCTCAGGTGCGGCTGGCTTTCGGGGTCGATCAGCACGGTGACCTCGCCCGCGGTGACGATGGCGTCGTCCGGCTGGGCGGTCAGTTCCAGTGCCATGCCGTATTTCATGCCGGCGCAGCCGCCGCCCTGCACCATGACGCGCAGCCCGGCGACGGGCTGGCCAGCGCCGTCGATGGCCGTCTTGATGGCGCTGCGGGCGGGTTCGGTGATCTCGATCATTGTGCCTTCTCCTGTCCGGTCTGTCGGTTGGTCCTGCGGTTGTTAGAGCAAGGGCCGTGCCATCCGGTCTTTCCCCGGGTTTTCAGCGGCTTGCCCGCCATTGTCGGGAACGGACAAAACCGATTGGACGGAAGCCGACAGTCGGTTGGCATGTTCTTCGCACTGTCAGGTTCGGGGGAGAGCGGGGGACCGAAGGCGCCGCGCCGGTGACCGTGCAGGGCGCGTCAGTCCTCGCCCGCGGCCTCCAGATGCCGCAGCAGCCACGCCCCGCCGAAGCGATCCGTCGGGTCGAGCCGTGCGGCGTGACCCAGTACCGCGCGCGCCTCGTCCAGCGCGCCCAGCCGGGCAGCGCAATAGCCCTGCGCGATCAGCGCCTGCATGTAGAGGCCCGGGGCGAACTCCATCGCGCTGAAGGCGGCGTCGCCGGGCCGCACCGCCCGCCAGTCGGTGGCGATGTTGAGTTGCCGGGCGGCATGGGCGACCAGCACCCCGGCATGGGCGCGGGCCTGCGCGTAATCGTGGGCATAGAAGGCAAAGCGGTAGGCCGCCAGCCGCACCTCCGGATCGTGCGGCGCGGCCTTCAGCGCCCGGTCGATGGCGGCGGCGCTCTCCACCGGTCCTGTCCGGGCCGCCTCGGCCCCGGCCAGCAGGTCCGCCGCATCAATCGGCAAAGCAGTCCGCCCGTTCGTCGCAGTCGTCGCAGGTGGGCGAGAGGCACAGCGCGAACCCGGTGTCGGAACAGATCTGCCGGTAGAAGAACTTCTTCCAGCGCATGTTCTGCGCGTTGGCGGCCTTCAGCCCCGGCAGGTGCCGCGCGATCAGCTCCGAAAGCGCGTCACGCGAGACGAGGCCGAGGTCTTCCCAGAGATGCCGTCCTTCCATCGCGCGCCGCGCGAGGATCTGCGCCAGCCAGCGGACCTCCGGCGACGTGGTCCGTGCGCGCCACAGGATCAGCGTCGCGATGGCCTGCTGGTCGGCAGGGCGGTCGGGGGCAGGCAGGTCGAGGTCGGGCAGGGCTGTGCCGGGCGCCCAGGTGTCGCGCAGCGCGGCGAGGTCGGCCCCCGACAGCCCCAGCCGTTCGGTCAGAGGACCGAGCCCGGCCTCCCGCTCTGCCAGCGCCCGGTCGAGGATGCAGGCCATGTCGGAAATGGTCGGCATCGCCGCGGCGAGGTGGCCCACCGGGGCCCCGCCCGTGGTGGAGGGTTCAGTCCAGTGCCGCATGGGTCTGGCAGTCGGAAGGGCAGACGCGTGCACAGGCGCCGCAGCCGATGCAGTTGTCCGGCCCGATCATGTGCATCACCGACTTCACGATCTCGTCCTCGACGTCGTCGTATTCGTCGGTGCCGGGGCGGACGAGGGTGCCGTCCTCCGTCAGGCCGTGCAGGGTCATCACGTCCCGCCCGCAGACCTTGAAACAGCGCCCGCAGCCGATGCACTTGGCCGGGTCGATGGACATGAGGAACTCCGGCACGTAGGCCGCGCCGCCCCGGGTGTAGGCCACGACGCTCATGCCCCGGCCTCCGCCTGCTTCGCTGCCTTGAGATCCCTGCGGGCGGCAGCCAGTTCGCGGAACACCTCGTAGGTCTCCTGTGCCACCTCGGGTATCTTCTCCCAGTCGGTGGGCAGTTCTTCAGAGAGGTCGTGCAGGTTCATCTTGGCGTCGGTGGAGCGCATCGACAGCCTCTTCACCTTCTTTTCAAGCTCTTCGACAGTCATGGCGGGGTCCTTTCGTCAGCATCCGCGCAGGTGGCGCGAGAGGGGCGTGCGTCCCCGCGGCCGCGCCAGCACGACCGGAGGCGCAGGTTTCGCGGCGCAGGCGCAGGCGGTCCTTGCGGCCTGCAAGGGGCAGAGCGGCCTGATCTGCACGTAGGGGCTGCAGAAGCGCGGCGCGGTCTCCGCCTCCTTCGGGGCGGCCGGACAGGGGGCCTTCGCCGCCGCGCGCGGCCTCAGCCACGTCAAGGGCGTGAACCGCTCGGGAAGACGCGGCAGCTCCATCGCTCAGGCCTTCGCGGCGTCGGGATAGGCCTCGATGGTCTCGACGGCCTTCGCCACCATCTGCTCGCCGGCCTCGGCAAGCGCCTCCCACGAGAGAAAGCCGAAACGGTGGATGTCGCGCAGGTGCTTCGACACCACCACCAGCTTGCCCGCGAGCAGCACGATCCGGCCAAAGCCTTCGTGGCTCATCTTCTGCATCTGCGAGGCCATGCAGCCGGTCCGTTTCTCGATCAGCAGGCCCACGGCGTCGTAGAACTTCGTCACGCGCCACATCACGTCCGGGTCCGGATCGCCGATGATCGGGATCTCGCGGCGTTCCTCCCGGGTGACGATGAACTCTGCCATGATGTCGGCATCGGTCTTGTCGTCCCACTGGCCATAGCTGTCCTCGGCGCGGATCACCGCGGCAAGCTGGCTGAGGAAGGGGCTGTCGACCATCGCGCCACCGCGCTCGGCCTCAAGGGTCTCGGTGGTCATCAGACGGTCTCCTCTGTCTCGTATTCGTCCATGAAATCGGGCTTGTCCTCGGTCCCGAGGATCTTGCGCAGGAAGGGCGGGGGCGTGCCGTTCAGCATCACCTTGACCTGCTCCAGCACCGCCTCGATCGGCTCCGGGTCCTTGCGCTTGATCGGGTGGATGCCCGCGCGCACGATCTTCGCCGCCGAGGGGCCGCCGATGGCCAACGCGAACAACAGGGCGCAGCCCTTCAGCGCCTCCACCTTCGGGGTGATCTTGTCGTCCTGGTCGTCGTGCCTGCCTTTCTGCTTCGTGACGTTGTCGAAGGAATGCGCCGCCACGAAACGGTGGCCGGTCTTCCAGACGTCGTAGACGGCGAAGGTCTTCGCCGAACCGAAATGGGCACCGAGGTACGCCATGTCGTTGGTGGCGATGGCGATGCGCAGGGGCGTCTCGCCCGGGGCCGGTTCGCTGGCCGGTCCGGTGGTGTCAATGACGCGCAGCGTGCGGGACATGCTCGAACTCCTCTGGGATGGGCGCGGCGCCGAAATCCTCGGGGCGCGCGCGGTGGTGGATGGACTGGACGGTGTTCGCGATCTCGTAGAGGAAGGCGCGGCTGCCCCGGTAGCCGACCCGGCAGACGTCCTGCGCGCCGATGCGGTCGAAGACCGGGAACCCAACGCGCACGAGGGGGATGTGCAGGGCGTGTTCGACGTGGCGGCCGTGGCTGTGGGTCAGCAGCAGCTGGGCGCCGCCCGCCTGTGCCGCGCGCTGAAGGTCGCCCAGATCGCCGAGGATGACCTCCCCGGACGGGATGCGGTCGACGAGGGGCGTGTGCTGCGTCGTGGTGACGGCGGCGACCACCTCTGCCCCCATCGAGGCCAAAGCGTTCGAGAGGGAGAACAGCAGGTCCGGGTCGGCGCCGATGGCCACGCGCAGCCCGCCGGTGTGGAAATGCGCGTCGAGCGCCGCGTCGATCAGCCGGGCCCTGTCCCGCCGGATCGACGGGGGCGGGTCCTGCACGCCCGCAAGCCCCATCAGCGTGCGCACGAAGGCATCGACCAGCTTCAGCCCGGTGACCGACTGGAAGACGCGGAAGGGCGCGAGGGTGCGATCCTCCAGCATCTGCGCGGCCCTGCGCATGCTCTCTCCCACCGCGAGGGTAAAGGCGCTCCGGGCGATCCGGCCGATGTCGGCCAGCGGTGTGCCCCCGAGCGAGCAGCCCGACCAGTCGTCCGACACATGCCCGTCGAGCGAGGTCGAGATGTCCGGCAGGACCACGGGCGACAGTCCGAAAGCGCGGATCATCCGCACCAGTTCCTCCACCTCTGCCGGGCTCAGGTGCGACCCGGCCAGCAGCGTCACCTGCCGCATGTCCACGTCGCGCTCTGTCACGCGGGGCACCAGCGCCCCGACGATGGCCTCCACCGCCTTCGCCCAGCCGTCCTGCAGCGCCCCGTCGAAGTCGGGGGTGGAGGCATAGACCACCGCCGTGTCGGCAAAATCCGTGCGCCGCGACAGGATCTCCCTCAACTCGCCCGGCACGTCCTCGCCCCGGGTTTCCGTCAGCGCGGTGGAGGCGATGCCGATGAAGGAGGGCGCGGCCTTCCTGCGCAGGTTCTCTATGGCCTCCTCGATCTGATCCGCACCGCCGAGGATGGTCGACACCTCGTTCATCGCGGTGGTCTGAAGCGGCACGGCCTCCTTGAAGTGCCGCACGAGGTGGACCATCGCGAAGGCCGTGCAGCCCTGCGAGCCGTAGAACAGCGGGATCGCCCGCTCGATCCCGAGGTAGGCCATGGCCGCCCCCAGCGGTGCGGAGCTTTTCAGCGGCATGGTCGACAGGGCGCGTTTCGGGTGGATGAGCTTCGCCATCTCAGCAATCCTCGAAATCGGTGGGGCTGGAGGCGAAGTCCGTGACCGCTGGGCCGCCCGCGGCCGGCGGGGATGCAAACGGCGGCAGCGGGGGCACCAGGGTCACGGGTCTCGACGGACCGGCGGGAATGCCGGTCACGGGGCAGGGGCCTGCGGGCGCGGGCAGCGTGCGCCCGGCGGTCAGCGGCAGGTCCCAGGGCGCGGGCTCCCTCAGTTCGGCCCACATGGGGTTGTTCACCGCGCGGTCGATGGCGCGGACAAGATCCTCCATCCCCATGTAGCCGGCATAGGGTTCGTGCTTTTCCTGGTTCACGTCGACCCAGGGCATCCTGGCCTTCAGGGCCACGAACTGCGACCGCCCGCCCGACATCAGGATGTCGGCGCCCGCGTCCTTCAGCAGGCGGTACATGTCCTTCGGCGCCATGTTGTCGAACATGTGCTTGTCGTCGCCCATGATCTCGACGACGCGGCCCTTGTCATCCTCCGTGGCCTTGCGGACGGAGGTGCCGATGACCTCCATTCCCAGCTCCTGGAGTGCCGCGACCACCGACCACGACTTGTGCCCGCCGGTGTAAAGCAGCACCTTCCGGCCCTCGACGCGCGGGCGGTAGGGGGCGAGTCTCGCCCGGATGGCCGCCTCCTCCTCGGCGATCAGCGCCTCGCAACGGTCCCGCAGGCCGGGGTCCGCGCCGCGCTCCACCAGTATCCGGCACATCTCCCGAAGCGAATCCGAGGTGTCGGAGATGCCGTAGAACGACCCTTCGAAGTAGGGGATGCCGTAACGTTCCTCGAGCTTGCGGGCGACGTTGATGAGCGCCTTGGAACAGACCATCATCGTGACACGTGCGCGGTGCATCATCGCCACCTGCTTGTAGCGCGCGTCTGCGGCGAGGGAGCCGAGGATGCGTATGCCCAGCCGGTCGAGCAGCGGCTTCACCTGCCACAGTTCGCCCGACAGGTTGTAGTCGCCGACGATGCTGATGTCGCAGGGCGTGGTCTCGGCGGGCTCCATCGTGCCGATCACGTGATCCAGCATCGCCTCGCCCGCCAGCTTGTTGCCGAGGTTTTTCGACCCCACGTAGCCCGGCGCGTTGACCGGAATGCAGGGCACGCCGAATTTCGCCGTCGCCGCCTTGCAGACTGCGTCGATGTCGTCGCCGATCAGCGCGGGCACGCAGGTCGCGTAGACGAAGACCGCCGGAGGGTTCTGGCTTTCGATCGTCTCGCGGATCGCGCGGAACAGCTTCTTCTCGCCGTAGCCCATGACGATATCCAGTTCCGTCATGTCGGTGGTCAGGCCGATCCGGTAAAGTTCGGACCCCGACGAGGCCGCGCCGCGGTTGTCCCAGCCGTTGCCCTCGCAGGCGAGGGGCGCATGCACCAGGTGCGCCACGTCGACGATGGGTTGCAGGACGATCTTCGCTCCGTCGAAGGCGCAGCCACCGGCGGCCGCGCCGGGCGTCAGCGGCTTGGCGCAGCCCTTCTTGCGCTGCTGCTCCGACTTGGAAACGTTGGTCCCGCAGGCCGGTTCGTCGAACACGTCCGCGATCCTGGATTTCAGTGCATCGGTCATGGCGCATCCCCTCTGCTTCGGGGAATCCCAAGCACGCGGTGTGCCAAGTGCCCCGCGCGCTGCCGCCTGGCACGTCACCCGACAAAATAAGCCGGCGAAAGATGACAATGTCGGGGAACTGACAGGCCGCGCCCGGGGTTTCCCAATGCAACGACAGGAGTGTCGAGAAATGTATCCAGACATGATGAAAGCCGCCGTCGAGTGGCAGCGGGCCACGCTGGCGGGGGCGCGGGTGATGATCTCGGCCGGGACGGTGATCCAGGTGCGGGTCGCGCAGATGGCGATGGGCACGATGAAGCCGGTCGAAGCCACGCGCATGGTGTTCGAGAAGCCCTCGGCCTTCATGCGCGCCACCGAGGCCGCGATGCGCGCCGCGGCGGGGCAGAAGGGCTATGGCGCGGTGATGGAAGCGGCCCTCGCCCCGATCGAGGCCAGCGCCGGGGCGAACGCCCGCCGCCTGTCGCCCAAGACGCTCACCAAGGGCAAGCGCCGCCGGTCCTGATCCGTCAGGTCGCGCAAAGGCAATCGCAAAGGAAGAGGCCGCGGCACGATCCGTGCCACGGCCTCCGGGGAATGTGACCGGCGGGCGGGCTGCCGGGCACAGACGTCTCTCGCAGGCGTCAGAGCGCCGTGCGGAACAGCTCTTCGAGGTTTGCCTCGGTCAGTTCAACAGGGTTGCCGCCGCAGGACGGGTCGGTGATCGCACCCTTCACCAGCGCCGGAATCGCGTCTTCCGTCACGCCCAGGTCCGACAGGCGGCGCGGGATGCCGAGGCTGTCGTTCAGCTCCTGCACGAAGGCGCGGAACCCGTCAAAGCCGCCCTCGATCCCCAGATAGGCCGAGGCCATGTCGAACCGCTCGCGGATCGCACCGGCGTTGAAGTCCAGCACCGACGGCATGCAGACCGCGTTGGTCGTGCCGTGGTGGGTGTTGAAATGCGCGCCGATGGGGTGGCTCATGGCGTGGATCGCGCCGAGACCCTTCTGGAAGGCCGTCGCCCCCATCATGGCCGCCGACATCATCTGCGCCCGCGCCTCGAGGTCCTGGCCGTTCTGGTAGGCGCGCGGCAGGTAGTCCTTCACCAGCCGCATGCCCTCCAGAGCGATGCCCTGGCTCATCGGGTGGTAGAACGGGGAGGAGAACGCCTCCACGCAATGTGCAAACGCATCAAGGCCCGTCCCGGCGGTGATCATCGCGGGCATGCCCATGGTCAGCTCCGGATCGCAGATCACCACGGTCGGCAGCACCTTCGGGTGGAAGATGATCTTCTTCTCGTGCGTCTCGGAATTGGTGATGACGCTGGCGCGCCCCACTTCCGATCCGGTCCCGGCGGTGGTCGGCACGGCGACTATGGGCGCGATGGCCGCGGCGTCTGCGCGGGTCCACCAGTCGCCGATGTCCTCGAAATCCCACACCGGGCGCGTCTGCCCGGCCATGAAGGCCACCATCTTGCCGAGGTCGAGACCGGAGCCGCCGCCGAAGGCGATCACGCCGTCATGGCCGCCGTCGCGGTAGACCTTCACCCCGGCCTCGAGGTTCTTTTCGTTGGGGTTGGGGTCGACCTCCGCGAACAGCGCGCGGCCCAGGCCCGCCTGTTCCAGAACGTCGAGCGTCTGCGCCGTGATCGGCAGGTCGGCCAGCCCGCGGTCGGTGACCAGCAGGGGGCGGGTGATGCCCGCCTGCGCGCAGGCGCCGGGCAGTTCGCTGATGCGGCCTGCGCCGAACTTGATGGCGGTCGGGTAGGACCAGTTTCCGGTGAGACTCATGTGGTCACCTTCTCGATATATGCGTTGTTCAGGGGGGCGGCCAAAAGGCGCGCCGATGTCATGCGGTGCCGAGCCGCTTCAGGTGGTAGGACTTCGGCCGGGTCAGGTTGTGGTAGCCGATCACCGACAGGCCGCCGCCGCGCCCGGTCTGCTTGCAGCCGGTCCAGCACAGGCCGGGGTCGAGGTAGTCGGCGCGGTTCAGGAACACCGTCCCGGTCTCGATCCGGTCGCCAACCCGCTCGGCCCGCTCCAGATCGGAGGTCCAGAGCGAGGCGGTCAGCCCGAAGTCGCTGTCGTTCATCAGGCGGATGGCTTCCTCGTCGTCCTTCACCTTCATGATGCCGACCACGGGGCCAAAGCTCTCGTCCCGCATCACCCGCATGTCGTGGGTCACGTTCGTCAGGATCTGCGGCGTCAGGTAGGCGGCGCCGTCGTCCTCCGCGAAGGTGTCGATATGGGCCACGGCCCCGGCGTCCAGCGCCTCGGCGATCTGGGCGCGCACCTCGGCGGCAAAGCGGACGTTGGCCATCGGGCCGATGGTCGTCTCCTTGTCGAGCGGATTGCCCAGCTTGTAGCCCTTCACCACCGCCACGGCCTTCTCGACGAAGGCATCGAACAGCGACTCGTGGACGTAGATCCGTTCGATCCCGCAGCAGCACTGGCCGGAGTTGAACATCGCCCCGTCGATCAGCGTGTCGACGGCCGCGTCCAGATCCGCGTCCTCCATGACATAGCCCGGGTCCTTGCCGCCCAGCTCCAGCCCGGTGCCGGTGAAGGTGCCCGCCGCCGCGCGCTCCATCGCCTTGCCGCCGCCGACGGAGCCGGTGAAGTTCACGAAGTCGAAGGCATTGGCCGCGATCAGGTCGGACGTGGTGTCATGATCGAGGAAGACGTTCTGGAACACCTCTTCCGGCACGCCCGCCGCGTGGAAGGCCTTTGCCATGCGCTCGCCCACCAGCAGGGTCTGGGTGGCGTGTTTCAGGATCACCGAGTTGCCCGCGATCAGCGCAGGCGCGACGGTGTTGATCGCCGTCATGTAGGGGTAGTTCCACGGCGCCACGACGAAGACGAGCCCCAGCGGCACACGCTTGATATAGCGCTTGAAGGTCGCGTCCTCGCCGACCTCGATGGGCGCCAGCGCGGTCTCCGCGATACTGGCCATGTAAGAGGCGCGCTCGTTGAAGCCGCCGAACTCCCCGCCGAAGCGGACCGGGCGGCCCATCATGTGCGCCAGTTCCGGCACGATCTCGTCGTTCATCTCGCCCACGGCGGCGACACCGGCCATCACGAGACGGGTGCGCTCCTCAAGGGGGCGCGCCGCCCATGCGGCCTGCGCCGCACGGCCCTTGGCCGCCACGGACTTCGCCTCGTCCAGCGACAGCACCGGACGTTCCGCAAAGACGCTGCCGTCGATGGGCGAGATACATTTCAGGGTATTTGTCATTCCATCCTCTGGATCAGTTCGGAGGTCCCGGGGCGGGTCCGCCCGGTCACGACATCTCGAATCCGCGCGCGATCTCGTAGTCGGTCACGACGCGATTGAAATCCTCGATCTCCACTTCCGCCGCGCGGGCGTAGTGGATCACGACCTTGTCGCCGAAGGCCTCGCGCAGCATCTCCGACTGCAGCAGCTCGCGCCGCGCGTCCCGCAACGTGCCGGGCAGGCGCGAGGCGTTGCCGGAATAGGCGTCGCCGGTGTAGGCGGGTTCCAGTTCCAGCTTGTCCTCGATGCCCCTCAGGCCCGCCGCGAGCAGCGCCGCCATGGCGAGGTAGGGGTTCAGGTCCGACCCGCCGACGCGGCATTCGATGCGCACGCCCTTGGTCCCTTCGCCGCACAGGCGGAAGCCCGCGGTGCGGTTGTCGATGGACCAGATCACCCGCGTGGGGGCGAAGGTGCCGACCTGGAAGCGCTTGTAGCTGTTGATGTAGGGGGCGAGGAAATAGGTCACGTCGGGCGCGTACTTCAGCAGCCCCGCGACGTAGTGCTTCATCAGCCCCGACATGCCGAGGCTGTCCGCCTCGTCGAAGAAGGCCGGGGTGTTCCCCTCCCACAACGACATGTGGACGTGGCTGGACGAGCCGACCTTGTCCTCGTGCCACTTGGCGATGAAGCTCGCCGCGTGGCCCTGCTGATGGGCGATCTCCTTGATCGCGTGCTTGGCGATGGTGTGGTACTCCGCCGTGTCGAGCGCGGGGGCGTACTTGATGTTCAGCTCTTCCTGCCCGGTCTCCGCCTCGCCCTTGGAATTCTCGATCGGGATGCCCGCCGCCCACAGGTGGTTCCGCACGGGGCGCAGCACGTGCTCCTCCCGCGTGGTGAGCATGATGTTGTAATCCTCGTTGTAGCCCGACAGCGTCTCCAGCGCGCGGAAGCCCGACTTGCGGATCTCCGGGTAGGACTTCTCGAAGAGGAAGAACTCCAGCTCGGTCGCCATCATCGGGGTGAAGCCCATGGCCTCCGCCCGTTTGACCTGTGCCTTCAGCATGGCGCGCGGGGTGTGGGGCACCTCCTCGTGGGAGTGGTGGTCGAGAATGTCGCACATCACCATCACCGTGCCTTCGAGCCAGGGCATCGGGCGCAGCGTCGAGAGGTCCGGCTTCATGACGTAGTCGCCATAGCCCTTCTCCCACGAGGTCGACTCGTAGCCTTCGGGGGTGGCCATCATGATGTCGGTGGCAAAGAGGTAGTTGCAGCAGTGCGTCTCTTCCCAGGCCGAGGCGACGAAGTGCCCGGCGTGGAAGCGTTTGCCCATCAGGCGGCCCTGCATGTCGACCGCGCACACCAGCACGGTGTCCACGAGGCCGCCGTCGACCTGTGCCTTGAGTTCATCGAAAGAGATAGGGCCGGGCATGTAGTCGTCCTTTCAGAGGCGCCCCGGCACGCATGCGCGCCGGGGCAGGGGTGTCACACGTTGTAACGGTACGGACGGCCCGCCTTGGCCATGTCCGCGTTGTACTTCTTGAAGATCTCCACGACCTTCGCCTTGGTCTCCGACTCCGCCGCGATCTCGTCCCAGAACTTCTGGGCGGCCTGCTCGACCTGGTCCCATTCCGCATCGGGGATGGAGGTCAGCTGCATCTTCTCGCCGTGGACGCGCAGGGACGCTTCGCCGCCCCAGTACCACCACTGGCGGTAGTAGTGCGACTGCTCCATGCAGGTGGTCAACAGGAGCTTCAGGTCCTCGGGCAGTTCTTCCCAGCGGCCCATGTTCGCGAAGAAGTGGCCGATCCACGCGCCCGAGATGTTGTTGGTCAGGAAGTAGTTGGTCACGTCGGCCCAGCCCACCGTGTAGTCCTCGGTGATGCCCGACCACGCGATGCCGTCCAGCTCGCCGGTCTGCACCGCGACCTCGATGTCCTCCCACGGCAGGGTCACCGGCACGACGCCGAACTGCGACAGGAAGCGGCCCGCGGTCGGGAAGGTGAAGACGCGCTTGCCCTCGAGGTCGGCAAGGCTGTTGATCGGGTCCTTGGTGGCAAAGTGGCAGGGGTCCCAGGACCCGGCCGAGATGTGCTTGACCCCGACCTTGGCGTATTCTTCCTTCCAGATCTCGTCGAGCCCGTACTGGTTGAACAGCACCGGCACGTCGAGCGAGTAGCGCGACCCGAAGGGGAAGTAGCCGCCGAAGACCGTGACCTCGGTCGGCGAGGCCATGGAATCGTCGTCGGACTGCACCGCGTCGATGGTGCCGCGCTGCAGGGCGCGGAACAGCTCGCCCGTGGGCACAAGCTGGTCGGCAAAGTACAGCTCGATCTGCATCCGGTCGCCGGCGATCTTGTTGAAGGTGTCGATCGCGGGCTTGACCACGTGCTCGGCCAGCGCGGCACCGGCGTAGGTCTGCATCCGCCAGGTGATGGTGGACTGCGCCAGCGCGGGCGCGGCCAGCGGTGCGGCGGCAACGCCGACACCTGCGGTCTTCAGGAACTTTCTGCGTGAGGTCGTCATATCCAGTCTCCTTGTTGAAATGCGTCCCCTGTACGGGGCTTCTGAGGGTTATTTTCCGTAAACCAGGTCCGGCAGCCAGAGCGCGATCTGCGGGAAGGCCATCACCAGCGCCAGTGCACAGACCATGACCAGCGCGAAGGGAATGATCGAGCGGTAGATGTCGGTCAGCCCGATTTCCGGCGGCGCCATGGCCCGCATCAGGAACAGGTTATAGCCGAAGGGCGGGGTCATGTAGGCGATCTGCGTGGTGATCGTGTAAAGCACGCCGTACCAGATCAGGTCGAACCCCAGTTCGCCCACCAACGGCACGTAAAGCGGCGCGACGATCACCAGCATTGCCGTGTCGTCGAGGAAGGTGCCCATCACGATGAACGACAGTTGCATCAGAATCAGGATCATCCAGGGGGAAAGGCCAAGCTGCTCGGTGAACAGGTTCTCGATGGCGCGCACCGCGCCCAGCCCGTCGAAGATCGCGCCGAAGCCGAGTGCGGCGAGGATGATCCACATGAACATGCAGGAAATCGCCAGCGTCTGCCGGACGGAGGTCTCGAACACCTCGCGGGTCATCCGCCGCTTCAGCACCGCCGCGACGAAGGCCGCAAGCGCCCCGATGGCCGAGCTTTCCACCAGCGAGGTCCAGCCCTTCACGAAGGGGAACATCATCACGAAGAAGATCACCAGCGGCAGGATGCCGGCCCGCAGCAGGCGCAGCTTCTCGGACATCGGCACGTCGCGCTCTTCCTTCGGCAGCACCGGGCCAAGCTCCGGCTGCAGGCGGCAGCGCACGTAGATGTAGATGATGAACAGCGTCGCCATCATCAGCCCCGGCATCACCCCCGCCAGCCAGAGCTGGCCCACCGGCTGCCGCGCGATCATCGCGTACAGCACCAGCACGACGGAGGGCGGCACGAGGATGCCGAGGCTCGATCCGGCCTGGATGACACCCGTCACCATGATCTTGTCGTAGCCCCGGCGCAGCAGTTCCGGCAGCGCGATGGTGGCGCCGATGGCCATGCCCGCGACGCTGAGGCCGTTCATGGCCGAGATCAGAACCATCAGGCCGATCGTGCCGATCGCGAGGCCGCCGCGAACCGGCCCCATCCAGACGTGGAACATTTTATACAAATCGTCTGCGATCTTCGATTCCGACAGCACGTAGCCCATGAAGATGAACATCGGCAGGGTCAGCAGCGGATACCACTTCATCAGCTTCATCGCGGCGGCAAAGGGCACGTCGACGCCCCCGGTGCCCCACAGCAGCAGCCCCGCCAGCGCACCCACGAAACCGATGGCGCCGAACACGCGCTGGCCGGTCATCAGCATCAGCATCATGCCGGCGAACATGGTGATCGCGATCATTTCATAGGACATCAGATCTCTACCCCGCGGATGCGGCCGATGTCCTTGATCAGCTCTGCAAGTGTCTGGAGAATCATAAGGAAGATGCCGAAGGCCAGCACCAGCTTGATCGGCCACAGCATCGGGCGCCACGCGGTCGAGGACCGTTCGAGAAAGCCCAGCTTTTCCGCCGCGCCGTCGATCCCGCCGGTGAGGAGCGCGCCGAAGAATTCCGCGAAGTAATCAAGCGGCTGCATCCCGAAGTAGCCCATGGAATAGGCCAGCGATCCCAGCGCGCCATAAAGCAGCACACCGAGGTAGAACATCAGGAACAGCACGGTGAAGGCGTCGACCCAGGCCTTTTGCCTCACCGTCCAGTTGCCGTAGAACAGGTCCATGCGCACGTTCGATCCAAGCTGGATCGAGTAGGGCCCGCCGAGGATGTAGTAGGCCACCATGACGAACTGCGCCGTCTCCAGCGTCCAGAGCGAGGGCAGGAAGGCCACCTTCGACACCGAGGACCACAGCAGCACGCCGATCAGCGCAAAGATCAGGTACATGGCGACCCGGCCGATGGCGCGGTTCATCGCCTCGACGGCGCGGACAAAACCGATCAGGACGCGGGGCATGTGGCCTCCAGCGCCGGGGTCAGCATCGCCATGAGGTCGCGCGCCACGGCCCGGATGTCCTCCGGCGTGGTCAGCAGGTCGTTGCGCACCTCGATCATCACGTTGGGCAGGCCGCGGGGCAGGGCGTGCGCCTTAAGGGTATGGGTCACGCCGTCCTCCGGACCGTAGGGGCGGTTGCGGTGCACCACGCGGCCCTCGGGCGCATGCGCCAGCATCAGGTCCACCAGCCGCGCATCGCTGTCGTGCAGGAGGCCGATCTCCGTGTCGCGCGGCGCACCGTGAAAGACCGGGGTGAAGCTGTGCACCGTCACCACCGCGCGCGCCGCGTCGAGCCGGGCTTCGACGGCGGCGCGGAACGGGCGATAGACCGTCTCCACCCGCTCGGCCTTCTGCACATCGGTCAGACCGGCATTGCCCGGCACGTCGAATACCTCCGACCGCGCGGGCATGGCGCCCGGCGCCTCCGGCGGGCGGTTGCAGTCGTAGACCAGCCGCGACACCGTCCCCGCCACCAGCGGCGAATCGAGCTGGGCGGACAGCAGCGCCGCCAGGTCGCGCGCGCCCGGGTCCCAGGCCGCATGGCTGACCCGCGCCTCCGCCGTCAGGCCAAGGTCCCCGAACCGTGCCGGTATGGCCGCCGACGCATGCTCGCAGATCAGCAGGACGCCGCCGCGCCCCGCCCCGTTCACCACCTCGACCACGTTCAGACGGTCTTCGCCCGGTCCTTCGGACATCCTTTTCTCCCCTCTTTGAAGAAAACTCTCCACATCCGCGCAGCTTGTGTCAATATTTCTTCAAGGGCGGGCCGGGGATTTCCGGCGCGCCCCGCCACCGCAGCCCAATGCTGAAGCACACGCCCGGGGGGACCGACCTTGACGCAGCCCAACGCCACCGTCCGCGACCTGATCCGGGAGCATTACACCAGCCTGACCGCCTCCGAACGCAAGGCCGCGAACGCGCTTCTGGAAAACTATCCGGCGGCGGGGCTCGCCTCGATCACCATCGTCGCGGCGGAAACCGGCACCTCCACCCCCACCATCGCCCGCATGGTGCAGAAACTGGGCTTCAAGGGCTTCCCGCAGTTCCACCAGGCCCTGCTGAAGGAGCTGCAGGCCAAGGTCTCCGGCCCCACCGAACGCCGCGCCAACTGGGCGGCGGAGGCGCCGGAATCGCACCTCCTCAACCGCTTCGCCAAGGCGGTGACGCAGAATATCCAGACAACCTTCTCCAACCTCTCCTCCGACAGCTTCGACGCCGCCGCCCACCTGCTCGCCGACAGCGGCCACACGCTGTTCATCGTCGGCGGCCGGATCACCCATGCGCTGGCCGACTACGCCTTCACCCACCTGCAGGCGGTGCGCCCGAAGGTGATCCACCTCACCTCCGCCTCGGCCAACTGGCCGCACTACCTGCTCGACATGGAAGAGGGCGACACGCTCCTGATGTTCGACATACGGCGCTACGAGTCGAACCTCCTGCGCCTCGCCGAACTGGCGCGCGCCAAGGGCGTGAACGTCGTCCTGCTCACCGACCAGTGGTCGAGCCCGATCGCCGACCTCGCCACGCAAAGCTTCAACTGCTGGGTGGAAATCCCCTCCGCCTGGGATTCCAACATCTCCACCATGATGCTGCTGGAGGCGCTGATCGCCGCCGCGCAGGAGGAACGCTGGCCCGCCACCCGCGACCGCTTCGACCGGCTCGACAGCCTCTTCGAGCAGACGCGCCTGTTCCGCAAACCGGGCGGCTGACCCGCTTCATCCCGGCGCAAATGCCAAGGAGGTGCCGGCCGCTCCCGGCGAACTCCGCCACAATGGAAGCAACGAAAAACCGGCGGGGCTGCGCCCGCCGGTCCTTTGCTGCACGATATGCGTCTTAGCGGGTCAGGTCGTAAGAATAGTCCGTCTCGCCCGGCACGATGGTGTCGTCGTCGAGTTTGTCGAAGATCGTGTCGAGAAGCTTCACCAGCACCGTCAGCGCGCCCTGGTAGCCCATGGTCGGGAAACGGTGGTGGTGGTGACGGTCGAAGATCGGGAAGGCCAGCCGGACCAGCGGCGTGCCGGTGTCCCGTTCGAGGTACTTGCCGTAGGAGTTGCCGATCAGCAGGTCGACCGGCTCGGTGTTCAGGAAGGACCGCATGTGCCACAGGTCCTTGCCTGCCCAGACCTGCCCCTGTTTGCCGAAGGGGGACGAGGCCAGCAGGGCCTCCATCTTCTTGGCCCACTTCTTGCCGCCGTTGGTGGCAAGGCAGTGCACCGGCTCGCCGCCCAGTTCCATCACGAAGCGGGTCATGCCGTAGACGAAGTCCGGATCGCCGTAGATCGCGAAGGTCTTGCCATGCAGCCAGGCCTGGCTGTCGGCGATGGCGTCGATCAGGCGCCCGCGTTCCATGCGGATCGCCTCCGGGATGTCCTTGCCGGTCAGCTCCTTGACCTTCATCAGGAACTCGTCGGTGCCCTGCACGCCCATCGGGTAGTTCAGCGCCACCGTCTGCTGGCCCTTCGCCGCAACGTATTCCAGCGTCTTCGGCGTGCAGTATTCCTGCATCGACACCGTGGCCTTGGCGTTCAATGCCGCCTTCACGTCCTCGAGCTTCGTGCCGCCGTCATACATGCGGAACGCGCCATCCGACGGCGTGTCATAGACGTCCGAGACATCCGACAGGAAGGTGAAGTCGACACCCATCGCCTCCAGCAGCTTGCGGATCTCGCGGTTGTTGGCCACGGCGAAGCCGTCGAAACCGGGGATCACGTTGATCCGGTCGGCCTCGACGCGGGTCCCGTCTTCCCAGAAGTGCTGCAGGATGCCTTTCTGCGCATTGTCATAGCCGTCCACGTGGGAGCCCACGAAGGCCGGCGTATGGGCGAAGGGCACGTCGAAGTCGTCCGGCACCGATCCCTTCTGCTTTGCCTGCTGGATGAAGGAGTTGAGGTCGTCGCCGATCACCTCGGCCATGCAGGTGGTCGAGACGGCGATCATCTTCGGATCGTACAGCGCCTTGGTGTTGGCAAGCCCGTCGACCATGTTGGTCAGCCCGCCGAAGACCGCCGCGTCCTCGGTCATCGAGGAGGACACGCAGGAGGACGGCTCCTTGAAGTGACGGCTCAGGTGCGAGCGGTAGTAGGCGACGCAGCCCTGCGAGCCGTGCACGAACGGCATGGTCCGCTCGTAGCCCTGGGCGGCAAAGACGGCGCCCAGCGGCTGGCAGGCCTTCGCGGGGTTCACGGTCAGCGCCTCACGGGCGAGGTTCTTCTCGCGATACTCCCAGGACTTGGTCCAGTCGCCGATTTCCTTGACCATCTCGTCGGGATGGCCGCATTCGAAGTTCACTTTCTTGTTGGCCAGCATCTCCTTGTACTCGGGCTGCTGGAAGAGCGGTGCGTGGTCGAGCACCTTGTCGCCGGACTGGGGCATGGATGTATTCCTTCTGTTGGCCGTCCGCATTCCGAGACGCGCCTGGTGTGGAAGAACAGTTCTGGAGATGGGGAGGGCGGCGTCCGCCCTCCGCGGGGTGGGCCCTCTGGCCCCGCTGTCCGCGCCGCGACCCTCTGTCCGCCGGGCGGGTCATCGACCCACCGCGCCGGTCCGGGCCGCGGCGCCGCCCGTCACTCTGCCGCGATGGCCTGGGCCTCCCACGGTGCGTCGTACATGTTCCAGACCGGCGAGTTGATGGCCATGTCCATGTCGCGCGCGAAGATCGCGAAGCCGTCGTAGCCGTGGTAGGGGCCGGAATAGTCCCACGAGTGCATCTGGCGGAACGGGATGCCCATCTTCTGCACCGGGTACTTCTCCTTGATGCCGGAACCCACGAGGTCGGGGCGGATCTTCTCGATGAACTTCTCCAGCTCGTAGCCGGTCACGTCGTCGTAGATCAGCGTGCCTTCCTTCACGTAGTGGCCGGTGCGCTTGTAGTCGTCGTTGTGGCCGAACTCGTAACCCGTGCCGGCGATCACCATGCCGAGGTCGTCGTATGCGGTGACGACGTGGCGCGGACGCAGGCCGCCGACATAAAGCATGACCGACTTGCCCTCGAGACGCGGGCGGTACTTGGCGATGACCTCGTCCACCAGCGGCTGGTACTTGGCGATGACCTTCTCGGCGTTCTCCTGGATCGTCTCGTCGAAGTTCTTCGCGATAGCGCGGAGCGAGGCGGCGATCTGGGTCGGGCCGAAGAAGTTGTACTCCATCCAGCCGATGCCGTACTTCTCTTCCATGTAGCGGCAGATGTAGTTCATCGACCGGTAGCAGTGGATGAGGTTGAGCCTCGCCTTCGGCGCGCGCTCGATCTCGGCCAGGGTGGCGTCGCCGGACCAGTTGCCGACCACGTTGAGGCCCATCTCTTCCAGCAGGATGCGCGAGGCCCAGGCGTCGCCGCCGATGTTGTAGTCGCCGATGACGTTGACGTCGTAGGGTCCGGGCTCATAGCCCGCACCGGCGCCTTCGCCCTTCTCGAACACCCAGTCGCGCACCGCGTCGTTTGCGATGTGGTGACCCAGCGACTGCGACACGCCGCGGAAACCCTCGCAACGCACCGGCACCATCGTCTTGCCGTGCTCCTTGTGCTTCTGGCGCGCGACGGCCTCGATGTCGTCGCCGATCAGGCCGATGGGACACTCGGACTGGATCGTGGTGCCGTTCGACAGCGGAAACAGCTCTTCGATCTCGTCGATCGTCTTGGCCAGCTTCTTGTCGCCGCCGAAGACGATGTCCTTCTCCTGGAAGTCGGTGGTGAACTGCATCGTCACGAACGAATCCACCCCGGTCTTGCCGATGTAGTAGTTGCGGCGCTGGGACCACGAATACTGCCCGCAGCCGACGGGGCCGTGAGAGATGTGGACCATGTCCTTGACCGGCCCCCAGACCACGCCCTTCGATCCGGCATAGGCACAGCCGCGGATCGTCATGACGCCCGGAACGGACTTGATGTTGGATTTCTGGGTGTCGCACTTCGAGGCGATGCCGGTCGTCGCATCGGGTTCCTCGTCGCTCGCCTTCGACACCGTCAGGTGCTTGGCGCGGCGCTTCTTCGCCTTGTCCGGATAGGCTTCGAGGACTTCCTCGATCATTGCCTCGTAGTCTTCCGGCCCTGTTGCGTGATCCTTGGCCATCCTTTTGGCTCCTCTCACTGATCTTGGGACTGTTCGGGGTGGGCGGGGCAGGGTGGCCCGAAGGCCCACCCTACGTCATGTCGCAAAGGGGCGGCCGCCGTGGCACGCCGCCCCGCGGGGCGCTCAGACCGCCTCGGTGGCGGCGATGGCCGCGAGGCGCTCCTCCTCGGACTGCATGATGCCGAACTCCATCAGCATCTCTTCCAGCTCTTCCATGGTGATCGGAGTCGGGATCACGCCCTTGCCAGAGTTGCCGTGGATCTTGTTGGCAAGCTGGCGGTACTCTTCCGCCTGCTGGCTTTCGGGGGCGTACTGCAGCACCGTCTGGCGGCGCAGCTCGGCGTGCTGCACGATGTTGTCGCGCGGCACGAAGTGGATGAGCTTCGAGCCCAGCTTGGAGGCCATCGCCTCCGCCAGTTCCAGTTCCTTGTCGGTCTGGCGCTCGTTGCAGATCAGGCCGCCGAGGCGCACGCCGCCGGAGTTGGCGTACTTCAGGATGCCCTTGGCGATGTTGTTGGCGGCATAAAGCGCCATCATCTCGCCGGACATGACGATGTAGATTTCCTGTGCCTTGTTCTCGCGGATCGGCATGGCGAAACCGCCGCAGACCACGTCGCCCAGAACGTCGTAGGACACGTAATCCACGTCATCGTAGGCGCCGTTCTCCTCGAGGAAGTTGATAGCGGTGATGACGCCGCGGCCGGCGCAGCCGACGCCCGGCTCGGGACCGCCGGACTCGACGCACTTGATGTCCTTGAAGCCGGTCTTCAGCACGTCTTCCAGCTCGAGATCCTCGACGGAGCCCATCTCGGCCGCGAGGTGCAGCACCGTGTCCTGCGCCTTGGAGTTCAGGATCAGGCGGGTGGAGTCGGCCTTGGGATCGCAGCCGACGATCAGGATCTTCTGTCCGAGTTCCACGAGGGCTGCGAGGGTGTTCTGCGAGGTGGTGGACTTGCCGATCCCCCCCTTGCCGTAAAAGGCAATCTGACGAAGTTCGCTCATGTCGAGTTTCCTTTGGTTGCTAATTCTCAATCGAGGACGAGACGGCGCGCGACCGCGCTCGGGGAAGGATCAGCAGGCTCTGTGCCAAGCCCTTTCAGCCGGGAGTCCATCCGGAAAATCCTTTGGGAACAATCCGCTGTGCAGGGCAGGTGCCCGCGCCCGACAAAGTGTCCGGTTTCACCCGCTGTCGGACAAAAGCCGACAAAGCGGCCCGGCGTGGCCTCGCCGCGCGGTCAGGTTCAGAAGCTTAGGCATTTACCTAACTAAAGAATCGAGGCATGGTAGCGGCATGAAACAGCAACCCGCTCCCCTCGATACGCTTTTCCATGCGCTCTCCGATCCGACCCGGCGCGCCGTGGTGCAAAGGCTGGGCCACGGGGCCGCGACGGTCAGCGAACTGGCCGGTCCTTTCGACATGGCCATGCCATCCTTCCTGCAGCACGTGCGGCTGCTGGAAGACGCGGGCGTGATCCGCACCGAGAAGACCGGACGCGTAAGGACATGCACGCTGGAACCGGAACGACTGGCCCTCATCGAGGATTGGTTCAACGCCCAGCGGGACGTCTGGAAAAGCCGCTACGACAAGCTCGACACCCTGCTGGCGACCCTCACGGAGGAGGACAAGAATGAAACCTGACCTGCGCTTTACTTTTCAGGCGGATATGCCCGCGCACCGCCTGACCATCACGCGCGAGTTCGCGGCACCGAAGGCGCTGGTCTGGCGCTGCCACTCGGAGGCGGACCTTCTCGACCGCTGGTTCGCGCCCGAACCCTTCACCGCGCGCACGAAGTCCATGGATTTCTCCGATGGCGGGCACTGGCACTTCGCCATGGTCGACCCGGACGGCGCGGAATACTGGAACCGCTTCGACTACATCCGCATCGAGGCGCAGGACCGCTACACCTCCCGCGACGCCTTTTCCGACGCGGACGGTGCGGTGAACCCCGACATGCCGGCCTCCGACTGGGAGGTGCGCTTCACCGGCGAGGGCGACCGCACCACCGTCAGAACGGTCATCGCCTACGCCTCCGAAAAGGATCTGCAGACGGTGATCGACATGGGGATGGAGGCGGGCATGGCCAATTCGCTCACCCGCCTCGACACCCTGCTCGACGACCTCACGACCGAAAGGACCCCGACATGAGCTTTGAGAAAGTCACCATCTCCGCGCAGGTGGACGCGCCGCCCGAGACCGTCTGGACCGCCTGGACCACGCCGGACCACATCACCCGGTGGAACTTTGCCAGCGACGACTGGTGCTGCCCCTCGGCTTCCGTCGACCTGCGGCCCGGCGGCGCCTACCGCAGCCGGATGGAGGCGAAGGACGGCTCCTTCGGCTTCGATTTCACGGCCAGCTACCAAGAGGTCGTGCCGCAGGAGAAAGCCAGTTTCCTGATGGACGACGGACGGCTGGCAGAGACGACCTTCACCCCGGTCGACGGCGGCACGCAGGTGGTCACCGTCTTCGACGCGGAAACGCAGCACTCCGTCGAGATGCAGCGCGAGGGCTGGCAGGCGATCCTGAACAACTTCAAGGCCCACGCCGAAAGCCTCTGAGCCGGGGGCGGCATGAAAAAAATGCCTGCGGTTCACGGAAACGTGATCCGCCCCCGGCGCCGGTTTCGGGCCTTTCCGGCGGGAAGGGGCCGCAATGGACCGATCCGGGGCGAAACGCCCGATTCGCCCACGCCGCGCTGCGGCAGGAAAGGTTAACAACCGGCCGGTTCAGGGTATCGAACCGGCCGGGACTCACCATAACAAACGGTTAACGCGGCGTGTTTAACGGGGCGGCCGCTGCGTTGATGACAGGGCTTTGGGGCCGGTTGTCTCGCGTACGCAGCAAAAAGCCCCGCCGGTCGGGCGGGGCTTTGTCTTTGCCTCGGAAAGGCGCTTATTCCGCGGCCACGGCCTGCGTCAGGTGGGCCATCAGGTTCTCCGGCGAGGAGACGCCGTAGGGGTCGTCCGGGCAGTTGTCCATCAGGCCCGGCTCTTCGAACCATGCCTCAACCACGCCGTCGTTGACGATGGCCGCATAACGCCAGGACCGTGCGCCGAAGCCCAGGTTGTCCTTGTGCACCAGCATGCCCATCCGGCGCGTGAACTCGCCCGAACCGTCGGGGATAACCTTCACGTTCTCAATGCCTTGCGCCTTGGCCCACTGGTTCATGACAAAGCTGTCGTTGACCGAAAGGCAGTAGATCGCGTCGATCCCCTGCTCCTGGAAGGCGGCAAAGTTGTCCTCGAATCCCGGCAGCTGGTAGGTGGAGCACGTGGGCGTGAAGGCGCCCGGCAGGGAGAACAGGATCACCCGCTTGCCGCCGAAGTAGTCGGCGGTGGTCATGTCCTGCCAGCGGAAGGGGTTCGGGCCCTCGATGCTGTCGTCGCGCACGCGGGTGCGGAAGGTCACGTCGGGCAGTCTGGTTCCGGTCTTCATCATCTGTCTCCTGTCGCTGATGGGAGGTTTGGCCCTTGGGTGTCCTCTGTGCTGCGCCGCGTCAATCGTTGCGGGGCGCATGGCTGGTATGTCCCTCAAGCAATTGTATCGTCTGCTGAAAATTCGCGCCGCACTGCGGCGGCGTGCCTTCAGAAAGAGCCGCCGGGTGTGCCGGGGAAACGGACCGTCACGTTCTCGTCCCGGGCGATGAACTGGCAGGCCAGCCGGAACCGCGGCGGCACGTCGTTGACTTCCGCATTCGCGATCTCCGCATCGGTGATCTTCTGCAGTTCCTTCAGGCGGGCCTTTTCCTTTTCGGTCAGCGCCATGCTCATCGCCGGTTTGGCATCCAGCGAGGTGACCTCGATCAGGCAGGACCCGCAGTTGCCGTCGCCGCAGTCGAAGGGGATCGGAATGGCGTTGTCCCTCGCCACGGCGAGAATGGTTTTCGTATTGCCTGCAACGGCATAGACGGTCTTGTCCCGGTGCATGATGGGGGACTGGAAGGTGATATTGGCCATGTCGGGCCCTTTCTGGATGAAGTGGTTTGGACGGTGTGAAGGTCGTGGCAGGAAGTCTCGTGTCCGGGGTTCAGCAGTCGGGCGGGACGGGGTCGGGCAGGGTCACGATGTCCGGGGCAGGGGTGCCGCCGATCATCTCCAGCCGTGCGCCCATGGCGGGCGTCGCAAGCATCGAGCCGTCGTCAGCGATCATCAGCACCGCCGTGACGCCCATGTCCGCCGCCACCTGTGGCCAGTCCTTGCGCCCTGCGACCGACAGCGCGGTGGCTGCCGCATCGGCCCGCGTGCCGTTGTCGTCGAGCACCGAAACCGACACGACGTTTCGCACGGGCCACCCGTCGCGCGGATCGACAATATGCGCGAACCGCGTGCCGTCGTGTTCGAAAAAGCGTTCGTAATTACCTGATGTATATAGGGTTTCCCCGGGCCGGAGTGAGACGGCGGCAACGGCGCCCCATTGGAACGGATCGCGGATCGCCACGCGCCAGGGGTGGTCTCCGTGGGTGCCGATCACGTTCACGTCGCCGCCGGAATTGAGCACCGCATTCTCCACGCCCATCGCCCTCAGACGGGCCGCCGAAAGGTCCATCGCGGCCCCCTTGGCGTATCCTCCGAGGTCGAGCTGCACGGCCCGGTTGGCCGAGGACACGCGCCGACCGTCAATCGTCAGGTCCGCCATGCGCGGCTGCGCACGCACCAGCGCGTCCACCTGTGCCAGGTCGGGCAGCCCGTCCTCCGGCGGTGTGTCGGAATGGAATCCCCATAGGGCGATCAGCCGCCCGATTGCCGGATCGAATGTGCCGTGGCTGAGGCACGACAACTCCGATCCCTCCCTCAGCACATCTGCCAATCTGTCCCCGACCTCGGCGGTGCGCCCCTCTGCCAATGCCGCGTTCAAGGTGCCAAGGGCGCCCGGCTGCCATGCGTGCCACTCGGCGTGCATCTTCCGAAGGTCGTGTGACAGGGTCGAAAAGGCGCTCTCTGCGGTCTGGTGATCGACGCCGTAAAGCACGATTTCCACAAGTGTGCCAAAGACATAGAGCGTCGTGCGCGCCTCGCTCTCCGGTTCTGCGGCGCGCAGGGTGCCGAAGAGGGCCAGCGCGCTCAGCAAGGCGAGCCCCGGCAGGGAGAGGCGCGGCCCGCGCATCAGTTTCGAACCGCCGGGATCACGCGTTCGATGCGGATGTCATCCGTCAGGCGCCCCGTCCGTTCCGCTCGCCAGAGCGGCAGGAAGGAGACCGCCAGCACCGGGACCGCCAGCAGGGCCATCGGTCCGTCCGAAAGCCCCAGTGCCGAGAAAACCGCCACCGCAAGGACGAGAACGGCGGGCGGCAACAGGTAGGCCAGCCCCGCCGCGCCGAGGAAGGTCCCGGCGGGCATGGACACCACGACATCGTCCCCCGGTGCCACTTGGGCGTGGCTGTCCAGCTCCAGCCGCAGAAGGTCATCGCCCGCCATCTCTGCCAGCGCCCCGGCACCGCAATCGGCGCGAGCGGCGCAGGTGGTGCAGGCGGTCAGGCGCTTGGCTTCAAGCGCCACGCGTCCTTCCCCGACAGATGCCACCCGCAGGGTCCGGCGTATCATCCGGTCGTCCATGACCTGTCACTCCGCGGGGATGATGCAGCCGTCTTCCATGCAGACGGACAGGCATTGCGGCATGTCGTGGTCCGGCTCGCACTCCGTGCAGATGTCGGCCTTGATGAAGAAGACACCCTTTTGCGGGACGATGGCGCCGGTCGGACAGACGGGTTCGCAGTCGCCGCAGGACGTGCAGAGGTCAGAGACAATGAGCATGGCCATGGGAGGTTTCCTTTCGTGGTTTCAGAGGGTTGAGCGTTCATCTCGGGACGGCGTCAGCCGGGGCGCACCTTGACGGTGCCGCCCAGCACCTGGCACTGGCAGGCGAGGCGGTCGTTGCGCCCGGCCATCGCCTCGCGCAGGACCTGTGCCTCAAGTGCCGAGGGTTCCGAGAGGTTCTCCGCTCCTTCCTCCACATACGTCAGGCATGTGCCGCAATCCCCTTCGCGGCAGCCGTAGGTGATGCCGGCACCGATCTTTTCCGAGATCTCGATGATCCGGGTGCCGGCGGGGACGTTCACGGTGAGCGACACGTCGGTGAACGTAAGCTTGGCGTGTGGCATGGTGCGGGTCCTTGAGAACGGAAGAGGCTTGCGGTGCGGCCCGGTTTCCATGTGTTCAGCAAGGTCGGTGCCAAGCGCGGACGGCCATAAAGGGACTGCGCAGGGCAGGCTTCCCGACACCGGCTGCCGGACAAATTGTCGGCTTTGGGACAACGGCGCCCGGGGCGGTCACGCGGGCGCCCGTCCTGGCGGGGCACGCCGGGGCCCGGGACGGCTTGGCACGCCCCTTGCTGCACCCCTTCCGAACGCCCTGTCGGGCCATCCCGCGGAAAGGACCTCTGACCATGCAGGACCTCTTCATGAGCCTCCTCGGCACCGCCCTCGTGAACAACGTCGTGCTGGTGAAGTTCCTCGGTCTCTGCCCCTTCATGGGGGTGTCGAAACAGATCGACGCGGCGGTGGGCATGGGGCTGGCCACCACCTTCGTTCTGACGCTGGCCGCCGCCGCCAGCTGGGTTGTCGAGACGGCGATCCTGATCCCCATGCAACTGCAGTTCCTGCGCATACTGTCGTTCATCCTCGTGATCGCAGCGATCGTGCAGTTCACGGAAACGGTGATGCGCAAGCTGGCACCGGGGCTTTACCGGGCGCTTGGGATCTACCTGCCCCTCATCACCACCAACTGCGCGGTGCTGGGAGTCGCCCTCCTGAACATCCAGGAGGGCCACGGGTTCGCGCAAAGCCTGCTGTACGGCTTCGGCTCCGCCCTCGGGTTCACCATCGTCCTCGTCATCTTTGCCGGGATGCGGGAACGGCTGGCGGAGATGTCCGTGCCGCAGACCTTTGCCGGCCCGCCCATCGCCTTCATCTCTGCCGGCCTCCTGTCGATGGCCTTCCTCGGCTTTGCCGGGCTGGTTCCCAACTGAAAGGGGAGACTTCCGATGATCGCTGCCGCCGCTTCCATGTCCGCGCTTGGTCTCGGTTTCGGGCTGTTGCTGGGCGTGGCCGCCCGTCGCTTCCATGTCGAGACACCGCCCATCGTGGATGAAATCGAAAGCGTCCTGCCCGGCACCAACTGCGGGCAATGCGGTTTCCCGGGATGCCGGGGCGCTGCGGATGCCATCGCCGATGGCAGCGCGCGGGTGACGCTGTGTCCGCCGGGCGGGCGCGACGTCGCGGTGAAGCTGGCGGAAATCATGGGCGCGGACCTTGCCAGCGCGGGCGGGGTCGAAGAGGCCGTCCCCTTGGTGGCCTTCATCTTCGAGGATCATTGCACGGGCTGCACCAAGTGCTTCAAGCGCTGCCCGACCGACGCCATCGTCGGTGCGGCCAAACAGATCCACACCGTCGTCACCGACGCCTGCATCGGCTGCGATGCATGCGTGGAAGTCTGCCCGACGCAGGCGATCCTGCTGAGGTCGAAACCGCAGACCCTGCGCGGCTGGTACTGGTCGAAACCGGCATTGCCAAGCGCGGAGGTCGCGGCATGAGCCTGAACCTCGGCTCCTTCCTGGCTCCTGCGACGCTGTTCTCCATCCGGGGCGGCGTGCATCCGGAGACGCGCAAGTACCTGACTGCGGACTGCGCGATCGAGACCATGCCGGTGCCGCCCCTGGTGCGCGTGCCGCTCCAGCAACATATCGGCGTGCAGGCGGAACCGGTCGTGGCGCGTGACGACTTCGTCCTCAAAGGACAACTGATCGGCAAGGCGCGCGGTCCTGTTTCGGCCAACGTGCATGCGCCGACCTCCGGACGGGTGATCGCCGTGGGCCATTTCACCGCGCCGCATCCTTCGGGCCTTCCGGTGCCGACGATCACCATCCGGACCGACGGACAGGACACCTGGGGTGATCGCCTCCCGCGTCTGCGACCGGAGGATGCAACGCCGGAAGAGATCGCCGCCCGCGTGGCAGAGGCGGGCATCGTCGGCATGGGCGGGGCGACCTTCCCGGCGGCGGTCAAGCTGAACCTGCGCGACCGCTATCCGCTCAGGACGCTCATCATCAACGCAGCCGAATGCGAGCCGTACCTCACCTGCGATGACCGGCTGTTGCAGGAACACGGCGAGGAAATCGCGGACGGCGCGGGCATCATGGCGCGGGCGCTGGGGGTCGGAGAGATCGTCGTCGCCATCGAGGCCAACAAGCCGAAGGCCGTCGCCGCGATGCGCCGCCACAACCTCGGGCTCGGTCTGAAGCTGCGGGTAAAGGTTGTCCCGACGCAGTATCCGATGGGGTCGGAAAAGCACCTCGTGAAGGTCGTGACCGGACTGGAAACACCGGCCCGCGCGCTGACTGCAGAACTGGGCGTCGTCGTGCACAACGCCGCAACCGCGCAGGCCGTGCATCATGCGGTCCGCTACGGCGAGCCGCTGGTCAGCCGCGTGGTCACCGTCTCGGGCAAGGGCATCCGGCGGCCGGCGAATGCGCGCGTCCTGATCGGCACGCCGGTCGCCGATCTGCTTGAGCACTGTGGCGGGTTGGTGGAGGAGCCGGACCGTCTTTTGCTGGGCGGGCCGATGATGGGCATGCCCATCGCCAACCGCCGCGTGCCGCTGGTAAAGGGCACCAACGGGGTGCTCGCCCTCACAAGGGCAGAGACGCGCAAGGCTGACGTCATGCCCTGCATCCGCTGCGGCACCTGTGTGCAGGCCTGCCCCTGCGGTCTCACGCCATTCGAAATGAACGCAAAGATCCAGGCGGACGACCTCGACGGTGCAGCCGGCGTGGGTCTGCTCGACTGCGTGTCCTGCGGGTGCTGTTCTTACATCTGCCCATCGAACATCCCGCTGGTGCAGGGGTTCAACTTTGCCAAGGGCAGGCTGGCAGAGCGGACGGCCCGCAAGCACCAGCAGGAAGAAACCAAGCGCCTCGCTGCCGCCCGGACGGCCCGGGAGGACGCGATTGCCGAGAAGAAGCGGCAGGCCATGGCGAAACGCAAGGCCGAGATGGCGGCGAAGAAGGCGGCCGAGGCGGTGGCCACGTCATCCGAAGGGGAGCCGGCCAAATGAGTGTCATTCTCGCCAGCGCGCCGCATACGCACTCGATGTTCAATGTCGCGCGGACGATGGTGGCCGTGATGGTCTGTCTCGCTCCGGCCACGGCTTTCGGGCTCTACCATTTCGGTCTGCCGGCGATCTTCCTGTTCAGCGTGACCGTGGCATCCGCCTACCTGATCGAACTGGCATGCCTTTGGATGGCGCGCAGACCCGTTGCGCGCTTTGCCAGGGACGGCTCGGCCCTGCTGACCGGCTGGCTCGTCGCGCTGACCCTGCCGCCATGGGCGCCGTGGTGGGTGGGGGTCACGGGCGCCTTCATCGCGGTGGTTATTGCCAAGCACATGTTCGGCGGGCTGGGGCAGAACCTCTTCAACCCGGCCATGGTCGCACGGGCGATGCTGCTGGTTGCGCTGCCGGTGCCGATGACGCAATGGGTCGCCCCTTTCGACGCGGCGCATGGCCCCGACCTCGCGCAGGCGCTGGCGGTCACTTTCGGCGGCACGCCGGTGTTCGACGCCATGAGTAGCGCTTCGCTTCTGGGGACGATGCAGAGCCAACTCAACGCCGGGCGGACGGTGCCGGAGATCATGGCCGAGGCGGGCGGGGCCTGGCCGCTCTTTACCGGGCGCATCCCCGGGTCGCTGGGCGAGACGTCGGCGCTGCTGCTTCTGGGCGGCGGACTGGCCCTGGTGCTGCTGCGGATCATCAACGTGGTGACACCTCTGGCGGTGCTGGGTTCCGTCGCGGTCTTGTCCGGCGTGGCCTGGCTCATCGACCCGCTGCACTTTGCGCCTCCGGCCGTGCACCTCGGCTCCGGCGCGCTGATGCTGTGCGCCTTTTTCATCGCGACGGACTACGTGACCTCGCCGGTCACGGCGATGGGCAAGGCGATCTATGGCGTCGGGATCGGCAGCCTGACCTTTGTCATCCGCACCTGGGGAGCCTTTCCGGAAGGCGTGGCCTTTGCCGTGCTGCTGATGAACGCCTGCACGCCACTGATCGACACATATGTGCGGCCACGGATCTTCGGGCGTACCCGCAAGGGGGACCCCCTGCCGCTGGGAGACCGGTCATGAGTTGTCACCAGCCTGCTTCTCCCAAGGCCTCGCCCTCGGTATCGCGCGCGGGGGCTGCGCGTCCGGCGCTGATGCTGGGCACGTTCTCGCTCGCGACGGCGCTGATCCTCGGCCTGTCCGACGACCTGACCCGGCCGGCCATTGCGGCCCGCGCGACGGAGGATCTGAACGCCTCCCTGCTTCAGGTGCTGCCGCCTGAGGATCACGACAACGATCCCGGCACAACTGAGCGCATGGTCGAGGACGGGGTGGAAGGCAGTGTCCCCGTTTATCTCGCGGTCGAAGGGCAGCAGGTTACCGGTGTCGCCTTCGAACTGACCGGCTACGGCTATGGCGGGGCAATCCGGGTGCTGCTCGGGATTGCGCCGGACGGGTCTGTGCTGGGCGTGCGTGTCCTGTCCCATGCCGAGACGCCGGGTCTGGGCGACAAGATCGAAGTGGCGAAGGACGGCTGGATCCTCGGGTTTGCGGAGCGTTCTCTGGCCGATCCGCTGCCTGACAAGTGGAAGGTGAAGCGGGACGGCGGTGTCTTCGACCAATTCTCCGGGGCGACGATCACGCCGCGGGCCGTGGTCGCCACCGTGCATCGGGGTTTGGAGATGTTTGCGCGCCAGAGCGACGTGCTGCTTGCACCTCTGGGCAAGGAGGCTGGGCAATGACCGACTACGCCAGGATCGCCCGCGACGGGCTATGGAACAACAACATCGTTTTCGGCCAGCTGCTTGCGCTCTGCCCGTTGTTGGCGGTCACCGGAACCGCCACCAACGGCCTCGGGATGGGCCTCGCGACGACCGCCGTGCTGGTGGTTTCGGGGCTTGCCGTGTCGCTGCTGCGGTCGTTCATCCCGCCAGAGGTCCGCATCCCCGCCTTCGTTCTCATCATCGCCTGCATCGTGACAGTGGTGGACATGGCGCTGAACGCATGGGTGCACGATCTGCACAAGGTCCTGGGTCTGTTCATTCCGCTGATCGTCACCAACTGCGCCATTCTGGGCCGGGCAGAGGCCTTTGCCTCCCGCAGGGCGCCGCTGGCGTCCTCGGTGGACGGGCTGATGATGGGCCTGGGTTTCACGCTGGCACTTGTCGGCCTGGGCGCCGTGAGGGAGATCCTCGGATCGGGGACGCTGTTCGCCAATGCAGCAGTCCTGCTGGGACCGCGTTTCGGGTTCCTCGAAACGACAGTGTTGCCCGGCTATGACGGTTTCCTGATCCTGATCCTGCCGCCCGGCGGATTCATCGTGCTGGGCGTCCTGCTGGCCTTGAAAGGCCGGATGGATCGTCGCGCACAGGCGCCGGCCCGCGCCCGTTCGCTCGACGCGACAGCGCGTGAGTTCATCGCCGCCGGCGTGCTGACCCCACCGGAAGGAGAACAGCGATGAACGTGGGCGTTGCCTATGCAAAGCCGACCGCGCAGGTCTGGCGCAACATCGACGTGCCGGAGGGCGCGACGGTGCGCGACGTGATCGAGCGTTCCGGCCTGCTGGAGCAGTTCCCCGAGATCGACCTCGGGGTCAATCGGGTGGGCATCTTCGGCGCGGTGGCAAAGCTCGACAAACCCGTGGCGGAGGGGGACCGGGTGGAGATCTACCGTCCGATCCATCCCGACGCCGAACTTCTTGAAAAGCGGACATGACAGGGCCCCGGCCCGCTAGAGGAAAACCGAAATGACAGGTTCATCGATACGCAATCGCCTGACCCGCCGGTCGATGCTGACCCTTGCAGGCGCCGCCGCACTGACATTGTCCTTGCCTTCGCGCGGGCGGGCGCTGGTGGTCGGGGGCGGTGCTGCGGGTGCCGCCATGGCGTTGGCGCTGAAGGCCGCGCAGCCCGCGACGTCCGTCCTCTTGGTCGAACGCGACCCGACCCGCCTGTCCCCCGTTCCGGCCACAGCCTTTGCTGCACCCGGTGCCAGCGTGACGTTGGAGACGCTTCGCGCACATGGGGTGGAGGTCCTGCTGGACGAGGTGATCGGGATCGACTGGCGGGCGTCACGGATCGCCCTCTTCTCCGGCCGTTCGGAGGCATTCGACCGGATCTGCGTCGCCCCGGGAACGATGCCCCGCCCGGAAGACATCCCCGGGCTCGACGCCGCCGCCCGCTTCGCATGGCCTGCGGCCTGGGGCAGCCCGCGCGAGGCACGGCGGCTGATGGCAGCCTTGGGCGCAATGCCGGAGCGCGGGCACCTTGTCCTTCGGCTGCCGGCTGAAGTCAGCCACCGGACCGTGGCGGCGGAGCGCGCGATGACTCTTGGCCGGTGGCTGGCCGCGAACCGCCCCGAGGCACGGATGACCGTCCTCGACGGCTCCGCAGACCCGGTGCTGAAGCGTGCCGCCCTGAGCGCCGGCCTGTCATGCGAGTGGTTCGGGCCGGGCGCAGGTGGCCGTGTCCTGTCGGTGGATGCCGGGAATGGACGGATCGAGACGGACGCGGGCCTTCTGTTGGCGGACGCGGTGAATTTCGTCAGTCCGATGATGGCGGGCGACATCGCCGGCCGATCCGGATTGACTGACGCATCCGGCTGGTGCCCTTGCGACGCCTCCGGTGTGTCGAAACTTCGGGCCGGGGCGCTGGTGTTGGGAGATGCCCGCGCCGAAGCGGAAAGAACCATCGACGGAGCGCTGCAATCGGTCAGGGCGTCGCTGAAGGGCTGAACTCAACCGTCGGCGGCATCCCCGGGCCCGTTCAGCCGCGTCAGCAGCACGTCGAGCTTGTCGATGAGCGCCGCAAGATCCTCTGCCCCCAATTCCCGTTCGATGGCCGCATAGATCGCTGCGCTTTCGCGCGAGGCCTCGCGCAGCAGCCGGTCGCCGCCGGGGGCAAGCCGCACCTGCGTGCGCCGCCGGTCCTCTGCCGCGCGCTCCACGGTGACAAGTCCGCGTGATTCCAGCGTTTTCAGGATGCGGGTCAGCGAGGGTGCAAGGATCACCGCCTGCTCGGCCAGCCGGGTCGGTTCGATTCCCGGGATCTCCTGCACCACCCGCAGCACACGCCACTGCGCCTCTGTCACGTCGATGGCGCGCAGCATGGGGCGGAACCGCTCCATCACCGCTTCGCGGGCGCGCAGCAGCGCGATAGGCAGGGTCCGGCGGGTCTGGGACAGCGGGAAATCGGGCATCTGAAGTCTCCTGTTGACAGGCAGAATAAAACTTAACATGTTAAGTGTCAAAGGGAGGATGACATGCCACATCTGCGTTGCGAATACTCGGCGGGCCTTGAGGCGCACCTCGACATGGAGGTGCTGGGGCGGACACTGCACGCCGCCATGGCGGAGACGGGCGTCTTTCCGCTGGGCGGTATCCGGGTGAAGATGCACCGCTGTTCGCTGGCCATGGTGGGCGACGCGAACCCGGGTCACGGAGTGGTCAACCACTTCCTCGCGCTGGAGCTTTCGGTGGGGGCGGGCCGCGACAAGGACGTGCTGGCCGAGGCCGGGCGGCAGCTCTTCCAGGTGGCCGAGGCGGTCTGCACGGACCAGCTGGCCGCGCCGCATTTCATGCTCTCGCTGGAGATCCGGGAAATCGATCCGGAGCTGTCGTGGAAGGCGAACTCGATCCACGCGCGCCTGGCGGCGGACAACGCGAACGGCTGAGGCCGGCATTTAGGTATTTGGACCAAGATGAAGCAGGAGGCCGGGAAGATGGCGGATCTGGCGGGAAATCTGGCACGGGCGGAGGCGGCGCTGGCGCGCTTCTCGGGCGGTGTGGCGCATCGCATCGGCGGCCGGGACGTGCGCTCGGACGCGTCGTTCGAGACCGTCTCGCCGGTCGATGGGGCGGTGCTGGCGCAGGTCGCCCGCGGCGGCGCGGCCGAGATCGACGCGGCGGTGCAGGCGGCAAATGCAGCCTTTGCCGAGTGGAAGGCGATGCCGGGCAAGGAGCGCCGGGCCCTGCTGCACAAGGTGGCGGATGCCATCGTGGCGCGGGCGGACGACATCGCGGTGGTCGAGGCGATGGACACCGGTCAGGCGATCCGCTTCATGTCCAAGGCGGCGGTGCGCGGGGCGGAGAACTTCCGCTTCTTCGCGGACAAGGCGCCGGAGGCCTGCGACGGCCAGACCCTGCACGCGCCGGGGCAGGTCAACATGACCTCGCGCCGTCCGATCGGGCCGGTCGGGGTCATCACGCCGTGGAACACGCCCTTCATGCTGTCGACGTGGAAGATCGCACCGGCGCTGGCGGCGGGCTGCACGGTGGTCCAGAAGCCGGCGGAGTTCTCGCCGCTGACGGCGCGACTTCTGGTTGAGATCGCCGAGGAAGCGGGATTGCCGCCGGGAGTGCTGAACGTGGTCAACGGCTTCGGCGAGGATTGCGGCCGGGCGCTGACCGAACATCCCGGCATCAGGGCGGTGGCCTTCGTCGGCGAGAGCGCCACCGGCTCGCACATCATGCGGCAGGGCGCCGATACGCTGAAGCGGGTGCATTTCGAACTGGGCGGCAAGAACCCGGTGATCGTCTTCGACGACGCCGATCTGGAGCGCGCGGTGGATGCGGCGGTCTTCATGATCTACTCGCTGAACGGCGAGCGGTGCACGTCGTCGTCGCGCCTGCTGGTGCAGGACACCGTCTACGACGAGGTCTGCGCGAAGGTGGCGGAACGGGCGGCGCGGATCAGGGTCGGCCATCCGCTGGACCCGGAGACGGTCATCGGCCCGCTGATCCATCCGGTGCACGAGAAGAAGGTGCTGTCCTACTTTGAAAAGGCCGTGGCCGAGGGCGCGACCATCGCCACGGGGGGGAAGAAGCTGGGCGAGACCGGCTGCTACGTGGCGCCCACGCTGTTCACCCATGCCACCAACGAGATGGCGGTGTCGCGGGAGGAGATCTTTGGCCCGGTGCTGACCGCGATCCCCTTCAGGGACGAGGCGGACGCGCTGCGCATCGCCAACGACACGGAATACGGCCTGACCGCCTATCTCTGGACCAGGGACCTGGAGCGGGCGTTCCGCATGACCTCGGCCCTCGAGGCGGGGATGATGTGGGTGAACTCTGAGAATGTGCGCCACCTGCCCACGCCCTTCGGCGGCGTGAAGGCCAGCGGCATCGGGCGCGACGGCGGCGACTGGTCGTTCGATTTCTACATGGAGACGGTGAACGTCTGTTTCGCCACGACGGAGCACCGGATCCCCAGGCTGGGCGGCTGACGGGCACCGAGGGGGCGTTGAGGAGAGCGGCCCCCGGTCCCGATGGAAGAGAGACATGCGGCGGCGCGGGCCGTCCCCGGAGGAGTGAGAGATGCCGATTCCCGAACCGAACCTATATCCGCCCTTCAACATCGTGCGGCTGAGCCACGTGGAATTCGGGGTGACGGACCTCGCGGCCTCGAAGGCGTTCTACGTGGATACGCTGGGTCTGCAGGTGACGGAGGAGACCGCCGACATGCTGTGCCTGCGGGCGCTGGAGGAGCGCGGCCACCACTGCATGGTGCTGCGCAAGACGGACACCGCGGCGGTGCAATACCTGGCCTACAAGGTCTATGCCGAGGAGGACCTCGACCGCGCGCATGACTGGTTCGCGGACCGGGGCCATGCGGTGGACTGGGTGGAGCGGTCGCACCAGGGGCGGACGCTGCGGACCGTGGACTGCTTCGGCGCGCCGATGGAGTTCTATCACAGGATGGATCGCCTGCCGCCGATCCACCAGCAGTACAAGCTGTACCACGGGGTGAAGCCGCTGCGGATCGACCACTTCAACTGCTTCGCGCCGGACGTGGATGCCGCCGTTGCCTTCTACGGCAAGCTGGGGTTCCGGGTGACGGAATACACCGAGGACGACGCGTCCGGAAAGCTCTGGGCGGCGTGGATGCACCGCAAGGGCGGCGTGCACGACGTGGCCTTCACCAACGGGACGGGGCCGCGGCTGCACCACACCGCGTTCTGGGTGCCGACGCCGCTGAACATCATCGACCTGCTCGACCTGATGTCGACGACCGGCTACCTCTCCAATATCGAGCGGGGGCCGGGACGGCACGGGATTTCCAACGCCTTCTTCCTGTATATCCGCGACCCCGACGGACACCGGATCGAGATCTACTGTTCGGACTACCAGACAGTGGACCCGGACCTGGAACCGATCCGCTGGGACCTGAAAGACCCGCAGCGCCAGACGCTCTGGGGCGCGCCTGCGCCGCGGTCGTGGTTCGAGGAAGGGTCGTTTTTCCACGGGGTGGAGCCGCGCGCGGCTGAACTGAAGGCGACGCCGATCGTGGCGCCCTGACAGGTTGGCCGACGTGGTGAACGCTTTATGAATGGCCTTGTCGGTGTTTCCCCCTCCCTACCGCCCTCCACTCTGGGCCGAGTCGGTGAAGGAAGGATGATCGGGGATCGGGCGTGTTGATGTGTGGTGCCGAGGGTGATGTGGTTGCGGGCATTCAGGTGCGCCGCGTGGTGCTGGATGCACTTGTGGTGCGGCCCGGGGGGCTCTGCCCCCGCCGCCTCCGGCGGCGCCCCCGAGGTATTTGGGCCAAGATGAAGGGCAGGGTGCGCCAAATGCGGCGCGCTGCACGGAGGAAAGATGGATTGGGATGAATTTGCGCGCTGGGGCGCGCAGGCGGCGGCTTTCGGGGCCGACTATCACAAGACGCTCAGGGACCGGCCGGTGCGGCCGGATGTGCAGCCCGGGGAGGCGGCGGCCTTGCTGGAGGCAGCCCCGCCCGAGACCGGCGAAGGCATGGAGGCGATCTGGCAGGATTTCCTGCGCGTTGTGCCCGAGCGCCTGACGCATTGGCAGCATCCCCGGTTCTTCGCCTACTTCCCGGCCAATGCCGCGCCGCCCTCGATGCTGGCGGAGATGCTGGTCACGGTGATGGCGCCGCAGTGCATGTTGTGGCAGACCTCGCCGGTTGCGACCGAGATGGAAGGCGTCATGGTCCAGTGGCTGCGGCAGGCGGTGGGCCTGCCGGAGGGCTGGTCCGGGGTGATCCAGGATTCGGCCTCGTCGGCCACGTTGTCGGCTGTGCTGACCATGCGGGAGCGGGCGACCGGCTGGTCGGGCAACCGCGAGGGGCTATCGGGCAAGGGGTCTTTGCGGATCTATTGTTCGGGACAGGCGCATTCCTCCATCGACCGGGCCTGCTGGGTGGCGGGCATCGGGCAGGAGAACCTCGTGAAGCTGCCGGATGTTGGCGCGCCATCCTATGGCGTGGATGCCGCCGCGCTGCGGACGGCCATCGAAGCGGACCGGGCGGCGGGCCATGTGCCGGCGGGCATTGTCGCGATCACCGGCGGCACCGGCATCGGCGCCTGGGACGACCTGTCAGCCGTGGGCGCTGTGGCGCGGGAGGAGGGGCTGTACCTGCACCTCGACGCGGCCTGGGGCGGGGCAGCGATGATCTGCCCGGAAATCCGCGACGCCATGTGGCCGGGGGTGGAGGCCTGCGACAGCATCGTCTTCAACCCGCACAAGTGGCTGGGCGCGCAGTTCGACTGTTCCGTGCAGTTCCTGAAGGACCCGCGCCAGCAGATCGACACGCTGAAGATCGAGCCGGAGTACCTCAGGACCTCCGGCTCGGAGGTGGTGAACTATTCGGAATGGACCATCCCGCTGGGACGGCGGTTCCGGGCGCTCAAGCTCTGGTTCATGCTGCGGTACTACGGTCTGGAGGGGCTGCGTGCGCGCATCCGCAACCACGTCGCTTGGTCCGGCGAGGTGTGCGAGGCGCTGCGGGCCCAAGGCTTCGAGATCGTGACGGAGCCGATCCTGTCGCTCTTCACCTTCCGCGGGCCGGGGGACGATGCGGCACAGCAGGCGCTGGTGGATGCGATCAACGCGGACGGGCGCATCTATGTCACGCAGGGCATGTTCGCCGGGCGCAAAGTGGTGCGCTTCCAGGTCGGCCAGTTCGACTGCACGCGCGACGACGTGATGATGGCGGCGGACGTGATCCGCGAGATTTCGGAGAGGATGTGATGGTCAGGTTTGTCAGCTTCACCCACGAGGGCCGGGCGAAATACGGGCTGTGGCAGGAGGACGGGCTGGTCGAGATGACCGGCTTCGACGGACATCCCGGGTTGTGCGAGGTGATCGCGGCGGGATCGCTCAAGGGGCTGGCGCAGTCGGCCATGGGGAAGACGGCGGACGTGGCCCATGCCGATGCGGTGCTGGAGATCCCAGTGCGCACGCCCGAGAAGATCATCTGCGTCGGCGTCAACTTCCCCGACCGCAACGCGGAGTACAAGGACGGGCAGGAGGCCCCCGGCAAGCCCTCTCTCTTCATCCGGTTCCCGCGGTCCTTTGTCGGGCATGGCGCGAACCTCGTGCGGCCACCGGAGAGCGAACAGCTGGATTACGAGGGCGAGATTGCCATCGTGATCGGCAAGGGCGGGCGGCGGATCTCGCGCGAGGCGGCCTATGACCACATCATCGGGCTGACGCTCTGCAACGAGGGCACGATCCGCGACTGGGTGCGTCACGCGAAGTTCAACGTGACGCAGGGCAAGAACTGGGACCGGTCCGCCGCGATGGGGCCGTGGCTGGTGCCATTCACCCATCCCGCGCAACTCGACGACATCGGGCTGGAGACGCGGGTCAACGGCGAGGTGCGCCAGAAGGACCGCACGTCGCGGATGCTGTATGATTTCCGCTACATCGTGAACTATGTCTCGACCTTCACCACGCTGGTGCCGGGCGACGTGATCGTCTGCGGCACGCCCACCGGCGCAGGGGCGCGGTTCGATCCGCCGGTCTGGCTGAAACCCGGCGACGTGGTCGAGGTGGAAGCCGAGGGCATCGGCATCCTGAGAAACGGGGTAGAGGACGAATGACCGAGGACGAGATCCACGCCGCCGCCACGGACCTCTTGCAGGCAGAGAAGATGGGCAGCCAGATCGGCCTCCTGTCCCTGAAGCATCCGGGCATGACCATGGACGACGCCTACGCCGTGCAGGCGGCGCTGATGACGGCCAAGCTCGTCGAGGGCCGCAAGGTGATCGGCTGGAAGATCGGGCTGACGTCGAGGGCCATGCAGGACGCGCTGAAGATCGACACGCCGGATTCCGGTGTGCTGTTCGACGACATGGCCTTTGAAACGGGCGGGATGGTGCCCGGGGGCCGCTTCATCCAGCCGCGGGTGGAGGCGGAGATCGCCTTTGTCATGAAGGCGCCGCTGGACGGCCGGGTCACGCGGGAGGAGGTGATCGCCGCCACCGATTACGTCTGCCCCGCGCTGGAGATCCTCGACACCCGCATCCTGCGCAGCGATCCGGCGACGGGCCAGGCAAGGGTGATCGTCGACACGATCTCCGACAACGCGGCCAATGCAGGGATCGTCCTGGGGGAGGCACGGCACGATCCGCGGCTGGTCGACCTGCGCTGGGTCGGGGCCATCGTCAGCCGCGACGGCGAGGTCGAGGAGACCGGGCTGGGCGCGGGCGTGCTCAACGATCCGGTGATGGGTATCGTCTGGCTGGCCGAGCGGATGGGCACCTACGGTCAGTCGATCCGGCCGGGACAGGTGATCCTGTCGGGCTCGTTCATCCGTCCGCTCGAATGCCCGCCGGGCAGCCATGTGGAGGCGGACTTCGGTGCCTTCGGTCAGGTGGGTATCAGTTTCGGCTGATTGCACTCGGGCCGCGCGGGCGGAGTCACTCCGCCGGTTCGACCGCAATTTCCTGCCGCAGTTTGCCGGTGCCCCGGTCGAAGATCAGGATGCGGTTGTCGCCGGTCACCACGGCGTACCAGTCCACGCCTTGCGTGTAGGCGGTGGCGGTTGCGCCACCGGGCAGGGTGATGACCTCTGGCAGCGGCGCCTGTGCCTTGCTATAGCGGTGCCAGATCAGGCCGAGGATCCCCACGATCCCGACCATCATCACCACCATGAGCACCGTCACCATTGCCTGCAGGAACCGCAGGCCGGGCGGGTGCCGATATTCCGGCTCGGGAGTTTCCATGGACCGCCTTCGTGTCGTCATCGCGGCCGATCCGCCGCAACGCCTTGATAAGGCCCTTGCCCGCGATGTGCCAGAGGCCGCGGCCCTGTCGCGCACCCGTCTGGGCAGGCTGATCGCCGAGGGCGCCGTGACCCGCGAGGGCGCGCCGCTGACCGATCCCAAGGCGAAGGTCGCTGAGGGGGACGTGCTGGAGATCGCCGTGCCGGCGGCGGAAGAGTATGACGTCGTCCCGCAGGACATCCCGCTGGAGATCGTCTTCGAGGATGCCGACCTGCTGGTGGTGAACAAGCCCGCGGGCATGGTGGTCCACCCTGCGCCCGGCACGCCGGACGGCACTCTGGTCAACGCGCTGCTGCACCACTTCGGCGGCGATCTGTCGGGCGTCGGCGGCGAGAAACGGCCCGGCATCGTGCACCGGATCGACAAGGACACCTCCGGCCTGCTGGTCGTGGCAAAGTCCGACCGCGCGCATCACGGGCTGGCCAAACAGTTCGAGAAGCACACGGCGCGCCGGGCCTATCTGGCGGTTGTGCATGGCGTGCCGGATGTGGCCGATCCCCGGCTGATGGGCACGCGCGGTGTCTCTGCCGGGGCAGGGGGCGGGATCACGATTACTTCCGGCCTCGCGCGGCACAAGACGGACCGGCAGCGGCAGGCGGTGTTCTTCGACGGGCAGGGGCGGCACGCGATCACCCATGCCCGCGTGCTGGAGACCTTCGGCGCGCCGGAATGCCTCGCGTTGGTGGAATGCCGGCTGGAGACCGGGCGCACCCACCAGATCCGCGTGCACATGGCCCATGCGGGGCACGCACTGGTGGGCGACAGCACCTATGGCGGGCGGCGCAAGCTGAAGGGCAGCGCGCTCTCCCCTGCGGCCTTTGCCGCCGCCGATGCCTTCGACAGGCAGGCGCTGCATGCGGCCGAGCTGGGATTTGTCCATCCGGTGACGGAGGAAGAAATGCTGTTCGAGGCGCCTTTGCCTGCGGACATGCAAGACCTGCTGGCGGCGCTGCGCACGGTGACGTGAAGCGCCGGGTGTGTTTGGTTGCCTGACCCGCGGAGCGTCAGAGCCGGCCAGCGATAAGCAACCAGAGGCAGAACCCTACCCCCGTCACGATGCAGACGAGGTAGGCGGGCTGAATCAGCACGTTCAGGTCGGGCGCGGCCAGGCGGGTGATCCCGCCGGCGATGTAGACGAGCCCGGTCAGCGTCAGCCCGGCGGGCAGCACCATCGGCGCGACGCGAGACAGGCAGACCAGTTTCGCCATCAGCATCGCGTTCACACCGAACAGGATCAGACCGATATCATAGCCGCTGGCATGGAGCGCGGCGAAGGTCAGGGCAAGATCGGTGCGCCCGCCCTCCACCAGTTGCGGCACGGCCGAGAGGGCCACGAGGCTGGTGCCGATCAGCGCCGCCTGTCCGAGACGGAAGACCATGGCGGCGCGGGACAGGCCTTCGGAGACCGGGCGCAGCAGGGTGAAGAAGACAAGCGCCAGGGCAATGTCCGCCAGCAGCATGATGACGTCGGCCAGGAGGCTGAGGCGGATGGAGGAGAGATGGGTGACCAGCGTCTCTGCCCCGCCTCCCAGCGCGGGACCGCGCAGGGCCAGCTCGGCCGTCAGGCCGGAAGCGATGATGACCAGATACAGCACACCGGCTGTGCGGATCTGGCGAGGTGCGTCGAGGGCGGGCATGGGATAATACTCCGTGACGTTCGGATTGGGTTTGGTCGCGGAGTACGTCATCGCGTTGTGTATGGAAATTTGCTGAAACTGCATCCATATCATGCAATAATGTATGGGTTGGAAAAGCCGGATGTCATCGAGTGCACGTGCATGTGAACCCGCTGACATATGGGTTCCCCAACGTTCACGAAACCTTAACTTATGCGCAACGTTTGTTGGTTAAGCATCTTGAAACCGATCTGGCCAAGGGCCATCTGGATGTTAAGCCGTGTAACATGAAAGGCGCAAACGCGTCGTACGAGAGGGGCAAGGCATGAGCAACTACGCAAATCTCCCGGCACCGACGCCGGAAGCCGGTCTGAGCCGCTACCTTCAGGAAATCCGCAAGTTCCCGCTTCTGGAGCCTGAAGAGGAATACATGCTGGCAAAACGCTGGGTCGAGGACGAGGACACGCAGGCGGCACACCAGCTTGTGACGTCTCACCTGCGGCTCGCGGCCAAGATCGCCATGGGCTATCGCGGCTACGGACTGCCGCAGGCGGAGGTGATCTCCGAGGCGAACGTCGGCCTGATGCAGGCGGTCAAGCGTTTCGACCCGGAAAAGGGCTTCCGCCTTGCCACCTATGCGATGTGGTGGATCCGCGCCTCGATCCAGGAATACATCCTGCGGTCTTGGTCGCTGGTGAAGCTGGGCACGACCTCGGCGCAGAAGAAGCTGTTCTTCAACCTGCGCAAGGCCAAAAGCCGCATCGGCGCGCTGGAGGACGGCGACTTGCGTCCGGAACACGTCGAAAAGATCGCGACCGATCTGGGCGTGTCCGAGGACGAGGTCATCTCGATGAACCGGCGCCTGTCCGGTGGCGACGCGTCGCTCAACGCAACGGTCGGTTCCGAAGGCGAAGGGTCGATGCAATGGCAGGACTGGCTTGAGGACGAGGATGCCGACCAGGCCGGTGAATATGCCGAACGTAACGAGCTCGAGGCGCGCCGCGCCCTGCTGGAGCAGGCGATGGACGTGCTCAACGAGAGGGAAAAGGACATTCTGACCCAGCGGCGCCTGTCCGACCAGGCGGTGACGCTGGAAGAGCTTTCGGGCCAGTACGACGTCAGCCGGGAACGTATCCGGCAGATCGAAGTGCGGGCGTTCGAGAAGCTGCAGAAGCGGATGCGTGACCTTGCCCGCGAGCAGGGCATGCTGACCAGCGCCTGAACCGTTCCGCCGGGCCGGCAGCGGTGGCCCGGTGGTCAAAGCGGCGGACTCCCAAGATTACCTCATGTGTTCGAAGGCGCTGGCGGCCCCCTCCGGAAACGGAGGGGGCCTTTTCATTCATGAAACGAAAAGCCGTAAAAAATGTACTAAACAATACATCTATTAGGAATCGGTAAATAGTACGGCGGCCAATTGATATTGAGTCGAATGCTGCGACTGCGTAGTTTCTCGGATTACGGAACCGAAAACCCTGTTGCCGAGTTTTCCAATGATTGCGGGAAACTTATTCCAGAAGCATGGGAATGAAGGGCAATATCCGATCATGAAGCTAGACGACACCGACCGCAAACTCCTCGCGCATTTGCAGCATGACGGGAAGGCCAGCATCCAGACGCTGGCCGATGCGGCCGGGCTTTCGACCTCGCCCTGCTGGCGGCGGATCAAGCGGCTGGAGGACGAGGGCGTCATCCGCGGCTACGTCGCACGGCTGGACCCCAAGGCCCTGGGGCTGGGCGCGTTGGCCTATGTCTTCGTCAGCCTGATCGACCATTCCGATGACACCCTGTCGGCCTTCGGCGACCTCGTGGATCAGGAGGCGCGGATCGTCGAGTGCGAGTCCGTGACTGGGGCCTGCGATTTCCTGCTGAAGGTTGCGGCGCGCGATCCGGAAGATCTGGAGGCGTTTCTGAAGCGCGGGATGCTGGCGGGCGGGCTGGTGCGGGTCAGCCAGACGCATTTCATCCTGCGGCAGGCCAAGACCCGCAGCCCGTGGCCGCTCCTGTCCGACTGACATCTGCTTGCCCGGATTTCGCGGGCGCGGCACGTTCCATCCCCGGCGCAACTGGTCTAGCGTGAGCGCAAACACCAGGGAGCTGACGATGACAGATCACGTGAGATGGGGCATCCTCGGCGCGGCAAAGTTCGCGCGCGAGCACATGGGACCGGCCATCAATCAGGCGCGCCGCGGGCGGCTTTGTGCGCTTGCCACCTCGAGCGAGGAAAAGGCCGCGCCGTTTGCAGAGCGCGCGCCGGGGCTGAAGGTGCACCTCTCCTACGACGACCTGCTGGCCGATCCGGCGATCGACGCGGTCTACATCCCCCTGCCAAACCACCTGCACGTCGAGTGGACGGTGAAGGCGCTGGAGGCGGGCAAACATGTGCTGGTCGAAAAGCCGCTGGCCATGCAGGCCGCCGACTTCGCGCCGGTGATCGCCGCCCGTGATGCCACCGGAAAACTCGCGGCAGAGGCCTACATGGTCGTGCACCACCCCCAGTGGAAGAAGGCCAAGGAGCTTTATGAAGAGGGGGCCATCGGCGCGCTCAAACGTGTTTCCGTCGCCTTCTCCTATGACAACAGCAGCGACGGCGAGAACATCCGCAACCGTCCGGAGACCGGCGGCGGCGCGGTGCCCGACATCGGCGTCTACGCCTACGGTACTGTTCGTTTCGTGACGGGCGAGGAGCCGCAGGCGATCCTGTCGACGGAAATCGAGCGGGAGAACGGCGTCGATGTCTGGAGCCACATCACCGCGCGCTTCCCCTCGTTCCATTATACAGGCGTGGTGTCGATGCGGATGGCGCCCTGGCAGGAAGTGGTTTTCCATGGCGACGGTGGCGTGATGCGCCTGACAACGCCTTTCAACGCGGCGGTTTACGGGCAGGCCGAGGTGGAGGTGCAGGGCAAGGACCTGAAGGTGACAAGGTGGCGGTACCCGTCCGACAATCACTATGTTCATCAGGTCGAGGCGTTCAATGCATCGGTGCTGGACGGCGCGCCCTATCCCTGTCCGCTGGAATTCTCCCGCGGGACGCAGGAGATGATCGACATGATCTGGGCGGCCGAAAAGGCGTGAGGCCGGACCGGGGCGCGGTTTTGCGCCCCGGCCCTTTGGGTCGCGGTCACATCTCCTGGATGGTGATGACCACCTTGCCGGTCGACTTGCGGTCGCGCAAAAGGGCCAGCCCTTCCGCCGCTTGATCGAGCGGGTAGGTGTGGCTGACATGCGGTTTGAGCCGGCCCGCGCCATGCCACTCCATCAGCGTCGCGAGCGACCCGGTCAGGATGTCTGGCCGGAAGGCGAGGTAACCGCCCCAGTAGACGCCCAGCACAGAGAGGTTCTTGACCAGCAGGTGGTTCGTCTTGACCTGCGGCACGTCGCCGGATGCGAAGCCGATCGGCAGCAGGCGCGCCTCGGGTTTGCAGGCGCGGAAGGCGGCCTCCCATTGTTCGCCGCCGACGGGATCATAGACCACATCCGCGCCGCCGAGCGCCTTCACCTCGGCCCGTATGTCCTGCGTCCGCGCGTCGATCAGATGGTCTGCACCCGCCGCTTTCGCAGCCTCCAGCTTGTCGGCGCCACGGGCACAGGCAATGACTGTTGCGCCCATCAGCTTGCCGATCTCGACCGCCGTCAGGCCGACACCCCCGGCAGCGCCCAGCACCAGAAGGGTTTCTCCCGGTTGCAGGCGGGCGCGGTGGTCGAGCGCCACGTGGCTGGTGCCATAGGCGATCTGGAAGGCTGCGGCGGTGGTGAAGTCCATTGTATCCGGCAGGCGGACGGCGCGGGTGGCATCGAAACAGGCCATCTCGGCCAGACCGCCTTGCCCGCCGAAGACCGCCACACGGTCCCCCGGAGCGAAGTTCTCGACACCCTCACCGAGCGAATCAACCACGCCGGCGACCTCCATACCGAGTACGAAAGGACAGTCCGGAGTATCCTGATAGGTACCCTTGATCATCAAAAGGTCGGCGAAATTCAGGCCGCAGGCGGCGACTCGAATCCGAATCTCTCCCGGTCCCGGGGTCGGGACCTCGATTTCTTTCAACTCCGGTGCGGACTCCGGAGAAAATTTCACGTACGCACGCATAGGTGCCTCCTATCCTTTTGCGCCGGAAGATCGACGAATTCCTCGCGCCTTGGACGCGTAATGTGCAGTCCAAATTTATTAACAGCAACAATTCCTGTTTTTTTTCAACTTTGTGTTGTTATTCGTTCGCGTTTACCATTATTAGGCGGTTGTGTGTCTTGATATGAGTGACCGTTTTGATGTAGCACATCAGGCCATACACGTGCAGGATGAGGCTGGTCGGACGGTCTGAAGATAACCGGGTCTCTCATTTGGCCAAACCTTAGAACAGGAAGACACACGATGGCGCATCCCGTTGACGTTCATGTTGGAAAACGTATTAGACATCGCCGCTGGCTGGTGGGCATGACCCAGCAGCAGCTGGCCGAAAAAGTGGGTATCAAGTTCCAGCAGATCCAGAAGTACGAAACGGGTGCGAACCGTGTCAGTGCCTCCCGCCTTTGGGACATCGCAGATGCGCTCGACGTTCCGGTGAGCTTCTTCTTCGAAGGCATCGAAAACGAGAATTCCGAAGTTGCTTCTGGCGACAACGTCCCGGCGGATATCCTTGGCGACAAGGAAGCACTCGACCTCGTGCGGTCCTACTACGCGATCCCCGAGAACCAGCGACGCCGTCTTTTCGAACTCGCCCGCGTCCTGTCCGACGTGGCTTGAGCCGCCGCGCCGCCTGCGATAGCCCCTGACAGGGCGAAGCGTACGGAGGCGACAGGTGGACATTTCAGGACGATTGGCCGAAGATTTGATCGGCACTGCGCACGCCCTTGCAGATGCAGCCGGGGCGGCGATACTCCCCTACTTCAGATCAGCCGGGCTGACCGCGGACAACAAGCTGACGTACGGGTTCGATCCCGTGACCGCCGCTGACCGCGCCGCCGAAAAGGCGATGCGCAAGGTCCTGGCAGAACGCCGGCCCGACGACGCGATCCTTGGCGAGGAATACGGCACGCAATCCGGCACCAGTGGGCTGACATGGGTGCTCGACCCGATCGACGGGACGCGCGGCTTCCTTGCCGGAACCCCGACATGGGGCGTGCTCGTGGCGCTGTCGGACGACACCGGCCCGCGCTATGGCATCGTCGACCAGCCCTACATGGGCGAGCGCTTTTCGGGCGGGCTGGGGCAGGCGGCGTGGCGTGGTCCGCGCGGGCAGGGTCCGATGGTCACACGGCGAACCTCCTGCCTCGAAAACGCCCTGCTTTTCACCACCTTCCCCGAAGTCGGCCAGCCGCAGGACCGCGCCGGTTTCGAAGCCGTTGCGGCCCGCGCCAAACTGGTGCGCTATGGCATGGACTGCTACGCCTACGCATTGCTGGCGGCCGGGCAGATCGACCTCGTCATCGAGGCCGGGCTACAGGCCTACGACATCCAGGCCCCCATCGCCGTGATCGAGGCGGCGGGCGGGATCGTGACGGACTGGTCGGGCGGGCCGGTGCATGACGGCGGTCGTGCTCTGGCGGCGGCGAACCCGGAATTGCACGCGGCGGCGCTGGAGATCCTGAAAGGCTATTGAGGAGCCGCCGCAATGCCCGAGATCCTGATCCGCAATGCCCGCCACCTGCTGACCATGGACGATGCCGGAACGGAGACGACCGGCACGGATATCCGTTTGCGCGATGGGATCATCGCAGAGATCGGCACCGGCCTTGCCACAACGGGAGAGGTCATCGACGCGGCGACCTGCGTCGTGACGCCGGGCCTCGTGAACACGCATCACCACCTTTACCAGACGCTCACCCGTGCGGTGCCCGGCGGACAGGATGCCCTGCTCTTTGGCTGGTTGCAGACGCTTTACCCGATCTGGGCGCGCTTCGGCCCCGAGGAGATCTTTGTCTCGGCGCAGATCGGTCTGGCCGAACTGGCGCTGACCGGCTGCACGCTGACTTCCGACCACCTCTACCTCTATCCCAACGGCGCCCGGCTGGACGACACCATCGCGGCGGCGGGCGAGGTCGGGTTGCGGTTCCATCCGACCCGTGGCGCCATGAGCATCGGGGAAAGCGACGGCGGCCTGCCGCCCGACAGCCTCGTGGAACAGGAAGCGGCCATCCTTGAAGACTGCATCCGCGTGGTCGACGCCTTCCACGACGCCCGCGACGGTGCCATGGTCCGCGTCGGCATCGCCCCCTGTTCGCCCTTCTCGGTCAGCCGGGACCTGATGCGCGACGCCGCGCTGCTGGCCCGCGACAAGGGCGTGATGCTGCACACCCATCTCGCCGAGAACGATGAGGACATCGCCTATAGCGAGGCGCATTTCGGTTGCCGGCCGGGCCAGTACGCCGAGGATCTCGGCTGGACCGGCGACGACGTCTGGCATGCGCATTGCGTGAAGCTCGACCCGAAGGAGATCGACCTTTTCGCCCGCAGCCGTACCGGGGTCGCCCATTGCCCATGTTCCAACTGCCGCCTCGGATCTGGCATCGCGCCGGTCCGCGCCATGCGCGATGCGGGCGTGAAGGTGGGTCTCGGGGTGGATGGCTCGGCCTCGAACGATGCGGGTAGCCTCGTGGCCGAGGCGCGGCAGGCCATGCTGCTGCAGCGTGTCGCCCGCGGCGCCGACGCCATGAGTGCACGCGAGGCACTGCGCATCGCGACGCGCGGCGGGGCAGAGGTGCTGGGCCGCCACGACTGCGGTCAGATCGTTGTGGGCAAGCGCGCGGACATCGCCCTGTGGGACGTGTCGGGCATCGAGTCCGCAGGAAGCTGGGACCCGGCTGCGCTGTTGCTGGCGGGGCCGCCCAAGGTCCGACACCTTCTGGTTGAGGGGCGGCAGGTGGTCCGGGACGGGCAGGTGGTGACTTTCGATCTGGACGCTGCCATAAAAAGGCAGAATGCGCTTGTGCGTCGTTTGGAGAATATTCTGTGAAAATCCTTTATGGACTGTGTCTTGCGGCTATTCTTGCCGCCGGTGCTGCCACCGCCCAACCCGTCCGCCAGATGCTGAACGGCCTGCGCGCGGAAGAGGGGCTGGACCAGGTCAATCCCTCGCCCCGCCTGGAAGAGGCGGCCAAGGCGCATGCGCTCGACATGTCCCGCAAGGGTTTCTTTTCGCACGAGGGCTCGGACGGCAGTGACGTCATGACCCGCGTCAGGCGGCAGGGTTACGGGGCCTGCGCCGTGGCCGAGAACATCGCCAAGGGCCAGAAGACCCTGTCCGAGGTGCTAGGCGACTGGATCGCTTCCCCGCCGCACCGCGACAACATGGTGAAGCCGGAGGTCAGGGAATACGGATTGGTCCGCGCGCCCGGCGATGTCTGGGTGCTGGTGCTGGGCCGCGACGGCTGCTGAGGCGCCTCACTTCTTGGACGGTATGCCCATCACATAGGTCTGCGCGATCGCGCGGTCGTCGCCCATCATGATCGTCGGGAAGAGCGCCTCCCAGATGGTTTCCGCTACGGCGGAGCGCTGCGCAATGGCCGGGGTGGAGGCGAGGTCGAGGACGACGAAATCCGCCTCCGCGCCCGGTTCCAGCCGACCGATCCGGTCCTGCCGCAGGGCGCGGGCAGAGCCTTCGGTCGCAAGCCACAGCAGCTCTGCCGGGTGCAGGGCCCGGCCACGCAGCTGCGCGATCTCGTAGGCCGCCGCCATGGTCCGCAGCATCGAGAAGGAGGACCCGCCGCCCGTGTCGGTGGCCAGCCCGATCCGGTGCAGCTCTGCCATCAGCCCGTCCATGTCGAACAGCCCGGAGCCGATGAACGTATTGGATGTCGGGCAATGCACCAATGCGGCGCCGACCTCGCGCAGCCGGTCGCGTTCGCGCGGCTCAAGGTGGATCGCGTGCCCGTAGAGACCATTGGCCCCGAGCAGCCCGTGCGCCTCGTAGGTGTCGAGGTAATCGCGCGCCTCCGGGAAAAGCCCTTTGACCCACGTGATTTCTTCGGTCTGCTCGGACAGGTGGGTCTGCATAAGGCAGTCGGGATGTTCTGCCCAAAGCGCGCCAAGGGCCGAGAGCTGTTCGGGCGTCGACGTGGGTGAGAAGCGGGGCGTGATGACGTAGGACGCCCGCCCGCGCCCGTGCCAGCGGCTCAGCAGCGCTTTGCTGACATCGTAGGCGCTTTGCGCGGTGTCCCGCAGCGTGTCCGGCGCGTTGCGGTCCATGCAGGTCTTGCCGGCGAACACCCGCATGCCGCGTGCCTCAGCCGCTTCGAAGATCGCATCGACTGAGGCCGGGTGGATCGTGCAATAGGTGCAGACCGTGGTCGTGCCATGCGCAAGCAACAGGTCGAGGTATCGGCCCGCGATCTCCTGCGCGTAGGAGGGGTCTTGGAACCGGCTTTCTTCGGGGAAGGTGTAGGTGTTCAGCCAGTCGATCAGCCGCTTGCCCCAGCTCGCGATCATTGCGGTTTGCGGGTAATGCGCATGGGCGTCGACGAAGCCGGGAAGGATCAGCCCGCTGCCATGGTCGTGGACCTTCGCGTCACGGTGCTGTTTTCTGAGCGCGTCCGCCCCGCCAACCTCCGCAATCGTACCGTCAACGACCAGAATCGCGCCCGAAGTGACGTGTTCGGCCGCTTCGATCCCCTCCTGGAAAGGGTCTGCGCTGAAACGGATCAATTGCCCGAGATGCAGCTCTGATGTCATCGCGATCTCCTTCCCGCGCAGTCCGCGCAAACCCTATGGGGCCGCTGCGAAAAGGACAATCTGCCCTGTTGCTTTCCGGGCGCTTGACCTAGTCTCCGTGACAAGAAACGCGGAAGGGCAGGCACATGGCGCAGGAAAGCGAGGCAGTGGCCGACGAGGACGCGCGGGAAGAGGCGCGCGACGAGGGATACGACCTCGACCGCAAGGCCGTCGCGCGGATTCTTTACGCCGTAGACACCGACGACCGGGAGCAGCTTGTCGAGCTCATGGAGCCGCTGCACCCGGCCGACATCGCCGACCTTCTGGAACAGGTGAACGCCTACGACCGGATGCGGCTGATCCGGCTTTATGGGCACGAGATGGACGGCGATATCCTCTCGGAACTCGACGAGGCGCTGCGCGAGGAAGTCATCGGCATCCTCACGCCGCAGGTGCTGGCAGAGGCGGTCCGCGAGCTCGATTCCGATGACGTGGTCGACCTGATCGAGGACCTCGACACGCCGCAGCAGACAGCGATCCTGGACGTCCTTCCGGAAAGCGAACGGGCCGCGGTCGAGCAGTCGCTGGCCTACCCGGAGTTCTCCGCCGGCCGTCTCATGCAGCGCGAGGTCGTCATGGCTCCCGAGCATTGGAGTGTCGGCGAGGCCATCGATTTCCTGCGTTCGTCCAAGAGCCTGCCAGAGCAGTTCTACCATATCGTGCTGGTCGATCCGCGCCTTCGGCCTGTCGGCAATGTCACCCTCGGGCGGCTCATGTCGTCCAAGCGCGACGTGACCCTGAAGTCGATCCAGGAGGAGTCGTTCCACACCATCCCGGTGATGCAGTACGAGGGAGAGGTCGCCTATGCCTTCAACCAGTACCACCTCATCTCGGCCCCGGTCGTGGATGAGAACGACCGTCTCGTCGGACAGATCACCATCGACGACGCCATGGCGGTGCTGGACGAGGAGAACGAGGAAGACATCCTGCGGCTGGCCGGTGTGGACGGAGAAAGCCGCCTGTCGGACAAGGTGGTCGATACGGTCAAGCGCCGCATTCCCTGGCTGGCGGTCAATCTCGTGACGGCGGTTCTGGCCAGCCTCGTCATCGCGCAGTTCGAAGCGGCCATTGCCGAGATCGTCGCGCTGGCGGTCCTGATGCCCATTGTCGCCTCCATGGGGGGGAACGCCGGGACGCAGTCGCTGACCGTTGCGGTGCGTGCGCTGGCGACCAAGGACCTCACCGGCTCCAACCTGTGGCGGGTGATCCGCCGTGAAGGCGTGGTCGGCCTGATCAACGGCGTGGCCTTCGCGGTCATCATGGGGATCGTCGGCATCATCTGGTTCGGCTCGCCTGCCCTGGGCGGCGTGATTGCATCGGCGATGGTCATCAACCTCGTGATTGCAGGCCTTGCGGGGATCATTATCCCGGTGGTGCTTGAAAAGGTGGGCGTCGATCCCGCGCTCGCCTCCGGTGCCTTTGTAACCACCGTCACGGATGTGGTCGGCTTTTTCGCCTTTCTGGGCCTTGCCGTTGTGGTGTTGCTGTGACGCTGGAAGAGCGCAAGGCGGCCGCCCGCAAGGCGGCCTTTGCTGCACGAAAAGCGGCGTTCGACGCACGGTTTCCGGGCCAGGCGGGACGTCTGAGCGAGATATTGGCGGGGCATCGCGGGGTGCCTTTGTCGGGCTACATGGCCATCCGAACGGAGATCGACCCGCTCGCCGCCATGGCCGAGGCCTCGGCCTACGGCCCCGTTGGCGTGCCCGTGATCGACGGACCGGGGCTGCCGCTCAGCTTTTCCGTCTGGGAGCCGGACTGCGAGATGACGCACGGGCCCTTCGGCGCGCGCATCCCGGCGGCGGGCGTGGCGATGGAGCCGGAGATCCTGATCGTCCCGCTGGTTGCCTTCAGTCGCAGTGGCGGGCGTTTGGGATATGGCGGCGGCTTCTACGACCGCACCCTGGAGCGGCTCCGGGCGAAACGCCCGACCCTTGCCATCGGCTTCGCGTTTGCCGGTCAGGAGATGGATGACCTGCCGCTGGAGGACACGGACCAGCCGCTTGACCTGATCGTGACCGAGCGGGAGATCATCGAGCCCTGAAGCCGGTCCCTTTCCGTCAGGACCGGCCCGGACAGTGCAGGTTTCAGAGCGCCCGCCAGCCGATGTCGCGGCGGCAGAACCCTTCCGGCCAGTCGACCGCATCGACCATCGCGTAGGCCCGGTCGCGGGCCTCCTGCAGCGTGGCGCCGCGTGCCGTGGCGTTCAGGACGCGCCCGCCGGTGGCCGTTACCGCGCCGTCGGCCTCGGTCGTGCCGGCATGGAACATGACGTTGAAGCTGTCCTCGGGCAGGGCGTCCAACCCGCGGATCACGGTGCCCTTCTTGTAGCTGCCGGGGTAGCCGTCGGCCGCCATGACGACGGTCATGGCGTGGTCGTCGGCCCAGTTGACCTGTGCATCGGCAAGCCGCCCATCGGCGCAGGCGTGGATCAGGTCCAGTGCCTGAGCGCCCAGCCGCAGCATCAGGACCTGGCATTCCGGATCGCCAAACCGCACGTTGTACTCCACCAGCCGCGGCTGGCCGTCCTCGATCATCAGGCCAACGTACAGGACGCCCTGGTAGGGCGTGCCGCGCCGGACCATCTCGGCCATGCAGGGGCGCACGATCTCGTCCAGCGCCTTGGCGGTCACGGCATCGTCCATGATCGGGGCGGGGGAGTAGGCGCCCATGCCGCCGGTGTTCGGGCCGGAGTCGCCTTCGCCCACCCGCTTGTGGTCCTGCGCCGTTCCGACCGGCAGGCAGGTTTCGCCATCGACAAGGACAAAGAAGGACGCCTCTTCGCCGGTCATGAATTCCTCGATCACCACCTCGGCACCTGCGCCGCCGAAGGCACCGCCGAACATCTCGTCGACTGCCGCGCAGGCCTCGTCGAGGGTTTCGGCGATGATGACGCCCTTGCCCGCGGCCAGACCGTCCGCCTTGACCACGACAGGGGCGGTTCCTGCACGAATATGGGCCTTTGCTGCATCGGCGTGGGTGAAATGGCCGTAGGCCGCGGTGGGCGCGCCGCAGGCGTCGCAGATTTCCTTGGTGAAGCTTTTGGAGGCTTCGAGCCGTGCCGCCGCTGCCGAGGGGCCGAAAACTGACAGGCCGGCCTCCCGCAGCCGGTCGGCGACGCCCGCCGCCAGGGGGGCCTCCGGTCCGACGATCACGAGGTCGATGGCGTTGTCGGAGGCGAATTCCGCGACCACGCCGCCGTCCTCGATGTCGATCCGGGCGCATTCCGCGATCTGCGCGATGCCGGCGTTGCCCGGCGCGACGATCAGCTTGTCGCATTTCGGGTTCTGGAGCGCGGCCCATGCCAGGGCGTGTTCGCGTCCGCCGCTGCCGAGGATGAGGATGTTCATGTGCGTGCTCCTGTGTTGCAGTCGGGGCGGATGGCCGGGGCGGGACCGGGGGCCAGCCCCCGGACCCCCGAGGTATTTGTCACCAAGATGAAGGACGGGGGCGCTTTTGATCGGTTTACGGGTGCTTTAAGGTTCGCGGGAAGTGAGGGCAAGAGAGCGTGGCATGGACCTGATCGACGACGGCACGAATGGCAACACGCCGGAATTCTCGGTCTCCGAGCTTTCGGGCGCGGTGAAGCGCGTGATCGAGGGGGAGTTCGGTTTCGTCCGGGTGCGGGGCGAGGTGGGCCGTGTGTCGCGGCCGCGCTCCGGGCACGTGTACCTGGACCTGAAGGACGACCGGTCGGTGATCTCCGGGGTGATGTGGAAGGGCGTGGCGTCGCGCCTGCAGACCCAGCCGGAGGAGGGGATGGAGGTGGTGGCCACCGGACGGCTGACCACCTTCCCGGGGCAGTCCAAGTACCAGATCGTGCTGGAGGATATCCGTCCGGCGGGCGCGGGCGCGCTGATGGCGATGCTGGAAAAGCGCAAGGCGGCGCTGGCGGCGGAAGGGCTGTTCGATGCCGGGCGCAAGAAACCCTTGCCCTACCTGCCGGAGATCATCGGTGTCGTGACCTCGCCTTCGGGCGCGGTCATCCGGGATATCCTGCATCGGCTGCGCGATCGTTTCCCGCGCAAGGTTCTGATCTGGCCGGTGGCGGTGCAGGGCGCGGCCTGCGCGCCGGAGGTGGCCCGGGCCATCGAGGGGTTCAACCGCTTCCAGCGCGGCGGTGCCTTGCCGCGGCCGGACCTGCTGATCGTGGCGAGGGGGGGCGGCTCGGTCGAGGATCTCTGGGGGTTCAACGAGGAGGTCGTGGCGCGGGCGGCGGCGGCCTCTGACATCCCTCTGATATCCGCGGTGGGGCACGAGACCGACACCACACTGATCGACTTCGTGTCCGACCGCCGGGCGCCGACGCCCACTGCCGCCGCCGAACTGGCGGTGCCGGTGCGTATGGAACTTGCTGCACAGACCCGGGACTTCGGTGCACGAATGACTCGCGCCATGGGCCTCAGGATCGAGCATCGCGGGCAGCGGCTGCGCGATCTGGCGCGTGCGCTTCCCCGCCCGGAGGAACTGGTCGAAGGGCCGCGGCAGCGGCTGGATGTCATGGGCGACCGGCTGCCCGCGGCACTGACCCGCGCGGTGGACCGGCAGCGCCTGCGGCTGACCGAAACCGTGGGGTCCCTGCGCCCTGCGATCCTGCGGCGCGCGGTGTCGGTGGAGCGTGGGCGGCTGGATGAGCGCGCGGCCCGCCTTGGCCCGGCGCTGGAACGGGCCATCAAGGTGCGGCGGGACACGCTGGACGCGCGGGCCGCGCGGTTGACGCCGCGTGCCATCCTGCGCGAGATCGGCACCGGGCGCGAGCGGCTGGACCGGTTGTCCCAACGGATGGATGCCGCGCAGGAGGCCCGCCTTCAGGATACCCGTCAGCGGCTGGAGGCCTTGGCCCGCCTGGCCGAGACGCTCTCGTATCGCGCCACGCTCGACCGCGGCTATGCCGTCGTCTGGTCCGAGAGCGGGGTTGTCACCAGCCGGGCCGCTGCGGAGGAGGCCTCCGGGCTGGAGGTGGAATTCGCCGACGGGAGGCTGAAGCTGGGCGGCGGCGCGCCCCAACGCCGCAAGGCAAAACAGGAGCCGCCCGAGCAGGGCAGCCTGTTCTGACGGGCGCGCCTGCCGTAAGCCCCTGCCACGTCACGCTTTCAGCGCATGGAAGCCCTGCTCACAGAAGGGTTTCCTTTTCTTCTGCGCTCGCATAGGCTTTGCTGCATCGCTGCATTTTCCGGAGGAGGGGGAACCCGTGGCCGAGACCGAAAAACCGCTTTTGATCAAGCGTTACGCCAGCCGGCGGCTGTACAACACCGAGACCTCCGACTACGTGACGCTGGAGGATATCGCGGGCTTCATTCGCGATGGCCGGGACGTGCAGATCGTCGACCTGAAGTCCGGAGATGACCTGACGCGGCAGTACCTTCTGCAGATCGTGGCGGAGCATGAAAGCAAGGGCGAGTCCGTCCTGCCGATCAACGTGCTGACCGACCTTGTCCGCAGCTACACGACGCAGGCCACCAGCACGGTGCCGCAGTTCCTGGCCCAGACCTTCGAGATGTTCCGCGACAGCCAGTCGAAGTGGGTCGAGAACATGGGCAACATGAACCCGTCCATGGCCAAGAGCCTCGAGGCGATGCAGGCGCAGCAGGAGGCGTTCCTGAAGGCGATGACCGGCGGGGTTGCGGGCTCGACCGGTCCGACGATGGAGACACCGGCCAAGGGCGGGGACGACCTTGACGATATAAAGAAACAACTGGCCGAGCTTCAGAACAAGCTGTCGAAGCTCGACAAATAAGCCCGTTGTTCATCGAAGGCGCGCCACCCGGGCCAACCGGTGCGCGCCTTGTTTGAGTCCTGTACGCCCGTATTTTCAGGTGCCGTAGGCGCGCTGGTCGCCCATGACGGTCTCGGCGGCGTGGATCAGCACGGCCGCCACCGCATCGCACTCTGTTTCTGTCAGGCGGGCGGGCAGGCGGGTGTCGCAGGCGCACATCAGCATGGCGCGGGTCTTCGGCAGATCCGGCATCTCGGGCAGGAACTGCCAGTTCCAGTAGGCGCGGGCGTTGTCCGTACTCAGCCCGAAGACCTGCACCTTCACTCCGTTGCCTGCCGCGACCGAGACGAAGGCGCGGGTCTGCGCCTCGTCCATGCCGACCACGTTGAACTGGAGCGAGTCCGGGGCGCGCATCTCAGGCTCGAGCCGGGCGGGGACGTGCAGCCAGGGCGAGGCATCGATCTGTGTCGCCACCCGGTCGTGGTTGCGGCGGCCATCGGTCACTCGGCGCGCGATATGCGGAATTTGAGGACGGATCACCGCTGCCGAGAGGTTCGACATGCGCAGATTGTAGAGCGGCAGGCGGTTCTGCCAGCGGGCAAAGGCGGCCTCCAGCTCGGCGGTGTTGTCGCCGGGGCGCAGGTGCTTCTGCCACATGTGTTCGTAGGCGCCGGAGAGGATCACGGCGCGCGCCACCACCTCTGCGTCGTCGGTGATCAGGATGCCGCCCTCGCCGGCGTTCAGCAGCTTGTAGGACTGGAAGCTGAAACAGCCGATCCGGCCAATGGTGCCGATCTTGCGGCCGTGCCAGGTGGTGCCCAGCGAATGGGCCGCGTCCTCGATGACCGGGATGCCCCTCGCATCGCAGAGCGCCATGATCGCGTCCATGTCGGAGGTGTGACCGCGCATGTGCGAGACGATGACCGCCGAGACGCTGTCCAGCTTGGCCGCGAAGTCGTCCATGTCGATGCGGTAGTTGTCGCCGCATTCGCACAGCACGGGGACAAGGTCCGCGTGGATGATCGAGGAGGGCACAGCGGCGAAGGTGAACCCCGGGATCAGCACGCGTGCATCGCGGGGCAGGCCGAGTGCCTTGAGCGACAGGAACAGCGCGGCCGAGCAGGAGGATACGGCGAGCGCGTATTTCACCCCCATCTCGGCGGCGAATTCGCGTTCCAGCAGGGCGACGGGCGCATCTTCGGGCGCGGTGTAACGGAACAGGTCGCCGGATTGCAGCAGGCGGTCGATCTCGGCGCGGGCCTCGGGCGGGATCGGCTCGGCGTCATGCATGTTGGGGAGCATGGTTTTCAAAATCCTTAAGGTCCGTTTTCGGAAATCTAAAACAAGCCGGCGCGCAGCGCAAAGGGTCTTTGCGCCGCAGGACGCGACAGGCAGGGATTTTGTGGCCGATGGGTGACGGGATCGGGGGCGTCAGATGCCCAGGCGGTCGCGCAGCGAGAACCACGTCATCGCCAGCATCAGCAACGGAGAGCGCAAGGCGCCGCCGCCCGGGAAGACTGGAGTGGGGAGGCGGGCGAAGGTGTCGAACCCCTCCGACTGGCCGCGCACGGCCTCTGCCAGAAGGCGCCCGGCCTGCACCGCGTTGCCGACCCCGTGGCCGGAATAGCCCGAGGCCGAGAGCACGTTCGGCCCCAGCCGTGCCAGATGGGGCAGGCGCTTCATGGTGATCGCCAGCGTGCCGCCCCATGCATGGGTCAGGGGGGCGTCGGCGAGGTGGGGGAAGATCCGCGAAAGGGGTTTGCGCACCGTGGCGCGGATGTCCTTCGGGAACTTGTAGCCGTAGCTTTCGCCGCCGCCGAACAGCAGACGCCGGTCCTCGGACAGGCGGAAGTAGTTGACCACGAAGAGGTCGTCGGCCACGGCCACATCGCGCGCCAGCACCTTGTCGGCGGCATCGCCCAGCGGTTCGGTCGCGACGATGAAGTTGTTGATCGGCATGACCCGCGCGGCGACGTTGGTGTCGAGCCCGCCGAGGTAACCGCCGGTGGCGAGGATCAGGTGGTCGGCCTCGACACGCCCGGCCTCTGTCTGGACGGTCACGCGTGCGCCTTCCTTGATGTGGTGCACCGCCGAGCGTTCGAAGATCCGTGCGCCCGCGCCGTCTGCCGCCCGGGCCAGCCCCAACGCCAGCTTCAGGGGGTGCAGGTGCGCGGCGCCCATGTCGAGCATACCGCCGCAATAGGCCGGGGAGGGGCAGATCGCGTGGAACGCGTCCTTGTCCATCGCCTTGATCTGGTAGCCGTACTGGTCGCCCATGTGTGCGGCGTAGCGGTGCATCCAGTCGGCGGAGTCAGCCGAGGTCGCGGCCCAGGCCACACCCGGTTTCAACGCGCAGTCGATGTCATGCCGCGCAATCAGATCGCGGACCAGCGCCTTGGCATCTTCGCCCAGATCCCACAGGAGCCGCGCCTCTTCCGGGCCGACCATCTTTTCCAGCGTGAACTGGTCCTGCCGCTGGCCGGACCCCAACTGCCCGCCGTTGCGCCCCGAGGCGCCAAAGCCCACGCGATGCGCCTCGACCAGAACCACGTCCAGACCGGTTTCGGCCAGGTGCAGCGCTGCCGACAGGCCGGTGTAGCCGCCGCCGACCACGCAGACGTCCGCCTGAACGGTGCCCTTGAGCACCGGGTAAGGCGGCAGCGGTTCCGCCGTCTCCGCGTACCAGCTTTGCGGGTATTCGCCGCGGCGATCATTTGAAAACAACAGGTTCACGCGACCTCCACAAGTCTTTGGCCACACGCCGGACGGCGACCGGGCGTCATGCGCCCGGCGGTCGGGGTGCGGCGAGGGACAAACCGCCCGCGGCGGGTGTCATACGTTCAGGAGCAGGTGTTCCCGTTCCCAGGGCGAGATCACCTGCAGGAACTCCTCGTACTCCGCCCGCTTGACGATGCCGTAGACGCGGCAGAACTCCGGCCCCAGCACTTGGTGCAGGGCGTGGGCCTCCTCGAACAGCTCCAGCGCCTGTCCCAGCACCTGCGGGAAGTCGCCGTCGCCCTCGTAGGCATCGCCCATGAATTCGTCGGACGGTTCCAGCTCGGCCACCAGCCCGAGGTATCCGCAGGCCAGCGAGGCCGCGATCCCGAGGTAGGGGTTGCAGTCCATGCCCGCGACGCGGTTCTCCACCCGGCGGGCGTCGGGCGAGGCCAGCGGCACGCGGATGCCCGTCGTGCGGTTGTCGCGCCCCCATTCGAGGTTGATGGGCGCCGCGTGGTCCTTCACGTACCGCCGGTAGCTGTTCACGTAGGGCGCCATCACCGCGATGGCCGTCGGCATGTGCCGCTGGAGCCCGCCGATGAAGTGGCGGAACATGGCGGTCTCTTCGCCCTCCGGTCCGGCAAAGACGTTCTGCCCGGTCTCGAGGTCCAGCACCGAGTGGTGGATGTGCATGGCCGAGCCGGGCTCGTCCGCGATGGGCTTGGCCATGAAGGTGGCAAAACAGTCGTGCCGCAGCGCCGCTTCGCGGATCAGCCGCTTGAAGTAGAAGACCTCGTCCGCAAGTTTGACCGGGTTGCCGTGCCGCAGGTTGATCTCGAGCTGGCCTGCGCCGCCTTCCTGCGTGATGCCGTCGATCTCGAATCCCTGCGCCTCGGCAAAGTCGTAGATGTCGTCGATCACCGGACCGAACTCGTCCACCGCGGTCATGGAATAGGCCTGCCGCGCCGCTGCCGGACGGCCCGAACGGCCCATCATCGGCTTGATGTCATGCGCCGGGTCGATGTTGCGGGCGACGAGGAAGAATTCCATCTCCGGCGCCACGACCGGTTTCCAGCCCTTTGCCTCATAGAGGCTCACCACCCGCTTCAGCACGTTGCGCGGCGAGAAGGGGATCGGTTCGCCATGGCGGTCGAAGGCGTCGTGGATCACCTGCAGCGTCCAGTCGCCGGTCCAGGGGGCCGCCGTCGCAGTCGACATGTCCGGCTTCAGAATCATGTCCCGCTCGATGAAGCCGTCTTCGCCTGCGGCCTCGCCCCAGTCGCCGGTGATCGTCTGGTAGAAGATCGAATCCGGCAGGTGGAAGTGTTTCTGCCGGGCGAATTTCGAGGCAGGCACCGCCTTGCCGCGGGCAATGCCCGGCAGGTCGGAGATGATGCACTCCACCTCGTCCAGCCGCCGTTGCGAAAGGTATTCCCGCGCCGCCTCTGGCAGTTCGTCCTCGAATCCGCTCATGAAATCGTCCTTTCCCGGAAGAACCGCGCGAACATCTCGGCGATCTTTCCGCTGTCGAGGGGCGTCCCCAGCTTTGCTGCGGCCGCCGCCAGTGTGTCGTCGGGCACCACGCCGGGCCCGCGCGTCTCGATCAGGGCGCGGGTGTAGGCGTCATCGAACTCCGGATGCGGCTGCACGCTCACCGCCTTGCCGGGGTAGAGCAGCGCCGCGTGGGTGCAGAAATCGCTCGACGCGATGGTTTCGGCCCCGTCGGGGGGCGTGATCACCTGGTCCTGGTGGTAGGCGTGGATCACCCGGTCGCCGTCAGGGAAACGGTAGGTGACGGGGCCGATGGACCAGCCGCCGCTGAACTTCTCGACGTGCCCGCCAAGCGCCTGAGCGATGGCCTGGTGCCCGAAACACACGCCGACCATCGGCTTGTCGGCGGCAAAGGCGTCGCGGATGAACTGCATCAGCGGCTCCATCCACGGGTGATCTTCGTAGACCCCGTGACGGGAACCGGTGATCAGCCAGCCATCCGCGTCCTCGACGCTGTCCGGAAAGACGCCGTCGACGACCGACCAGCTTTCGAAGTCGAAGCCGTAGGGTTTCAGCATACGGACGAAGAAATCCGGATATTCGCCGAACTCGGAGACGAGATCAGCAGGAACAGGGCCGGTTTGCAGAATACCGATCTTCATGGATCACCACGGTTTGTCGGGACGTTAAGCGGCTCGGCGACCCGCCGCAAGGGGGCCACGCGAGACGGGTTCAGACGGTGTCGAGATAGATGTCGACGCGCTCCTGCTCGGTCAGGTCTTCCATGTCGCGGCTTTCCTGACGTTTGAGCATGACGGTGTTGCGGATCATCTCGCGCGGGAAGATGCGCGGCAGGACGGTGCTTTTCTCGAAGGCGTCGATGGCGCTGTCCCAGTTGCGGGGGATGGACGGCAGGTCCTGCACGTAGGCGTTGCCGGTGATCGGCGGCGGGGGCATCTCGCCGTCCTCGATCCCCATCAGTGCCGCCCCGAGGATCGCCACCAGCACGAGGTAGGGGTTCACGTCGCCGCCGGATACGCGGTGCTCGATCCGGCGCGCGGCTGGGCTGCCCGAGGGCACGCGGATCGCCACGGTGCGGTTCTCGTAGGCCCAGGACAGGGCCGCGGGCGCGTGGGCGCCGGGCACGAACCGTTCGTAGCTGTTGAGGTGCGGGGCAAAGATCAGCGTGCTGTCATGCAGCGCCTTCAGGCAGCCGGCGATGGCGTGGTGCAGGACCTCCGTCCCCTCCTGACCGCCGTTGTCGAAGATATTCTTGCCGTCCTTGTCGAGCACGGAGAAATGCGCGTGCATCCCAGAGCCCGCGTAATCGGCATAGGGTTTCGCCATGAAGGAGGCGGCGAAGCCGTGCTTGCGGGCAAGGCCCTTCACCAGCGTCTTGAACAGCCACGCATCGTCGGCGGCCTTCAGCGCGTCGTCCTGATGCAGCAGGTTGACCTCGAACTGGCCGAGACCGGCCTCCGAGATCATCGTGTCCGCCGGGATGTCCATCAGCTCGCAGGCGTCGTAGAGGTCGGTAAAGAATGTGTCGAAGGCGTCGAGGGCGCGGATCGACAGGACCTCTGCCATGTCGCGGCGCTTGCCCGACCGGGGCGACACCGGCACCCTGAGCGTGCGGCCGCTGTCGTCGATCAGGTAGAACTCCAGCTCGACCGCGCAGACCGGGGTCAGGCCGCGCTCGGTGTAGCGTTGCAGGATCGCGTTCAGCGCGTGGCGCGGATCGCCGTCATAGGGTCGCCCGTCCTCGTGGAACATCCACAAGGGAAGCAAGGCCGAGGGCGCCTCCAGCCAGGGCATGGGAACAAAGCCGCGTTCTGTCGGGAACAGCGTCGCGTCGCGGTCGCCTGAATCGAAGACCAGCGGGCTGTCGTCGATGTCTTCGCCCCAGATGTCGACGGAGAGGGCGGAAAACGGAAAGCGGGTCCCGTCCGACAGCAGCTTGATGGCGGAGGGAATGGGCATCCGTTTGCCGCGTGCTACGCCGTTCAGGTCGCAGGCGGCGGCTCGGATGGTACGGATCTGCGGGCGCTCGTGCAGCCAGGAGGCAGCGGGGGCGGGCATTGTGGGCCTCGTTATCGTTTTTTGATCAAATTACTGATAACGAGAAGCGGCCCTGTTTGACAAGGCCGCTACGGTGTCCCGATGCTGTAAAAAAGGAGCGCCGACGCAAATTCCACCGGAAGCAGCAGCAAACCGATGACGGTGAAGAACATCCGGCGGCGTCCGATGCGCGTCATGTTCTGGTAGCTCGTCGACGATTGCATGGCGACATAGGTGAAAATGATCAGGATCATTCTCAGGACAAACAAGGCGAGGATGAGTGTGACTGTCATGGATGAGGGCCTCCAATCAGATTGCCCGGCGTCTGTGAGAGTGGACGACGAAACCATCATCGGCGAAGTGGCAGTCGCTGCGAAGAGGCGGCGGTCAATGGCGCCGCCAGATGCCCGGTTCGATGGCAGCGGGAATGCGGTCGCCCCCAAATCGTGCGCAGTTGGAAGGCGGAGAACGGCGATCGATGGCCTTACCCGACCAATTTACTCGAAATCCGAGATACACCAATAGGGTGATTCTGTTTGCGCAGGAGACAACCTGTCGAAGCTTGCCGGCATAAGGCCGCAAAGGCGCCCGCGCTCCGTGACTTGCGGGACGCGCGACCCAGATGTTCCAGCGGAGTTTGTCAGCGCAGAAGTTGGGGTTTCAGCCGCAGCCGGGACCGGACCGCACTGGGCAGGTGCCGGTTCAGCCGCCGGTTCACCAGCCCGAACACGCCGATGATCGCGAGCGTGACGAGGATGAAGTAGCAGGCCAGGATCGGGTAGGGGACAAACGGGTTGAACGTCTTGTCCGCGAAGTACTGCGCGTAATAGAGCGCGTCGCCCCCCTGCTGGCGCGCCGGGAATCCCGAGAAGAAGACCAGCGTCGTCGCATGGAAGAGGAAGATGGCCTCGTTTGTGTAGGCGGGCCACGCCAGCCGAAGCATCGTGGGCCAGGTGATCTTGCGGAACTTGGCCCAGCCCGCGAAGCCATAGGCATCCGCCGCCTCCAGATCGCCCTTGGGCACCGACAGCAGCGCGCCGTAGAAGATCTCTCCGGAATAGGCGGCGGTGTTCAGGAACAGGACGATCAGCGCCCCGAGCCACGCGGAGGTGAAGGGATCGAAGAACGGGTAGACCGACTTCAGCGACTGGAAGGTGAAGTAGGCAAAGAAGAACTGGATGAACAGCGGACTGCCGCGGAAGATGAAGATGAACCATTCCGCCGGTTTGCGCAGCCACGGCCGGACGGACGCCTTGCCAAGCGCCAGTGCCGTGGCAAGGACGAACCCGGTCATCAGCGCCACGAGCCCGAAGTAGACGTTCCAGATCATCCCGGACCCGATCAGGACCACCTGCTTGCACAGCGTGAAGTCGTCGCGCGGCAACAGCCGTTCGCCGTAGCCCAGCGAGCGGAAAGCGTACATCTGCACCGTGTCCCAGCAGCTCATGCGGGTCGCTCCCGCGTGGCGACCGGTCGTCCAGTCGTCAATTGAAGGGGGATCAAGCGGGGCGCCGTCGGAGTCATCATGCCGCCTTCCTCTGGGTTTCGCCGCCCATGGTGGCCTGTCCGTGGGTCAGACGCCGCATGATGCGGCCCAGGACCTTCTCGGACACCCATGTGAACAGCAGGTAGAAGACCAGCAGCGCGAGGAAGTACCACATGCGCCAGTCGCCGTGCGGGTAGTCGGTGAATCGCGCCGTCTTGGCGCCGCCCAGTTCGCGCGCCCAGTAGACGATGTCCTCGACCCCCAGCAGGAACAGAAGGGGCGTCGCCTTGATCAGCACCATCCACAGGTTGGACAGGCCCGGCAGGGCGTAGACCCACATCTGCGGGATCAGGATGCGCCATGTGGTCTGGCGTGGCGTCATGCCATATGCCTCGGCGGTTTCGAGCTGTGCATGAGGCACCGCCCGCATGGCACCGAACAGCACGTTGGCGGCAAAGGCCCCGAAGACGATGGAGAAGGTCAACACGGCCAGCAGGAAACCGTAGGTCTCGTGCATCCATTGCGCCGCATTGCCGAGCGGCAGCTTGGCCTCGGCGCAGACCACGAAATCGTTGCCCTGCCGGATCGGCATGTCCCAGTCGGGGCATTTGACCTCGTGACGGATCCATTCGAAGAACTGGTCGAGCGCGATCACGAAGAACAGGAAGAAGGCGATGTCCGGCACGCCGCGGACGATGGCGATGTAGCCGCGGCCGAACAGCGACAGCGGCAGGAACCGCGACCGCGCCGCCATCGCGCCGCCCAGCCCGAAGGCCAGCGCCACGGGTGCGGTGATCGCCAGAAGCAGCAGGACAGTGCCGATGGACCAGTAGATCGCAAGGTGCTTGCCGGTCGTCAGGTAGCACGACAGCCACGCGAGGCCGTCCAATACGCTCGGGTCGGTGCAGAAATTGAACATTCCGGGCTCCTGCTGCGCCCTCGCGCGGGCGAATACCTGACTTGACGCCTCTTTGCGTTTTGTCGGGTCTGATCCGTCCGTTAGGCTGGACGGGTTTCAAGACCTCAATCGGATGACTTCATTATAAGCGACGAATTCCAGTTCAAGGAACCAAGCCCTGCAGCCGTGATCGACAATGGATCCGGGATGTTCCAGTCACCGATGCCGATGTCCTAAGCCCCTTAGTCCGGCAAGCCGTTTCCCTCGACCGTGTCCAACGAGTATTCGGATGACGGCTCGCTTCTGCCGGTAGCGTTCGAAGATCCTTCGTTCGGGAAGAACCCGCCGCCGGTTTTCGAAGACCCCTCGTTCGGCTTTCTGCCTCCGGCCTTCGAAGATCCGAGCTTTGGCTGAGAAAGGGGCCGCGCGCAGGACGCGCGGCCCGTCCTCGGATCAGAAGCCTTCGCCGATTTCCCACTTGGCGATCAGCTCGTTCAGCGAGCCGTCGTCCTTCATGGACTGGATCGCCGCGTCGAACTTCTCGCGCAGCTCGCCGTCGCTTTCGCGCAGGCCCAGGCCGATGCCGCCACCGATCAGGACGTTCTCGCCCACGAAGACGAGGTCCGCGTTCTCTGCCTCGATCGGTTCGAGGTAGGCCCGGTCGGCCAGAACCGCGTCCGCCTCGCCGTTGCGCACGGCGGCGATGGTTTCGTCCGGGGTGGCGAATTCCAGCAAGGTCGCGCCCTGCTCGGCCACGTAGGAGGCCTGGATCGTGTTGGCCTGCGCCGCGATCACGCCGCCTTCGAGGTCAAGCTCGGTGCCGTCCATGGCGAGGAAGGCGGACGGGTCCGGCTGGGTGTAGTTCTGGGTGAAGTCGATGACCTCGTCGCGCTCGTCGGTGATCGACATGCCGGCGATGATCGTGTCGTAGTTGCCGCTGACGAGGTTCGGGATGATCGAATCCCACTCGTTCGTCACCCATTCGCAGGTCAGTTCGGCGCGCGCGCAGAGCTCGTCACCCAGTTCGCGCTCGAAGCCGTCGACCTCGCCGGCGTCGTTGATGAAGTTGTACGGAGGGTAGGCGCCCTCGGTCCCCATGCGCACGACGGAGTGGCTCTCGGCCATGGCTGCACCGGCCATCATCGCCAGCGCCGCGGTTCCGATCAGAAGGTTCTTCATGTCTTGCTCCCTGAGTTTCCCGGGTCCCGTCCCTTGGTCCGGCCCGGCGTATGTGGTCAGACGGTCGTTGCCGCCTCACGCATGAACGGTCGACTGCAGGAACCCCTGCAGACGTTCCGATTTCGGTGCACCGAAGAGCGTCTCCGGCGGGCCCTGTTCCTCGATCAGACCGCGGTGCAGAAAGATCACGTGGTCCGACACGTCAGAGGCCATCTTCATGTCATGGGTGACGATCAGCATGGTGCGGCCTTCCTCGGCCAGCGCCTTGATGACCTTCACCACTTCCTGCTCCAGCTCTGGGTCGAGCGCGGAGGTCGGTTCGTCGAACAGCAGCGCCTCCGGCTCCATGCACAGGGCGCGGGCGATGGCGGCGCGCTGCTGCTGGCCGCCCGATAGCTGGGCGGGAAAGGCGTCGCACTTGTCACCGATCCCCACCTTGTCGAGGTAGCCGCGGGCGGCGCGCTCCACCTTGTCGCGCGGGCGGCCCAGCACGGTCAGCGGCGCCTCCATCACGTTCTGCAGGATGGTCATGTGGGACCAGAGGTTGAACTGCTGAAACACCATCGACAGGTTGGTCCGTATGCGCAGCACCTGCTTCGGATCGGCCGGCCTGCGGGCGTGGCCCGACCCCTTCCAGTGCACCGGCTCGCCCTTGAAGACGATGTCGCCCTGCTGGCTGTCTTCCAGCAGGTTGCAGCACCTCAGCAGCGTGGACTTTCCCGACCCGGACGATCCGATCAGCGACACCACATCCCCACGGCGGGCGGTCACATCCACGCCCTTCAGCACTTCGAGACTGCCGTACGCCTTGTGAAGATTACGGATTTCGATGACGGGTGTTTCGGTCAAGAAGGCCTCTTGCGGGTCCGGTCTGGCGCGTTGCCGGGTATCAACGCGCAATCACGTGATCTTGGCAAGAGGGCAGAGGGCAAAAACGCGCCGCTGACGTTTCGTCAAAGAGGCGGCGGCGCCGGGATGGGCAGGGCGAGATAGGCATCCACCTCCAGGACCACCAGCCCGCGCGGCCCGCCAAGCGCATGCCGGTCCTCGGCGGTCAGCCGGTCGAGCGCGTGGGAGATGCCCTCCCTGAGCGGCGAGAGGTCGGACCCGAGCGCCGCGATCAGGGGCAGGCCGGGGGTGGGGCGCGTGCGTCGCCGGACGGCCAGCCGTTGGGCCAGATCCGGGTCGTATGCCTCCACCAGCCGCCAGGTCACCGCGTCGACAAAGGCCACGTCCGCCGCACCCTGCGCCACGGCCTTCGCCGACGCACGGTGCGCGCCGGTTGGGATGCAGGCGGCGAACGGGGCACCCTCAGTCGCCGCCCAGCCGGACTGGCTGTCGGCGGAATTGTAGGCAAGGCGCAGGTTTTGTTCCGGTCGGTCCTCGCCGATGCGGGTCAGAACGACGGAGTAATAGTGACCGGGGGGCGTGTCGGGCAGGTCGAAGTCGAGGGTGCCCACGTAGTCGACGGACCTGTGCAGGGCGGCGCGAAAGGGCAGCCCGCATGTCTGGGACAGGGCGAGGTCCGGCGCGCGCCAGTGATCCATCCAGTCCTGCGGCAGGTCTTCGGGCGGGGTCAGGGGCGGCAGGCCCGGTGAGGTGTCCCGCACCAGTGTCCACAGCCGCCGCCACGCCGTCGCGTTTTCCTGCCGCCAGTACATCGGCAGGCTGGCGATCATGCCCTGTCTTCGACCCTCTGGCGGGCCAGCGCGCTGTCAACGTCGCTGATGCCCAGCAGGTTCGACACCAGCCGCAGCAGCGCATCTTCGCGGGCGTCGCGGTCGTCGTCCGCCAGCACCACCAGCCAGAGCGCCTCGATCACCGCGATGCGCTGGTCGTAGGGCACGGCATCCTTGATGGCGCGGGTGAAGCGGACGGTGTCGGGCGCCTGCGACTCGAGCTCTTCGGCCTGTGCGCGCAGGTCCTGCGCAGCCTCGGGGCTGAGCGCGTAGCGCGCGGTGGTGATCCGGTCGATGCGTTGCGCTTCGGCACTGTCATAGACACCGTCGGCGCGGGCGACCCGAACCAACAGCGCCGTCAGGGCCAGTCGGGCATCTTCATCCGGAAGCTGCGCGGGCTGAGGATCGGTGAGTCTTTTTAGAAAATCGGCGAACATCAGGGGGATATAACCTCTCTCCCGGTGGCGGCAAGTGGTGTCCCGCGCGGCGGATCACGGAATGACAGAGGCCAGCCGCGCTTCCTCGGAATCGATCCGTTCGATGCCCAGGTGGGTTTCCACGAGATCGACCAGCGCCTGTTCGCGCGTATCGGTGATGCCGTCCGAACGCGCCACCCGCCACAGCGCCTGCACGGCCTCCAGCCGGTGAGCGTAGTCCACGTGGTTGCGAATCAGCCCGGCCAGCTCTGCATCGTCGGCGATCGTGTGGGCCAGCCGCTCGCACATGGCCCGCATCTTGGCGGCCTCGACCGGGTTGAGGTCGTTCCACTCGGCCAGCGTCCGGTCGATCTGCTCGATTTCCTCGAAGAGATACGCGCTGTCCGCTTGCGCCACCCGAACCAGCAGAGTCCCCAGCGCGTATTTCGCGTCCAGTTCCGGCAGCGGTTCAGGTGTGGCCGGCTTGCTGCGGAAGAAGGTTGTCAGGCGTTCGAACATGGAATCCCCCGTGTTGTCGGCGGTCAGGATACTCTCAACGCCCGCTGCGCCGGGGCGGTTTCCGGTCGGAAAACAAACTTCCGGAGAGGTGTTGCAACTCTGCCTCCAGCCCCCAGGGCGGGTTGATGACGAACAGGCCGGAGCCGACCATCCGGTGCCCTTCGCGCGCGGGCGGGAAAGCGACCTCGTGCGTCAGCGCATCGGGGAAGGCGGCCTGAAGCGTTTGGATCATCGGCAGATGTGGTTTCTCGGTCAGGATCGGATACCAGATCATGACGATGCCCACGTTCCACTTGGCCGCGATGGCCTGCACGGTGCGGGGCACGGTGACGTAGTCGGACTTCACCTCCCAGCTCGGGTCGATCAGCATCAGGCCCCGGCGCGGATCGGGCGGGGTGAGCGACAGAGCGAGCTCGAAACCGTCCTGGTTGTAGATCTGGGTGGTGGGGGAGCGGAGGGCTGTGCGGAGGGCGGCGTGTTCCTGCGGGTGCAGTTCGGCGAGGTGCAGGCGGTCGTCGTCGCGCAGCAGGGTCTGGGCGATCATCGGCGATCCCGGGTAGGCGTTCGGGCCATGGGCCGTGCGGACCTGCTCAACCGCAACGCGATAGGGATGCGTGGCGGGGATCTGCTTCGGCAGCCGCGCGATGCCCTGCGCCGCCTCGCCGGTTTTCTGCGCTTCCTCACCGCCCAGATCGTAGAGCGCGCGCCCGGCGTGCGTCTCGATGTAGGTGAGCGGTTTGGGCTTCTTCATCATGTAGTCCAGCGCCCACGCCAGCGCGGCGTGCTTGTGGACGTCCGCCAGGTTCCCGGCGTGGTAGGCGTGTTGATAGGACAGCATGGATGCTGCGTAAGGCGCGCCCTCTGCCGGGGCAAGTGTTCTGACGCGGTGCGACCGGAATTTGCCGGGCCGGCTGGATGTGCAGTGACTTTGCAAGGATGGGGGCAGAAAGTGTACGGGCTTCGCGGCCCGTATATAAATCCATATTTTTCAGTGCTTTGGATTTTGCTTGGATGCGGCTTCGAAGGTCTGGCACTGCCCGCCGGATCGGCAGGGCATACCGGATCCCGGCAGGCCTCGCGGGTACGGCAAGGGGCCGGTGAAACTGCCGGAAACACGCACGTCCCGACATTGCGGCAATCTCCGGTTGATATGACAACACCCAAAAAATGCAACCTTGAGGTTGCCTCGGGGCGGTCTGCTCTGCCCAGATTTTGCCGTCTTGCATTGTAAGCCTCAAGGAAACGAACCGAAGAGGCAGAGAGCAATGTACAAAAGAATCCTCGATATCGTCCTGTGTTCCACGGTTGTTCTGGGGTTTTCGTCCGGCGCGGTGGCGTCGCTGACGCGGGCGGACATGCACGCGCTGTCCGACTACATGATCGCGTCGAGCGGTTTCACCTGCGTCGAGGTGAAGGCCGTCGCGCCGACTCCGGCGGAACACGTGTACCGTGTAAGTTGTGACAACGGCGCGGGGAAGCAGGTCTATGTGATCAACGCGCGGACTGGCGAGGTCTGGCGGACCTGAGCGCCGTTAACGCTGAGCGCGATGTCGTGCAACGGGGCCCCGGGGCGGGCGATCGGGCACGAACTTAACCCCTTTCCAACAAAGGTTGATGGGCTGGAAGGGGCGAACCGGCCGGTTCGAGGGGTCTAACCGGCCGGTTCTTAACCATTGGACCGTGACGCTGCGTCACGGTTCCGGGTTTTTCGTCAAGGTTCTGGTAACCGGGCCGCCGAGGGCACCCGGACCGCCCGGAAAACCGCAGAGCGGGGAAAGAGAACGCCCCGGGGAACACGTCGCAGAACGTGCCCCGGGGCGTTCACGTTTCAGGTCTGGTCTTCGGCCAGGTGACCGGACAGTCGACGGGCGGGAGAGCCTTGGCACGCCCCGCCCAGGCCGGTTCAGACCAGCCGCGACACTTCCTTGGCCGCGCGCACGAAGTCCCGGAACAGCGGGTGCGGGTCGAAGGGTTTGGACTTCAGCTCCGGGTGGAACTGCACGCCGATGAACCACGGGTGGTCCGGCCATTCGACGATTTCCGGCAGACGGCCGTCCGGGGACATGCCCGAGAAGCGCAGGCCGGAGGCCTCCAGCGCCTCCTTGTACTTGATGTCGACCTCGTAGCGGTGGCGGTGACGTTCGTCGATGGTCGTGCGGCCGTAGACCTTCGCCACGCGGGAGCCTTCGGTCAGCACGGCGTCGTAGGCGCCGAGGCGCATGGTGCCGCCCTTGGCGTCGTCCGGGCGGCGGTTGACCTTCTCGTTGCCCTGGATCCATTCCTTGAGGTGGTAGACCACCGGCTCGAACCGCTTTTCGCCGGCCTCGTGGTCGAACTCCTCGGAGCCGGCCTTCTTGACGCCCGCGACGTTGCGGGCGGCCTCGATCACCGCCATCTGCATACCCAGACAGATGCCCAGGTAGGGGATCTTGTGCTCGCGTGCGTATTGCGCGGCCTTGATCTTGCCCTCCGTCCCGCGTTCGCCGAAGCCGCCGGGGACGAGGATGGCATCGTAGTTCTCGAGGTAGGGGCCGGGGTCCTCACGCTCGAACAGTTCCGCGTCGACCCATTCGACGTTGACCTTGACGCGGTTCGCCATGCCGCCGTGGGTCAGCGCCTCGGCAATGGATTTGTAGGCGTCCTCGAGCTGGGTGTACTTGCCGACGATGGCGACGGTGACCTCGCCCTCGGGGTTGAAGATGCGGTCGTTGACGTCTTCCCACTTTTCGAGGTTGGGCTTCGGCGCGGGGGTGATCCCGAAGGCGTCGAGCACGGCCTGGTCCAGCCCCTCGCGGTGGTAGGCGATGGGCGCCTCGTAGATCGACTTGAGATCCTGCGCGGCGATCACGCTGTCGGGGCGGACGTTGCAGAACAGCGCCAGCTTCTCGCGCTCCTTCGCCGGGATGGGCCCTTCGGAGCGGCAGACAAGGATGTCGGGCGCGAGACCGATGGAACGGAGTTCCTTGACGGAGTGCTGCGTGGGCTTGGTCTTAAGCTCGCCGCTGGCCTTGATGTAAGGCAGCAGCGTCAGGTGCATGAAGATGCACTGGCCGCGCGGCTTGTCCTGGGAGAACTGGCGGATGGCCTCGAAGAAGGGCAGCCCCTCGATGTCGCCGACGGTGCCCCCGATCTCGCAAAGCATGAAGTCGACCTCGTCCTCTCCGATGGAGATGAAGTCCTTGATCTCGTTGGTGACGTGCGGGATCACCTGGATCGTCTTGCCGAGGTAGTCGCCGCGGCGCTCCTTTTCGAGCACGTTGGTGTAGATCCGCCCCGAGGAGATGGAATCGGTCATGCGGGCCGGAACGCCGGTGAAGCGTTCGTAGTGCCCGAGGTCGAGGTCGGTCTCTGCGCCGTCGTCGGTGACGAAGACCTCGCCGTGTTCGAAGGGCGACATGGTGCCCGGATCGACGTTCAGATAGGGGTCGAGCTTGCGCAGACGGACGGAGAAGCCCCTTGCCTGCAACAGCGCCCCCAGCGCGGCGGAAGCCAGTCCCTTGCCGAGCGAAGAGACCACACCGCCGGTGATGAAGATGAAACGCGCCATCAGGAAACCCCGTGTCTTTGCCTGTATTTCCGGTCTTTCGAGTGTCGTCCGACCGGGTGATCAGCCGTTGGACAGGCGGCTTGTACCGCATGTGTCATCGGCTGCAACACGGGATTTGGCGTATAGCGGATTCGGACCGGAAAGTCCAGCCGGGGCGCAATATGCTGTTGGCCCCGGCGGGGGGCGGTGCAAGGGATTGTAGGTCGGGATCGTGCCGTCGGGGCGTGACCGGGCTGTGTTCTGCGGTGTGGCGGGCCGGGGCGCCCGGGTCTTGCCGGTCTTGCGGGCGTGGGTCTGCCGGGTTGGCGGGGCTGCGTGCAGCCGGTGCGCTTCAAGGTCGGGAATGACGGACTGTCGCTGCGGCAAAACATGCGGCAGGATCGCCGCATTGACCGAACCAGACATTTTCGAAGCAGGGCATGAGTATGGAACAGTTTTCACTGAACTACGGAAAGATCACCGGGACCTATAGCGAAAGCGGCAGCGCGCTGGGGGGATTCTCCGACGTGTCCGGGCTGGGCACAGAGACCGAGGTGATCGAGTACCGCGAGGGCGGCACGGCGGGTGCCGCGGCGGGCAACGACAACGAGTATCGCTATGTGCCGGTGCGGCGCTTTCTCGGCGAGGACGAAGACGGTTTCGATTTCCGTGACAACGGGGGCGACGGTGACGCGGTGAAGGTGAAGCCGGTCTTCGTGACCTCCGTCCAGACCGGCGGCTCAAGCGGCATGGACGATTACCCGGCCGCTGACGTGGAGGACGGACCGGGCTTCGATGCCTTCGGCACAGGGGACGGGTATTTCGACTTCGGCTGAGTCGCCGGGCATACAGACGAAACGGAAAAGGCGGCCCCGGAGGCCGCCTTTTGTCATGCGTTTCGCCGTTGTGGCGCGTGTCAGTCCGCGCTGGGGACCAGCGGCGCGTCGGTGTTGCCGCCCGAGGACGGCGGCGCCAGCAGGTCGTCGGTGTTGATGTCGCCGCCGGGCGCGGTCGCGGGCTCTTCCTGCGTTGAGCGGCCCGCGGGTGCGAGACGGTCGAGGATCGAGGTCCCGGCAGAGTTCTGCGCCGCGATGATCGTCAGGGTGATCGAGGTGACGATGAAGGCGATGGCCAGCACCCAAGTCACCTTTGCCAGCGGCGTGGTGGGCGCGCGGGCGCCCGCCGGACCGCCACCGCCGCCCATACCCAGGCCGCCCCCTTCATTGCGCTGGAGAAGCACGACTCCGATCAGGCCGAGGGCGAGAAGGAGGTGGATGATGAGGATGACGTTTTGCATTGGTGCTCGCGGTCACGCTTTGGGTTTGCGGTCATGTAGGGGAATGAGCCGGCATGCGCAAGCCGATGACGGGTGACGGCAGGTCGCGGGGGCGGCGAAACGGGCCGGGGCGGCCCTGTTCCGCCCTGCGCCGAGAGCGCCCGCCCGCCTATTCCTCCACGTCGTCGGTATCGACCTGGCCGGAGAGCGCGCGGCGGATGATCGACCAGCTGAGGCCGATGCCCAGCACCACCGAGAGCGCGAGGAGCGCGATCCATGTGGCGAAGCCCGGGTCCGACAGGTCGATCAGCCCGACATCCCACAGGACCCAGAGCGCCGCGCCGACGATCGCCAGCACGAGGATCATCCCGAAGGCGCCGATGGAGCGCAGGGTCGCGCGCAGGTAGATGACGTAGCCGACGAACAGCAGGAGCCCCAGCAGCACGGTGAGCGGTAGCTGGGCTTCGTAGTTGGCGAGCGCCCAGCGGGTGTAGTTCCATGGCGTCGGGTTGTAGGTGGCGGCCAGCAGCAGGAAGGCAAAGAGCCAGCGGGCGAAGAAGGACATGGGCGTCTCCGTCTGGTTTTGGCCTAGGTGGCCCTTGCCACGGCGGCTGTCCAGTCCCGTGGCATGCGGAAGCGGGCGGGATGCCGCACATTTTGCGGTTTCGCGCCCCGGGCACCGACGTTATACGTGCGCGGGTTTGAGAACACCGGAGGGACTCGGGGATATGGCAAACGTGGTTGTCGTGGGCGCCCAGTGGGGCGACGAGGGCAAAGGCAAGATCGTGGACTGGCTGTCCGAGCGCGCCGACGTGATCTGCCGTTTCCAGGGGGGCCACAACGCGGGCCACACGCTGGTGATCGACGGCAAGGTCTACAAGCTGAACGCGCTGCCGTCCGGCGTCGTGCGCGGCGGCAAGCTGTCGGTGATCGGCAATGGCGTGGTGCTGGACCCCTGGCACCTGGTCAAGGAGATCGCGACGATCCGCGAGCAGGGCGTCGAGATCACGCCCGAGACGCTGATGATCGCCGAGAACACGCCGCTGATCCTGCCGATCCACGGCGAACTGGACCGGGCGCGGGAAGAGGCGGCCTCGAAGGGGACGAAGATCGGCACAACCGGGCGCGGCATCGGCCCCGCCTACGAGGACAAGGTCGGGCGCCGCTCGGTCCGTGTCGCGGATCTGGCGGACGAGGCGACGCTGGTCGCGCGGGTCGACCGGGCGCTGCAGCACCACGATCCGCTGCGCAAGGGCCTGGGCATCGAGCCGGTGGACCGCGAGGGCCTGATCGCCGCGCTGAAGGAGATCGCGGCGGAGATCCTGCCCTATGCGGCCCCGGTGTGGAAGGTTCTGAACGAAAAGCGTCGTTCCGGGTCGCGTATCCTGTTCGAAGGGGCGCAGGGTGCCCTGCTGGACATCGACTTTGGCACTTATCCGTTTGTCACCTCGTCCAACGTGATCGCCGGGCAGGCGGCCACCGGGACGGGCATCGGCCCGGGCGCCATCGACTACGTGCTGGGCATCGTGAAAGCCTACACCACGCGGGTGGGCGAGGGTCCGTTCCCCACGGAGCTGCACGATGCGGACGGCCAGCGGCTGGGCGAGCGCGGCCACGAGTTCGGCACGGTGACGGGCCGCAAGCGGCGCTGCGGCTGGTTCGACGCGGCGCTGGTACGCCAGACCTGCGCGACGAGCGGCGTCAACGGCATCTCGCTGACCAAGCTGGACGTGCTGGACGGGTTCGAGACGCTGAAGATCTGCGTGGGCTACGACCTCGACGGCAAGCGGTTGGATTACCTGCCCTTCGCCTCGGAAGAGCAGGCGCGCTGCGTGCCGGTCTACGAAGAGATGGAAGGCTGGTCGGAATCGACCGAGGGCGCGCGGTCCTGGGCGGACCTGCCGGGCGCCGCGGTCAAGTACGTGCGCCGGGTGGAGGAGCTGATCGGCTGCCCAGTGGCACTGCTCTCGACCTCGCCGGAGCGGGAGGACACGATCCTCGTGACCGACCCGTTCGCGGACTGAGCGCATGGCCCTGTCCTACAAAGCGCGGCGGCGGTGGTCGCTGGTGATCCTGGTGATCGGCATGCCGCTTTACGTGGTGGCGGCGGTGACGCTGGTGAACTGGCTGGACCGTCCGGCGATCTGGCTGGAGTTCCTGGTCTACGTGGTGCTGGGCGTGCTCTGGGCGGTGCCCTTCCGCTTCGTCTTTCGCGGCGTGGGGCAGGCCGACCCGGACGCGCCGCGCGACGAGGAGTGACGCCGGGCGGGCGCTGTTTGCCTGACGGCAAAGGCGCCCCGCCCACCATCCCGTGATGGTCCGCTTCGGTCCTTGCCGGCCTGGAAAATGAAAACGCCCCGTCCGGGATGACCGGCGGGGCGTCTTTGTGTCCGGGTGCCGTGGCGGCGGATCAGCCCGCGGCGCGGTCGGGCTTGAAGCTGATCCGTTCGGAGGCGGTGAAGCGGCCCCCGGCGGTCTTCTTGATCTTCCCCTCGCGCAGGAGCTGCCCGAAGCTGCGCAGCCGGTCCTCGCGGCTGGATTCGCTGGCCTCGGCCAAGCGCACGGTCGACATGAGCTGCGGGCGCGAGAACTGGTCGCGGCCTTCGACGTAGGCCATGTAGGCCGCCGCGGCCTCTAGAAGCTCCGGCAGGTCGCTGGCGCCGACCTTCTCGGCGTAGGCGACGAAACCGTCGGCGGAGGCGGCATCCTCCTGCGTTTCCTGCGGCTGGAGGTCGGCCGCGCGGCGGACGCGGCGCGGGCGGACCGGCACCGTGCGGGGCAGGCCTGTGGGCGCGCCCGTATTGCCGCCGATGCGGTCCTCGACCCGCTGTTCGGCCACCAGCTTGAGCGGCGCGGGGCGGGTGACAGGCTGCACCTCGGCGGGGCGTTCGGTGCGGGTGGCGGTGGCCTGCGGGCGGCGCGGACGGACCACGTTGGCCAGATCCTCGCGGTAGGGTTCCTGTTCCTCGGCGGCGTCGGCACGGCGACCGAGCAGGCGGTCGGCCTTGGTCGCGGCGACGGCGGCGCGCAGGTGGGCGATCGCGGTGCGGCGGCGGCTGCCCTCGGGTTCGTCCATCTCCGTGTCGGTCTGGTCCATCAGGCGCAGGGTATCGACGTCCTTGACCTCGCGCTCCGTCAGGAGGGCGCGGGCCGGGCTCGCCATCTTCACCGTCTTGCGGGCCGAGTCGCGGATCAGGGCGGAGAGGGAATCGTCGCCCGCCGCGTCGTCTTCGGCGTGGGGCGTGGAGACGGGGTTGTCGAGGCGCAGCGGCGCGGTTGCGCGCGGCTCATCGTCTTCCTCGTCGTCCTCGTAATCGTCCATCCCGTCGTCGGAGAGATAGGTCTCGTCGTCCTCGTCAAAGGCGTTGTCGCCAGATGTGACGGCGGCGGCGTAGGGAGCGTCCCAGCTGTCGTCCTCGTCCTCGGGCAGCGTCGTGGCGGCGGTTGCCAGGGCGGCGCTGTCGATTTCGTCGTCCTCTTCGTCCCAGTCGTCGAATTCGCCGGTGAGTTCGGCCTTCACCGCCGCGAGTTCGCGGGCGAGTTCTTCCTCTTCCTCGGGCGAGAGGGTGCTGAGGTCGGACATCGGGACCGCCGGCGGTGCGGCTGCGGTGTCCTCGTCGTCCTCGACCTCTTCGATGTGGCCGGCCTCGACCGCGCGCAGGAAATCGGCGCGCTTGACCTTCACCACGCGGGCGCGGGGCTGCGGCGCCGGTTCGTCATGCGGTTCGTCGGCCATGTCCTCGGCAAAGACGTTGTCGACATCGGCGGAGGCGTAGGGGGTGTCGGTGTCGTCCGTGTCGTCGTAGGCCGCGTCTTCGTCGGTGACGGCCTCATCCTCGTCGTCCTCGTCATAGGCGTGGAGACCGGCGAGGGCGGCGGCGATGGAGGGATCGGCGGCGAGCGTGTCGTCGTCGTCCTCGTCTTCGGCGGATTCGCCCAGCAGGCTGGCGATGCTGTCGGCAAAGACGCTGTCGTCCATCGGTTCGGAGACCGGCGCGGCGGACATGTCGTCGGCCAGGGACTTGTCGGAGAAGACGGAAGCGTTTCGGGAGTCGCTTTCCAGTTCACCCAGAAGGGCCGACAGGGCGTCGTCGTCGACATCCTCGATGTCTTCGTCGTAGGTATCTTCCCCGGCAACCTCCGGTTTGGACAGGTCGTCCGCCAGGTGGTCAGTCGCGTCGAAGGCGGCTGCCTCCTCCGGATCTGTGCTGTCGTCCTCTGCCGCGTCCTCCTCGGCAATGGCGTGCGTGTCTTCCACCGCGTCGGCGGTGTCCGGCGCCTCATCGGCGTCGAGGTGGGGTTCCAGCTCGACCTCGGAGACGAAGGCGGGCTCGTCCTCGAAACCTGTGACGGGCTCTGCCGCGTCATCGGCCTTTTCGGCTTCGGCGTCCTGCGCGGCGGCCGCGGCGCGGGCGTCCTCCGCGGCGGCGGTGCTGGCCACCACGGCGCGGATGCGGTCGAGCTTGGCCGCCACGCTTTCAGAGGGGGAGGTCCGCGGAGCAGGCGCGGAGACCTCCGGGGCGGGCGAGGCCGCCGTGTGGTCCATGATCCCGGATGCAGCGCCAGTCATGTCCGTTTCTTCGAGGTCGACGGTGCGTTCGGTCAGAACGGCGGTCGCCTCGATCGTGTCGTCGTCGGGCAGAAGACCGGCGCTGTCGCGGTCGTCGTCGAAGGCCTCGGCCTGATGTGTCGCGGCGCGGGCAGGGCCGGCGGCGAGGGCGGCAGCCAGGGCACCGGAGGAGGCGGCCGCCGCGGACCCGAGGGTGAGCGTGCCTTCCTGTCCCTCGGCAGCGAGCCGGGCGCGCATCATCTCTGTCGCGAGTTCCGGATCGAACTGTGGAGGTTCGGCTCCGAAGAAGCGGTCGGCGTTGACGACACCGCGAAAGAAGTGTGTCGTGTCCTTCACCACGGCGAGCGGATCCTCGAAACCTTCGGCCGTACAGGAGAAGGTGCCGTAAGAAACCGTAAGGATTTTGCTCGAACTCACCATGTGCTGCTCACTTTCATTCGGTATGCAACAGTGCGTTTACCACGATCACCCGGGCCAAAGCTGACCGAATCTGCGCCGTTAAGAGTATCATTTCGTGACCAGATTGTGATCTGTTTCCCAGAAGGCCATTAAGCGTACATGAAGACTAAAATTGTTGAAAGTTCCGGGCCAGTCGTGCTGGTGGGCGGTGGAGAGTGCCATGATGACGCTCTGGCGGTTGCACTTTCCGGCAACAATCCGGTCGTGGCCGCGGACGGTGGTGCCGAACGCGTGCTGCGTCTGGGCCATATGCCAGAGGCGGTCTTCGGCGACATGGACTCGCTTTCCGGCGACATTCAGACCCAGCTAGCACCGGGTGTGCTGCGGCCGATCACCGAACAGGACAGCACCGATTTCGACAAGTGCCTGCGCCATATCGAGGCGCCGCTGGTGCTGGGCTACGGGTTTCTGGGCGCGCGGCTGGACCATCAGCTTGCGGCGATCAACGTGCTGGTGCGGCGGCCGGACCGGCGGTGCGTGCTGGTCGGGCCGGAGGACGTGGTCTGCCTGTGCCCGCCGGACCTGACACTTGACCTCGGGCCGGGGGAGCGCGTGTCGCTGTTCCCGATGGCGGAAGCGGGCGGGCTGTCCGAGGGGCTGCGCTGGCCGCTGGAGGGGCTGCACTTCCGCCCCGGCGGGGCCGTGGGCACCTCGAACGAGGCAGTGGGTCCGGTGCGCCTGACCTTCGCCACCCCGTCGATGCTGCTTATCCTGTCGGTGGCGCACCTGAATGCACTGGTTTCGGGGCTGGAGCGCGCGCCGCGGTGGCCCGCTCGCGCATGACGACGTAAAGGCCCGAGGCGATGGTGATCGCGACTCCCAGCGTGGCCAGCGGCCCGAGCAGGTCGCCCCAGATCAGGTAGCCGACGAAGGCGGCGAAGGGGATCTCGAGGTATTGCATCGGGGCGAGCGTGCTGGCCGGGGCGTACTTCAGCGCCCAGGACATCGTCAGGTGCGCGGTGCTGCCGACCAGCCCCATGAGTGCGATCAGCCCCCAGAGCTGCGGTGTCGGATCGATCCAGGTGGTTTGCGTCATGCTTTCGGGGGTGAGCGCCATGAGCGGGACCAGGATGGCCAGCGCGATGGGGGCTGCCGCCGCCTGCTGCGCGATCGGGTCGAGGCGGCTGCCGAGCTGGCGGCTGAGCAGCATGTAGATCGAGAAGACCAGCGCCACCCCCAGCGGGATCAGCGCGGGCGCGCCCACGTCGGCGAAGGCGGGCTGCAGGACGAGGAGGGTGCCGCCGAAGCCCGCGACGCAGGCGGCCAGCCGGTGGGGCCCGACGGTTTCCCCCAGGAACAGGTGGCCCAGCAGAAGGGCGATGAAGGGCATCACGTAGGCGATGGCGATGGCGTCGGCGAGCGGCAGGTACAGGAGAGAGGTCACCACCAGCGCGATCCCGGCGATGTGCATCAGGGTGCGCAGGAAGAGGAGGCCGAAGGTCGCCGCGCTCATCCGCCATGACCGGCGCAGGGCAATCGACAGCGGCACCAGCACGATGGCCTGCGCAGCGAAGCGCAGGGTGGTGATCTGGCCGACCGAAAGGTGCGGGCCGAGAAGCTTGGCAAGCGCGTCGCCGAAGGGGGCGAGCAGGCAGAAGGCGAGCATCAGACCGATGCCGAGAAGGGGGCGATCACTGGACATGCGGCGACCCTAAGTGCGGCCGCGCGGGAGGTCCAGACGGATGCTCGCCGGGATGTCGGGCGGGCCGGGTTTCACCCGGACGCTCGCGCTTTGCGCATCGCCCCACCCGCCATCCCGCGGGGCGGCTGGAGGCGGCCGGCCTACGGCGGCGGGGGGGCGGCGCGTTCGGGGATCTCCGACAGGCGGCTTTCGCGCGCGATGTTGTAGAGCCCGGAGGCGATGATGATCGCGATCCCGAGGAAGGTGAGCGGGGTCGGGAAGTCTCCGAATATCAGGAAGCCCACGATGGTGGCGCCGACGATCTCGAAATACTGCAGCGAGGCGACGGTCCCCGCCGGGATCAGCCGCAGCGCGAAGGTCAGGAAGACATGCGAGATCGTGGCGACGGTGCCGACCGCGATGAGGGTCATCCAGGCGTAGGGGCTGGGCCAGACCGGGTCGAAATACGTGAGGCCCGTGCCGTCGAGCAGCAGCATCGGCGGGATGGTCATCAGGCTGGCCGCGAGCGCGGTGTGGGCCTGCAGCACCAGCGGGTGCGCGCGCTGCGACATCGCCCGGGTCAGCAGCATGTAGATCGCGAACATCAGCGCGGTGGCGAGCGGCAAGAGCGCCACGACGCCCAGGTCGGCAAAGCTGGGCCGGATGACCAGCAGCGCGCCGCCGAAGCCCACGAGGCTGGCGAGGCTGCGGCGCCAGCCGATCGGCTCCTTCAGGAAGAGCGCGCCCAGCAGGGTCACGATGAAGGGCGAGACGAAGAAGATCGCGATGGCGTCGGCCACCGGCATGTAGCGCAGGGCGGTGAAGAAGCAGTAAGTGGCCAGTGTCAGCGTGGCGGCGCGAGCGAGGTGGAAGACGACCTCCCGGCCGGTGGTGCGGGAGGGCAGCGAAAGCGCCATCACCAGCGGGTAGAGCAGCAGCACCTGGATGCCGAAGCGGAAGGCGAGGATCTGGGTGACGGGGACCTCGGCCGGGGTGGCCTTGGCCGAGGCGTCCATGACCGGCGCGAAGGCGCAGAAGACCAGCATGAAGAAGATGCCGAGCGTGGTGTTCCTGCGGGCCATGGTCGTCCTGTCTTTCGTACTTTGGGGGCGCATCGCCCGGCGGGGCCATGCGCATTGCTCACGTGTTGTGACCGTTTCAGGGCAGAAGTGCCAGCCAGACGGCGGCGGTCAGCACCGAAAGAAGGGTGGCGAAGAGCACGCCCGAGGCCGCGACCCGGCGGGCGCGGCCGTACATGTTGGCGAAGACGTAGGTGTTGATGCCCGGCGCCATGGCCGCGGTCAGCACGGCAGAGCGGAAGGCGCCGGTGGAGATGCCGGTCAGCGTGCCCATCGTCCAGGTGATCGCCGGGTGCAGCACCAGCGAGACGGCGCAGATCATCGCGATCACCCGGAAGTCGCCCTGCGGCCTGTAGCGGAACATCACCCCGCCCATGCCGAAGAGCGCGGCGGGCAGCGCCGAGCGAATCATCATGTCGAGCGCGTCGGTGATGACCGCGGGGAGTTGCAGGCTGGCGAGATTGGCGAAGAGACCGAGCACGATGCCGATGACCAGCGCGTTGCGGAACATCGCGCGCACCACCATGGCGGGCAGTTTCGAGTTCGGTGTGCCGGCGCTTCGGGCGCGCACGATCTCCATCGCGGTGATGCCGATGCCGTAGCAGATCGGCGAGTGCAGCGCGATGATGAGGTAGTTGGCGGCCAGCGCATCGGTGCCGAAGGCGCGCTCGGTAATCGGCAGACCCAGCATGACGGAGTTGGCGAAGAGGCAGCAGAAGCCGATGGCCACGCAGTCTTCCCAGTCGCGGCGGAAGATGAAGCGTGCGGCGAGCAGGCCCACGGTGAAGCAGGTCACGGATCCGGTGTAGAAGGAGACGAGGATGAGGGGGTCGATCTCGGGCCCGAGGTCCAGCGTCCAGAGCGCGCGGAAGAGCAGGCAGGGGATGGCGTATTGCTGGGTGTACTTCATCAGCCCGTCGACGGCAGTGTCGCCGAACCCGCCCTTCCACGCGGCAAGGTAGCCCGCGGCGATGACGAGAAAGACGGGCAGGATGACGCTGAGAAGGGCGAACATTGTCAGGAAAGTCCGGAAATCATGCGGCAACGCCCGGGCGTCGGCAGGAGGATGCGATGTGTGGGGTGCGGGATTGCGCCGCGCCCGGCGCGTCGCGGTGGCGCGCCGGTTTGGCCGGGTGCCGGAGTTGCGGGCCTCGTGCCGCCGGTGGGGCTGGGTGCCTCCGGCGGAGGTATTTCGGGCCAAGATGAAGGGTATCGGGCTGCGCCGGGAACGTGGTGCGCGTCTGGCGACAGTCAGACGGCATAGCTGATGGTCATGCCGTCGTGCGCCGGTGTTATGTGCGCGGGCGTCTCAGCGGCCACGGTGTCGTGGTCGAGGTCGATGTGCATGTTGGTCAGGACGGCGCGCTTCGGCGCGGCCCGCGCGATCCATTCGAGCGCGAGGTCGAGATGGGCATGCGTGGGATGCGGCGTGCGGCGCAGGGCGTCGAGGATCCAGCAGTCGAGGTTCTCGAGATGCGGCCAGGCGTCCTCGGGAATGCGGATCACGTCCGGCAGGTAGGCGAGGTCGCCGATGCGGAACCCCAGCGCGTCGATGCTGCCGTGGTTGACCTTGAAGGGGGTCAGGGTGATGGCGCCGCCCGCGCCCTCGATGGTGAAGGCGCCGTCGATGGTGTGCAGGTTGAGGATCGGCGGGTAGGGCGAGCCTTCGGGCTGGACGAAGGCGTAACCGAAGCGCGCGATCAGGTCGTTCTGGGTGTCGCCGTCGGCCCAGACGTCGAGGCGCTTGCGGGTGTTGAAGACGATCTGGCGCAGGTCGTCGAGCCCGTGGGTATGGTCGGCGTGCGCGTGGGTCCATGCCACGGCGTCGAGGTGGCCCACGCGGGCGTCGAGAAGCTGTTCGCGCATGTCGGGGCTGGTGTCGATCAGCACGCAGGTGGTGCCGTCGGGCGTGGTCCGTTCCACCAGCAGTGAACAGCGGCGGCGGCGGTTGCGCGGGTTGGCCGGGTCGCAGTCGCCCCAGTGCCCGCCGAGGCGCGGCACGCCGCCCGACGATCCGCAGCCGAGGATGGTGAAGCGCAGCGTCGCGCTCATGCACGCGCCTCCCGGGCCGGTTCGCGCTGCCACGCCGCGGCCTTGGCGAAGAGGCGGTCGAAGTTGGCCTCTGTCCTGGCGGCGAACTCTTCGTAGGAGAGGCCGAAGACCTCGGCGCCCTTTTCGGCGGTGTGCACGACGTAGCCCGGTTCGTTGCGCTTGCCGCGGTAGGGCGGCGGCGCGAGGTAGGGGCTGTCGGTTTCCACGAGGATGCGGTCGAGCGGGGCCGCGGCGAAGATGTCGCGCAGTTCCCGGCTTTTGGGGAAGGCGGCGATCCCGGACATCGAGAGGTAGAAGTCGAGGTCGAGTGCGGCCTTTGCCAGCTCGGCGGAGGACGAGAAGCAGTGCATCACGCAGGTATAAGGAGCGGCGCGGTAGCCTTCGGTGAGGATGCGGGCCATGTCGTCGTCCGCGGCGCGCGCGTGGATGATCAGCGGCAGGCCGGTTTCCTGCGCCGCTTCGATATGGGTGCGCAGGCTCCGTTTCTGGATCTCGGCGCTTTCGGCCGTGTAATGGTAATCGAGGCCGGTTTCGCCGATGCCGACGAACTTCGGGTGCTTCGCCATGTCCACCAGCATCCCGGTGGTGACGGGCGGGTGGTCGGCGGCGCTCATGGGATGGACGCCCGCGGCGTAGAACACGGCGTCGTTGTCCTCGGCGATGGCGCGGACCGCGGGTTCGTTCGCGAGCTTTGTGCAGATCGTGACCATCCGGTGCACGCCTGCGTCGAGCGCGCGGGCGATGACGTCGGGCCGGCTGTCCGCGAAGTCCGGGAAATCGAGGTGGCAATGGCTGTCGGTGATGCGGGGCGTCGTCATGGGGCCTCCTTTGCGCCCGGTATCTAGGAGCGTGCCGGGAGGGTCAAGACGAGCGTCCCGCGGGATGGCGTGGGACAGCGTGGGCGGTTTCGCATGGGAATGGATGGGAGAGGGGTGGCTCCGCCGAATCCGTCATGGGCGACTCGGCTGAAATTGGCCGAGTCGCGGTGATTCACGGCGAGGTGAGATGATTCCCTGTGGATAAGAGCGTATATCTGACCCTGAATTGTGGTAAATATGACCCACATCCCATGCGTCATGCCAGCCCGGTGGGAAATCATGGGAAAAAATTTGGGGCGCCAGATTTGCCTACATCTAGTTGGATGTTCCGCGCATCCATACCAGATCGGGCAAGAATGTGGCCAAAATCGGCACTAAATCTTGTTCGGCAGAGGTCCCGCGCACCAGATGAAGGGCGCGGTTGCCGCGAATTCCTGTTGCCACCCATGAATTCCCATGGCAAACCTAACTCACACGAAGAGAGACGGGCAAACGAGGCGCAAACGACCTCACACCGAACTCCAAAAACAACAATAGCAGGTTTCATACAGGCGCCCGCTTTCTTCGTGAACAAAGAGATCCGGCGCGCGGGCGAGCAGACATCCCCCCAGGTGGCGCGCGCAGTCGGAGACACCCGCGATGCGGGTCAGCGGCGGGTTGATCAGTGGCAGCAGATCAACCCGCCGCATTTACGTTTAAGGGGGGCTTGGAGGGCCGAGGGCAGTGGGCCGCAGGCTGAGGTTCAGAGGCGAGAGTCGACACAAGGTCGACACGAAGGGGCGGGTCTCGATACCGGCCTCGTTTCGCCGTGTCCTCGAGCAGGGCGACCCCGAATGGACCGAGGGCCTGAACCCGAACTTCGTCATCGTCTACGGCGACCACCGCCGCAAGTACCTGGAATGTTACACCATTCAGGAGATGGAGGCGGTCGAGGACAAGATCTCGGCGATGACGCGCGGTTCGCGGGACCGCAAGCTCTTGGAGCGGCTCTATTCCACCCAATCCATGACCACCAGTGTCGACGAGACCGGACGCATCGTGCTGCCCGCCAAGCTGCGTGCCAAGATCGGCATCAGCGACGAGGCTTACTTTGCCTCCAACGTCGATACCTTCCAGATCTGGGAGCCCGCCACCTACGAGGCGGAGGAACTGGCGCAGACCGAGAATTACCTCGACGAGCTGCCGGACGATTTCGACCCGGCGCAATTGCTGGACGGGGCGGGGCTGTAAATGGCGGCCGCGGAGCGCATCCAGGGGGAGGCACCGCACGTTCCCGTCCTGCTGGCACCGCTGCTGCGAGAGGTCGCGCCGGTCAGCGGTGTCTGGATCGACGGGACCTTTGGCGCGGGCGGTTATGCGCGCGGGCTGGTGGAGGCCGGGGCGGAACGTGTCATCGGCATCGACCGCGATCCGCTGGCACATGAGATGGCCGCAGGGTGGCTGGACGACTGGCCGGCCATTTCCCTCGTTCGGGAAAATTTCTGCAATATGGACAAGGTGGCCGAGAGCGTCGATGGTGTCGTGCTGGATCTTGGCGTGTCCTCAATGCAGCTCGACCTGGCCGAGCGCGGCTTCTCCTTCATGCGGGACGGGCCGCTCGACATGCGGATGGGGCAGGCGGGGCCGACCGCGGCCGATCTTGTAAATGACTTGCCCGAGAGTGATCTGGCGGACGTTCTTTATGTATACGGTGAAGAGCGGCAGTCGCGCCGGATCGCCCGCCGGATCGTGGAGCATCGCCCGTTTTCGACGACGCTGGAACTGGCCGGGCTGATCGAACGCACGATTGGACGCACGAAGCCGGGGCAGGCCCATGCGGCCACCCGCAGCTTTCAGGCGCTGAGGATCGCGGTGAACGCCGAGTACGAGGCGCTGTGGCAGGGGCTGATGGCGGCGGAGCGGGTTCTGAAGCCCGGCGGCATGCTGGCGGTCGTCACCTTTCATTCGGTCGAGGACCGCATGGTGAAGCGCTTCCTGCAACTGCACGGCGAGAAGAAGCGCCACGTCAACCGTTATGCCACCGAGACGCCCGAGGCCGAGGCGCCGTTCGAGATCGTCACCCGCAAGGCCGTCGGGCCGGACGCGGACGAGCTGACGGCGAACCCGCGTGCCCGCTCGGCCAAGCTCAGGGTGGCGCGCCGCACCGACCTGCCCGCCGCGGCTGTCGAGGCGGACGAGATTGCCATGCCCATGCTCAAGGGCGCGACTTCCAAGGGGAAAAACTGAAATGCGGACGCTGTTGTTCATCCTTTCGGCGCTGGCGGTGATCGGCTCGGGCTACTGGGCCTACCGCGAGAACTACCAGACGCAGGACGAACTGGACCATGTCGCGGGACTGCGCCGCGAGATCGGCGCCGCGCGCGAACGGCTGTCGATCCTGCGGGCGGAGTGGGCCTATCTCAACCGCCCCGACCGTCTGCGCGACCTTGCCGAAATGAACTTCGACAAGCTGCAGCTTCTGGCCCTACGCCCCGACCAGTTCGGGCTGATCGTGCAGGTGGCCTATCCGCTGCCGCCGGAGCTGACCCTGGACGGGGTCGAGGAAGTCACCACGAGGGGAGCGACCAACCCATGACACGCGTGCCGCTGCGCCCGTTGGCGCGCATTCTCGAAGCCCGCCGCAAGGGCGAGAACCCCGACGCCATCGAGAAGGAAAACCGCCGGATCCGCCACGAGGCGATGCGCGACAGGATGCGCCTGCGCGCCGAGGGCCGCCTGCTGGTGCTGGCGATGATGTTCTTCTGCGCCTACGCCGTGATCGGGGCCCGCATGGGCATGTTGTCGGCGTCGGAGCCGGAAGAGCCGCGGGCCCAGGCGTCAGGGGCGTCGATCATCGCGAGCCGGGCCGACATCGTGGACCGCCACGGCCGCATCCTTGCGACCAACATGTCGACGCATTCGCTGTACGCCCATCCCAACCAGATGATCGACCCGGAGCGGGCGGCGCTGCGACTGGCCGAGATATTCCCCGATCTCGACGGGGAGAAGATGGCCAAGCGGTTCATGGACCCGAAGCGCAAGTTCCTGTGGGTGAAGAAGAAACTGAGCCCTGAGCAGATGCAGGCGGTGCATGATATCGGCGAGCCCGGTCTTCTGTTCGGCCCGCGCGAGATGCGGCTTTACCCCAACGGCGCGCTGGCTTCGCACGTTCTGGGCGGCGCCTCCTTCGGGGCAGAGGGCGTGCATTCCGCCGAGGTGATCGGCACGGCGGGGATCGAGAAGTTCTTTGACAAGGAGCTGCGCGACCCGGGCCGCGAGGGCGTGCCGCTGACGCTGTCCATCGACCTGACGGTGCAGGCGGCGGCCGAGGAGGTGCTGGACGCCGGCATGAAGCTGATGAACGCCAGGGGCGCGGCATCGGTGCTGATGGACGTGCACACCGGCGAGGTTCTGTCGATCGTGTCGCTGCCGGACTTCGATCCGAACGACCGTCCGCGCCCGCCGACCCAGGGGCGCCCGTCCGACTCGCCGCTTTTCAACCGCGCGGTGCAGGGGGTGTACGAGCTGGGCTCCACCTTCAAGATCTTCGCGGCGGCGCAGGCCATGCAGCTTGGGCTCGTCACCGCGCAGTCGGTGATCGACACCGCGCCTCCCTTCAAGGTCGGCGGCCACCGGATCGGCGAGTTCGACAACCACAACTACGGGAAGCTGACGGTCGAGAAGATCATCGTGAAGTCGTCGAACCGCGGCACGGGCAAGCTGGCACTGGCCATCGGCCCGACCCGCCAGCAGGAGTTCCTGAAGGCCATGGGCTTGTTCGATGCCACGCCGCTGGAGATCGTAGAGGCGTCCGGGGGCAAGCCGCTCTGGCCGTCGCGCTGGACCGACCTGTCGGCGGTGACGATTTCCTACGGTCACGGGATTTCCACGACGCCGCTGCACCTTGCAGCGGGCTACGCGGCCATCGCCAACGGCGGGCACATCGTGAAGCCGACACTGCTGAAGCAGTCCGGTCCGCGCTACCAGGACGTGATCCTGAGGAAGGACGTGGCGCAGGACGCGCTGCACATGCTGCGGCAGGTCGTGGCAAGCGAGGATGGCACGGCCTCCTTCGCGGAGGTGCCCGGATACCACGTCGGCGGCAAGACCGGCTCGGCGGAGAAGCCCAAGGAAAACGGCGGCGGCTACTACAAGGACAAGAACATCAACACCTTCGCGTCGATCTTTCCGGCCAACGATCCGAAGTACGTGCTGGTCGTGACGCTGGACGAGCCGGTGGAGACCTCCGGGTCGAAGCCGCGCCGCACCGCGGGCTGGACGGCAGTGCCGGTCGCGGCCGAGATGATCGGCAGGATTGCGCCGCTGTTGGGCTTGCGTCCGGACTACGAAACGGGGCAATTGGACGTCAGCATGAGTGCCTCGGACTAGGGAGCTGGCAACCGCCGGGGCAGGGATAATGTGCCAGCGAAAAGCCGGGAAATCTGAGATGTCGTCTGACGGGACAGTGGTGAAAAGCCTTCGGGACCTAGGCCTGACGGCCCGGGGCGGGCGTGACGTGAAGGTCACCGGCCTAGCGGTCGACAGCCGCGATGTGCGGGAGGGCTACCTGTTCGCCGCCCTGCCGGGCACGCGCGTCCACGGGGCCGAATTCATTCAGTACGCGCTGCGGATGGGCGCGGGGGCGGTGCTGACCGATGCCGCCGGGGCGAAGATCGCCGCGGACGTGCTGGGCGGGGCCGACGCGGCGCTGATCGTGGCCGAAGATCCGCGGCAGGCGCTGGCCTATACATCCGCCCTGTGGTTCGGCGCGCAGCCGGAAACCATGGTGGCGGTTACCGGAACAAACGGAAAGACTTCGGTGGCGACCTTCACGCGGCAGATCTGGCAGGAGCTGGGTCTGCGCGCGGTCAATGTCGGCACCACGGGTGTCGAGGGCGACTGGAGCGCACCGCTGAAACACACCACGCCGGAGCCGATCACCCTGCACCGGATGCTGGCCGGCGCGGCGGAGGCGGGCGTGACCCACGCCGCGATGGAGGCCTCGTCCCACGGTCTGTCGCAGCGGCGGCTCGACGGGGTGCAGCTCATGGCGGCGGGGTTCACCAACTTCACGCAGGATCACCTCGACTATCACACGAGCTTCGAGGACTACTTTGCCGAAAAGGCGGGGCTTTTCGCCCGTGTCCTGCCGGAGGACGGGGTGGCCGTCATCAACATCGACGACCCGCGCGGCGTCGACATGGTGGCGATTGCCCGGGCGCGCGGGCAGGAGGTTCTGACCGTCGGTCGCGAAGCCGCGGACATCTGTCTCGAGGCGCAGCGCTTTGACGCCACGGGGCAGGAGATCCGGCTGAGCTTTGAAGGCGAGGTGCGGCAGGAGCGGCTTGGCCTGATCGGCGGCTTCCAGGCGGAGAACGTGCTCTTGGCGGCGGGTCTGGTCATCGCCTGTGGCGGCGACCCGGACGACGTGTTCGACGTGCTGCCGCTGCTGGGCACGGTGCGCGGACGGATGCAACTGGCGGCGATGCGCGACAACGGCGCGGCGGTTTTCGTCGATTACGCCCACACGCCCGATGCGGTGGCGACCGCGATCCAGGCACTGCGCCCGCACGTCATGGGCCGCCTCGTTGCCATCGTCGGCGCGGGCGGCGACCGCGATACGGGCAAGCGGCCCCTGATGGGGCAGGCCGCGGCAGAGTTCGCCGACAGCGTGATCGTGACCGACGACAACCCCCGCTCCGAAGACCCGGCGTCGATCCGCGCCATGGTCATGGAGGGCGCGCCGGAAGCGCTGGAAGTGGGCGACCGGGCAGAGGCGATCCTGCGCGGCGTCGATGCCTTGGGACCGGGCGATGCGCTGCTGATCTGCGGCAAGGGGCATGAGACCGGCCAGATCGTGGGTGACACGGTCTATCCCTTCGACGACGCGGAACAGGCCAGCGTTGCCGTGTCGGCACTGGACGGAAAGGGGCTCTGATGCTCTGGACGGCGGCAGAGGCGGCGGCGGCCACCGGCGGACGCGTGGCATCCGACTGGCAGGTCTCGGGCGTGTCCATCGACACGCGCACCATCGAACCGGGCGATCTGTTCGTGGCGCTGAAGGCGGCGCGGGACGGGCACGACTTTGTCGCGCAGGCGCTGGAGAAGGGCGCGGCGGCGGCACTGGTCAGCCGGATTCCAGAGGGTGTGGACAACCCCGAAAAGCTGTTGCTGGTCGATGATGTGCAGACCGGACTTGAAGCTTTGGGCAAAGCGGCGCGCGCGCGGTTCGCGGGCCGCGTCGTGGCGGTGACCGGATCGGTCGGCAAGACCTCCACCAAGGAGATGCTGCGCACCGTCCTGTCGGCGCAGGGCACGGTGCATGCCGCCGAGAAATCCTACAACAACCACTGGGGCGTGCCGCTGACACTGGCGCGGATGCCGAAGGACGCCGATTTCGCGGTGATAGAGATCGGCATGAACCACCCCGGGGAAATCGCGCCGCTGGCCCGCATGGCCCGGCCGCATGTGGCCATGGTGACCATCGTCGCGCCGGCGCATCTTGCCGCCTTCGAGAACCTCGAAGGGATCGCACGGGAAAAGGCGTCGATCTTCGAGGGGCTGGAGCCGCGCGGCATCGCGATCTACAACGGCGACCTCGCGGTGAGCCCGATCCTGCGCGACAAGGCGGCAGAGATGGCGCGGCGGTCGATCTCGTTCGGCGAGGCGGCGGGCAACCACCACCGGCTGACCTCGGTGCAGGTGATGGACGCCTGCACGGTGGCGACGGGCCGGGCGTGGCGCGTGCCGCTGCTGTTCAAGGTCATGGTGCCGGGGCGGCATTTCGCGATGAACGCGATGGGCGCCATCGCGGTGATCTCGGCCCTTGGGCTGGACCGGGCGCTGGCGATCAACGCGCTGGCCCTTTGGAACGCAGGCGCCGGCCGCGGGCTGCGCGAGCGCATCCGGCTGGACCGCGTCGACGACCGGCTGACACTGGAACTGATCGACGACGCCTACAATTCGAACCCCGCGAGCCTCGGTGCCGCGCTGGAGGTGCTGGCCGCCGCCGAGACGCATGACCATGTGGGCCGCCGCGACAAGGGGCGCCGGATCGCCTACCTGGGCGACATGAAGGAACTGGGGGCACAGGAAATCGCCCTGCACGAGGCGCTGGCCAACAGCCCGTGGATCGAGAAGATCGACCTCGTGCATTGTGTGGGTCCGCTGATGCGCGCGCTGTGGCTGAAGCTGCCGCGCGAGAAGCGCGGACACTGGACCGAGACGAGCGACAAGATGGCCGAACGCGTGGCCCGCGACCTCGACGCGGGTGACGTGGTGTTAGCCAAGGGATCGCTTTCGATGGGGCTGGGACGCGTGGTTGACGCCATCCGGAAAATGCGCCAAGCCCCCGCAGACATGGACGGTTGAGAGGACCAAGCATGCTTTACTGGCTGGCCGAACTCAGTGACGGCGGCGATCTGTTCAACCTGTTTCGCTACATCACATTCCGGGCCGGTGGGGCCTTTCTGACCGCGCTGGTCTTCGGCTTCCTCTTCGGGCTTCCGCTGATCAACGTGCTGCGCAAGCGGCAGGGCAAGGGGCAACCGATCCGTACCGACGGGCCGGAGGGCCACTTCGTCAAGGCGGGCACGCCGACGATGGGCGGGCTGCTGATCATCGGCGCGCTGGTGACCTCGACGCTCCTTTGGGCACGGCTCGACAACCCGTTCGTGTGGATCGTGCTGTTCGTCACCATGGCCTTTGCGGCCATCGGCTTTGCCGACGACTACGCCAAGGTGTCGAAGCAGAACTCGGCCGGTGTGCCGGGCAGGGTGCGTCTGCTCCTCGGCTTCATCATCGCCGGGATCGCCGGGTTCTGGGCCGCGGCCTATCACCCTACCGAACTGAGCTATCAGCTGGCCCTGCCGATCTTCAAGGACACGCTGATCAACATGTCCTTCCTGTTCATCCCCTTCGCGATGTTCGTGATCGTGGGCGCGGCCAACGCCGTGAACCTGACGGACGGTCTGGACGGGCTGGCGATCATGCCGGTGATGATCGCGACCTCGACGCTGGGGATCATTGCCTATGCGGTGGGCCGGGTCGACTTTACCGAGTACCTCGACGTGCACTACGTGCCCGGCACCGGCGAGATCCTGATCTTTGCCGCGGGCGTGGTCGGCGGGGGGCTCGGTTTCCTGTGGTACAACGCGCCGCCGGCGGCGGTCTTCATGGGCGACACCGGGTCGCTCGCCCTGGGCGGGGCGCTGGGGGCGATTGCCGTGGCGACCAAGCACGAGATCGTGCTGGGCATCGTCGGCGGGCTGTTCGTGGTGGAGGCGCTGAGCGTCATCATCCAGGTGCTCTACTTCAAGCGGACGGGCAAGCGGGTGTTCCTGATGGCGCCGATCCACCACCACTACGAAAAGAAGGGCTGGGCGGAGCCGACCATCGTGATCCGCTTTTGGATCATCTCGCTGATCCTCGCCATCATCGGCCTCGCGACGCTGAAAGTGCGTTGACGCAAAGGGGCGCGCGTGCCGCGCGCGCAGGCTGTCTCGTCATCGGCCTGCGGCCTCTTCCTCGGGCCGCCCGTGGCCTCTCTGGGAGCGTAAGATGATACCTGTTCAAGGGTTTGAAGGTGCGACTGTCGCGGTTCTCGGACTGGGACGGTCCGGTCTGGCCGCGGCGCGGGCGCTGCGTGAGGGCGGTGCGCATGTGGTGGTCTGGGACGACACCCCCCGGGCACGCGAGGCGGCAGAGGCGGAAGGCTTCGCCGTGCGCGAACTGACCCGGGAGGGGGCCTTTGACGACGTGGCCTGCCTTGTCACCTCGCCCGGTATCCCGCACCTCTACCCCGCGCCCAACCCGGTGACCGCCGCGGCGCTGAAGGCGGGTGTGCCGGTCGACAACGACATCGGACTTTTCTTCCGCTCCATCGGCGCGGATTTCGACAGCTTCGAGCGGCCGCCGCGCGTTGTCGCGGTGACCGGGTCGAACGGCAAGTCGACGACCTCGGCGCTGATCCACCACATCCTGACCGCCAGCGGACGCAGCAGCCAGCTTGCGGGCAACATCGGGCGCGGCGTGCTGGACATCGATCCGCCGGAGGATGGCGGCGTCGTGGTGCTGGAGCTGTCGTCCTACCAGACGGAGCTGGCGCGGGCGCTGACCCCGGACGTGGCGGTCTTTACCAACCTCTCGCCCGATCACCTCGACCGGCACGCCGGTCTTGGCGGCTATTTCGCGGCCAAGCGGCGGCTCTTTGCGGAGGGCGGCCCGGACCGCTGCGTGATCGGCGTGGACGAGGTCGAGGGCCAGTTCCTGGCGGGGCAATTGGCCGAGGGGCGCGCCGACGACCGGGTGATCCGGGTGGCGACGCAGAAACTGACGGGGCCGGGCTGGATGGTCTTTGCCCGCAAGGGGTTCCTGGCGGAATGGCGCAAGGGGCGGCAGATCGCATCGGTCGACCTGCGCGACGTGTCCGGTCTGCCCGGCGCGCACAACCACCAGAACGCCTGCGCCGCCTGGGCGGCCTGCCGGTCGCTGGGCCTTGGCCCGCGCGAGATCGAGGCGGGGCTGCGGTCCTTTGCCGGGCTGCCGCATCGGTCGCAGCGCATCGCCGAGGCGGGCGGGGTGGTCTTCGTCAACGATTCCAAGGCGACGAACGTGGATTCCGCGCTGAAGGCGCTGCTGGCCTTCGACCGCATCCGCTGGGTCTGCGGCGGGCTGATGAAGGAAGGCGGGCTTGCGGCGCTGGCGCCTGGGCTGGGCCACGTGGCGAAGGCCTACGTGATCGGACGCGAACCGGAGGGATTTGCCCTGCAACTGGGCGGCGTCGAAGCGGAGCTCTGCGGCACGATGGAGCAGGCCGTGGTGCGTGCGTCAGAGGATGCGCAGCCCGGAGAGGTTGTGCTGCTGGCGCCCGCTGCGGCGAGCTTCGACCAGTACGACAACTTCGAAAAGCGCGGCGAGGATTTTGTGGCGCAGGTCCAGAAGGTTCTGGGGAAAGCCTAACGTCCGCCGGCAGCGATGGCCTGTCCCGCCGCCACGGCGGAGGACCAGGCCCACTGGAAGTTGTAGCCGCCCAGCCAGCCGGTGACGTCGACCGCCTCGCCGATTGCGTACAGTCCCGGAAGGTGCTTGGACATCAGCGTTTTGCTGTCCAGCCCTTCTGTGGATATGCCGCCCAGCGTGACCTCTGCCGTGCGGTAGCCTTCGGTGCCGGTGGGTTTCAGCTGCCAGTTGTGCAGGCGGTCGGCCAGGGCGTCGATGCGCTTGTCCGAGAGATCGGCCAGGTTGATGGCGGGCTGTTCCTCCAGCGGCAGGAAACCCACGAGTTTAGAGGGCAGTAGCGCAGACAGTTCAGTCGAGAGCGCCCGGCGGCCCGTTTCCTGACGCTTTGCCTTGAGCACGGCGGGCAGGTCCTTGCCGGGCAGGAGGTCGACGCTCAGCGCCTCGCCCTCGCGCCAGTAGCTGCTGATCTGGAGGATGGACGGACCGGAGAGCCCGCGGTGGGTGAAAAGCAGCGCCTCGTCGAAGGAGGTGCCCCCGGCGGACACCCGTGCGGGGACTGAAACACCCGCCAGCGGCGCAAACGGCTGGCCGTCGAAGGTGAAAGGGACAAGGCCGGGGCGAGTCTCCACCATCTGGTGGCCGAATTGCCGGGCGATGTCGTAGGCGAGGCCCGTGGCGCCCATCTTGGGAATGGACTTGCCGCCCGTCGCCAGTACGAGAACGGGCGAGATCACCTCGACCCTCTGGCCTTCTTTCCCCAGCGTCACGCGGAAACGGCCGTCGGCGTGGGTCACGTCCAGCACCTGCGTCTGCAGCCAGAGCCGGGCGCCCGCCCTCTCCATCTCGGCCCGCAGCATCGCCACGATCTGGGTCGCCTTCTCGTCGCAGAAGAGCTGGCCCAGCGTCTTTTCGTGCCATGCGATCCCGTGGCGCGAGACCAGCTCGACAAAGTCCCACTGGGTGTAGCGCGCCAGCGCCGATTTGCAGAAATGCGGGTTCTCCGACAGGAACTTGTGCGGCTCGATCTCGAGGTTGGTGAAGTTGCAGCGCCCGCCGCCGGAAATGCGGATCTTTTCGCCCGGGGCCTTCGCGTGATCCACCACGATCACCTCCGGCCCGGCGTGGGCGGCGGCCATCATGCCCGCTGCCCCGGCACCGAGGACCAGCGCCCTGCATTCCATCCGTCCGCCAGCCATTCCCTACGCCGCTCCCGGTTTCTCTCTGACCAGATACCCCCGGAACCGCGCCGGGGCAAAGTCGCGTGACGGGGTTCTGCGCGCCTGTGCGGCGCCCCCGACACGAAGCGCCGCCATACCGGGATTTTTCTGGAGTTGGAATGTCTTCTGCGATACACTTCCCATCAGACCCGGAAAAACGGGCGTTCCTGAGACAGACGAGCGGTGCTCTCATGACAGAAATGGTTTACGGCGCGGTCCCGGTCACGGGCGGCGAACCCGTGCTGCCGAAATGGTGGCGCACGGTCGACAAATGGAGCCTGTCCTGCATCCTGACGCTGTTCGCGGTCGGGATCCTGCTGGGACTGGCGGCCTCTGTGCCGCTGGCGGAACGCAACGGGCTGAATCCGTTCCACTACGTGCAGCGGCAGGCCTTCTTCGGCGGGCTGGCGATGATCGCGATGATGCTGACCTCGATGATGTCGCCGACCGTGGTGCGCCGGCTGGCGGTGGTCGGCTTCCTCATCAGCTTCGTGGCGCTGGCCTTCCTGCCGGTGCTGGGCACGGACTTCGGCAAGGGGGCGGTGCGCTGGTACAGCCTCGGCTTCGCCTCCGTCCAGCCGTCGGAGTTCCTGAAACCCTTCTTCGTCATCGTCGCGGCATGGTTTCTTGCCGCCGGGCAGGAACTGAGCGGCCCTCCGGGGCGGCTCTATTCCTTCGTGATGATGGTGACGATCGTGCTGATGCTGGCGATGCAGCCGGACTTCGGTCAGGCCTCGCTGATCCTTTTCGCCTGGGGCGTGATGTGGTTCGTGGGCGGTGCGCCGATGGTGCTGCTGGTGGGGCTTGCCGGCCTCGTGGTGGCGGCCGGTACGCTGGCCTACAACTCCTCCCAGCACTTCGCCCGCCGGATCGACGGCTTCCTGACCCCCGAAGTCGACCCGACCACCCAGCTTGGCTATGCCACCAACGCCATCCGCGAAGGCGGCTTCTTCGGTGTGGGTGTCGGCGAGGGCACGGTGAAATGGTCGCTGCCTGACGCGCATACCGACTTCATCATTGCCGTGGCGGCAGAGGAGTACGGCCTTGTCATGGTGCTGGTCATACTCGCGCTTTACGCGACCATCGTGGTGCGCAGCTTCATCCGGCTGATGCGCGAGCGCGACCCCTTCATCCGGCTGGCCGGGACGGGGCTGGCGGCGATCTTCGGCGTGCAGGCGATGATCAACATGGGCGTGGCGGTGCGGCTCTTGCCGGCGAAGGGCATGACCCTGCCGTTCGTCAGCTACGGCGGGTCCTCCCTGATTGCCGGGGGGATCGCCGTGGGGATGCTTCTTGCGCTGACACGCGCCCGTCCGCAGGGTGAAATCGGCGATATCTTGCGCGCCCGCGCGCGCTGAACGCAACATCCGCGCCCCGGCGCCCCCGGCGTTATGGACGCAGACGGGGCGCTGGTATAAGGGCCGCGGATACGCGTATAGGAGATCGGGATGGCGGAGCGACGGCCCTTGTTGGTCATGGCGGCGGGTGGCACCGGGGGACACATGTTCCCCGCGCAGGCCCTGGCCGAGATCATGCTGGACCGCGGATGGCGCGTGAAGCTGTCCACCGACGCCCGCGGCGCCCGCTACACCGGCGCCTTTCCGGAGGGTGTCGAGATCGAACAGGTGCCCTCTGCGACCTTCGCGCGGGGTAACGTGCTGGCCAAGGCGGGCGTGCCCTTCAAGGTCGCGGGCGGGGTGCTGTCGGCGGTCCGCAAGATGCGGCGCGACCGGCCCGACGTGGTGGTGGGCTTCGGCGGCTACCCGTCGATCCCGGCACTGACGGCGGCTTGGCTTCTGAAGCTGCCGCGCATGATCCACGAACAGAACGGTGTCCTTGGCCGGGTGAACGAAATCTTTTCCAAGAAGGTCGACCTGGTGGCCTGCGGGACCTGGCCCACGGCCCTGCCGGAAGGTGTCGAAGGTGTCCACGTGGGCAACCCGGTGCGCGCCTCCGTTCGGGAACGGGCGGGTGCGGGGTATATCGCGCCGGGGCCGTACCCGATGTCGATGCTGGTGATCGGCGGCTCGCAGGGGGCGCGCATCCTGTCGGACGTGGTGCCCCCGGCCATCGCTGCGCTGCCGCTGGACATGGTGCGCAACCTGCGCGTCAGCCATCAGGCGCGCGACGAGGACGGCGAACGGGTCGCCACCTATTATGCCGAGAACGGCGTGCAGGCGGACGTGCAGCCGTTCTTCCACGACCTGCCCGCGCTGATGAGCGAGGCGCAACTGGTGATCTCGCGCTCTGGCGCATCTTCGGTGGCCGACATCTCGGTCATTGGGCGGCCGTCGATCCTGATCCCCTACAAGGTCGCGGCGGGGGACCACCAGACGGTGAACGCACAGGGGCTGGTCGATGCGGGGGCCGCGATCCGCATCCCGGAGAGCCAGCTCAACATCGAGAGCCTCAAGGACTCGATCGAGGCGATCCTGACGGACGAACAGGGCGCGATCCGTATGGGGCAGGCGGCCCTGTCGGTATCGAAACCGCAAGCGGCGGAACATCTGGCCGCGCTGGTCGAAGAACTGGCGGGCTACAGGACACAAGAAAAGGAAGACGAGGCGGGACATGAAGGATTTGACCATTGAGCGGAGCGCCTGCATGACCGGCGCGACCAAGCTGCCCGGCGACGTGGGCGCGATCCATTTCGTGGGGATCGGCGGCATCGGCATGTCGGGCATCGCCGAGGTTCTGCTGAACCACGGCTACACCGTTCAGGGCTCTGACCTGAAGACGTCGAAGATCACCGAACGGCTGGCCGGCATGGGCGCGAAGGTGTTCGAAGGCCAGCGGGCCGACAACCTCGAAGGCGCTGATGTCGTTGTGATTTCCTCGGCGATCAAGCCGGGCAACCCGGAACTGGACGAGGCCCGGCGCCGCGGTCTGCCGGTGGTGCGCCGCGCCGAGATGCTGGCCGAGCTGATGCGCCTGAAGTCGAACGTCGCCATCGCCGGGACCCACGGCAAGACGACCACGACGACCATGGTCGCGACGCTCCTGGACGCGGGCCGGTTCGATCCGACCGTGGTCAACGGCGGCATCATCCATGCCTATGGCTCCAACGCGCGGATGGGGCAGGGCGAATGGATGGTGGTGGAGGCCGACGAGAGCGACGGCACCTTCAACCGCCTGCCCGCCACGATTGCCATCGTCACCAACATCGACCCGGAGCACATGGAGCACTGGGGCTCGATCGAGAACCTGCGGCAGGGCTTTTACGACTTCGTGTCGAACATCCCGTTCTACGGTCTGGCGGTCTGCTGCACCGATCATCCGGAGGTGCAGGCGCTGGTCGGCCGCGTGACCGACCGCCGCGTTGTGACCTACGGGTTCAACGCCCAGGCCGACGTGCGCGCCATGGGGCTGCGCTATGAAAAGGGCGTGGCGCATTTCGACGTGCACTTCCAGGTCTCGGGTGAGGTGATCGAGGGCATGACCCTTCCGATGCCCGGAGATCACAACGTTTCCAATGCCTTGTCGGCCATCGCGGTGGCGCGTCACCTTGGCATGACGGGTGAGGAGATCCGGGCGGCGCTGGCGGCGTTCGGCGGTGTGAACCGGCGTTTCACCAAAGTGGGTGAGGTCAACGGCGTCACGATCATCGACGACTACGGCCACCACCCGGTGGAGATCGCGGCGGTGCTGAAGGCCGCGCGGCAGGCCTCCGAAGGGCGGGTCATCGCGGTGCACCAGCCGCACCGCTACACCCGTCTGCACCACCACTTCGAGGAGTTCTGCTCCTGCTTCAACGAGGCCGACGTGGTCGCCATCGCAGAGGTCTATGCCGCGGGCGAAACCCCCATCGAGGGCGCGACGCGCGACGATCTGGTGGCCGGGCTGGTGCGTCACGGCCATCGCCACGCACGGGCGCTGCGCGACGAGGACGACCTGGAGCGGCTGGTCCGCGAGCAGGCTCAGCCGGGCGACATGGTGGTCTGCCTTGGCGCGGGCACGATCTCGGCCTGGGCGAACGGGCTGGCGGCGCGGCTGGCTAAGTGACCGCTGGACGCCGGGAATAGGCGTTTGAAATCAGAGGGATGGGCGCGCGGGGTTCAGCCCCGGCGTCACGGAAGGGCCCCCATGCGGGGCCCTTTTTCGTTGCAATTCACGGCTTCGTTTGCGCCCCGAGGCTTGCGCATTCCGGCATATGCAGGCACAGTCATCGCGCCTGCGGGGGCAAAAAGGAGTAGGAGCCATGACGCTCTCATTGACTCTCGCGTGCCTCTGGGCAGTGGCCGCGAACATCGCAGCGATGATCCCGTCTTCCGACAATCACTGGACCCGTGCCTACCTACTGATCGCAGCCGGAATCCCGCTTGTGGGCTACGTGACCTATGAAAACGGGCCGTGGATCGGGCTGGCCACGCTGGTGGCCGGGATGAGCCTGCTGCGCTGGCCGGTGTATTACCTCGCAAGCTGGGGCCGCCGCGTCGTGTGGCGGACGGAGTGACCCGCGCGGTCGCTTGACGATTGCCCCTTAAGGCACCGTCCGCTGGGACGGTTTCGCCCCCTTAACGAAGCGCGCGGTCGGGTTGATCCACCGTGCGCAGGGCCGCGTGGCACCAGATGTGGTGGCACCGGACGGCCCTGGCACGACCATCCTTCAAATCGTTAAGATCCCAGCGGCCCGCGTTACCGGCGATCCGGCCGGTTCGGGGTGTCGAAACGGCCGGTTGGTAACCTTTTGCCCTGCGCCGGGTGTTGCGCGCCGGAAATGTGGTTAACGGGCGGGTTTGTCGCGGGCATTGGCCGGTATTCGCGCGTCCCCGCGCAAGGCCCGTTGCGCCCGTCCCGCGGCGGCGGTAGCAGGTCGTCATGACATATTCCCTGCCCGAAACCCGGGGGCGGTTGACGCCCGACCGGCCTCTGAACGATCTGACCTGGCTGCGTGTCGGCGGTCCTGCGGACTGGTTCTTCCAGCCGGCGGACCATGACGACCTGTGCGCGTTCCTGGGCGCGCTCGATCCGAATGTGCCGGTCTTTCCGATGGGGGTAGGGTCGAACCTGATCGTGCGGGATGGCGGCCTTCGGGCGGTGGTGATCCGGCTGGGGCGCGGCTTCAACGGGATCTCGGTCGAGGGCACGCGGGTGACCTGCGGGGCGGCGGCGCTCGATGCGCATGTGGCGAAGCGGGCGGCGCAGGCGGGGATCGACCTGACCTTCCTGCGGACCATCCCCGGCAGCATCGGCGGGGCGGTCCGGATGAACGCGGGCTGTTACGGCTCCTACGTCGCCGATCACCTGGTGGAGGCGCGGGCCGTCACGCGGGACGGCGAGCTGGTGAGCCTGTCGCCCGACGCGCTGGCCTTCGGCTACCGGTCGAGCAACCTGCCCGAGGGCTGGGTGCTGGTCGAGGCGGTGTTCGAAGGTGCCGCGGGCGATCCGGAGGCGCTGGAGGCGCGGATGGAAGAGCAGCTGGCCAAGCGCGACGCCACCCAGCCGATCAAGGAGCGGTCGGCGGGCAGCACCTTCCGCAACCCGGCGGGCTATTCCTCGACCGGGCGGGCGGACGACACGCACGACCTGAAGGCGTGGAAGGTGATCGACGATGCCGGGATGCGGGGGGCCACGCGGGGCGGGGCGCAGATGTCGCCGAAGCATTCGAACTTCCTGGTGAACACCGGCGGCGCGACGGCGGCGGACCTCGAAGGTCTGGGCGAGGACGTGCGCGCGAAAGTGCGCGAACAGTCGGGGATCGAACTGATCTGGGAGGTCATCCGGATCGGCGATCCGGGCTGATCCGGCACGGTTTCCGGCGTTTCGGGGACGATTGCGCCGGGCGGGCGGACTCTGCCGCCTGCTTTTCGGCAGCTTGGGGCCGAATCGTGAGGCCATACCCGCGAAAAAGAGTTTTCCAAGCCCGAATAAAGGCGTTACACTCACTACTTGCGGGGCTGTTGCGCCCACGCCAAAGGCGGACATTCCCGGCGGTCGAGACAACAACAGCGGACCGGCGGGACGCGACCACAGGCAGGTTGCATTACAAACATGGGGGTGAACCCCCGGGAAAAAGGCAGTTTTGGGATGTCGAGCAGGACACTCCCGAAAGTGGCGGTGCTCAAAGGCGGACCCTCGGCGGAGCGCGAGGTTTCGCTGGTTTCCGGACGGGAATGTGCCGCCGCTCTGAGGGGCGAAGGGTACGAGGTGATCGAACTGGACGCGGGGCCGGATGTGGTCGAACGTCTGAAGGAGATCGCCCCGGACGTGGTTTTCAACGCATTGCACGGGCGCTGGGGTGAGGATGGCTGCATCCAGGGCCTCCTGGAGTGGCTTCGGCTGCCCTATACGCATTCCGGCGTGCTGGCCTCGTCGCTGGCCATCGACAAGGAAAAGACGAAGGCGGCCTATCGGGCGGCGGGCCTTCCGGTTGCGGAAAGTTTTCTCGCGACCAAGGCGGAGGTCATGGCGGCGCACGTCATGCCGCCGCCCTACGTGGTCAAGCCCTACAACGAGGGATCGTCGGTCGGCGTCTACCTCGTCCACGAGGAGGCCAACGGGCCGCCGGTGCTGGACGAAAAGATGCCCGAGCGGGTCATGGTTGAACAGTTCGTGCCGGGGCGGGAACTGACCGCGACAGTCATGGGCGGGCGCGCGCTTGGCGTGACGGAGATCCTGACCGACGGCTGGTACGACTACGACGCGAAGTACAAGGAGGGCGGGTCGCGGCACATCTGCCCGGCGGAGCTGCCGCAGGAGATCAACGACGCCTGCATGGACTACGCGCTGCGCGCCCACGAGGCGATCGGCTGCCGGGGCGTGTCGCGCACCGATTTCCGCTGGGACGACACGCAGGGGCTGGCCGGGCTGCGGCTTCTGGAGACCAACACCCAGCCGGGGATGACGCCGACCTCGCTGTCGCCGGAACACGGGCAGCTTGCCGGCATGAGCTTTGGCCAGTTCTGCGCATGGATGGTGGAGGATGCCTCATGCGACAGATAAACGTGCCCGAGACCGACACCGGAATGGCGCGGCTGGACCCGCGCATGAGCCGGATGAAGTACCGGCTGGAGCGGCTGATGCTGACGCCGCTGTTCCGCTTTTCGCTGCGGGTGGTGCTGCCCTTCGCGCTGGCCTTTGGCGGCGTGACGGCGTGGTTCTCGGTCGAGGCGAACCGCACGGCCTTTACCTTGATGGTGGCGGACGTGCAGGCGGCGGTGCAGAACCGACCGGAATTCCAGGTGAAGCTGATGGCGATCGACGGCGCGACCGAGGCGGTGGCCGAGGCGATCCGCGCCGAGCTGGCGCTGAACCTGCCGATGTCGAGCTTCGACCTCGATCTGGACGAGATGCAGCTGAAGGCGGGCGCGCTGGACGCGGTCAAGAAGGTCGACCTGCGCATCCGGCAGGGCGGCGTCCTGCAGATCGACGTGGTGGAGCGTGTGCCGGCGGTGCTGTGGCGCGGCCCCGAGGGGCTGGTGATGCTGGACGAGACCGGCATGACGGTCGGCCCGGCGGCGTCGCGGGCGGAACGCGTGGACCTGCCGGTGATCGCGGGCGAGGCGGCGGAAGAGGCGGTGCCCGAGGCGCTGCGGCTCTGGGCCGTGGCCGGACCGCTGAAGGAGCGTCTGCGCGGGTTCGAGCGGATTGGCGCACGGCGCTGGGACGTGGTCCTCGACCGCGACCAGCGGATCATGCTGCCCGACAAGGGGGCCGTGCAGGCCCTCGAACGGGTGATCGCGATGGCGATGGCGCCGCAGGTGGACCTGCTGGCGCGCGACCTCGTGGCGGTGGATCTGCGGCTGCCCCGGCGGCCGACGATCCGGATGAGCGAACATGCCACCGAAGAGATGTGGCGTATCAAGTTGATAGAGGCAGGCCAGCAATGATGTTCCGGCAGACTTCGGAGGATGATGGGCAATGATCGAACTGTACGAGTCCCAGCGGGCGATGCGGAACATGCGTCGCGCGGCGATGCAGCGGGGTGTGATCGCCATCCTGGATGTGGGCACGTCCAAGATCGCCTGCCTCGTCCTGCGGTTCGACGGCACGGAAACGCGCGACGACGGCATCGGTCCGCTGGCCGGGCAGTCCGGGTTCCGGGTGATCGGTGCGGCCACCACACGGTCGCGCGGCGTCCGCTTCGGCGAAATCAGCGCCATGGGCGAGACCGAGCGCGCGATCCGCACCGCCGTGCAGGCGGCGCAGAAGATGGCGGGCATCCGCGTCGACCACGTGATCGCGGCGTTCTCGGGCGCCGATCCGCGCAGCTACGGGCTGGCCGGGCAGGTGGAGGTGATGGGTGTCACCGTCGACGAGCAGGACGTGGCCCGGGTGCTCTCGGCCTGCGACGTGCCGGACTTCGGCCACGGCCGCGAGGTGCTGCACGCGCAGCCGGTGAACTTCGCGCTGGACCACCGTTCCGGCCTGATCGACCCGCGCGGGCAGATCGGCACGGAGCTGTCCTGCGACATGCACATGCTGACGGTCGACGCGCAGGCGATCCAGAACCTCGCGCATTGCGTGAAGCGCTGTGACCTCGAACTCGCCGGGCTTGCGTCCTCGGCCTATGTGTCGGGCATCGCGGCGCTGGTGGAGGACGAACAGGAGCTGGGCTCGGCCTGCATCGACATGGGTGGCGGCACGACCGGCATCTCGATCTTCATCAAGAAGCACATGATCTATTCCGACAGCGTGCGGATGGGCGGGGACCACGTGACCTCGGACATCTCCATGGGGCTGCAGGTGCCGATGGCGACCGCCGAGCGGATCAAGACCTTCTACGGCGGCGTCGAGGCCACCGGCATGGACGACCGCGAGATGATCGAATGCGGCGGCGAGACCGGCGACTGGGAACACGATCGCCGGACGGTGAGCCGGGCGGAGTTGATCGGCATCATGCGCCCGCGCGTCGAGGAGATCCTCGAGGAGGTGCGGGTGCGGCTGGACGCGGCGGGCTTCGACCATCTGCCGTCGCAGCAGATCGTGCTGACCGGCGCGGCCTCGCAGATCCCGGGGCTGGACGGGCTGGCGTCGAAGATCCTGCGCCAGCAGGTGCGGCTGGGCCGTCCGCTGCGGGTGCACGGGCTGCCACAGGCGGCGACGGGTCCGGGGTTCGCCGGGGCCGTGGGCCTGTGCCTCTTCGCGGCGCATCCGCAGGACGAATGGTGGGATTTCGAGATCCCCGTGGACCGTTACCCGGCACGCTCCTTCAAGCGCGCCGTCCAGTGGTTCCGCGACAACTGGTGACAGGATTTTCTCCGAAAAATCCTGTCACGGCCGGGAGGTCATGTTTCCGGCAGGAAACGTGACACCGGCGCAGGGACGGTTCGGACGGGCCGCACAGGATTTTCGTCGAAAATCATGTTGCGTCGGGGCCGTCACGCCTGCGGTGCACGCGTGATGCCACAGGCGCTTCGGGAAGGCCGCAATCAGCCGCTGATCGTGTAGGTGAAGGACGTGCCGTCGTCCTTCGACATGGTCACGGTGTTGCCGCTGAAGGTCACGCTGCGGCAGCCGGTGCCTGCCCAGGCGGCGGGCTCGGTCAGGGTGCGGCACCACTTGCCATCCCGGATCTCCCACGTGCCGCGGGTGATCTCGCCAGTGCTTTCCTTGCCGAGGAGCCGGCCGTCGGCGGTCAGGGCCATGGTGGACTCGGCGTTGGAGAGGGTCTTGCCGGCCAGCCGCCCCCTGAGTTGCAGGTCGGCCTCGGTGGGGGCTGCGGCCTCGGGCGCTGTGGCGGGGACCGGGGCGGTGGTGCAGGCGGTCAGAAGACAAATCGGCAGCGCCATAAGGGCAAATCGCGTCATGATATGGTCCTTTGTTCAATGAAAACGGAAAATGTCGTGCTTTCACGCCTACAACAGCCCACCGTCGCGTTCAAAAATTTTTTGGCGGGAGAGGACATTTCGCCCCGTGACAGAACCCGCCCGCCCTGTTAACAAGCATGTGGATAACAGCGGGAAATCCGCGGCCGGAGGATCGGGCAGGATCCTTGAAACACCACAGTTGAGTCGCCGCCCTGCGGGTGGTGGCTTTGTCGTGCTTGTGCCAAGTATGCCGCGGACCACACGATATCGCGCTTTCGGCGAATACTCGCGGAAATGGGCCGGAAATGTGGCATATTTGGTGGATAACTGCTGATTTTTGCGTGACGATCGGGGTTGCAGTGAGTAAACTGAACCCTAACAGGCCAACGACGTGCCTGGACGGGTCGAAAAGACACACACGACAAGAACACAGGCGGACGACACCATGGCACTGAACCTATCCATGCCCGGACAGGATGAATTGAAGCCGCGCATCACGGTCTTTGGCGTGGGCGGGGCAGGCGGCAACGCTGTCAACAACATGATCGAAAAGAACCTCGAAGGCGTGGACTTCGTGGTGGCCAACACCGACGCACAGGCGCTGCAGCAGAGCATGTCTCAAAGCCGCATCCAGCTGGGCGTGAAGGTGACCGAGGGCCTTGGCGCAGGGGCGCGGGCATCGGTCGGCGCGGCGGCCGCCGAGGAGTCGATCGAACAGATCGTGGATCACCTCGCCGGCGCTCACATGTGCTTCATCACGGCGGGCATGGGCGGCGGCACCGGGACGGGTGCGGCGCCGATCATCGCTCAGGCAGCACGTGAACTTGGCGTGCTAACCGTCGGCGTTGTCACGAAACCTTTCCAGTTCGAAGGCGCCAAGCGGATGCGCCAGGCAGAGGAAGGCGTCGAGACGCTGCAGAAGATGGTCGACACGCTGATCATCATCCCGAACCAGAACCTCTTCCGGCTCGCCAACGAGAAGACGACCTTCACCGAGGCGTTCTCGATGGCCGACGACGTGCTCTATCAGGGCGTCAAGGGCGTGACCGACCTGATGGTCCGTCCGGGCCTCATCAACCTCGACTTCGCCGACGTGCGCGCGGTCATGGACGAGATGGGCAAGGCGATGATGGGCACCGGCGAGGCCGAGGGCGAAGATCGCGCGATCCAGGCGGCCGAGAAGGCCATAGCGAACCCGCTGCTGGACGAGATCAGCCTCAAGGGCGCCAAGGGCGTGCTGATCAACATCACCGGCGGCGCGGACCTGACCCTGTTCGAACTGGACGAGGCGGCGAACCGCATCCGCGAGGAAGTGGACCAGGACGCCAACATCATCGTCGGCTCGACGCTGGACGAAGGCATGGGCGGCCTGATGCGCGTGTCGGTCGTGGCGACCGGCATCGATGCGTCGGACAACGTCGGCGACATGCCGGTGCCGCGCCGCAAGCTGTCCCAGCCGCTGCGCCAGCAGGAAGCGGAAGCCGCACCGGCGCCCGCTCCGCAGCAGCGCGCCCCCGAGCAGGTCGTCGCACAGACGGCGCCCGCAGCGCAGCCCGTGCAGGCGCCGCTGTTCGGTGAGCTGGACGCAGAGCGCGCCGCAGCCCAGGACGAGATGGAAGACATCTTCGAGGACGAGGCGCAGACCCCGGCCGCCCCGGCGATGCAGGACGACGGCCTTCCGCCGCCGGCCTACCAGCCGCAGGTCGCCGATTTCCGTCCGCAGCCGGACAGCATCGAAGCCGATCCGAACGATTTCATCGCACCGCGCAAGCCCGCCCCGGGCGTGCCGAGCCCGGACACGCTGGACCGCCTGAAGGCGGCCGCCGCCCGGACCCGCGAAGAGACCGTCCGCCAGCACGGCGCCATCCCGGCGCATGCGTCGGAGGAGAAGCCGCGCTTCAGCGTCAACTCGCTGATCGGCCGGATGACCGGGCACGGCTCCGAGAACGCGCAGCCGCAACAGCAGCCGGCACGCCGCCAGCCGCCGATGCAGGCGCAGCGTCCCGCTCCGGCCCCGGCGCCGGAGGCCGATCCGGAAGAAGATCGCATCGAGATCCCGGCCTTCCTGCGCCGCCAGGCGAACTGAGGCGGACACGGCACTACCCTCGGCCCGCCCGAGACCCTCGTGGACGGCGCCCTCTGGCAACAGGGGGCGCCTTTCCTTTTTCTTTACCTTTGTGTGGGCGCCTGTGTGACCGGGCGGGCCGCGTTAACGCGAAGGTCGCGGCCTAAATCCCTGACGCGTCTTGGGCTTCTTCCGGTAGTACTTCAGGAATCATGAGGTGCGGGGCAGGTTGACGTGAATGGCGGTAACGAACCGGCCGATCCACGGTTTTTCGCGCGGTCCCGGCGCCCTTTTGCAACAAAGGTGCAAAATCGCGGTCACATTGGCGGCGCACGCGCCTGATAAAACCGCGCTCGGGCTGGCATATTTCCCTATGCATTCCAGAGGGTTGCCCTGAGTGTGCACCTGCAGCGGCGGGGGGGCGCCTAGGGGGGCGGGGGGATGTTTCACTCGGTTACAATCTTTGATTTGAGACCGGAGCCGCCTGCGCTTTATCCCATTGTACAAGGACGCGCCTGTCAGAGGGTGCGCATCACAAATTCGGGAAGTCGACGTGCAAACAACCATCCGCTCAGCGATCAGCTTCGACGGCATCGGCCTGCATTCCGGCCGACCCGCGCGCCTGACCATCCGTCCGGCGGTGGTGAACCGTGGCATCTGGTTCAAACGTACCGACGTCGACCTTGGCGACACGATGATCCCGGCGCGCTGGGACAACGTCGTGCGCTCTCCGCTCTGCACGCTGATCCAGAACCGGGCGGGTGTCTCCGTCTCGACCGTGGAACACGTCATGGCGGCGCTGGCCGGTTGCGGCGTGCACAACGCGCTGGTCGAGATCGACGGCCCCGAGGCGCCGATCCTCGACGGGTCGAGCGTGCCTTTCGTGCGCGGCATCCTGAACGTGGGCCTGCGGGCGCAGGGCGCCCCAGTGCGCGCCATCGAGATCCTGAAGCCGGTCACCGTGGAAACCCAGGGCGGCTGGGCGCGCCTGTCCCCGTCTAAGACCGGGCAGGGGCTCGACATGGTGTTCCGCATCGACTTTGCCGACGCGGCCATCGGTGTGCAGGAAAAGCACCTGAACCTCGCCAACGGCACCTTCGTGCGCGAGTTGAGCGACTGCCGCACCTTCTGCCGTGCCTCCGACGTGGACGCGATGCAGAAGGCGGGCAAGGCGCTTGGCGGCACCTACGAGAACGCCGTCGTGGTCGATGGCGACAAGGTCCTGTCGCCGGGCGGTTTCCGTCACGCCGACGAGGCCGTGCGCCACAAGATGCTGGACGCGCTGGGGGACCTTGCGCTGGCCGGTGCGCCGATCCTTGGCCTTTACGAAGGGCACAAGGCCGGTCACGCCATGACCAACGCGCTGCTGCACGCGCTGTTCGCCGATGCACAGGCCTGGCGCTTCGTGGACTGCGACGCGGCGACCGCGGCGACGCTGCCGGGCGCAGGTGTCGTGCTGGACGAGATCCCGGCCGTCGCCTGAACTGCTTATCCACATCAACGATGACGTATATGTGTATTGCGCCGGTTGGAGAAACCGGCGCTTTCCACATCTTGCGGAATGCCCTTGCGTCCACCGGCAATATCTTGCGATGGATTGGCAGGGGCCCCGCCAATAGGGCGTTTTGCCCGCTGATTTTCTGTGCTAGACCCTGCGCAACGGGGCCTTTATGCAGGTTGGCGCAAAGGGTTCGAAAAGAACGAAGGACGGTGTCATGACAGGGGGCAGATCGCGGGCTTTGGTGTTCGGGGTGAGCGTAGCGGCTCTGCTGTTGTCGGGCTGCGGCGAACTCAAGCGCAAGGACATCGGGCCGGACGGCCAGCCGCTGGAAACCTACACGGCCAAGCAGATCTACGAGCGCGGCGAATACGAGATGTCGCGCAAGGACTACGAGGACGGCGCGTTCTATTTCGGCGAGGTCGAGCGGCTTTATCCCTATTCGGACTGGGCCAAGCGTGCGCTGATCATGCAGGCCTATTCCTACCACAAGAACAAGGACTACGAGAATGCGCGCGCCGCGGCGCAGCGCTATATCGATTTCTACCCGGCGGACGACGACGCGGCCTATGCGCAGTACCTGCTGGCGCTCAGCTACTACGACCAGATCGAGTTGGTGGGCCGGGACCAGGGCCTGACGTTCCAGGCGCTGCAGGCGCTGCGCGCGGTGATCGAGCGTTATCCCGACAGCGAATACGCGCGCTCCTCGATCCTGAAATTCGATCTCGCCTTCGATCACCTCGCCGGCAAGGAGATGGAGATCGGGCGCTACTACCTGAAGCGCGACCACTTCGGCGCCGCCATCTCGCGGTTCCGCGTGGTGGTGGAGGACTTCCAGACCACGACCCACACGCCGGAGGCGCTGCACCGGCTGGTGGAGGCCTACCTGTCGCTGGGTCTGGTGGAAGAGGCGCAGACGGCCGCCGCGATCCTCGGCTACAACTACCAGTCGACCGACTGGTACGAGGACAGCTACGCGCTTCTGACGAAGCAGGGGCTGGAACCGCGTGCGTTCGAAAACAACTGGCTCGGCAAGGTCTATCGTCAGATGGTGCGCGGCCAGTGGCTTTGAGGGGCGGTGGGCTGAACACCCACCCTACGGCTGGACATGCTTCGGGCGCTTGAAATCCGCGACATGCTGATCATCGACCGGCTGGATCTCGACTTCCAGCCCGGTCTCAACGTGCTGACCGGCGAGACCGGGGCCGGGAAGTCGATCCTTCTGGATTCGCTGGGATTCGTGCTGGGCTGGCGCGGGCGCGCCGAACTGGTGCGCGCGGGCGCCGAGCAGGGCGAGGTCGTGGCGGTCTTCGACCTTGCGCCGGACCATGCGGCGCGCGGCGTGCTGGAGGAGGCCGGGCTGCCCGCGGGCGACGAGCTGATCCTGCGGCGGGTGAACACGGCGGACGGTCGCAAGACCGGCTGGGTCAACGACCGGCGGGTGTCGGGCGACGTGCTGCGGCAACTGTCGGACACGCTGGTGGAACTGCACGGGCAGCACGACGACAAGGGCCTGCTGGACCCCAAGGGGCATCGCGCGATCCTGGACGACTATGCCGGGGCCGAGGACCTGCAGGCGGAGGTCAGGGAAGCCTGGCGCGCGCTGGCGGCGGCCCGAAAGGGGCTGTCGGACGCGCAGAAGGCGATGGATGCGGTGCGCGCCGAAGAGGGCTTCCTGCGCCATTCCGTGGCCGAGCTGGATGCGCTCGCCCCCGAAGAGGGCGAGGAAGAGGCGCTGGATTCGCAGCGCCGGACGATGCAGGCCGCCGAGAAGATCCGCGAGGACATCGCGCAGGCCTCTGCCGCCTTGGGCTACGAGGGCGCGGAGGGCGCGATGTCGGGCGCGCTGCGCTGGCTGGAGGGGGCTGCGGAGAAGGCGTCGGGCCGGCTCGATGCGCCGATCGAGGCGCTGGTGCGCGCCATGGCGGAGCTGGACGAGGCGGCGCGCGGGGTGGCGGATTGCCTCGAGGCACTGGATTTCAATCCGGCAGAGCTCGAGTCCTGCGAGGAAAGGTTGTTCGCGATCAGGGGGCTGGCGCGGAAACATCAGGTGATGCCCGACGAGTTGCCGGGGCTGGCCGCATCGCTGTCGGAACGGCTGGAGGCGCTCGACGCGGGCGAGGCCCGGCTGGGCGAGTGGCAGAAGGCGATCCGCGACGCGGAGGCGCGGTTCGACGATGCGGCGGGCCGGCTGACCGCCCTGCGCCGCGATGCCGCCCGGCGGCTGGACGCGGCGGTGGCGGCGGAGCTGGAGCCGCTGAAGATGGGCCGCGCGGTGTTCGAGACGGAAGTGGCCGAGGCCACGGCCGGGCCGGAGGGCCGCGACGCGGTGACCTTCCGCGTGGCCACAAACCCCGGCGCGCCTGCCGGGGCGCTGAACCGCATCGCCTCGGGCGGGGAGCTGTCGCGGTTCCTGCTGGCCCTGAAGGTTGCGCTGCACGTTCAGGCGGGGCAGGGCGTGACGATGATCTTCGACGAGATCGACCGCGGCGTGGGCGGGGCCACCGCCGACGCGGTGGGGCGGCGCCTGAAGGCGCTGGCCGATGGCGGGCAGGTTCTGGTGGTGACGCACTCGCCGCAGGTGGCGGCGCTTGGCGCGCACCACTGGCGCGTGGCGAAACGGGTCGAGGACGGGATGACCCTGTCGGAGGTCGTGGCGCTGGACGCAGGCGCGCGCGAGGCGGAACTGGCGCGGATGCTGTCGGGCGACACGGTGACGGACGCGGCGCGGGCCGCGGCACGGTCGCTGCTGGCAGGCTAGGCGCGGCCTCCGGGCGCCCCGACCGGCAACCTTGCGGTCCCCGGCGGCCCACCCTCCCGGCCACGCCCCGGCCTGGCTTGGTGCCGGGTGAGGCGCGGGCAGGCTGTCATCTTGCACAATGCGCTTCGCGCGGCCCCCAACATTCTGTCCCCGGTGTCCCCTGCAGGGAGGACACCGCGTTTCCCGGCCGTCGAGGGCAGGGGGCCGTCAGTTGCCGGGCACCAGCTTGCCGGGGTTCATGATGCCCGTGGGGTCGAGCGCGTTCTTCAGCATGCCCATGACGGTCCAGGCGGCGCCGTGCTCCGCCTCCATGAAGGGTTTCTTGCCGACGCCCACGCCATGTTCGCCGGTGCAGGTGCCGCCGAGGCGCAGGGCGCGTTCGGCCATGCGGGCGGAGATCCCCTTGGCCTCGTCGAGGTCGGAGGGCTTGTCTGGGTCCAGCAGCAGGATGGCGTGGAAATTGCCGTCGCCCACGTGGCCGAGGATCGGCCCGCTGATTCCGGACGCGGCGATGTCGGCCTGGGTTTCCTCGACCGCGCGCGCGAGTTCCGAGATCGGCACGCAGATGTCGGTCACCACGGCACGGGCGCCGGGGCGCGAGGCGAGGATCGCGTAATAGCCGTTGTGCCGCATGGCCCAGAGCGCGTTGCGCTCCTCGGTCCGCGAGGACCAGCGGAAGGCGGAGGCGCCGTGGTCGGCCACGATCTCGGCGAAGCGTTCGGCGTCCTGCGCGGTCGATTCCGGCGAGCCGTGGAATTCCACCATGAGGTGCGGCTGTTCGGCCATGTCGGCGCCCGCGTAGGCGTTGAAGGCGCGCGCGGTGGCGGCGCAGGCGAACTCGATCCGGGCGAGGGGGAGGCCCATCTGGATGGTCTCCATCACCGCGGCCACGGCGGAGCCCATGTCGGGGAAGGCGCAGATGCCCGCGGAGATCGATTCAGGGATGCCGTGCAGGCGCAGGGTCAGCTCGGTCACGAGGGCGAGGGTGCCTTCGGAGCCCACGAGCAGCGCGGTCAGGTCGTAGCCGGCGGAGGACTTGCGCGCCCGGGTGCCGGTGCGAATCACGGTGCCGTCGGCCAGCACCGCCTCGAGCGCCAGGACGTTGGAGCGCATGGTGCCGTAACGGACGGTGGTGGTGCCGGAGGCGCGGGTCATCGCCATGCCGCCGATGGAGGCGTTGGCACCGGGGTCCACCGGGAAGAACAGGCCGGTGGCGCGCAGCTCCTCGTTCAGGGCCTCGCGGGTGACGCCGGGCTCTACGGTCACGTCCATGTCGGCGGGGCGGATCTCTGTCACCCTGTTCATGCGGGTGAAGTCGACCGAGACACCGCCGCGCAGCGCCTGGGTCTGCGCCTCGAGCGAGGTGCCCGCGCCGAAGCCAACCAGCGGCACGCCGTGGGCGTGGCAGATCTGCGCGATACGCGACACTTCGGCGGTGTTTTCGGGATATGCGACCGCATCGGGGGCGATGGGCGGGAAATAGGACTCCGATCCGGCATGGGCGTCCAGATCGGGCTTGGACCGGCTGAGACGTTCGCCTAGGAAGGCCTGCAAGTCGTCGAGCGCCTGTTCGATAGGCATCTTGGTCTCCGGTGAGTGACAGGAGGCCACCTTACCGGGCGACGCGGGGCGGGGAAACCCGCGGGTTTGGAGGAGAAGGCCGTGCCGGGCGTATTCGCGCAACACCTTGCCACCATCAGGGGCGACTTTTCGCGCGGCTGGGACATGATCCGTCACAACGGGCCGGGACAGGTCAGTTTCTGGTTCATCGCGCTGTTCCTCGGCATGGTGTCGGGCTTTGCCGCCATCGGCTTCCGCTTTGCGGTCGAGACCCTGCAGGCGGCGGTCTACGGCACGCGCGACGTGAACATGCTGGCAAGCTGGGCAGGCGAGCTGCACTGGGCCTGGGTGCTGGTGATCCCGGTGCTGGGCGGCATCGCGGTGGGCACGCTGTTGCAGAAGTTCACCACCGACGGGCGGGTGCGGTCGGTGGCCGACGTGATCGAGGGCGCGGCGCTGAACGACGGCCGGGTGGAGCGGCGCGCGGGCGTGGTCTCGGTGCTCTGTTCGTGGATCACGCTGTCGACCGGCGGCTCCACGGGGCGGGAGGGGCCGGTGGTGCACATGGCCTCGCTGGCGGCCACATGGGTCGCGAACCGGATGAAGGTGGACGGCATCACCGGGCGCGACCTTCTGGGCTGCGCGGTGGCGGCGGCGGTCTCGGCCTCGTTCAACGCGCCGATTGCCGGGGCGCTGTTCGCGCTGGAGGTGGTGCTGCGGCACTTCGCGCTGCACGCCTTTGCGCCCATCGTGGTGGCGAGCGCGGCGGGCACGGTGATCAACCGGCTGGTCTATGGCGACGTGACGGAGTTCACCCTGCCGGGGACGACGGTGGTGGAGTTCTACCTCGAGTTGCCGGCGTTTTTCCTGCTGGGGCTGGTCTGCGGGATCGTCGCGGTGATGATGATGCGGGCGATCTTCTTTGCCGACGACGTGGAGACGGCGCTGCAGAAGAAGCTGGGGCTGCCCTACTGGCTGCGCCCGGCGGTGGCGGGGCTGCTGCTGGGCGGCATCGCGATCTTCTATCCGCATATCATCGGGGTGGGGTACGAGACGACCTCGCGCGCGCTGACCGGGAACCTGCTGATGTGGGAGGCCGTGGTCTTTGCGGTGATCAAGGTCACGGCGGTGTCGATCACCATGGCGGGCCGGATGGGCGGGGGGATCTTCTCGCCTTCGCTGATGGTGGGGGCGCTGGTGGGGCTGGCCTTCGGCCATGTCGCCACGGGGATGGCGCCGGACATGTCCTCGGCCTTCACGCTGTATGCACTGGCGGGGATGGGTGCTGTGGCGGCGGCGGTGCTGGGGGCGCCGATCTCGACCACGCTCATCGTCTTCGAGCTGACCGGGGACTGGCAGACGGGGCTTGCGGTGATGGTGTCGGTGTCGATGTCGACCGCGCTGGCGAGCCGGGTGGTCGACCGGTCGTTCTTCCTGACGCAGCTGGCGCGGCGCAAGGTGCAGCTTGCGGCGGGACCGCAGGCCTACCTGCTGGCGATGTTCCGGGTGCAGGGGGTGATGCGCAGGCCCGACGACGAGCGCGCCGCCGACGAGGAGGCCTGCCTGAGGATGATCGAGCGCGAGCTGTTCGTGCAGTCGACGGCGACGCTGGAGACCGCGCTGCCGATGTTCGACCGCTCCGGCGTGGCCTTCCTGCCGGTGGTGAAGATGGAGGACGGGGTGCCGGTGTTCCAGGGCGCGCTGTTCCACGTCGACGCGCTGAAGGCCTACAACCGGGCGCTGGCGGCGACGGCGGAGGAAGAGCATTCCTGAGGGGTTTCGCCTGCGCGGTGCGCAGGCGATCCGCCGGGGGCTGCGCCCCCGGCGCGGGGGGCTGTCTGCCCCCCGGACCCCCCCGAAGGTACTTGTGCCAAGATGAAGGGGTGGGGCTGTTGTGCCCGCTGCCCCCGGATGCGGAAACGCCCCCGCGGGAGGTCGCGGGGGCGTCTTTCTTTCGGTTCCGGGCTCTGGTCCGGGATCAGCGGCGCATGGTGTTGACGATGCAGCTGTCGAGCCGGTCGATGCGGACGAAGGCGCAGTTGGCGAGGATGCGGGGGAGGTCCTCTGCCTCGACCACGATGGAGCCGTTGTGGCGCTGCGGTTCGCGGCGCGGCTGCGGTTCCGGGCGCGGGGCGAGCGGCTGGCGGGTCTGCGAGAGGTAGGAGGAGTGGGCGTAGCCGGTCCGGCCGTCCTCGTGCCGGATCAGGTACCAGGTCTGGCTGTCGTCCAGTACGCGCACGCTGCTGCCCTGGCTCATGGTGTCGATCACCGGGAAGTTCGTGCCCGGGCCGTCGCGCAGGTTCAGTGCACCGGCCTGCGGCGCGTTGATGTAGAGCTGCGGCAGCTGGTCGAGCGGCACGTCGGCGTGGCGGCGGTCATTGTTGCGGTAGCGCGTGTCGTCGCGGTCCCTGTAGGCGGAGCCGTCACGATCCCTGTAGGCGGAGCCGTCGCGATTGCGGTAGCCGGAGCCGCCGCGGTCGATCTCGCCCGAGTAGAGCGAGTGATCGCGGCGCGAGGCGATGTCGTCGTCGCCGGTGCGGCGCGGGCGCGGTTCGGTTGCCGAGAGATAGCGGGCGGCGGCGAAGCCGGTGTTGCCGTAGGCGTCGCGCACCCGGAACCAGTTGCCGTCCTCCAGCACCGTCACGCGGGAGCCGTGCGGCATCTCCCGGACCACCTCGTAGGAGGTGGAGGGGCCGGTGCGCAGGTTGAGGAACCCGTCTTCGGGCGCGTTGACCCAGGCCTGCAGCGCGGCGGCCTGGCTGGCGGCGAAGAGGGCAATGAACAGGGCGATCAGGCGGGTCATGAACGGTCCTCCGGTGGCATCGGTTCTGTTGGCAGACGCCGTCAACATGGGGGCGAATCCCTCTGTTATGCAATAACGCGCCGTCGTCAGCGAATGTTCCGGGGGTCTGAGGAGGGCCCCGGAGGTAGGGAAACAAGGGGCTTGACGGGGTTTGACCGGCTTTGGCGCTTGCCGGAGGGGAAAGCCGTGCTTACCCTTCGTGTCATTGCAGAACAGGATATTTTCCGATGTTCAGAGTTTCGAACGACCAGATGCAGGGCTTTGCCGACATGGCGCGCAAGGCCGAGCACCGGCGCCTGTTGCGGCGCCTGCGGGAGGAACAGCCCGAACTGACCCTGCGCATGGGGCCGGGCGGGGCGGACGAGCTTGTCACCCATATCGTCGAGCGTGCCCGGGCCTTCGCCTTCGAGGAGCCGCGCGCGCTGGACTTCTTCCTCGACGCGGTGCTGGTCCTCGGGCTGGAGTTCGACCGCGACCGGCGGGTGCCATGGGCGGGCGCCAACCTTGCGGCGGAGGAGCTGGCCCTGCCGCGGCGGCTGATGAACCTGCGCACCGGGCTGGAGCGGTTCGAGACGGCGGTGATGACCGCGCGTCCCGCCGCCTGTGCGCGGCTGGCGGCGCTGGAGCCGGGCGCGCTGCCGGATGCGACGCGGGATGCCGATGGCTTCTGGCGGCTGGTCGACGCGGTCTGGCCGGAGCTTTATGCCAGGCTGAACAAGCTTTACGTGAACGGGCTGCTGCTGGCCGCGCGCGGCGTTGCGGAGCATTACCGCACCGGGCCGGAGGGGGTCGCGCCCGCCTGCCTTGCGCAGCTGTTCATGGGGGTGGGCTGCTTTGCCGATCCGCAGTGGCGGCACGTCCTGTCGGGGGTGCTGGAGGTGGGCCGGGCGGAGCGTGCGGCGAAGACCTTCGACGTGACGCGGCGCTGGGCCGCCACGGTCGCGGGCTGAGGGGGCGGGACGATGCTTGCACTGCTCGCCATCTGCGCCATCATCCAGGAGGTCAAGCGCCGTGAGCTCATGGAGCGGATCAAGAAGGGCGAGTCCTCGATCACCGTCAGCGGCAGCGACGAGTTCAAGGAAAAGGCCTATGCCTCGCTCGAGAAGCTGTCGAAGACGCCGACCGGGCTGGGGCTGCTGCTGGAGCTGGAGAAGACCGGCAAGTCGGTGGAGATCGTCGAGACTGCGGGCGGCAACAGCGAGAACCCGGCCAGCATGGCGGACGGCACCTATGACCGGGTGAACGACCAGCCGGGGCCGGGCACGTCGAGTGTCGTGAAGTTCAACCCCGAGAAGAAGCAGATCAAGGACGGCTCGGAGGACTGGCACAAACGCGATCCCGCCGTTGCCCTGGGACACGAGCTGATCCACAGTCTGCACGATGCCAAGGGCACGAACGACGGGCGCAACCCGCTGCCTTACGAGGATCTGAACGGCGACAACCGCACCGCGCCGGGCTACGAACACCAGGCGGTCGGGCTGGGCGATTACGAGGACGATCCCTTTACCGAGAACAAGATCCGCGAAGACATGGGCGAAGATAAGCGTCCCTTCTACTGATAGACACGCACGAGGCCGAGATGATCGAACTGAACCGAGTGGAGGTGGCGCAGGACGTGCTGCGGGTCGACTACCGGGTGACCAACCCGGAGGAGAGCCCGATCTACCTCTTCGACCTGTTCTGGACGGTGGCGGACAAGGGATTCACCCTGCTGCCGGAGGAAAGCTACAGGTTCTTCGACGGCGACACGCTGGTCCTGCAGCGCGCGGTGCAGCCGATGCCGCCGGGGATGCGCCTGGAGGAGCCGGAGACGCCCTATGCCTCGCGACTCGACGCGGGTGCCACGGCAGAGCGCAGCATCGTCCTGCCGGTGCCCGTCGCCCGGTTCACCGCCTATGGCGGCCCGGTCACGCCGGGCGAGGAGGTGGGCACGCCGTCGCGGCTGGTGCTGAGCCTCGGCTACGTGCGGCGGTCGGACATCCTCGATGGCTGGGCGGTGATTTCGCCGAAGCCGAAGCTGGGCGAGGGGATCTTTGCGCCGGACGCGGGCCTTGCGCTGGAGCTGCAGCGCAGTTTCGAGGCGGAGCTGCCGGTGCCCGAGGGGCTGACCGGCTACCTCGACCAGTAGGCCCCGGACGGGAGCCCCCAAAGAGCAACGGCGCCCCCGGGAGGGCGCCGTTTTTCGTTCCTGTCCGCGGTGCGGGCGGTCTCAGACCTGTTCCACGTTCACGCCGTCCTGGACGTAGAAGGCGAGGTGGTCCTTGATCTGGGCGACCTCCTCCTTCGGGTTCTCGTAGGACCAGACCGCGTTCTCGTAGGTGCGGCTCTTGGACATGATGGAGAAATAGGACGCCTCGCCCTTGTGGGGACAGGTCGTCTTGTGGTCGGTCGCGTCGAGGAAGGCCATGCCGATGTCCTCGCGCGGGAAATAGATCACCGGCGGCAGGTCACCTTCGCGGAGTTCCAGCGCGCGGGCGCTTTCGCCGAGGACCGCCCCGCCGGCGCGCACCACCCAGGTGCCGACTGCCGGTGTGATGCTGATATGGGTCGTCTTGGTCATTCCTGTTTTCCCCCTGTCCTTCGAATTTCCGATTGTCCGGTTTTCCGATTGCCGTTGCGCAGGCGATCGGTCTGCCCCCGTTCCCTGACACGGGACGTGTAACATAGACATGTCAGAGCGGCTGGCACGCAAGCTCTAACCAGTCACCTGCGGCATCATCTACATGCGGGCGCAGGGTGTCCAGAACCCGGGCGTGATAGCCGTCGAGCCATTGCCGCTCGGCCTCGGACAAGAGATCCGTGTCGATCAGGCGGCGGTCGATGGGCACAAGCGTCAGCGTCTCGAACCGGTACATCTGCGGGATGGTCTGGCCGGGGCGCTCGGGGGCCTCCTCGACGACGATGAGGTTCTCGATCCGGATGCCGAAGGCGCCTTCGCGGTAGAAGCCCGGCTCGTTCGACAGGATCATGCCGGGCCGGAAGGCCACGGTGCCGGTGCGCGCGATGCGGGCCGGGCCCTCGTGCACGCAGAGGTAGGAACCTACGCCGTGGCCGGTGCCGTGGCCGTAGTCGAGGCCGGCCTCCCACAGGGCCACGCGGGCCAGCACGTCGATGTCGCGGCCGGCCATGCCCTTCGGGAAGCGCAGGCGCGACAGGGCGATCATGCCCTTCAGGACGCGGGTGAAGGCCTCCCGGTGTTCGGCGGTGGGCTTGCCGATGGGGATGGTGCGGGTGATGTCGGTGGTGCCGTCGACGTATTGCCCGCCGGAATCGACCAGCAGCAGGTGCCCGTCCTCCACCGTGCGGTCGGTCTTTTCGGTCACGCGGTAGTGGACGATGGCGGCGTTGGGGCCGGTCCCGGCGATGGTGTCGAAGGAGATGTCGCGGAGGGCGTTGGTGGCGGCACGCTCGGCCTCCAGCTTCTTGACCACGGCGATCTCGGTCAGCGAGCCGGGGGCCTGCGCGTCGAGCCACGCGAGGAAGCGCACCATGGCGCAGGCGTCGCGCAGGTGGGCGGCGCGGGTGCCGTCGAGCTCTGCCTCGTTCTTGCAGGCCTTGGGAAGGATGCAGGGGTCTTCGCCGTCGACCGGATTTGACAGCGCCTCGTGCACCGCGACGGGGCAGGAGGCCGGGTCGATGCGCACCGCACCCTCGCGCGCCTTCAGCGCCGGGACAAATTCATCGGGCGCATGGGTGCGGACCGAGGCGCCGAGGTGATCGCCGAGGTCGGTCAGCTTTTCCGGCGCGATGAACAGGTCGACGGTGGCGTCGGCGTTCAGCAGGGCAAAGCCGTGCGGCACCGGGTTCTTCGGGATGTCGGAGCCGCGGATGTTCAGAAGCCACGCAAGGCTGTCGGGCAGGGTGATGACCGCGGCCTCGGCCGGGGCGAGCGTCTTTGCCAGGCGGGCGATCTTGTCGTCATGCGCCTCGCCGGCCAGTTCCAGCGGCTGGGCAAAGACGGCGCCCATGGGCGGCTCTGGCTGGTCTTCCCACAGCCGGTCGATCAGGTTCGCCATCGGCACCAGCGTCAGCTTCGGCAGCTTTTCCGCAAGGCGGCGGTGCTCGGCCACGGTCAGCAGCCACGGGTCATAGGCGAGGCGGCCCTCTGGCAGCGCCTCGGCCAGCCAGTCGGCAAGCGAGGTGCCCGGCCAGTCGACCTTTTCGAAGACGGTGTCGGTCTGCGCCTTGACCTGCACGGTGTAGCGGCTGTCGGTGAAGATCGCGGCGCGGTCTTGCAGCGCGATGGCCCAGCCCGCCGAGCCGGTGAAGCCGGTCAGCCACGCCAGCCGGTCGTCATGCGGCGCCACGTATTCGCCCTGGTGGGCGTCGGCGCGGGGCACCAGCACACCGTCGACGCCTTCGGTCCGCAGGAGGTCCTGAAGGGCGGCAAGACGGGCGGGCCCCTGGTCGGGAGAGGCGGTTTCCGTGAAGGTCTGGAACATGCGGGGACTCCTTTGGCGCGACCGTAGCTTTGCGCGGGGCAGAGGCCAAGGGGGGGGCGCCGTGCTGCACAGGGGCGGGGGCGGCGCGGGTGCCTGGGCGGCGGACATCGGGAACTGTGGCAGAGGGTGCAGCCGCAACACGTCAGCGGCAAACCGGGCTGCAACAAAATTGCGGCTAGGCCCCGGCACGGAATTTTCGCAGGATGAGGCCGACCTATTGATCGAGTAATTTGCGACCCCCACGAGACATGCGTCCGCCCGCCCATCAGATCGTCGAGGATCTTCTCGAACGCACAGGATCAGCGATCACGGACCGCAACTTCGACCGGTTCGCGGAGTGCGTCTGCATGCCGTTGCTGGTCGAGACCTTCGAAGGCCGCCTGCGGATCGATTCCGAAGCGTCGATGCGCGACTGGTTCAACCGGAACGTGGACTTCTACGACATAATCGGGGTGACGGACATGCAGCGGCGCTGCGTGTCGGCATCCTACCGGAGCGACACGATGATCGTGTCGGCCTACGAATCGCGGCTGGTGCAGCACGGTCACCGGCTGGAGCGGGAACCCTACATGGTCTACACCGAGATCCGCCTTGTCGCGGGGCGCTGGGGCGTGTGGTTCGCGCAGTACGCGATTGCGGATTCGGACGTCCACAACCGCGTGCTGGTGCAGGCCTCTGCCCATGAAAGGTCAGGCGACGCGGCGCATTCCCATGACGCGGGCCCGGGCCCGGGGGTCTGAGTCGAAGAGCGAGGCAAGCTGTTCGGTCATCGCACCGGCAAGCTGCTCCACGTCCGTGATGGTCACGGCCCGGTCGTAGTAGCGGGTCACGTCGTGGCCGATGCCGATGGCCAGAAGCTCCACCTGCTTCTTGCGCTCGACCATGGCGATCACGTCGCGCAGGTGCTTTTCGAGGTAGTTGGCCGGGTTGACCGACAGGGTGCTGTCGTCGACCGGCGCGCCGTCGGAAATCACCATCAGGATCTTGCGCGCCTCGGGGCGGTTCACCATGCGGCGGTGCGCCCATTCCAGCGCCTCGCCGTCGATGTTCTCCTTCAGGAGGCCCTCTTTCATCATCAGGCCGAGGTTGTCGCGCGTGCGGCGCCACGGCGCATCGGCCTTCTTGTAGATGATGTGGCGCAGGTCGTTCAGGCGGCCCGGCTGCTGTTCGCGGCCGGCGTTCAGCCATGCCTCGCGCGCCAGCCCGCCCTTCCACGCGCGGGTGGTAAAGCCGAGGATCTCGACCTTGACGGAGCAGCGTTCCAGCGTCCGTGCCAGCACGTCGGCGCAGATCGCCGCGATGGAGATCGGGCGCCCGCGCATGGAGCCGGAGTTGTCCAGAAGCAGCGTCACCATGGTGTCGCGGAACTCCATGTCCTTCTCGACCTTGAAGCTGAGCGGCGTCGTCGGGTTCGCCACGACGCGGGCGAGGCGGCCGGCATCCAGCACGCCCTCTTCCTTGTCGAATTCCCAGCTGCGGTTCTGCTGCGCCTGAAGGCGGCGCTGGAGCTTGTTGGCAAGGCGGCTGACCGCGCCCTTCAGCGGTTCGAGCTGCTGGTCGAGGTAGGCGCGCAGGCGCTCCAGTTCCACCGGCTCGGCGAGGTCCTGCGCCTCGATCTCCTCGTCGTGCTCGGAGGAGTAGACCTTGTAGTCGGGATCGGCCTCGGAGACCGGGGCGGGGGCGGGCGGCTCCATGGGGGCTTCGCCCTCGGGCATCTCGGCCTCTTCGCCCAGTTCCTGATCGGCGAGGTCGTCCATCGTGACCTGCGCCTGGCTCGGGTCCTGCGTCTCGTCCTGCGACTGTTCGGGCGAGGCATCGGATTCCTCGGAATCGTCCTCGTCGTTGCCGGTGGAATCGGGCTGGTCCTCTTCCTCCGCGCCTTCCTGTTCGCCGTCGTCCTCGGCCTCATCGTCGAGGTTGTCGGGGTCGTCGCCCAGCTGGTCGCCGTAGCCAAGGTCGGTGATGATCTGGCGCGCGAACTTGGCAAAGGCGGACTGGTCGGAGAGCTTGGTCTGGAGGTCATCGAGCGTGCCGCCCGCCTGCTCCTCCATGAAGCCGCGCCAGAGGTCCATGACGTTGGTGGCCTCGGCGGGCAGGTCGCGCCCGGTGGCGAGGTGCCGGATCAGGTAGCCCGCGGCGACGGGCAGCGGCGCCTCCCCCTTGTCGCGGATCTGGCCGTAGCCGCGGCGGACCGCCTCGTGCCCGATCTTGGCGTCGATGTTCTTGGCGGTGCCGGGCATGTCGCGGGCGCCCATCGCCTCGCAGCGCGCGGTTTCCATCGCCTCGTAGAGGTCGCGGGCCATCTCGCCCTGCGGCAGGTAGCGGTTGTGGGTCGCTGCATCGTGGTAGCGGCGGTGCAGCGCCAGCGCGTCGGCGGTGCCCCGGGCCAGAAGGACCTCGTCGCGCGTCATGCGGCGCGAGACCTGCGGCAGGCGCATGGCGTCGCCGGACACCCCGGCGGGATCGACCGAGTAGCTGACCGTCAGGTCCGGGTCGTCGGCCATGACCTTGGTGGCCTCGGCGAGGGCCTTCTTGAAGGGATCGGCGGGGTTGTCGCTGGGCTTGCTCATGACCGCAGATTTGAACCGATGACCGGGACTTGGCAAGGGCAAAGGCGGATACGGCTTGTCGCGGCGGGCGCTGGTGGCGGGCGGTGGTGTTGTGTGAGGACGGCGGGCGCCGAGAAGAGCGGTGCGGTTTGCCGGACGGTGCGGGCGGGCCCGGTCGGCTGTCAGAGGCCGGTGAAGCGGCGCCCGATCACGAGGCTGTCGCAGGCGGCGATCTGGCGGAGGATGCCGCCGGTTGCAAGGCGCCGCCGCCGCGTGTCGCCGTTGAAGGCGGCGGTGGCGAAGAGCGACCGGAGTTGCGCCCGCGCGTTGATCCGGTGGCTCATCATCGTGATGGAATAGGCGCGGTCTTCGGCGTGCTCTGCCAGGTAGGCGTTCATCATCGCCTCAAGCAGGTCGCGGCGGAAGGCGGCGGCATCGGCACCGTCGCCCATCAGCCGGGCATGTTCCATCACCGCCGTATAGCGGCCGTGGCAGGTGGCGAGGGTGAGCGCCCCGTCGGACGGGCCGGGCGGGTCCGTGGCCGCGCTGGCGGCTGGGGAGGCGAGGAGGAGGCCCACGATCATCAGGGCCGTCCGCGCGGTATGCTGGCACGGGGCGATCATGGGCGGGCAGGCTAGCGCAGGGGCGTTACGATTGTCTTGCCGGGGCGCCCGGTGGCTCAGAGCAGGAGCGCCTCGCAGGGGCGGAGGGCCAGCGCGGCCTGCGCCCGCGCGCGGCGTTGCATCCGGGGATCGCGGTCGAACCGCGCGATGGAGAGCAGCCGGGCCTGTGCCCACTTCGCCTCAAGCCGGATCTGGAGGATGCGGGAGCCGGTCAACTCCGACCCGGTGCGCACGGCATCAAGCAGCCCCTCGAACCGGGCGCGGGTGATCTGCGAGGTGTCGTCGGTGGAATAGGCGTTCCACGAATCCTCCACCTGCGCGGAGTAGCGCCCGAGGCAGGCGGCGAAAACCGGGGTCATGTCGGAGGGGCGCTCTGCCAGCGCGGAGGCCGGGGAAGAGGTCATCCATTGCGCTGGCAAGAGGAGCGCGAGCGTCAGAAGGAAAGTTTTCAAACCGCTCATGAAGTGAACGTTAGCGCGGATTTTCTGCCTGACAATTAATCTGTTTGAAAACTTCCGCGCGCCGTCACCGGATTGTCACGGTGTCGCCTCGCCGGTGGCGAGCCGCGCCAGAAGGTCGACATGGACATCCAGCGCGTCGATGACGGGATAGGGTTCGGAGCCGTCGAAGGCGAGGTTGAGATCGGTGCCTGCCAGAACCACGGCGGAGGCGCCCGCGTCGATCAGCCTTTGCCCGGCGTCGCGGAAGAGGGCGCGCCGCTCCGGGCTGCATGTGCCCGCCACCGCCATGTCCTGATAGGTCTGACCCAGCGACTCGACCTCCTCCTCCAGCGCGATGGCGCGGGTCTGGTGGAGCTGCCCGTAAAGCTTCGTGCGCATCACTACCCGCGTGCCCAGGAGGCCGACGGTCGCATGGCCCTGTTCGGCGAAATGGGCGTCCAGCGGCGTGACGGCCGAGATCAGCGGCAGGGGAGAGATGGCCTGAAGCTCGTCGAAGCAGAAGTGCCCGCCGAGCGAGGTGACGGCGGCCACGTCGCAGCCCGCCGCCTTCAGCCGGACCAGCAGGGGCAGCCAGTTGCGGGCCTGTTCCTCGCGCAGGTCGGCGAGGTTGGTGCGGATCAGCTCCTGCACGTCGGCATGCACGATGGTCAGGTCCAGCGTCTTGCCCCTGCGGGCCACGGCGTCGGTGAGGCGCTGGTAGTAGACGATTGTGGCGGCGACCCCGATCCCGCCGATCAGTCCGATATGCATTGTGCTTGTCCTATGCTGTCCAGTCCGCGTTCTGCAGGACGACATGATAACCGTCCGGGTCGCGGAAGGTCACGCCCTGCCGGTCCCAGTAGGGATTGTGCGATGCGACGGGGGAGTGGCCCGCGTCGGTCATCCGGTCGCGCGCGGCCTGCCACGCGGCGCGGTCGGGGAGGTAGAGCGTCAGGAGGTGTTCGGGCGAGGGGGCGTTGCCCGCCGCGACGCCGCGTTCGGAGGTGAATTCCAGGTGCCAGGGCGCGTTCGGATGCCCGAGCATGACCCCGTCGAACCCGTCGTGGTCCCTGAATTCGCCCAGCACGGTCAGGCCCAGCCCGTCGCGGTAGAAGGCCGTGACCTCTGCCATGCGGTCCGTGGGGCGGGCGACGCGGAGGATCGGGGCCGTCGTGGTCACGGGCGCCTCAGTGACGTGGCGGGGCTGGGTGTCGGGGACGTTGCGGGCATGTCCGATCCTTCCAAGGGCTGTGTTTACAATTTTAGACGTATTGACCGGGTGAGGCCATGAGCGGTTGGAGAAGGACAGGATCTTGGATGCGGGACTTGGCGGAGGAGGAGCGGCGGCCCGGCCTGCCGTCGCTGGTGGGGCAGCTTCAGCGCATCGGCGATGCGGCGGCGGACGTGCATGCGGGGCTGGAAGGGCTGGAGGGCCGGCTGGTTCGGATGGAGGCGGAGGCGCTTTTGCTGGCCATGCGAAGCCTTCCGGCTAGGCGGGACAGGCCCTGAGCCGGAGGCGTCCGGGACTGCGTCGCGCCGAATGTCGATGTGACGTCAGGTCCCCAAACGCGCGAAGCCCGCGGATGCGGGCTTCGTCGGTCTGTCTGAGGATGTCCGGCGATCAGGCGACGCTGATCGAGGCCGCGCTTTCGGGAAGTTCCTCGTCGAAGCAGCGCTGGTAGAACTCTGCCACGGTCTGGCGCTCGAGCTCGTCGCACTTGTTGAGGAAGGACACGCGGAAGGCGTAGCCGATGTTGCGGAAGATCTCGGCGTTCTGCGCCCATGCGATGACGGTCCGCGGCGACATGACGGTCGACAGTTCGCCGTTCATGAAGGCGCGGCGCGAGAAGTCGGCGACGGTAACCATCTGGCGGATGATCTTGCGGCCCTTCTCGTTGTTGTAATGCGGCGCCTTCGACAGGACGATCTGCGTCTCCGCGTCGATCGACAGGTAGTTCAGCGTGGCGACCAGCGACCAGCGGTCCATCTGGCCCTGGTTGATCTGCTGCGTGCCGTGGTAGAGGCCGGTGGTGTCGCCCAGACCCACGGTGTTCGCCGTCGCGAAGATGCGGAAATACTTGTGCGGGGTAATGACCTCGTTCTGGTCGAGCAGCGTCAGCTTGCCGTCGGTTTCCAGAACCCGCTGGATCACGAACATCACGTCCGCGCGGCCCGCGTCGTATTCGTCGAACACGATGGCGGTCGGGTTGCGCAGCGCCCAGGGCAGGATGCCTTCCTGGAACTGGGTGACCTGCTTGCCGTCCACCAGCTTGATCGCGTCCTTGCCGATCAGGTCGATCCGGGAGATGTGGCTGTCGAGGTTCACACGCACGGCGGGCCAGTTCAGCCGGGCCGCGACCTGTTCGATGTGGGTCGACTTGCCGGTGCCGTGATAGCCCTGGATCATCACGCGGCGGTTGTTGCGGAAGCCCGCGAGGATGGCCAGCGTGGTGTCGGGGTCGAACTTGTAGGTGGAATCGAGATCGGGCACCCGCGACGTGCGGTCCGGGAACCCGTGCACGATCATGTCGGTGTCGATCCCGAAGACCTCACGAACCGAGATCTCTTCCGTCGGTTTCGCGTTGATATCGATCTCGCCGTCCGCCATGGTGCCGATGTCCTTTGTCCGTTGTCTGCCCGCGTTGGTGCAACATATCTCGGGGAGGGGCAAGGGGAATGGATAACGGGACACCATGACACCGCAGGAGGAGATCGAGGCGCTGATCGCCCGCGTGGCGATGGCCGACCGCAAGGCGTTCCGCGCACTCTATTCCCGAACCTCGGCGAAACTCTTTGGCATCGCGCTGCGTGTGTTGAGGGACGAAGCGGCGGCCGAGGACGTCCTGCAGGACGTGTACGTCCGCGTGTGGAACCGGGCCGGCGCATACCGAAGCAACGGATATTCGCCGATGACATGGCTGATCACGATCACGCGGAATGCCGCCATCGACCGCCTGCGCAAGGCGCGCCGCGAGGGCGTGGCGCAGGAGCCGGTCGAGATCGCGGAGCGTCTTTATGACACGGCGCCCGGGCCTGCCCAGCAGGCGGAGATGCGAGACGAGGCGCGGGCGCTGAACGCCTGCCTCGACGAATTGCCCGCAGACCGGGCAGAGATGGTCCGGCGGGTCTACCTGCAGGGCCTGACGTACCAGGAACTGTCCGACCAGTCCGGCGTGAAGCTGAACACGGTCCGGACGTGGCTGCGGCGCAGCCTGATGCAACTGAGGGAGTGCCTGAGCGCATGACCGGCGCGGACGAGGATACGGATCTTCCGGGCGGCTGGGAAGCCGAGGCAGCGGAGTACGCCCTGGGCGTCCTGCCGGAGGCGGAGCGTGCCGGATTCGAGGCGCGCATGGCCGCCGACCGCAACCTCGCGCAGGACGTGGACGCGTGGACGGAGTATTTCGCCACGCTGACCGACCGGATTCCCGAAGCAACGCCTTCGCAGGCGGTCCTGAAGCGGATCGAGGCAGAGGTGCACGGCGATCCGCCGCCGCCGGTCTGGCGCCAGTTGCTGCCCTATCTCGTCGGCGCCATGGCCGGTGCCGCGATGGCCTGGGTCGTCTTCATCTCCGGCGTGCTGGAGCAGGGACGGCCGGAAATCCTCGCGTCGCTGGAGCCCGTGGCCGGGGACCTGGCCTTCGACGTGCGCATCGACCCGCCGACCCATACCGTCGCCATCGACTACCGCGCGGGCGACCTGCCCGATGGCCGGGTGCTGCAGCTCTGGCTCATTCCGGAAGGCAGCGATCCGATCTCGCTCGGGGTGATGTCGCCCGGCGGCGATCACATCGTGGTCCTCTCGGACGAGATGGCGGCGCGGGTGCCGGGGGCGACGCTTGCGGTGTCGGACGAGCCGGAGGGCGGCTCGCCCACGGGGCTGCCCACGGGCGAGGTGCAGGCCGCAGGGGTGCCGATCCCGCTCTGATCCTCTGGTTTTCAGGTGTGGCTGGCGGGGCGTCCGTGCCACGGCCGTTTGGAGTGTGGGCGCGGGGTCAGTCCCGCGCGCCCACCAGCCGGTCGATGGGGGCATAGTTGTCGGTCAGGCGCGTGCCCCGTGCGGCAAGGCTGTCGACAAAGGCAGGCCCAAGTGCCGCGAAGGTGGTGCGCTGGGGCGCCAGCGCCGTGAAGCTGTCGACCGGCGTTTCGGCAAAGCCCGCGGCGATCACCATGACCACCCGTTCGCCCGGCTCGGGGCGGCGCGCCTCCGCCCAGATCTCGACGTGCGGGAAGTGGTCGCGGAGGGTCGCGGCAAGGCTGCCCACCGCCGCCATGCTGTCGGCATAGTCGATGACGTTCATCAGGTAAGTGCCGCCGGGCGTCAGCCGGTCGCGGACCAGCGCGAAGAATTCCGATGTCACGAGGTGCTGCGGGACGGCGGTGTCAGTGAACGCGTCGCCCACGATGATGTCGTAGCGCGACGGGTCCGCCGCCAGCGCGCGGCGGGCGTCGTCGTGGCGGATGGTGGCCGTGGACGGGTCGAACCAGAAGTCGCGGGCGGCCAGCGCGGTCACCTCCGGGTCGATCTCGGCCACGGTGATGGTCGACAGGCCGCGCGCGGCAAAGGCGCGGGGCAGGGCGTAGGTGCCGCCGCCGATGTGGAAGCTGGAAAAGTCGTCCCGGGGCGCGCGCAGGCGGGCCAGCGCGTCGAGCATGGCGGCATGGTCGGTGAACATCACTTCCGGCGCGTCCTTTGCGGCGATTCCGTGCACGAGGTGGTCGATAACCATGGCGCGGGTCGGATGGGCGGGATCGGCGGAGAGGTCGACGCTCTGCAGGCAGAAGTAGCGTGATTCGACGGTGCAGGGGCCGGGACGTGCCGCCATGACCGCGGTCGCGACGGCGAGTGCGGCGAGCGTTGTCACGGCCAGGGGCGTCAGGCGGCGTCCGAGGTGCAGGCAGATGGCGGCGCAGAGGATGTAGGCGGCGGTGACGGCGGCCAGCGTCCAGGCGGTGCCCAGCCACGAGATGAAGAGGAACCCGGCCAGCAGGGTTCCGGCAATGGCGCCGAGGGCGCCTGCGGCAAACATCGCGCCAAGCGCGCGGCCCTGCGTCCGGCCGGACGTCAGCGCGACCTGCGTCAGCACCGGCGCGGGGATGCCCGCGAAGAGCGACGGCAGGAAGAAGGCGGTCAGGGTCAGCGCGGTGATCGCGCCCACCGGGTCGGGGATCTGCGTCAGCCAAGGCGCGCTGGCCCGGAGCGCGAGGCTCGCCGTGGCGGTGGTCAGCCCGGCGGCGGCCAGCGCATAGCCGGTGGCGGTCAGGGCGCGGTCGGACGGGCGCTCGGCCAGGCGGCCGCCCCACCAGTGACCGGCGGAGAACCCGGCCAGCACCACGGCGATGACGGAGGTCCAGGTGTAAAGCGACATGCCGACGTAGGGGGCCAGCATGCGGCCCGCGACGATTTCGACAACGAGGGATGCGGCAGAGACGGTCACCTGCAGTGCGACAAGCAACCAAAGCGGAATGGGGGTCATGAAAGGGCCTCGTTGATCCGAACGGCAGTGTGCGCGCGATTTCGGGCGTTTCAAGCAGATTAGGTGGGGAAGGGCGGTTGGCGCCCGGGCGCGAGGGCATCTGGCGAGGGTTGTTCGTACAGGGGCGAAGGCGCTGGGCGGTACGCGATGGGCTGGGCGTTTCCCGGACGATATGCGGCGTTTCAGGCATGTTTGGCGGGGGCAGGGCAGTCGTCGCGGAGGTTGCGTCGGGACCATGCGGGGGACGATCGGTCCGCAGAGGCCGGATGCGGGTCGGCGGTCGGAAGAAGCATGCCATCCAGCACCGGACGTCGCCCGCGTGGCCTTTCCCGAACGGGATGCGGCGTTTCCGGCACGTTTCGCCCGGGGGAGGGGCGTTTGCGCAATTGCCCCTCGCGCCGGTGCGCGCGGCTGTTATAAGGGCGCCGTCTGCTGAACAGGGGAACCAAGATGTCCGGAGAGCTGTCGCCCATCGACAAGGCCAAGTTCGTCGCCGCCAAGCGCGCGGCGGAATTCGTGGAATCGGGCATGCGTGTCGGTCTGGGGACCGGCTCCACCGCCGCCTGGCTGGTGCGCTGCCTCGGCGAGATGGTGCGCGAGGAGGGGCTGCGCATCAAGGGCGTCCCGACATCGACCCGCACCGCGGAACTGGCCCGCGACGTCGGCATCGAGGTGATCTCGCTCGACGAGGCGAAGTGGCTCGACCTGACCATCGACGGCGCGGACGAGTTCGACGAGGAGCTGTCGCTGATCAAGGGCGGCGGCGGTGCGCTGCTGCAGGAGAAGATCGTGGCCACCGCCTCCGACCAGATGGTGGTGATCGCCGATGCGGCGAAGGAAGTGGGCCACCTCGGCGCCTTCCCCCTGCCGGTGGAGGTCATCCCCTTCGGTTGGCAGACCACGCAGGCGCTGATCGAGGAGATGCTGATCTCCATGGACGTGATGGGCCGCAATACGACGCTCCGGATGAACGGCGACCGGCCCTACATCACCGACGAGGCGAACCACATCCTCGACCTGCACCTGAGCCGGATCGGCAACCCGCGGCAGCTGTCGATGGTGCTGAACCAGATCCCCGGCGTGGTGGAGAACGGGCTGTTCATCGACATCTGCGACAAGGTGGTGATCGGCCACGGCGACGGTCGGGTCGAGGTGCGCGACATCAACGAGGGCACCGTGACCGAAAGCCAGCTCGACTTCGTCGAGGACGAGAACCTCTTCCGCGACATCTGAAGCAAGGCAGCGCGCCGCCGGATGGCAGGTTGGAGCACGTCGGGGCACGGGTTCCGGCGCGCCATGACATGCGCGCCGCGCAGTCCGGGCTTTATGCCACGGCATAAGGCGCGCAGGGGCTGTGCACACGGGCGGTAAAACCCGCTTGTGCGGCGGGCCTCCGGCTCTGGCCTTCCGCGGGGCTTCGTGAAATACCTCCGCAACGCGAGACGATGAAAGGCATGGGTCATGAGCGCATTCGACTACGATCTCTTTGTCATCGGCGGCGGCTCCGGCGGGGTGCGCGCGGCGCGGGTAGCGGCGGGCGAGACCGGCGCGAAGGTCGCGCTGGCCGAGGAGGACCGCTATGGCGGGACCTGCGTGATCCGGGGATGCGTGCCGAAGAAGCTGATGGTCTTTGCGTCCGAATACCGCGACATGCCAGCCACCGCGCGGGCCTACGGCTGGGACATCGCCGACGGGCAGTTCGACTGGACCGCTTTCCGCACCAAGCTGAACACCGAGCTCGACCGGCTTGAAGAGGTGTACCGCAAGCTGCTGAAGGGTTCCGGCGTGGAAACCTTCGACGCCCGTGCCACGCTGAAGGACGCGCACACGGTCAAGCTGTCGACCGGCGAGGAGAAGACCGCCAAGCACATCCTGATCGCCACCGGCGGCCGTCCGCAGCGGCCCGACATGCCGAACGCGCATCTGGGGATGGTGTCTGACGACATCTTCCACCTGGACAAGCTGCCGAAGTCGGTGCTGATCGTCGGCGGCGGCTACATCGCCTGCGAGTTCGCCTGCATCCTGCACGGGCTTGGCGTCAAGGTGACGCAGTTCTACCGCGGGGCGCAGATCCTGCGCGGCTTCGACGACGAGGCGCGCGGGCTGATCGCCGACGCGATGAAGGGCCGCGGCATCGACCTGCACACCGGCACCACCATCGTCGAGATGCACTGTGTCGGCACGCCGGAGGCCGACGCCATGGGCGAGGCGCCGGTGGACGACGTGCAGTACGGCCTGCCGGAACAGGAAGAGATCGGTTCGGGCCCGGTGCGGGTGAAGGCGACCAACGGCACGATCCGCGATTTCGACGCGGTGTTCTTTGCCACGGGGCGCGTGCCGAACAGCGACGACCTCGGGCTCGAGGCGCTCGGCATCGAGCCGGGCCGGAACGGTGCCATCGAGGTGGACGAATACAGCCAGACGAAGGTGCCCTCGGTCTACGCCATCGGGGATGTGACCAACCGTGTGAACCTGACCCCGGTCGCGATCCGCGAGGGCATGGCCTTCGTCGAGACGGTGTTCAAGGGCAACCCGACACCGGTCGATCACGAGCTGATCCCGAGCGCGGTGTTCACCCAACCCGAGATGGGCACGGTCGGCCTGACGGAAGAGCAGGCCGCCGAGCAGGAAGAGATCGAGGTCTACTGCACCTCGTTCCGCCCCATGCAGACGGCCTTTGTCGATGCGCCGGATCGTGTTCTGATGAAACTGATCGTATCGAAGGCGAACCGGACCGTCCTGGGCTGCCACATCGTGGCGCCGGGTGCGGGAGAGATGATCCAGCTTGCGGGGATTGCCGTAAAGATGGGGGCCACCAAAGAGGATTTCGACCGGACGGTGGCGGTGCACCCGACGATGTCGGAGGAGATCGTGACCATGCGCAACCCTGCGCGGACGCGGTAGCGAGGACGATGCCGCCTTGATACTTTCAGGCGGCGTGCACAGGTTAGAACGGACGAGACTGAGGGAAGGACAAGGCTTCATGGCAGGAAACAGCGGCGGCCCCTGGGGCGGCGGTGGCAACCAGGGCGGCAACGGCAGCCGTCCGCCTTCGGGCGGAGGCGGTGGCGGGCGTCGACCGGAGGACAGCCAGATCCCCGAGATCGACGAGCTGATGAAAAAGGGCCAGGAGCAATTGCGTGTGCTCATGGGCGGCCGGGGCGGCAATGGCCGGACCGGTGGCGGCTCTGGCGGAGGCGGCGGCGGACCCCGCCTCACGCGGGGGACGGTCGCAATCGGCGCGATCATCATCCTTGGGCTCTGGGCGTACTCCAGCTTCTACACGGTGAAGCCGGAAGAGCAGTCCGTGGAACTGTTCCTCGGGGACTACTCCTCGACCGGGAACCCCGGCCTGAACTTCGCACCCTGGCCGTTGGTGACCTACGAGAAGGTCAACGTGACCTCCGAACGGACGGAAACCATCGGGTCCGGCCGCGGCGGTTCCGACGGCCTGATGCTGACCACGGACGCCAACATCGTCGACATCGACTTCCAGGTTGTCTGGAACGTGGCGGATCCGGCGAAGCTGCTGTTCAACATCCGCGACCCCGAACTGACGGTTCAGGCGGTTTCGGAATCGACCATGCGCGAGATCATCGCGGCGTCGAACCTGGCCCCGATCCTGAACAGGGACCGTGGCCTGATCGCCGACACCGCCTTCGAGAACATCCAGATGACGCTCGACGAATACGAGAGCGGCATCCGCATCGTCCGGGTCAACCTGCGCGAGGCCGATCCGCCGCGCGAGGTGATCGACGCCTTCCGCGACGTGCAGGCCGCCGAGCAGGAGCGCGACCGGCTGGAACGTCAGGCCGACGCCTATGCCAACCGCGTGGTTGCAGAGGCCCGCGGTCAGGCTGCGCAGACGCGCGAGGAAGCCGAAGGCTACCGCGCCCGCGTCGTGAACGAGGCACTGGGTGAGGCCGCGCGCTTTACCTCCGTGCAGCAGGAATACGCGCAGGCCCCCGAGGTCACGCGCCGCCGCCTTTACATCGAGACGATGGAGAAGGTGCTGGGCGACGTGGACAAGATGATCCTCGACGAGAGCATTGCCGTCGGTGGCCAGGACGGAGGCGGCGTCGTGCCGTACCTGCCGTTGAACGAGTTGCGCCGCTCCGGCGACTCGACACCGTCCAACGGCAACTGAGGGAGGACACATCATGGGTAAGACAACGTATCTTCTGCCCGCCTTCGTGGTGGCGCTGGTGCTGATCCTTTCTTCGGTCTTCGTGGTGGACGAGCGCGAGAAGGCGCTGGTCCTGCGGTTCGGCCAGATCAAGGCGGTCAAGGAGGAGCCGGGGCTCGGCTTCAAGGTGCCGCTGCTCGACGAAGTGGTGCGCTACGACGACCGCATCCTGTCGCTCGACACCGAGACCATCGAGGTCACGCCGTCGGACGACCGCCGGCTGGTGGTCGACGCCTTCGCGCGTTACCGGATCGCCGACGTGGTCCAGTTCCGCCAGGCCGTGGGCGTGGGTGGCGTGCGCGTCGCCGAGGACCGCCTGCAGGGCATCCTGAACGCGCAGATCCGCGAAGTTCTGGGTGCCGACCAGGTGACCTCCGACACGATCCTGTCCGAAGAGCGCGGTTCGCTGATGATCGGCATCCGCGACCAGGCACGTGCCGAGGCACGCTCGCTCGGTCTGGACGTGGTCGACGTGCGGCTGAAGCAGACCAACCTGCCGACGCAGAACCTCGAGGCGACCTTTGCCCGGATGCGCGCAGAGCGTGAACGGGAAGCCGCCGACGAGATCGCACGCGGTAACGAGGCCGCCCAGCGGGTGCGCGCGCTGGCAGACCGGACGGTGGTGGAAACGCTCTCCGAAGCCGACCGCGAGGCCAACGTGACCCGCGGTGAGGCCGACGCGGAACGGAACGCCATCTTCGCCGAAAGCTATGGCGCGGACCCGGAGTTCTTTGCCTTCTACCGCTCGCTCCAGGCATATGAGAACGCCCTGCGCGGCGGAAACTCCACCATGGTGATGACCCCGAACAGCCAGTTCTTCGAGTACTTCAAGGACGAGGGCGAAGCGGGCAACCCGGTGCCGATGCAGACACCCGCCGCGGTCGAGCAACGGCCGGCGCCGCGCGATCCGGTGGTGCCGCAGTCGCAGGACCTGCCGGACGACGTGACGGAGGGAGAGACGCCCGAAGACGCATCGACCGCGCCGGGGCCGGATGCCGTCGATCCGGTGGTGCCGGACGCGCCTGCCTCCGACACCTCGCCGGTCGGCGAGCCGGTCGATCCTTCGGACGCCGGGGACGATCCGGCGAACACGGGAAACTGAGGCCGGGATGGGCCTGACCGACATCTGGACGGGGATCGCGATGGTCCTCGTCATCGAGGGGCTGGTGTACGCACTGGCCCCTTCGCTTGTGGAGCGTCTGCTGGAGGCGCTGAAGGAGATGCCGCCCGAAGCGCGCCGGTCGCTGGGGCTGCTGACGATGATCACCGGCGTGGTGATCCTGTGGGTGGTGAAGGGCTGAGGCCGGGTGCTTTGTCCGTGTCCGGCACCCTGTGGCTGGTCGGGGAAGGGTGGCGCGAAGCCCCACCCTACGGGAGGTCGCGTGACTGAGGCGGCGTGACATGTTCCTCGGAGGGCTGCGTGCTCTAAGGTGGGACACTTGCTCTCGCTCACGGCGTGTTGGCTTGGTGTGAGGCCGCTTTCTGGTCCGACAAGTTGCGCTCATGCTGTTCCTGTCCCTTGGTGCGAGGCAGGTACAGATGCCCGAAGCGCACGGGGCTCGGCGGTGGCGGACGGTCCCTCGCAGGGACGTGCCTGGAGGGGCCGTCGTGGGGGCCGCGTTCCGTCTGCCCCGGAAAGCTTGGCGCGCCCGTCACGGCAAACGGCGCCCCGGGGGTAGCACGGTCCTCAGGACATCGCGCAACGGCGGCGCTGCCGGGGCATGCTGCAGGGCGGGGCTTTGCGCCGCCCGGGTGCTCCCCGATCCGTCACCGCGTGTCACTTGGGCGTGAGACAGCCTATACACGTCTTTGGTGTTGCGCCATTGAGCCTATGTTTGTCACAGTGAGGAAGAGGCAGGGCAGCCGTGGCCTGAGGGTGGAGGCGGCCGACCTGCCAGAAACAAGGAGAATTCTTTGAAACCGCAAGTGCACGCGTTGACCCGGGAGGACGCGACGCCGCTTCGGCTGTTCTGGCTGACGGCGCTCTCGATGGTCCTCATCCTTTCGCAATCCCTGATGGCACACGCCCGCGGCGCACCGGAGAGTTTTGCCGAACTCGCGGAGAGCGTCAGCCCGTCCGTCGTCAACATCACCACGTCGACCACCGTCGCCGGCCGCACCGGCCCGCAGGGTATCGTTCCCGAGGGCTCGCCCTTCGAGGACTTCTTCCGCGAGTTTCAGGACCGCAACGGTGAGGGCAACCGCCCGCGTCGCTCGTCGGCACTGGGCTCCGGCTTCGTGATTTCCGAAGACGGCTACATCGTCACGAACAACCACGTGATCGAAGGCGCCGACGAGATCATGATCGAGTTCTTCGAGGGCTTCGAACTGCCCGCGACGCTCGTGGGCACCGACCCCAACACCGACATCGCGGTGCTGAAGGTCGAGGCGGAGTCGCCGCTGAAGTACGTCAACTTCGGTGACAGCAACAACGCCCGCGTCGGCGACTGGGTCATGGCCATGGGCAACCCGCTCGGTCAGGGCTTCTCGGTCTCGGCCGGGATCGTCTCGGCCCGCAACCGGGCGCTGTCGGGCACCTACGACGACTACATCCAGACCGACGCCGCCATCAACCGCGGCAACTCCGGCGGTCCGCTGTTCAACATGGACGGCGAGGTGATCGGCGTGAACACCGCGATCCTGTCGCCCAACGGCGGCTCCATCGGCATCGGCTTCTCCATGGCGTCGAACGTCGTGACCCGCGTGGTCGACCAGCTGAAGGAATTCGGCGAGACCCGCCGCGGCTGGCTGGGCGTCCGCATTCAGGACGTGACCGAGGATCTGGCCGAGGGCCTGGGCCTGGAGCAGGCCAAGGGCGCGCTGGTCAGCGACGTTCCGGAAGGTCCCGCGATGGAAGCCGGGATGGAGGCAGGCGACGTGATCGTCACCTTCGACGGCACCGAGGTCGAGGACACCCGTCAGCTTGTCCGCATCGTGGCCAATACCCCGGTCGGCAAGACGGTCCGCGTGGTCGTCAACCGCGACGGCGAGACCAAGACGCTGAAGGTCACGCTGGCCCGCCGCGAGGAAGCCGAAAGCGCCATCCCGGCCGCTGCTGCCGGTCCGGATGCTGCCGATCCGCAGGAGCTGGAAACGCTGGGTCTGACGCTGTCGCCGCTCACCGAGGAGCTGCGCGCCGAGCTTGGTGTGCCGGACGGCACCGACGGTCTGGCGGTCATGGAAGTGGACGAGGCCAGCCAGGCGTTTGAGAAGGGCCTGCGCGCCGGTGACGTCATCACCGAAGCCGGCCAGAGCGCCGTGGTCACCGTCACCGACCTCGAGGACCGGATCACCGAAGCCCGCGACGAGGGCCGCAAGTCGATCCTGCTGCTGGTGCGCCGCGCCGGCGACCCGCGCTTTGTCGCGCTGGGTCTGGAAGAAGAGTGATCCCTTCACCCATCCGGGTAGAGGAAAGGGCGCCCCGCGGGGCGCCCTTTTTCGTTGTGTGCCCGGGCGGCCGGGACGTGCCGGTCAGCTGATCGTTCGCGCCCGGGCCGTGGCGGCGCGCAGGCCCTCTGCGATGATCTCCGCGATCCCCGCGTCCTGCATCGCCCGAAGCCCCGCGGCGGTCGTGCCCGCATAGGCGATCATCCCGTCGACATGGGCCTCTGCCGTGGGCGCGTCATGGGCCAGCATCTCGCCCGCCGACAGGAAGAGCTGCCGCACCGCGCGGTCCGCGACGTCCGGGGTTACCCCTTCGCTTTGCGCGTGACGGGCCATGGCGCTGGCGAAGAGCGCCACGAAACCGGGCACGGGGCCGGTCATCGCGGTGAAGAGGTCGATGTGCGCCTCGTCCGCGATCTCATCCGTAACGCCTATGGCGGAGAAGACGGCGTTTGCCTGCGTACGGTCAGCCTCGTTGATCGCGGCGCTGCCGATCCACGGCGTGTAGGCAAGGCGCCGGGCGGCGGCGGGGCTGGACATCGCCCGGACGATACGGGGGCTGCCGGTGATCGCCTCGAGCCGCGCGCGTGTGGCGCCCGCGATCACCGACAGGATCAGCGCGTCCGGCGCATGGAGGTCGAGGCCGGACAGGGCGGCGGGGGGAATGCAGAGCAGGATGGTCTCGCAGCGCCCGGCAAGGTCGCCGGGGCCGGTCACCTCGATCCCGGGCAGGGGCGCGCGCCCGCTGCTGTTGGCGAGGAGGAGCCGGTCGGGCGCCAGCCCGGCGTCGAGCCAGCCCTGCGCGATGGCCTGTCCCAGCATGCCGGTTCCGATCAGTCCGATTGTGCCCTGCATCGTGGCCTCCGGCATCCAGTCGCCTTCAGACTGCGCGGGACGGGGGCCGTTGCCAAGGGGCCGCTGCGCAACGGAGGTTCAGATGTCGTCGGGTCCGGAGGCCGCGTCGACGGTGATCAGCCCGAGGCTGCGGGCGGTTTCCAGCGAGAGCTGCGCGCTTTCGAGGCCCCGTTCCGCCTGGTACTTGCGGATCGCGGCGGAGGTCGGCGCGTCGATCCAGCTTGTGACATTGCCCGCGAAATAGCCGCGCGCCGCCAGCGCCCGCTGCAGCGAGGCGATGAAGTCCGGGGTCATCTGGTGGCCGCAGACCGCGTCGAAGATCACGTCGCTGCGCGGGCGGACTACCTTGGGCACCGGGGCGCGGCGGTAGACGGGCGGGCGCAGCACGGTGCCGTCCGGCGCGATCTCGGCCTGCACGACCTGCACTTCGCCCATGACCTGTTCGTAGACCGCGGGCAGCGTCTCGCGTGCCTGGCAGCGGCCGTCCGACAGCGCGATCACGGGGGCGGGCAGGGACACCGGCGACAGGGCCACGGGCTGCACGTCTTCCAGCGCGTCGCGAGAGGCGTTCTCGGACACGCTCGTCGTGCAGGCCGCGGCGAGGACCATCAGGCCCAGGGCGACGGTGAAACGGATCATGACTGCTCGGGCCCTCTTGAACGGGGTCGTTGTCGTGGGCTGTTTATAGGTCAGGCGCGCCCGAAATCAAAGCGCCCGGCAGCGGTGGCGCGCGGTCTGTGGCCGATGGGACGCGGGTTGCGCCGGCGCGGGCGTCTCAGGCGCCCTGGTGCGCGGGGCCGGAGAGGGGCGGGAGGTCGGGATCCAGCAGGCGGTCGAGCAGGGGAGAGATGTCCTCGATATGCTCGGAGATGACATGGGTCACGCCGTTCTCGCGCTGGACCTTGCCGGTGACGCGCAGCATCCGCCCGGCGATCACCGCGCGGCGGAAACGTTCATAGAGGGCGCGCCAGACGATGACGTTCACGACGCCGGTCTCGTCCTCGAGGGTGACGAAGATCACCCCCTTCGCGGTGCCCGGGCGCTGGCGGAGGATCACCAGCCCGGCCACGGTCGCCCGCGCGCCGTTGGGTACGTCACGCAGAAGGCGGGCCGGGGTTGCGGAAGGGGGGCGGGGCCATGTCATGCGAACATATGTAGAACATGCGCGCTGCGGCGCCAAGACTGCCGTGCCGGCGCAGGTCGCCTAGGGGCTTCACGATGGGCTGACCGGGCGCGCCGGGGCGCAAAACGGGTCTGGCGGCGCGCCGCGTGGATGTCTAGGTATGCTGCGATGGATGACAAACGGAGCGGTGAAATGGCGAAGATCACCTACATCGAGCACAACGGGACAGAGCACGTGGTCGACGTGCCGAACGGTCTGACCGTGATGGAAGGCGCGCGGGACAACAACATCCCCGGCATCGAGGCCGACTGCGGCGGGGCCTGCGCGTGCTCGACCTGCCACGTCTACGTGCACCCGGACTGGTTCGACAAGCTGCCGCCGCGCGAGGACATGGAAGAGGACATGCTGGATTTCGCCTTCGAGCCCGATCCGGCCCGCTCGCGCCTGACCTGCCAGCTGAAGGTGAGCGATGCGCTCGACGGGCTGGTGGTGCAGATGCCCGAAAAGCAGATCTGATGACCGGGGCGCGCCTGTCCGGCAGGGAGACCCCTCGGGGGAGCTCGCTGCGGACGGGGGCGCCGCGTCCGCGTCGTCCTGTGTGGTGCGCGGCCGCCCGCGGCGCTGCGGTGATGCTGGCGCTCGTGGCGGCGTCGCCCGTGGCGTCGGATGCGCTCGGGACCATTCTGGACGCGCGGCTTGAACAGCCGGTCACGCGCTACGACCACGGCGTCCTGGGAGATGCGGTGGAGTGGGGCACGCTGCGGCTGTGGGTGGATCGCTGCCCGGCCTGTGCGCGCACGGACGTGCAGGAGACGGTGATCCGTCTGCCAAGGACCCGCGTCTTCGAGGATGTGGAGGCGCGGCTCATCGGTCTCGATCCGAAGGCACCCACGGCGGTCATGGTCGTCGAGAGCGACCTGGCGCGCGGCGCCCGTCTGTCGCTTTACACCGGCGCGGGGCTTCTGGCTGCGACGCCGTTCATCGGACAGACGCACCGCTGGCTTGCGCCGGTCGGGGCGGCGGATCTGGACGGCGACGGCGCGCTGGAGGTGGCCTATGTCGACCGCCCGCACCTGGCGAAGGTCCTGCGGGTCTGGCGGCTGGAGGGTGACACGCTGACGGAGGTCGCCGCGCTCGAGAACCTGACCAACCACCGCATCGGCTGGGATACTATTGCCGGCGGGCTGCGGGATTGCGGCGCAGGGCCGGAGATGGTGCTGGCCTCCGGCGACTGGTCGCGGCTGATGGCGGTGCGCCTCGAAGGCGGTAGCCTGTCGGCGCGGGAGATCGGGCGTTACGATGCGGCGGCGCTGGAGGCCGCGCTGGCCTGCCGCTGAGCGGGCAGGACGGGGTGGCAGGGGCGGTTGGTCCTGCGGCGGAGTTTTCCAGCGTCTGCTTTCCGCTGACGCGGGCCTGCAGTGTGCAAGCGGCCAGGCATGACGTCGGTCCCGCCGACCCTTGTGGGGCACCGCTCCCGCTGCCTGACGTGCCAGCGCGCCGATCATGCGCCTCACCTGCCCGAAATTTGCGACCGTCGTAGGGCGGGGCTTTGCGCCGCCTGCCTTTGCGCATTTCGGGGCTTAACTTTCCGGGCACGGCGTCTTACGGCTTTTGCCCATGCGAATACTCTTTTTGGGCGATGTGATGGGCCGCGCCGGGCGGCAGGGGATCGTGGACCGGCTTCCGGGCCTGCGAAAGGACTGGCGGATCGACTTCGTCGTGGTCAACGCCGAGAACGCGACCAACGGGGCGGGGCTGAACGCCGCCCATGCCAACGCGATCTTCGAGGCGGGTGCGGATGTCATCACGCTGGGGGATCATGCCTTCGACCAGAAGGAGATGCTGACCCACATCGAAGGCGAGACGCGCATCGTGCGGCCGCTGAACTTTGCCCGGGTGGCCCCGGGGCGGGGGGCCGCGTTGTACAAGGATGCGCGCGGGCGCAAGATCCTGGTGGTGCAGGCGCTCGGACAGGTCTTCATGTCACGCAGCTACGATTCGCCCTTCGGTGCGGTGGACGATGTGCTCAAGCGCCATCCGCTCGGCGGGCAGGCGCAGGCGATCCTCGTCGACATGCATTGCGAGGCCACGTCCGAGAAGATGGGCATGGGCCATTTCTGCGACGGCCGCGCCAGCATCGTCGTCGGCACACACACCCATGTGCCCACCGGCGACGCCCAGATCCTGCCGGGGGGCACGGCCTTCATGGCGGATGCGGGGATGTGCGGCGATTACAACTCCGTCATCGGGATGGAGCCGGCAGAGCCGCTCCGCCGCTTCGTCAACGGCATGGCCAAGGGCCGGTTCGAGCCCGCAAGCGGCGAGGCCACGCTGTCCGGCCTCTTCGTGGAGACCGACGACCGCACCGGCAAGGCCGTCTCCGTCACCATGGTGCGCCAGGGCGGGCGGCTGGCGCAGTCGGGTCCGTAGGTTGGTGACGGCGCGCTCCTTGCCTCTTCCGGTTCTGGCGCGCCTCGGGCCGTTTCTCGCGCTTGTGGCCATCGGCGCGGCGTGGGGCGGGACACAACCGCTGTCCAAGATCGCCGTCTCCGAGGGCTATCGCCATTTCGGCCTGATCTTCTGGCAGACCTTGCTGACCGGGCTGTTGCTGGCGGTCATCACGCTTTTGCGGGGGCGGCGCCTGTGGCTGACGCGGCGCCAGTGGCTGACCTGCGCGGTCATCGCGGTGGTGGGCTCTGTCGTGCCGGGCATCGCCAGCTATCAGGCCATCGCGCATCTGCCGTCGGGCGTGGTTTCCATGCTCCTGAGTTCGGTGCCGATGATCTCCCTGCCGATCGCGCTGGCGCTGGGGCAGGACAGCTTTCGCCCGGTCCGGCTTTTGGGGCTCGTGCTGGGACTGACCGGGGTGGCGCTCCTCGTCCTGCCGGAGGGCGGGCTGAGGGGCGACGTATCGGTGTTCTGGGTGGCGGTCGCGCTGGTGTCGTCGGTCTGCTACGCCTTCGAGGCGAACATCGTGGCGCGCTGGGGCACCGCCGGGCTGGACCCGGTGCAGGTGCTGGCGGGCGCGTCGCTGATCGGCGCGGCGATCTCCCTGCCGCTGGCGCTGGGGACCGGCCAGTTCATTTCGCCGCCCTGGCCGCTAGGGGCGCCGGACCGCGCACTGCTGGCCAGCACCCTCCTGCACGCGGGCGCCTACACCGGTTACGTGGCACTTGTCGGTTTGGCAGGCAGTGTCTTTGCCGCGCAGGTGAGTTATCTTGTCACGCTCTTCGGGGTGACCTGGGCCATGCTCTTCCTCGGAGAGGGCTATTCCGGCTGGTTCTGGGCCGCACTTGCGGTGATGCTTCTGGGCATGGCTCTTGTGCAGCCACGCCCCAAGACGCTTGTACCCGACGTGACGCTCCGTCAAAATGCCACGGGTTGAGGATCGGCTGACACAAGAGCAAGGGGCCGGCGATGCAGTGGATCGAGTTGAGTCAGGAGGCGCAGGCCTGGGCGACCCTCGCGGTCGTCGTGGCGATGTTCGTGCTCTTCGTGCGCGAGACGTACCCGACCGAGGTTACGGCCATCGGCGGTGTCGCGGCGCTGCTGTTGCTGGGCGCGCTGCCCTATGACGCGGCGCTGAGCGTCCTGTCGAACCCCGCGCCCTGGACCATCGCCGCGATGTTCGTCGTCATGGGGGCGCTGGTGCGCACCGGGGCGCTCGATGCCTTCACGGGTTATGCGCAGGCGCAGGTGGCCAAGCGGCCGAAACAGGCGATGGCGGCCATCCTCGGGGTGGTGGTGCTGGCCTCGGCGGTGATGAACAATACGCCGGTGGTGGTGGTCATGCTGCCGGTCTTCGTCCAGATCGCCAAGGTCATGGACATCGCCCCCTCCAAGCTGCTGATCCCGCTGAGTTATGCCGCCATGATGGGCGGCACGCTGACGCTGATCGGAACCTCGACCAACCTTCTGGTGGACGGTGTGGCGCGGTCGCAGGGGCTGGAGCCCTTCACCATCTTCGAGGTGACGCCGCTGGCGCTGATCCTTGTCGCGGCGGGCATGCTCTACCTGTTCTTCGTCGCGCCGCTGCTGCTGCCCGACCGGATGAGCATGGCGGGGATGCTGTCGGACCGCTCGCGCATGAAGTTCTTCACCGAGGCGGTCATTCCGCCCGACAGCAACCTCATCGGCCGCGAAGTGCTGGGTGTGCAGCTGTTCAAGCGCGAAGGCGTCCGGCTGGTCGACGTGATCCGCGGCGACGAATCGCTGCGCCGCAACCTCGACGGCGTGTTGCTGGAGGTCGGCGACCGCGTCGTCCTGCGCACCCCCATGGCCGAGCTTCTGTCGCTTCAGAGCAACAAGTCGCTGAAGCGGCTGGACCAGGTCTCTGCCAAGGAGACGACCACGGTCGAGGTGCTGATTTCGCCCGGGTGCAAGATGGTCGGGCGTTCGCTGGGCGGTCTGCGCCTGCGCCGCCGGTTCGGGGTCTACCCGTTGGCGGTGCACCGGCGGAACCAGAACATCGGGCGGCAGCTCGACGAACTGGTGGTGCGCGTCGGCGACACGCTGCTACTGGAAGGTAGCGCGGAAGACATCAAGCGGCTGGCGGACGAGATGGGGCTCGTTGACGTGGCGCATCCGTCGGCGCGCGCGTTCCGGCGCGGCCATGCCCCCATCGCGCTGGTGGCCCTGACCGGCATCGTGGTGCTGGCGGCCTTCGGCCTTGCGCCGATCCTTGCGCTGGCGGTGCTGGCGGTGGCGCTGGTCCTGCTGAGCCGCTGCATCGACGCGGACGAGGCGTTTTCCTACGTGGAAGGCCAGCTTCTGGCGCTGATCTTTGCCATGCTGGCGGTCGGCGCGGCGCTGGAGCATTCCGGGGCAGTCCGGATGATCGTCGGAGCCGTCGCGCCCTACGTCGAGCAGCTTCCGGCGTGGGCCGTGGTCTGGGCGGTCTATCTGATGACCAGCCTGCTGACGGAAAGCGTGTCCAACAATGCGGTTGCGGTGGTGATGACGCCCATCGCCGTGACGCTGGGCACCGCCATCGGGGTCGATCCGCGTCCGCTGGTGGTGGCGGTGATGATCGCGGCCAGCCTCAGCTTCGCGACGCCCATCGGTTACCAGACCAACACGCTGGTCTACGGTCCGGGCGGCTACAAGTTCACCGACTTCATCCGCGTGGGCCTGCCGCTGAACCTCGGGCTCGGGGCGCTGGCGGCGCTGTTCATTCCGATGTTCTGGACGCTCTGAGGCGCGTCAGGCGTAGCGGCTGACGAAGGCCTGCAGCAGGCGTTCCGGCTGGGTCACGTCCGCCTCGCGGCACATGGCGATCAGGTCGTCCGCCTGCTCCGGGGCGAAATAGCCCTTGTGCCGGTAGATGCGGATGCGCGTCTCGAACCCTTCGGCGTCCGCCTCCGGGTGGAACTGCGTGGCATAGACGTTCTGCCCGAAGCGGATCATCTGGTAGGGGCAGGGGCCTGAGGACAGGAGGTGCACGGCGCCCTTCGGCAGGTGCTGCACCGCCTCCTTGTGGCCGACGAAGGCATCGAACTGCGCGGGCAGGGCGCCGGTCAGCGGATCGAGGCGGCCGTCGTCCGTCAGGTGGCAGGTCACAGCGCCAACCGCCTCTCCGAACCGGGCCTTGGAGACTTCGGCGCCCAAGTGATGGGCGAGGATGCCGATCCCGTAGCAGCAGCCCATGAAGGGAATGTCGGCGCCAGTGATCTTCGGCATGAGCGAGAGGCAGGCGGCTTCGATGCGCGCCTCCACCGGGTCCTTGTCCTTGGGTGCGTCGGACACGCAGCCCGGCCCGCCGCCGACGATCACGCCGGCATAATCCGCCGGGTCGAGGTCATCGGGCAGATCCTCACGGTCGAGGCGGATGCGGTGCACCCGGGCCTCCTCAAGGCCGCCCTTGTCGAGGAAGGCGTGGTATTCGTCGTCGCTGGCTTCGGTTTCCGGGCGCAGCTGGAGAAGGAGGAATCGGGCCATGTTATGTGGCTTAAGCGCGGGCGTCACCGGGCGCAATGGCCGTCCTTGGCAAGGCGCCGGGCATGGCTTATAGAGGCGCGAATTTCGAACAGTCGGGAACGAGAGGCACAATCATGGCCGGCCATTCCAAATGGGCAAACATCCAGCACCGCAAGGGCCGTCAGGACAAGCTGCGGGCCAAGGTCTTTTCCAAGCTCTCCAAGGAGATCACCATCGCCGCAAAGATGGGTGATCCGGACCCGGACAAGAACCCGCGCCTGCGTCTGGCGGTGAAGGAAGCCCGCGGGCAGTCCATGCCCAAGGACAACATCGAGCGCGCGATCAAGAAGGCGGTGGGCGGCGATGCCGAGGATTACGAGGAAATCCGCTACGAGGGCTACGGCCCGAACGGCGTGGCGGTGATCGTCGAGACGATGACCGACAACCGCAACCGCACTGCATCGAACGTGCGGTCGCTGTTCTCGAAGAACGGCGGCAACCTGGGCGAGACCGGCTCTGTCGGGTTCATGTTCGAGCGCAAGGGCGAGATCGTCTACCCGGCCTCTGCCGGCGATGCGGACGACGTCATGATGGCGGCGATCGAGGCCGGGGCGGAAGACGTGGAATCGTCCGAGGACGGGCACGTGATCTACTGCGCCGACACCGACCTGAACGACGTGGCCAGCGCACTGGAAACCGCCCTTGGCGAATCCGAGTCGACGAAGCTGGTGTGGAAGCCGACGACCACCACCGAGCTCGACCTCGACGGCATGAACTCTCTGATGAAGCTGGTCGATGCGCTGGAAGAGGACGACGACGTCCAGCGCGTCACCACCAACTTCGAGGCCTCCGACGAGGTCATGGAACAGCTCGACGCCTGATTCCTTCCTTCGGGGCTCGTGCAATGACTACCGCGCGCGCAGGTCATCCTGCGCGCGTCTGTCGTTTCAGGGCATGGGCAACAGCGCCTCGCCCGCCGCACGGCGCAGCGCCCGTGTCAGGGGGCGGATCGCCGGTGCGGTGATGCTGCGCACCTGCCAGTAAAGCGGCACGTCGCGCGGACGGTCGGGCGCCATGGCGACCAGTTCGCCGCTCTCCAGCAGGGCCGCCACCAGCGGCAGAGGGTTGAGACCCCAGCCAAGGCCGCAGCGCGCCGCCTCCACGAAGCCGTGGGTAGAGGGCAGGTGATGCGTCGGCGGCGACAGCGGGCGGCCGTTGAGGTCTGCCAGCCAGCGCCGTTGCAGCACGTCCTTGCCGGAATAGTCGAGCATCGGCGCCGTGGTCAGTGCGTCCTCTGTCAGCCCATCGGCGAAATGCCGGTCGCGGAAGGCGGGCGAGCAGGTGGCGATGTAGCGCGTGACACCCAGCGGAACCGCATCGCAGCCCTGCACCGGCTGCGCGCGGGCGGTGATGGCGGCGGTCACGTCGCCGTCCCTGAGGCGCCGGTCCGAGACGGATTCGTCCTCGATGGCAATGTCGTAGAGGAAATCGGTGCGCGCCAGCGCGGGAATAGCCCAGGTGTCGAGGCTGTCGGCGTTCAACGCGATGCGCAGCCGCGCCTGCGCCGCGCGCCCGAGGTCCCGGGCCAGCGCGGCGTCCAGCAGGGCGCATTCGCGGGCATGACGCGCAAGCCGTGCGCCCGTCTCCGTCGCGCTGGCGGGGGATTGCCGCAGGACGAGCGGCGCGCCGACGCGATCCTCAAGCGCCCGGATACGTTGGGAAATCGCCGATGGCGTGACGTTGAGTTCGGCGGCGGCGGCCTCGAACGCGCCAAGCCGCAGGACCGCTTCGAGTGCCGAGAGTTGCGCCGGGTCGTACATTGGGCCTCTGATTAGCAATGCTTCATCAGATAAAACTGGATTAATTCGCCTGCAGCGGCAACCCGCGGTAGTCCGTGGACGAACCGAAGGAGGTCCGGATGGATGCGGCATTGGCGGGCTTTGCCCTTGGATTTTCCCTGATCCTCGCGATTGGCGCGCAGAATGCCTTTGTCCTGCGGCAGGGGCTGCGCGGGGCGCATGTGCTGCCGGTGGTGCTGGTCTGCGCGCTGTCCGACGCGGTGCTGATCGCCGCGGGTGTGCTGGGGTTCGGGGCGCTGGCAAGGGCCGTGCCCGGGCTGGAATGGGGCATGCGGGTCTTCGGGGCGCTCTTCCTGACGTGGTACGGCATCCGGACTTTGCTGTCCGCATGGCGGGGCGGTGCGGCGCTTCGTGCGGGCGAGGGCGCGCAGAGCCTGAAGGCTGCGGTCCTGGCCTGTCTCGCCTTCACCTGGCTCAATCCGCATGTCTACCTCGACACGGTGGTGCTGGTGGGGTCGGTCTCGGCGCAATACGCGGACCGGGTGGCGTTTGCGGCGGGGGCGATGGTGGCCAGCTTCGTCTTCTTCTTCGGACTGGGCTATGGCGCGCGCAGCCTTGCGCCGTGGTTCGCCCGGCCCTCCGCCTGGCGGATCCTCGACCTGGTGGTGGGCACGACCATGCTCATTATCGCGGTGTCGCTGCTGATGGGCTGAGCGGGGAGGCGGGCCGCGGCCCGACGGAGTTTCTCCGCGCTGGCCCGCTGGGGAGCGGGGCGAGGGTCCTGTGCAACGCCTCGCCGCCTCCGTCGGAAAGCCCTTGCGTCAGGCATGGACAATCCCTTCCCCGAGAAACATGTTGTCGGCATGGAACAGGCGGCACGGCCCGGTGTGGGCATCTTCTGGATGGTTGTCACGGGGCTGTGCTTCGTTGGTGTGACTGCGTTGGTGAAGGCCCTGGGCGACCGGATTCCGGCGGTGGAGGCTGCCTTCCTGCGCTTCCTGCTTGGCCTCGTCTTTCTTGCGCCGATGTGGCGGGATCTGCATCAGGCGACATTCACGCGCAAACTGTGGGGCCTGTTCCTGCTTCGGGGCGGCATGCACACGGTCGGCGTGGCGCTCTGGTTCTATGCCATGACACGCATCCCGCTCGCCGAGGTCACGGCGATGAACTACCTAAACCCGGTCTACGTGACCGTGCTGGCGGTGTTTTTCCTGGGCGAGCGGCTTGCGGTCCGGCGTGTTGGCGCAATCGTCGCTGCCCTCGTGGGGGCCATGCTGATCCTGCGGCCCGGGTTCCGCGAACTCGATCCCGGGCACTACGCCATGCTGGTCACGGCGCTGGTGTTCGGCGGCTCCTACCTGCTGGCCAAGATCCTGTCGAGCGAGGTGCGCCCCTCGGTCGTGGTCATCATGATGTCGCTGACCGTGACGGTCGGGCTGGCGCCCATGGCGCTCTCTGTCTGGGTCTGGCCCACCTGGACCGAGCTGGCCCTGCTGTTCGGCGTGGCCTGTTTCGCCACGGGCGGTCACTACGCCATGACCCTGGCCTTCGTGGCGGCCCCCGTGACGGTGACGCAGCCGGTCACCTTCCTCCAGCTTGTCTGGTCGGTGCTGATCGGCGCGATGTTCTTCGCGGAGCCGGTCGACCTGTGGGTGGTCGCGGGCGGGTCGGTCATCATGGCGGCCGTGATCTTCATCACTTGGCGGGAGGCGGTGCTGAAGCGGCGCATCACACCGGTCGTTTCGGAAACGAAGCTGTAGTCAGCGGACCTTTGTTGCGAGAACGCGAAAAATCCCCGCGGTGGACGCATTCGCGCCGCAATACGTGAGCAACACTTGACGTAGCGAAAGCTTGCTACAGGAGAGAGTGATATGTTTGCAGAGAACAAGTTGACCGAGAACATGGCCGAGATCGAGGCCTTCCTGCTGCGCGAACGGGGCAAGGCCCTGTCCGATGCGGAATGGCGGTTCCGGATGAAGGGCTACGGCTACAACCTCCGCCGCACGGATGTCGGCGTTGAGGTGTCGCGCCTGCCGCAGAACCGCGTGCTGGGAACGCTTGCCCTCTGAGACAGGGACCGACGGAACCGGGGCTGAGCAGGTCAGCAGGCCTGTGGCGGCGCACCGTTCCCCGAAGTGCGGACACATGGACCCATGCGATCCGCCTTGGCGGTTTGGATGGACCTCGCTGATGATGCCCGGGACCCGGCGATTGGCCTGACTTGGTTATTAGCCATGCGTCCCAGACAACGCTTCTTGATTGACTCATCAGTCAACAAAAGGCAAACCCTGACCCATGCCAAAGCTGGGACAGGAACCGATACGGCGCAGGGCGCTGGTGGCAGCCACGGTCGCTGAGATCGGGGCCAAGGGGTCGCTCGACGTGACGGTCGGGCAGATCGCCAAACGCGCCGGCATGTCCACCGCCCTGGCGCACCACTATTTCGGCGGCAAGACGGATATCTTCCTCGCCGCCATGCGTCATATCCTTTCCGAATACGGCGCCGAAGTGCGCGCTGCCCTGGCCACCGCGCGCAAGGGCAGGCGACTCGAAGCGCTGATCGAGGCGAACTTTGCCGAAAGCTGCTTCGAGCGGCCCACGATTTCGGCGTGGCTCAGCTTCTACGGCATGGCGCAGAGCGAACCGGGCGCGCGGCGCCTGCTGTCGGTCTATCACGCGCGGCTCCGTTCGAACCTGCGGCACGCCTTGCGCGGCCGCTGCAAGGAGCCGGAGCTGGTGGCCGAGCAGATCGGCGCGCTGATCGACGGTGTCTACCTGCGCGCGGCGTTGTCCGGTCGAGGCATCGGCGGCGCGGCGGACGAGGTGATCCGCGCGGCGCACGCCCTGATGCACGGACCGTCCGAAGGACGCGGCTGATGACCCGTAACCTGTCCTTTTCGTCCGGCTTCCTGACGGAGCCGGTTCCGGTCCCAATCCGGACGGGCGCAAGACCAATTCGCCGGTGAGTTTCCGGTACGACCTCGCGGCACCGGCGGCCTCGTCCGGCGGCGCCAGTTTTCTGGACTGAACACATCCCCGCCGGAGGTATCCGGCCTTGCCGGGCGACAGCCTGCAAGCCTTGAAGGAAGACGGACATGTTGGCGGATTATGTCGTGGTGGGTGCTGGATCGGCAGGCTGCGCGCTGACCTACCGGCTGGTGGAAGCCGGGCATTCGGTCATCGTGATCGAGCATGGCGGCTCTGACTGGGGGCCGTTCATCAACATGCCCGGCGCGCTCAGCTACCCGATGAACATGAAGCGCTACGACTGGGGTTTCCGGACCGAGCCGGAGCCGCACCTCGGCGGGCGCCGGATGGCCTGTCCGCGCGGCAAGGTGCTGGGCGGATCGTCCTCCATCAACGGCATGATCTACGTGCGCGGCCACGCGCTGGACTATGAACACTGGGCCGAGCAGGGCGCCGACGGCTGGGGCTATTCCGACGTGTTGCCCTACTTCCGGCGCATGGAAGACTGGCACCACGGCGGCCATGGCGGCGACCCGTCGCTGCGCGGTTCCGGCGGGCCGCTGCATGTCACGCGCGGGCGGCGGGACAACCCGCTGGTGCAGGCCTTTGTCGAGGCCGGACGGCAGGCGGGATATCCCGTGACCGGCGACTACAACGGCGCACAGCAGGAAGGCTTTGGCGCCTTCGACATGACCGTCTGGCAGGGAGAGCGCTGGTCCGCGGCCAAGGCCTACCTGCGGCCCGCAAAGGCGATGGGGGCCGAGATCGTGCGCGGACTGGCCCAACGCGTGGTCTTCGAAGACGGGCGCGCCACGGGTGTCGAGATCTCGCGCGGCGGCGCGACCGAGGTGATCCGCGCGCGGCGCGAGGTGGTGCTTTCCGCCAGTGCGATCAATTCGCCCAAGCTGCTCATGCTGTCCGGGATCGGCCCCGCGGCGCACCTGTCCGAACATGGTATCGAGGTGCGCGCCGACCGGCCCGGTGTCGGGCGCAACCTTCAGGATCACCTCGAGCTTTATGTCCAGATGACCTCCACCCAGCCGGTGTCGCTGGCCAAGTACTGGAACCTCTGGGGCAAGGCCTGGGTCGGGGCGCAATGGCTGTTCGGCCGGAGCGGGCCCGGCGCGTCCAACCAGTTCGAAAGCGCGGGGTTCATCCGCTCGCGCGCCGGGGTGCAATATCCCGACATCCAGTACCATTTCCTGCCGATCGCCGTGCGTTACGATGGCGCCGTCGCGCCGGAGGGTCACGGGTTCCAGGCCCACACCGGGCCGATGCGGTCGCCGTCGCGCGGGGCGGTGACGCTGCGCTCTGCCGATCCCGGCGAGGCGCCCAAGATCCTGTTCAACTACATGAGTTGCCCGGAGGACTGGGAGGATTTCCGCACCGCGATCCGGCTGACCCGGGAGATTTTTGCGCAGGAGGCCTTTGCGCCCTTCCGCGGTGTCGAGCTTCAGCCGGGCGCCGACGCTCAGACCGACGACGAGCTGGACGATGTAATCCGCGACCACGTGGAGAGCGCGTATCACCCCTGCGGCACCTGCAGGATGGGGCGTACCGACGACCGCGATGCCGTGGTCGATCCGGAGGGAAGGGTGATCGGGGTGGAGGGGTTGCGCGTGGCGGACAGTTCGATCTTCCCGCGCATCACCAACGGCAACCTCAATGCGCCGTCGATCATGACGGGCGAGAAGATCGCCGATCACATGCTGGGCAGGCGGCTTCCGCCAGAGGCTGCGACGCCGTGGATTCACCCCGAATGGCAGACGCAGCAGCGTTAACGAAGACTTCAGAAACGCGTTGAACGTGCGGCCGCTGCGTCGCACGTTAATGCAATGTTAAGAATGCTGAAGATCATTGTCCCCGTTATGGCGCTTGCCGTGCCGGGGTCCGTCCTTGCCGGAGGCACAGTGGTGAGCGGGCCCGCTCGGGTTCTGGATGGCGCGCGGATCGTGGTGGGCGATACTGTCGTTCGTCTGCGCGGCCTCGAAAGCGTAAACGAGGATCTCTATTGCGGCGAGGGTTTCGCCTGCGGGCGGTGGGCCGTGGGAGAGCTGAAAGCGCGCTATGATGGGCGTTTGCTGTCGTGTCTCGGGCATTTCGCGCAGGACGGGGCGGAATTCACGGCGTTTTGCCTTGACGGTCGAGATGACCTCGGTGCGGCGATCCTGCGCAGCGGTCTGGGCTTTGCGACGCTGGACGCGCCCGCGGAGTACCGCGATGCGAGCCACCGGGCGGTGCGTCTGAGGGTCGGACTGCGCGCCTTTGGCGGGGCCGTATTGATGCCCGGGGCACAGGCGCCCACACCGGACGTTCAGGCGACATTTGGTAATAATTTCTCCCACGCGTTAATCATTCTTTAACACAGGTTATTGACTTGGCCTGCGCCGTTCCGATGTTTGCAGGCATGTTCAGACCGTTCCTCGCCGTCCTGTTTTGCCTTGCGATGCCTGCCCATGCGGAGGTCGCCGGAAAGGTGCGCGTGATCGACGGCGACACCTTTGCGATCGGCGAGACGCGGGTCCGGCTTCACGGGATCGACACACCGGAAAGCACGCAGATGTGCGGCGCCCGGGGTGTCAGCCCGTGGCCCTGCGGGGCCTGGGTGTCCGATAAGGTCAGGTCGGTTTACGACGGCGCGGACGCGCGCTGCGCCGAGGTGGACATCGACCGCTATGGCCGCGTCGTGGCGAAGTGTTTCGTCGGCGGCGAAGATGTCGGGCAACACCTCGTGGCGGAAGGGCTGGCGCTGGCCTATGCCAAGTACTCGCAGGATTACCTGACCGACGAATCCTCTGCGCGCGATGCGGGGCGCGGCCTGCATGGCATGGCCTTCGAGCGCCCGGCCCGTTTCCGGGCGGTGCAACGCGACGCCCGTGCAAAGACCGCGGCCTTGGGGCAGGAGGTGCCGGAGGGCTGCCGGATCAAGGGCAACATCAGCAGCTCGGGCGGGACCATGATCTATCACGTCCCCGGCCAGCGCGACTATGACGCGACCGTCATCAGCGAGGCGCGCGGGGAGCGGTGGTTCTGTTCGGAGGACGAGGCGCGCAAGGCCGGGTGGCGACGCGCCAGGCGATGAGCCCGAAATACATGCAGACTTGATGCGCATCAAGGTCGGTGACGCGGTGCGGCTCTAGTGTCTGGTCGGACGCAAGAGACACAGGAGACGCAAATGTCCCATACGCCCCACGAGCTTTCAGAAGAATTCCCGGAATTCGCCGCGAAGCTGCATGAACTGAAGTCCAGCGATGCGCATTTCGCCCGTCTGGCAGAGCAGTACCACGACGTGAACCGCCGCGTGCATCGCGCGGCCACCAACGTCGAACCGATGGAGCAACTGGCCGAAGACCAGCTCCGCAAGGAGCGGGCCATTCTGAAGGACGAGATCTACGCCCTGCTTCGGGACTGATCTGTCCTCAGACGCCCAAAATCATGCAGTGGGTGCCCCGGTGGGGCACCCTTTTTCATTTCAGGTAGGGCTGGATCGCGGAGGTGATCGGTTTCGACAGCGGCTTGGCCGTCGACCCGAAGGTGGCAACCACCGCCCCATCGGGACCGATGAGCACCTTGTTGAAGTTCCACGACGGCTCGAACCCGCTCTGCTGGCGGACCCACTGGTAGAACGGGTGTGCATCCGCGCCGCGCACATGGGTGATGTCGGTCATCGGCAGGGTCAGTCCGAAGTTCACGGCACAGAAATCCGCCACCGCTTCGGCGGTTGCCAGTTCCTGGCGGAAGTCGTCTGAGGGCACGGCGAGGACGACAAGGCCGTCTTCCTTGTGCCGGTCGTAAAGAGTCTGCAGGCCCTCGTATTGCGGGGTGAAGCCGCAGCGCGAGGCGGTGTTGACGACGAGGACCGGCTGGCCCTTCCAGTCGTCGAGGTCGAGCGTCCCGCCGTCGATGCTGTTGAAGGTGAAGCTGGCCGCCGCGAGCGGCGTTGCCAGCAGGCTCAGGAGGAGGGTGGCGGTGCGGATCATCGGGGCGCTCCTGCAGGTGCGGTTTCGTGAGAGATACGTGCGCCGGACCGATCCGGTTTCAAGTTTTCCTGTGAGCGCCCTGTGTCGTCGGGGTGTGAGAAGGCAACCGGCTTCGTGACGCTTGCGTTATATCGCCGAGACGTGCTGCAATTGTCGTCTCAGGGCCGAAATCCGGACGGAGGTGCACGATGGCGGGCGGATGGAGCCGCGATGGCGCGGAAAACGAGCAGATGGAAGCGACGATCCAGGAAGAGCTGGAGCGCATGAAGCTGCGTCGCGCGCCGATCGGCGAGAGCCTGAAGGAATGCGCGGAGTGCGGTGAGGAGATCCCCGAGAAGCGGCGTGTGGCCCTTCCGGGTGTGAAGCTGTGCGTGGATTGTGCGGCGGAGCGTCAGGGGCGCGACGTCAAGCGCGCGGGCATCAATCGCCGCGGATCCAAGGATTCGCAGTTGAAGTGAAGGCTTTCAGCCGGTCGCGACCTCTATGGACGGAGCGGATCGGGATGTGACCCGCTCATCCACCTTAATCTCGATATTGTTGCCGTCGGGGTCCAGCAGAAAGGCGGCGTAGTAGCCCGGGTGATAGTCCCGGAGACCGGGCGCCCCGTTGTCGAGACCACCGGCGGAAACCCCTTGTGCGTGCGCTGCCTGAACCTCCGCACGGTTTTTGGCCTGCAGGCACAGGTGCAGGCCCCTTGTGACCGGACCACCCTGACGGGCAGGGCCGATGTAGAGTTCGTCGATGTCGAGGCCGTCGGGACCTTCGTGGACGTGAGCCGACAGCCCCAGTGCCGCGAAGATCGCCATGTAGAAGCGCCGCGAGGCGGGATAGTCCGCGACCCGCAGCGCAACGTGGTCGAGGACGCGCCCGAGTGTGTAACCGGCCCCGGGCGCGTCCTCGCCGCTCATTCTTCCATGGCTTCCAGTTCGTCGATGAAGCCTTCGATCATCGACAGGCCCTTGTCCCAGAACGCCGGGTCCGTGGCATCGAGGCCGAAGGGCGCCAAGAGCTCCTTGTGGTGCTTCGATCCGCCGGCTTTCAGCATGTCGAAATACTTGTCCTGGAAACCCTCCGGCTGCTCCTCGTAAGCGGCGTAGAGTGCATTCACGAGGCCGTCGCCGAAGGCATAGGCGTAGACGTAGAAGGGCGAGTGCACGAAGTGCGGGATATAGGCCCAGAAGGTCTCGTAGCCTTCCATGAAGTCGAAGGCCTCGCCCAGCGATTCCGCCTGCACCGACATCCAGAGCGCGTTGATGTCGTCCGGGGTCAGTTCGCCGCCGCGACGGGCCTCGTGCAGCTTGCACTCGAAGTCGTAGAAGGCGATCTGGCGCACGACCGTGTTGATCATGTCCTCGACCTTGCCGGCCAGCAGGACCTTGCGTTCCTTCTGATCCTTGGCGTTTTCCAGCATCTTGCGGAAGGTCAGCATCTCGCCGAACACCGACGCCGTTTCAGCCAGCGTGAGCGGGGTGGAGGCCAGCATCTCGCCTTGGTCAGCCGCCAGAACCTGGTGCACGCCGTGGCCCAGTTCGTGCGCTAGCGTCATCACGTCGCGCGGCTTGCCGAGGTAGTTCAGCAGAACGTAGGGGTGCGCGTCCGTCACGGTGGGGTGGGCGAAGGCGCCGGGGGCCTTACCGGGTTTCACCGCCGCGTCGATCCAGCCCTTTTCGAAGAAGGGGGTCGCGATCTCGCCCATGCGGGGGTCGAAGGCGGTGTAGGCGTCCATGACCATGCTGCGCGCTTCGGGCCATTTGACGATGCGGTCGGTTTCCATCGGCAGCGGCGCGTTGCGGTCCCAGACCTCCATGCGGTCCAGGCCGAGCCACTTGCGCTTCAGCTCGTAGTAGCGGTGGCTGAGGCGGGGATAGGCGGCGACCACGGCATTGCGCAGGGCCTCGACAACCTCCGGCTCGACATCGTTGGACAGGTGACGGCCGGTCTGGGCGGTGGGCATCCCGCGCCAGCGGTCCATGACCTCCTTCTCCTTGGTCTGCGTGTTGTGGACACGGGCGAAGGTCCTGATGTTGGCGCCGAAGACGCGGGCCAGTTCGCGGGCGGCGGCCTCGCGCTTGGAGCGGTCCTGATCGGTCAGGTGGTTCAGGGTCGACTCGATGTTCTGCTCTTCACTGTCGATGGTGAAGGTGAGCCCGGCGATGGTCTCGTCGAAGAGACGTTCCCACGCGTCGCCGACCACGCCCATGTCGTGCAGGAATTTCTCCATCTCGTCCGACAGTTGGTAGGGCTTCATCGCGCGGATGCGGCGGATGGCGGGCTTGTAGCGCGCGAGGTCCGCGTTTTCGGCGTAGCGGCTGTCGAAGAAGTCATCCTCCAGCCGGTTCAGTTCCAGCGTGAAGAACACCAGCGGCGTCGTGTAGACGGTGATCTTCTCCTGCATGTCGGACAGGAACTTGGCGCGCTCCGGGTCGACGGTCATCTGGTAGTAACGCAGGCCGGCGAAGGACATGATCCGTCCGGCGATGGCCTCGATCCTTTCGTGCCGGTGGATCGCGTCGAGGAACCCCTTCGCGTCCAGCGAGGCCAGCTTGCCCTCGTAATCGGTGGCGAAGCTGCGGCAGGCGTCCTCCAGCCAGTCGAGATCGCGTTTGAGTTCCGGCGCGTCGGGGGCGGGGTAGAGATCGGTCAGGTCCCACTCTGGCAGCGGGCCCAGGTCCTTGCCGCCTGCACTGGCATTGGCATCGAAGACGGGACGGGGGGCGGTCATGCGCATAGGGGTACCTCTGTTTGCCATTTGAGCAAGACATAGGTGCCGCATCACGGGGAAGGCAAGGCGAGGTGCCGGATATTTGGGCGAGGGGCATAGCCGAAAGGATTGGAGACGCGCGGCAGGATCGCCCTAAACTGAAAAGGGACACCCGGGGAATCAAACCGGGGCACGCGATATTCATGGGAGGAATTTCAGCATGTCTAACAAACACGTGGTCTTTGGCGCAGGTGGCGTAATCATCGGTCTGCTGGCGGGCGTCGCCGTGGGCGGGGCGGTGAGCGAAAGCAGGATGGCAGAGGCGATCGGCCAGTCGCTGACCCCGGCACAGGAAGCCTCCGCCGAGGCGGCCACCAGCACGCAGGAGGCCTTGGCCCGGCTGGAGGAACGGCTTGGCACGCTGGAGCAGGCGGTGAACGACAGCAAGGTCGACCCCGAGGCGCTGACGGAGGGCGTGCGCGCCTCGACCGAGAGCATGTCGGCGAAGCTGGACGAGATGCAGACGGCGCTGAGCACCAAGATCTCCGACACGGCGAAAAGCCAGACGGAGGCGATGAAGACCGCGCTGGCCGACATCTCGAGCGGGATCGAGGAAAGCGCGCTCATCGCAGCCTCCGCGGTCGCCTCCGCGGGCGGCGGTGGCGGCTCGGGATCGGGCGAGGATGCCTCCTCCGAGGCCATGAGCGCCAGCGATACCGCGGAACTGAGCGAGGCCATGGGCGTGGGTCAGACCGCGATTTTCGCGGACGGCGCGCTGCGGGTGTTCGTTTCCAGGCTGGATGCGCAGAGCGGGTCGGCCCGGCTGTCGATCAACGGGGAGCCATCGATGCTGGGTGCCGGCGGTACGAAAGAGGCCAGCGTCGGAGAGCAGACCTGCGCAGTTTCAGTCATGGCGCTGACGGATGAGGGCGTGACGCTGGGCTCGGACTGCAAGGGCGCGGCGCAGGAAGAGGCAGAGCAGCAGGCGGCGGCAAGCGAGGCGCCCGAGAATGGCATGAAACCCGGCAACGTCGTCAGCCTTGCCGATGGGGCGGTGCGCGTCTTCCTGTCGTCCGTGGACGATGAGAACGGCATGGCGCGGATCGCTGTCAACGGCGTCAGCACCCAGAGCGTGGCCGTGGGCGAAAGTGTCGATGTAACCTCCGGCGACCAGAACTGCACCGTCACGGTGACGGGCATTGGCCAAGGCCAGGCTGCGTTCGAGGCCACCTGCGGCTGAACGGATCCGGCGCGTCCCTCCGGGGCGCGCCGCGTCTGCGACCTTACGGTCTCAGAACTTCAGGCTGTAGGTGGCGTGCAGCCCGGGGTGGAGCGCCCCGTCTGTGGCTGCAATCGTCACCTTGCCGAACTCCCTGAAGCTGTAGTCGACGGCCAGCCCGTAGGCATCGTCGGTCGCATCTTCGGTGAACTCGCCCATAGCCTCCATCCCGATCCGGTCGGCAAGCGGCACGCGCATGTGCCACGCCACCGCGTCGGGCCGTTCGTTGGCCTCCGGGTGCAGGTACGCCAGCCCGACTTCGCCCCGGTCGAACAGGTAGGTGCCGCCGAACTTGGAGCTTGTGGCGACATGGTCGTTTTCGCTGGTCCAGACGCTTTCGACGGCGGCCATCAGCCGGTAGCTGTCCCCGTTCCACGTCAGCGCCGCGGAGGCGGAGCGGAAGTCGCCTTTCGACGCGTCGTGGAGGGAAACGATCCAGTCGAAACCGCCGGCGCTGCCCTCGGCGGACAGGCCCCACGGGACCGCCGTGCGCCGCATTGCCTCGACCGTGTTGTACGCGCGGGTATACTCGGCCCGGCTGTAGGCAAGGAAGGGCGCCGTGTCCTCGAACACCGACGGCAGCACGGCGTCATAGGCCGGGCGCAGCGCCCCCAGCTTGTACCGCCCGTCCCAGGCGAAGGCGGCGTAGGTCTCGTGCGGGCGCTTGCCGTCGAGCGAGAACAGGTAGGTGCCGAATTCGAAGGTCAGCGGCGCGCGGGACGTCAGCGGCACCCCGAAGGTTACATCCGCAAAGCCGATCCCCGGCCCGGGCTTCATGTCCGTCGTGCCGATGGACAGCGTCCCGTGGTAGCTGAATCCACCGAGCGAGGACGTTTGTTCAGGCTCTGCCGCCTGTGTGGCCAGCGGAGCGGCCAGGGAAAGGGCGACCGAGGGCCCGAGGAATCGCTGCATCATGAGCCCCTGAGTGAGACGAGGAATAAAAGCCACGAGTGGATGGCATAGGGAAGGTCGCCGCATGCCTCCGGCCCCCGCATGTGGCCGGAACGGCACGATTTTTGCCACTTGATGGGCGCCGCTCCGCCGGTTCAGCCGTAGGCGGACAGCATCTCCTGCAGGTCGCCCAGCGTGTTCGCCTCCGCCACCGGCTTGTCGCGCCGCCAGCGGGCCATGCGCGGAAACCGCAGGGCGATCCCGGACTTGTGGCGCGGACTGGCCTGGATGCCTTCGAATGCGATCTCGAAGACGTGTTCGGGGCGCACCTGCCGGACCGGGCCAAAACGCTGCAGCGTGTTGCGGCGCACCCAGTGGGTGATCTCGTCGAACTCCTTGTCGGTCAGGCCCGAGTAGGCCTTTGTGAAAGGCACCAGTTCGTTGCCCTTCCAGACGGCAAAGGTGAAGTCGGTGAACAGGTTGGCGCGCCGCCCGTGGCCTTGTTGGGCATAGATCATCACCGCGTCGACCGTCAGCGGGTCGAGCTTCCACTTCCACCAGTCGCCCTTCTTGCGCCCGGAAAGGTAAGGGGCGTTCAGCCGCTTCAGCATCAGGCCTTCGGAGCGATGTTCGCGTGACGTGCTGCGGGTCTCTGCCAGCGTGTCCCAGCCGTCGAAGGGCAGGGCCGGCGACAGGCGGACGGGCGCGTCAGGGGGCAGGTTTGCCAGCAGGCCGTTCAGCCGTGCGCGCCGTTCCGACAGCGGCAGATCGCGGATGTCGCGGCCCTCGTGCTCCAGCAGATCATAGGCCAGAAGCGTGACCGGAGCGTCCTTCAGGAGCTTCTTCGACACGGTCTTGCGCGTGATGCGGGGCTGCAGCGTGGCAAACGGCAGCGGGCCATCGCGCCATGCAAGAATCTCGCCGTCGAAGACACAGCCGTCAGGCAGGAAGTCCGCCGCCCGCGCGAACTCGGGGAACCGGTCGGTCAGCAGCTCCTCGCCCCGCGACCACAGGTGTTGCTGCCCGTCGCGCAGGATCAGCTGGCCGCGTATGCCGTCCCATTTCCACTCCGCCTGCCAATCCTCCGGCGGCCCCAGCACCTCGGGTGGGTCCTCCAGCTGGTAGGCCAGGTAGAACGGAAAGGGGCGCGAGGCATCGGCGGCAGGGTCGTCGCGTTCGACAAGATCGTGGAAGGTCCTGGTGTCCGGCGTCCAGCTTCCCATAAGCTTCAGCGCCAGCGCCGCCTCGTCCTGCCCGGTGGCCTGGGCGAGGGCGCGGGTCATCAGCTTGCGGCTGACGCCAAGCCTGAAGCCCCCGGTCAGAAGCTTGGTGAACAGGAACCGCTGCGGCGTATCGAGCTGGTCCCAGGCCGCGACGATCTTCGGCTTGCGCTCTTCAAGCGGAAGACGGTTAAGGTCCCGCAACGCATTGATCCAATGGCTCAACGAGTAATCGCTGTCCCGCTCCGGGGGCGGCAGGACCAGCGCGATGGTTTCTGCCAGATCGCCAACGATTGGATAGCTTTCCTCGAACAGCCACAGGGGGATGCCGGCGTGCTCTGCCGCAAGGCCGCGCAGTTCTGTGGCATTGACCGCGCGCTTGGGGCGGCGGCCGGAGAACAGCGCGATGCACCACAGCTTGTCCTCGTCCGGTGCGTGCCGGAAGTAGTCCGCCAAGGCGTCTGTTTTCACGGATGTTTTCGTGGTCTGGTCGAGGGCGGTGAACAGCCGGGTGAAGCGTTTCATGCCGCGGACTCCGCCTCGTCCGCCTCGCCGCCGAACTCGGTCGGGACGACATGGGCGTCATAGCCCTGCTCGCTCAGCCAGCGTGCGAAGATCTCGGTGTAACCATGCGTCGCAAATACGGTTTCCGCGCCGGTGGCCTTGATCGCCTCCTGCAGGCCCGGCCAGTCGGCGTGATCGGAGAGCACGAATCCGCGGTCCATGGCGCGTCGGCGGCGGATGCCCCGCAGCCGCATCCAGCCGGAGGCAAACCCCGTGGACGCATTCCTGAAGCGCCGCACCCATTGCCCGCCAAGCGCCGAGGGCGGGGCGATCACCAGCGGGGTCTTCAACGCCTTCAGGTCGAGGTCCGGCGTGACATGGGTGGTGTCGGGCAGGCTATATCCCTGGCCGCGCAACACCTCGTTCGTCGCCTCCACCGCCCCATGCGTCAGGATCGGCCCGATCGGATCGAGCAGCGACAGAAGCCGCTGCGCCTTCCCCAGCGAATAGGCGCCCAGCAGCGCCGTCTTGCCCTCGTCCGCGCAGGCCTGCCACCAGGCGTTGATTTCCCTGGCGACCTCCGCCTGCGGGGCCCATGTGAACACCGGCAGGCCGAAGGTGCACTCTGTGATGAAGGCATGGCAGCGGACAGGCTCGAAGGGCTCGCAGAAGCCATCGTCCGTGGTCTTGTAGTCGCCGGATGCCACCCAGACCTGCCCCCCGACCTCGACCCGAACCTGAGCCGAGCCGGGCAGATGCCCTGCAGGATGGAAGGACACGGTGGCATCCCCGATGCGCCGCGCCTCGCCGTAGCGGATCCCCTCCGCGTTGATTTCGCCCAGGCGGTGACGCATGACCGGCAGCGCCGCCTCGGTGGCCAGGTACGATCCATGCCCCGGGCGCGCATGATCCGCATGCCCGTGCGTGATCAGCGCACGCGCCACCGGACGCCACGGATCGATGAAGAAATCCCCGGCAGGGCAGTAGATCCCGCGGTCGGTGAAGGTGAGGACAGGCTCCGTCATGCCGCAGATCTAAACCGCCGCAATCCCGAAGCCAGTACCGCAGGCCAGTTCGCGGCAACGGCGCGCACTCTTCAGTGGCTGCCCTTCATCTTGGCGGAAATACCTCGGGGTGCGGGGCAGGGCCCCGCTGCGCGGCCGCAGGCCGCGCGGATCGTCGCGCGCCAGCGCGGCGAAACCTCTTCAGGGAACTCAGGCGGTGAGGGCCTGTGCCTCGCCGGCGCTGTCGAAAAGCGCGACCATCTCCGACACCACGCGCTCGCGGGTGGAGGGGACTTCCATCATGATCTCGTGCTCGCCCGCGGGCACCATGTCCAGCCGTCCGCCGGGCCAGTTGGCCATGCGGGTGCGGATGCGGTCCACGTCGACGATGCGTTCGTTCGATCCGCAGAAGCAGATGCAGGGCAGTTGCGGCGAGGGGCGGCGCGCAAGCGAGCGCGTCTCCGCCAGCGCCTCGTGCAGCCAGTGCAGGGAGGGGCCTCCCAGTTGCAGCTCCGGATGGGCCAGCACCTGGCGGCGCATGTAGTCCCACATGTCCGGGTCGCGTGTCAGGAGGTTGTCCTCGAACTCGGCCGAGGCGACGTAGCTGTCGGCCCCCGTGCCCGGCGCGTAGACGTGGCCCAGACCCACGGACTTCGACACCCGGCTGATCGCCCAGGCGGCGGGCCGGACCGGGTTGGCGATGCGGATGCCCCACATCGGGCCGGTGAACACGGCAGAGGCCACCGGCAGCCCGTCCATCACCGACCGCAGGCCGATGCAGCCGCCCATGGAATGAGCGATCAGGTGCAGCGGACGCGGCAGGTCAAGCACCTTGGCAATGGCCTTCATCGCCGCGACGTCGTGCTGGTAGTCCTCGAACAGGCCTACGTGGCCGGTACGCGGGTCTTCCAGCATCCGGTCGGCCAGCCCCTGTCCGCGCCAGTCGATGGCCAGCGTGTGATACCCGGCCTCGGCAAGGGCCGCGGCGGTGCGACCGTATTTCTCCACGTATTCGGTCCGCCCCGGAAAGAGCAGGACAGTCCCCCGCGTTCCCTGCGACGGGAAATGCGCGATACGCAACCGCAGCAGATCCGGCGCCTCGACCCAGAAGGCACGCGAGCCTTCGGGACCCTCGGACAGATCTGCGTAGAAAGGCGCGGGGGTCAGAGACATCAGGCAAGCACTCCGGCAAGGCGCATTGCAGCCGACATGTCGCCATCGACCGCGAGCTTGCCGCCCATGAATGCAGCAGTCGGGTTAAGGTCGCCTGAAAGAATGGCCTCGAACGTGTCGCGGTCGGCGGTCAGGGTGACATCGGTGGCATCGTCGCCCTCGCGGACGGTGTCGCCCTCGATGATCACGCTGCCTTCGTCCTCGATGACAAATTTCGCAGAGCCGTCGAAGGACTCGCCGGCCATCTTTTCCTGCAGGGCGGCCACCGCCTTGGTCACAACTTCGCTCATAAGAGACTCCTTGGTGCTTTCTCTCTAAATCGTGCGCTTCAAATTCGGCGCACGGGCGCTACACTCATGGCAGGTTATGAGCACGGGTGACATGGAATTCAAAAATACCGTCACGGCAATTCTTGCCACAGTCATGATTTCCGTACCATTCGCGGCATCGGCGGATGAGCGCCTTGACGAGCTCATGTCGGAGCTTCAGGGCGCGGACTCGGAGACCGCGGCGCAGAGGCTGGAAAACCAGATCATCACGGAGTGGTCGAAGACCGGCTCCCCGGCGATGGACCTGCTGCTGAAGCGGGGCCGGGACGCGCTTGAGGTCGAGGATCTCGATGCGGCGCTCGAACATTTCCGGGCGCTGACAGATCACGCGCCGGAGTTCGCCGAAGGCTGGCACGGGCTGGCGCTGGCCTACTTCGAGGAGGAGCGGCTGGGCGAATCTATGGACGCGCTGGAGCGCGTTCTCGCGCTCAACCCCGACCACTTCGGCGCGCTGCGCGGTGTAGGGGCGATCCACGAACAGGTTGGCCATAAGGCGCTTGCCTATCGGGCCTATGAACGGGTACTTGAGCTCAGGCCGCATGACGAGGACGTTGAAAACGCGCTCGAGCGGCTGGAAAGCAAGGTAAAGGGTGTGTCTCTGTAATCAGGGACGGACCGAGTGGGGCGCATGGCGCAGAGAGCACGGATCGCGGCCGTTCTAGGCCCGACCAACACGGGCAAGACCCACTACGCCATCGAGCGTATGCTGGCATACAGGACTGGTGTCATCGGTTTGCCGCTGCGTCTGCTGGCCCGCGAAGTCTATGACAGGATCGTGGCGGTGCGCGGCCCTTCGGTGGTGGCGCTTGTCACCGGCGAGGAACGCATCGTGCCGCCGCGCGCCCAGTACTGGGTGTGCACGGTCGAGGCGATGCCCGAAGGCATGGGCGCCGACCTTGTCGCCATCGACGAGATCCAGCTTTGTGCCGATCCGGAGAGGGGCCATGTCTTCACCGACCGGCTGCTGCGGATGCGCGGCACGCATGAAACCCTGTTCCTCGGCTCCGACACCATGCGTGGTCCGATTGGCCAGCTTGTTCCGGGCGTGGAATTCGTCCGGCGCGAGCGCATGTCGCAGCTTGTCTACACCGGGTCGAAGAAGATCAGCCGCCTGCAGCCGCGCACGGCCATTGTCGGTTTCTCCGTCGACAACGTCTATGCCATCGCCGAGCTGCTGAAGCGGCAGAAGGGCGGGGCGGCCGTGGTCATGGGCGCTTTGTCGCCGCGGACGCGGAACGCGCAGGTCGACCTCTACCAGAACCGCGAGGTCGACTACCTGGTGGCCACCGATGCCATCGGCATGGGGCTGAACCTCGACATCGACCACGTTGCGTTTTCTTCCACGACGAAGTTCGACGGGCGGCGCATGCGGCCCCTGATGCCCAACGAGCTGGCACAGATCGCCGGCCGGGCCGGGCGCGGCATGTCCGACGGCACCTTCGGCGTCACCGGAGAGGCCTCGCCCCTGCCCGAAGAGGTGGTGGAGGCGATCTGCAACCACTCCTTCACGCCGCTGAAGAAGCTGCAGTGGCGCAGCGCAGCGTTGAACTTCGCCTCCATCGAGGCGCTGGAGCATTCGCTTGAGGTCTCGCCCGATCATCCGATGCTGTCGAAGGCGCGCGAAGCCGACGACCTGCGCGCCCTGCGCGGACTTGCGTCCGAGGCCGAGGTGCGCGCCCGGGCGTCCAGTGTCGAGTCGGTGCGGCTCTTGTGGGATGTATGCCGCGTGCCCGACTTCCGCGGGATCAGTGCAGCGGAACATGCCGGGCTGCTGGGCGTTATCTTCGGGCACCTGCACGAACGCGGGCAGGTGCCGGACGATTTCATGGCGCGGCAGGTGGCACGTATTGACCGGACGGATGGCGACATTGACACATTGTCGAAACGACTGGCGTATATCCGCACATGGACCTATGTGGCGCAGCGACGTGGGTGGACGCGTGACGAAGAGCATTGGCGCGGGGCCACTCGCGCTGTAGAAGATCGACTGTCGGACGCTCTGCACGAGCGCCTGACTCAGAGATTTGTAGATCGGCGGACCAGTGTTCTGCTTCGCCGGTTGAAACAGAAGGAGGCCCTCTTGGCCGATGTGAACGATCAGGGTGAGGTGACCGTCGAAGGTCACGTGGTTGGCAAGCTTGAGGGGTTCCGGTTCCGCCAGGACAAGGACGCGCAGGGCCAGGAGGCGAAGACCCTCCGACAGGCGAGCCTGCAGGCGCTGGCCCCGCATTTTCACCTGCGCGCCGACCGCTTCTACAATGCGCCCGACACGGAGATCGACTTTACCGAGCAGGGCGGCCTCATGTGGGGCGACCAAGCGGTGGGCAAGCTTGCCAAGGGCGACAGCCCCCTGAAGCCGCGGGTCGTTGCCTTCGTCGATGAAGAGGCGGGGCCGGACGTGGCCTCCAAGGTGGAGCGTCGTCTCCAGCACTTCATGGACCGCAAGATCGCCGCGCTGTTCGAGCCGCTGCTGAAGATGGAAGGGGACGAGACCCTGACCGGTCTGGCGCGCGGTTTTGCCTTCCGGCTGGTCGAGGCGATGGGCGTCATTCCCCGCGCAGACGTGGCCGACGAGGTCAAGTCGCTGGACCAGGACGCGCGCGGGTCGCTGCGCAAGCACGGCGTGCGGTTCGGCCAGTTCACCATCTTCATGCCGCTTCTGCTGAAGCCCGCACCGACCCGCCTGCGCCTCGTGCTGTGGTCGCTGTCGAACGGGCTGGATGAATTCCCCGAGGCGCCGCCGCCCGGACTGGTGACCGTCCCGAACATCGACGACGTTCCGGCGCAGCACTACGCGCTGGCGGGTTACCGCAAAGCCGGGGCCCGGGCGATCCGGATCGACATGCTCGAACGTCTGGCCGACATGCTCCGCAGCGAGGATTCGCGCAGCGGGTTCGAGGCGAAAGCCGACATGCTGTCGATCACCGGCATGACGCTGGAGCAGTTCGCCGACCTGATGCAGGGCCTGGGCTACCGCGCCGAGAAGGGCGAACGCAGCAAGGTCAAGCCGGTCGATACGGTGCTGGAGCCGGAGACCGGCGAGCAGGTCGAAGGCGACGCCAACCACCTTCCGGAAGATACGCCGGTGATGGATGTGGCCGCAGAGACGCCGCCGACGCTTGAGCCCGGTGCGGACGAAGCGCCGCAGCCCGCCGATGTGGCCGAACCTGTTGCCCAGCTCGAGGACGAGGGCGAGGCCCCGGTCTCTGCCGAGCCTGCGGAGCACACGGACGACGCCAGCAACGAGAACGCGGTTCCCGAGACGCCGGAAGAGGAAATCCTGCCGGGCGAAGTGCCGGACGCCGCTGTCGCCGGTGCCGAGACGGAAGTGTTCTACACCTTCACCTGGGGCGGCAATCGCGGCAACCAGCAGCGTCGGGGCGGCGGCAAGCCGCGCCGCGACGCGCAGGGCACCGGCGGTGGCCGTCGCGACGAGCGTGGCGGTGGCGACAAGCCCCGCGGCAAGGGACCCAAGGGCAAAGGCGGTCCGAAGGGCAAGGGCGGGCCGAAAGGCGACCGCGGCCCGAAGACTTTCGAATCGCGCCCGCCCCGCAAGGAAAAGCCCATCGACCCGGACAACCCGTTTGCTGCGGCTCTGATGGGACTGAAGGGCAAGGACTGAGTTGTCGGAGGCTCCGCATTCGAAGATCCGCATCGACAAGTGGCTTTGGCATGCGCGCTTTTTCAAGACACGCTCGTTGGCGGCCAAAGTGGTCGCCAGCGGGGTACGCGTGAACGGACATCCGATCGCCAAACCGGCGTTCGGCGTTGCCTCGGGCGACGTCCTGACCTTCGCGCAGGGCAAGGATGTCAGGGTCATCCGTGTGGTGGCACATGGCGTGCGGCGCGGCCCGGCGCCCGAGGCCCGCGAACTCTACGAAGACCTCGATCCGCCCGCACCGCGTGAACGCGACCCCTCCGCGCCCGTGATCGAACACGGCGGACGCCCCACCAAGAAGGACCGGCGGCAGTACGAAAAGTCGAGGTCCTCTGCGCTTGAATGATCCGCACCGCTGGATTAGTCAGACCGGAAACCTGCCCGAGTGAGGATCGCTCATGACCTACGTCGTCATCGACAATTGTATCGCCTGCAAATACACCGACTGCGTCGAGGTTTGCCCGGTGGATTGTTTCTACGAGGGCGAGAACATGCTGGTCATCCATCCTGACGAGTGCATCGACTGCGGCGTCTGCGAACCGGAATGCCCTGCCGACGCCATCCGCCCGGACACCGAGCCGGACATGGAGAAATGGGTCGAGTTCAACCGCAAGTACTCCGAAGAATGGCCCGTCATAATCACCAAGAAGGACCCGCTGCCCGGCGCCGAAGAGCGCGACGGCGAGACCGACAAGGTGAACAAGTACTTTTCGGAGAAGCCGGGCGAGGGGGGCTGACCCTCTTCCTTGCCCGCGCCTGACCCGGTGCCGAGTACCCGCCGACCGTCGTCCGCGGGGCCGACCGGGTGAGTCGGCGATTCGGCGGGTTTCTTCTGCACGACCTGTGCCAAAAGGAACAACGCATTGATTTGATGCGTTATTCCCCGACGAGGCAGGATGCTAGGAGCCCGACCGATTTTATGTTATAAATCTGGTCTACGTGATGACATCTTGCGCAGGGCTCAATGCCTGAACTGCCTCTGGGGGCCTGGTAACCGACGATACGACCAAGTGAACGGGAATCGCAACGATTGCCGCGCACTTTTTGTGTCTCTGCTGTCTCTGCCCTGCGCTTTCCGTGTCGGTGCTGCGAGGAACGAAATATATGACCAAAGCGAAAAAATCCGAATTCCGTCCTAACGACTACGTGGTCTACCCGGCGCACGGCGTCGGACAGATCGTGTCGATCGAGGAGCAGGAGATCGCCGGCATCAGCCTCGAGCTCTTCGTGATCTCCTTCGAGAAGGACAAGATGACCCTGCGCGTTCCCACGCACAAGGCATCGGAAGTCGGTATGCGGTCGCTCAGCTCCCCTGACGTGGTGAGCGAGGCGATGAAGACGCTGAAGGGCAAGGCCAAGGTGAAGCGGGCGATGTGGTCGCGCCGCGCACAGGAGTACGAGCAGAAGATCAACTCGGGCGACCTGATAGCGATTGCCGAAGTGGTGCGCGACCTGCACCGCGCCGACGACCAGCGCGAACAGTCCTATTCCGAGCGTCAGCTGTACGAAGCGGCGCTGGAGCGTCTGACCCGCGAAGTCGCGGCCGTGACCGGCGACGAAGCTGCGGCTGCCAAGCAGGTGGACGAGGTCCTGGGCCTGCGCGCCGCGTAACGGCTTGTCTGAAACGAATTGAAAAAGGCGCCCCGTTGTGGGGCGCCTTTTTCTTTGTCCGTGCGTGGCTAGCGGCCCTTCAGCCGTGCCGTCGTTATGCCACGTCCTTCTTCCCGCGTTCGTCCAGCGCGGTGAAGAGGGCGGTCTCCAGTTCCTTCTCCAGCTCCTTGGCGCGGGCGATATAGGGCTCGTTTTCGGAAGCCGGGACGGCGGGATTCCACAATTTCGCCAGTTCGCGGACCGTGTGGCGGTCGTGGTGGTAGAAGGTCTCCTCGGCGATGGCGGCCTCGTATTCGCTCATCCCAATGTTCTCCAGCACGTAGCGGCCAGCGCGCAGCGAGCTGTCGAACATCTCGCGCACGATGTCGTCGGCCCCGGCCTGGTAGAGGGCGTAGACGTGGTTGCGGTCGCGGGCGCGGGCAACGATGTGCAGGTCGGGCCGGATGCGCCGGGCATAGGCCACCAGCTTGGTCGTTGCCTTGTGGTCGTCCAGCGCCGCCACCAAAACCCGCGCCGACCCCAGCCCCGCAGCGTGCAGCAGTTCGGGCCGCGTGGGGTCGCCGAAGAAGCCCTTGAACCCGAAGCGGCGCATCAGCTGGATGGTCTGCATGTCGTGATCGAGCACCACTGTCCGGTAACCCGAGCTTTGCACCAGCCGGTTCACGACCTGCCCGAAGCGGCCGATGCCGGCGATGATGACCGGGCCTTCCTCGTCGATCTCGTCCGCCTCGGCTGTCTCGGCGTTCTCCTGGAATTTGCGCGCGAGGTGGTCGAAGAGCAGGAACAGGAGCGGCGTGATCATCATCGACAGGGCGACGACCAGAAGCAACCGGTCCGCCAGCGGCTCCGGGAAGACGTTGAGTTGCAGCGCGAAGGACACGAGGACAAAACCGAATTCGCCCGCCTGCGCCAGCCCAAGCGTGAACAGCCAAAGCCCGCGGCGGCCCAGCCCGAAGGCGCGTCCGAGGCCGTAGAGCACGGCGCCCTTGATGAAGATGACCGCCACGGCGAGGCCGACGACTAGGAATGGCTCTGCCGCAAGGCGCTCCACATCGATACCCGCGCCGACGGTGATGAAGAACAGACCAAGCAGCAGGCCCTTGAACGGCTCGATGCTCGATTCCAGTTCGTGCCGGAATTCGGAGTTCGCCAGCACCACGCCCGCAAGGAAAGTGCCAAGCGCCGGGGAGAGGCCGATAAGTGTCATCAGGAAGGCGATGCCGATGACGATCAGCAGGGCGACTGCGGTGTACATCTCCTGCAGGCGCGCGGAGTGGATGAACCGGAAGAGCGGGCGGGCGCCGTAGATGCCCGCCAGGATGATGACCGCGATGATCCCCAGCGTGACCAGCGCGGCCTGCCAGCCTTCCAGGCCGTCGACCAGCGACATGGCCGCGCCATGGCCGTCACCGGCGTGCTCGGTGGCTTGTTCCGCGTCTGTGGCGCGGCGGATGCTGCCATCGGGGTTGATCGCGACGGAGGGCATGACCGCCAGCAGGGGCAGGGCGATCAGCATCGGGATCACCGCGATGTCCTGCGTCAACAGAACGGAAAACGCAGAGCGCCCGCCATTGGTCTGCATCAGGCCCTTTTCCGACAGCGTCTGCAGCACGATGGCAGTCGAGGACAGCGCCAGCGTCATGCCGACGGCAAGCGACGTCTGCCATGCCAGATCCAGCGCGATCGCGCCCAGCATGATGGCGGTGGTGGTCAGTACGATCTGCAGCCCGCCGAGCCCGATCAGCCGGTGCCGCATGTCCCAGAGTGCCCGGGGTTCCAGTTCCAAGCCGATGAGGAACAGCATCAAGACGACGCCGAACTCCCCGAAATGACGGAGGTCGTCGGTATTCGCCACAAGGCCAAGCCCCGGCCCGATCACGATCCCGGCCAGCAGGTATCCAAGGACCGAGCCAAGGCCCAGTCGGGCGGCGATGGGCACCGCGATCACCGCGGCGGCGAGGAAGACTGAGGCCTGAAAAAGGAATTCGTACACTTGGGCTGGGGCTCCTTGCTGTCCGCATCATGATGCGTGGCCTTGGCGGTCAAACGCAACATGCGGATCGATGCAAAGTTACCTTCCGGGCAAATTGTTCAGCGGTAAATGGCCGTATCTTGAAATACGGGCGATGCGAAAGGTCATTCGGCGGGCAGGCCGACCGGCGCGCGCAGGGGCAGGCGCGGCAGGATGCGCGACCAGCGGGGCGTCCCAGCCTCCGGCAGGAGCGCGCGCAGGCGGACAAGCGGCAGCGCGTTCGAGAGGAACGCGGTATAAAGCGGGAAGACCCCGGCGCGCAGGTAGGGCGACCAGTGACAGACCAGCCGCTGCGGTTCGGCGATGGGAAAGCCCGCGTCGCGCAGGGCCTCAAGGCTGGCAGCGTCGTCCAGTTGCAGTGTCACGAGGTTGGGCAGGGCGGGGTTGCCGTGGCCCAGCATCCTGTCGTTCGGCTTGTCCGATGCCACCAGCCGTTCCATCAGGAAATCGTACAGGTCGTTCTCGCGGCTGGTGACGTTCAGCACCTGCGTTGCCCGCCCCAACGCGCCGGTCAGGGCATCTTGGGCAACTCCGGCGTATTCCGCCGCGGCCAGAAGGACGGCGCGGGTGACCGCGCCGGGCCCGCCGGATGCGATGGCCGTCAAGGCGACGCGCGCGCCCAGCGAATGCGCCACGAGGTTCACGGGTCGCGCCGGCGCGTGCCGTCGTACCTCGGCCAGAAGGTGCGCCAGGGCCTCACCGGCCACCGCGGCCTCTGCGTGGGCGTCCCAGATCGTGCCCCGTGCATTCCATCCGAAGGAGATGCCCAGACCCTCGCCCTGCTGCCCGCGCAGGCCCAGATGGCGCGGCCAGCCGATCACGCGGGGATCGTTGACCGAAGGGGTGCGGGCAAAGATCGTGTCGTGCGGGCAGTGTCGGGGGTGGCCTGGCAGGTACTTGTAGCCGTGAACCATGACGGTCACCGGGCCGGGGTCCTCTGCCAGCGCCCGGCGCAGGGTCGGGGACAGCGGCGCCGTGGCGCCATGCAGGCGCGCTTTGCCGTCCGTCACAGTGATGCGTAGCATTGGCATGGCAGCGTCCCACTACATCTTGTGGATGACCCGTACGCCCAGCCTGCGAAACATTTATGAAAGCGCGGTGACCGCTGTGTGACGCTCTTGAAATGTGTCCTTAAGGTCTCTATGCGTGCCCGCGTGGCGATTTGTTACCGGATTGCGGGCCACGGCGGGCATCACGTATGTCGGGCAGGAGTGTGAGGCGTTGCGTTTCGGCACTTCGGGCACGATAGACCAGGCCCGTCAGAAGCCGCTAAAGAGGTCAGCCGAAAGCCCCCTTTCGCTTGGCCGAAACGGGGCTTTTTTGTTGGAAGGATCAACAACATGGAACGCAGCAAACGCACCCGGCTCGTGCATGGCGGCACGAAACGCAGCCAGTGGGGCGAAATGTCGGAAGCGGTCTTCTTGACGCAGGGATTCGTCTACGAGACGGCAGAGGCCGCCGAGGCCCGCTTCGTCAAGGCAGGCGACGACGAGTTCATCTATGCCCGCTACGGCAACCCGACCATGCGCATGTTCGAGGAGCGCCTGTCCGGCTACCTCGGGTTCGAGGACGGATTCGCCTGCGCGTCGGGCATGGCGGCGGTGAACGGGGCGCTGATGGCGCTGACCAAGGCCGGAGACCACGTTGTGGCCTCGCGCGCGCTGTTCGGGTCGTGCCTTTATGTGCTGGAGGACGTGCTGGTCCGCTTCGGCGTGGAGATCACCCTGATCGACGGCACGGACAACGCGGCCTGGGAAGCGGCGATTCGCGACGACACGCGGCTGGTCTTCCTCGAATCCATCTCCAACCCGACGCTGGAGGTGATCGACCTCGCGCATGTCTGCAAGGTCGCCCATGCCAAGGGCGCCCTGGTGCTCTGCGACGACGCCATGGCCACGCCGGTCTATTCGTATGCCCGGGCGTGCGGTGCCGACATCTCCATCGTGTCCACCACGAAGCACGTGGACGGGCAGGGGCGGATGCTGGGCGGCATGATCTGTGGCACGAAGGAGCTGATCCGCGGGCCGATCGAAGCCTATATGAAGCACACCGGCGGCGCGATGAACCCATTCACCGCCTGGACGCACCTGAAGGCGCTGGAGACGCTGGAACTGCGGGTCCGTGCGCAGTCGCAAGGCGCGCTGGAACTGGTCGAGGCGCTGAACGGTCACGAAAAACTGAATTACGTGCGGTATCCGACGCATGCGGCGCATCCGCAGCACGCACTGGCGCAGTCGCAGTCGGAAGCCGGCGGCACGGTCTTCTGCTTCGACATCAAGGGCGGCAAGGAGGCGTGCTTCCGCTTCCTCAACGCGCTACAGACGGTTCTGATTTCCAACAACTTCGCGGACGCCAAGACCATCGCGACCCATCCCGCGACAACGACGCACCAGCGTCTGCCGCAGGAACAGAAGGACATCCTTGGCATCACGCCGGGTCTGGTGCGTCTGTCGGTGGGTCTGGAGGACACGCAGGACATCCTCGAAGACCTGCTTCAGGCGCTTGAGTCTGCATAAGGTCGCATTAAGAGTGAACCGGAGGGCGGAATGACACGTAGACTAGTCGATGTTGGATTTTCCGCCCCTCGGACTTAAGTTAGGCGGTGGAAGTAATGGGCGGGGGACAACCCTACATGAATGTACACACGCCGGAAATCGACCGGAAGCCGAGTCGCGAAGAGGCAGAGGCCGCACTTGCGGTCTTGCGTCAATGGACGGGCAAGGCTCATGACAGCGAGATCGACGCGCTCGATCCCGCTTTGAAAAGGCTTGCGCCGGATGCCGAGGTAGACGGTTATCCCGATCTGTCCCGCACCTTCCCGGAAGGCTTCGAGGTCGACGCGGACTACCGCGCTTCGCTGCCTGACCTGCAGAACGGCCCGTCCTCGCTGATCCGTGGAGCCAATCGTGTGATCCAGCACGTCGGCATCTCGAACTTCCGCCTGCCGATCCACTACCGCACACGCGACAACGGCACGCTGATGCTGGAAACATCGGTGACCGGGACCGTCAGCCTCGATGCCGACAAGAAGGGCATCAACATGAGCCGGATCATGCGCTCCTTCTATGCGCATGCGGAAAAGACCTTCAGCTTCGGCGTGATCGAGGCCGCGTTGGACGACTACAAGACCGATCTGGAAAGTTTCGACGCGCGCATCGACATGGCGTTCTCCTTCCCCGTGAAGGTCGAGAGCCTACGGTCCGGGCTGTCGGGCTATCAGTATTACGACATCGCGCTGGAACTGGTCGAGACGGACGGCGTCCGCCGGAAGATCTTCCACCTGGACTATGTCTACTCGTCGACCTGCCCCTGTTCGCTGGAACTGTCAGAGCACGCACGGCGGGAGCGCGGGCAACTGGCGACGCCGCATTCGCAACGGTCGGTGGCGCGTCTGTCGGTCGAGGTGAAGCCGGGCGACTGCCTGTGGTTCGAGGACCTGATCGACATGTGCCGACGCGCCGTGCCGACGGAGACGCAGGTCATGGTCAAGCGCGAGGACGAACAGGCATTTGCAGAGCTGAACGCCGCCAACCCGATCTTCGTCGAAGACGCGGCGCGGCTGTTCGCCGAGCAGTTGCTGGCAGATTCCCGTGTCGGTGATTTCCGCGTCGTCGCCAGCCACCAGGAAAGCCTGCACAGCCACGACGCCGTGTCGGTTCTGACCGAAGGCGACCTCTTCAAGGCAGAAAGCCTCGACCCGCGGCTGTTCTCGACGCTGTTCCACGTCGGCTGATCCGGCCCGAGAAGAAGAACCACGCGCCCGCCCCCGTGGCGGGCGTTTTCTTGCGCACCGGGCCGCTTCACCTGCACGAATCCAAAACAGTTACCTTTCATGAAGGGGAACCGTGCTAGGTTGAGGGGCGTGGGAGGAAACCAGCAACCGCTAGGAAAAGGTTTCCTGAATGACTCGTGACAATGTGCAAGTCCGGATCGGACATGTTTCTCTTTACAGCAAGATCGACTGGTTCCTCGCCGAACGCGGGCTGGGCTTCAATCCCGGCACCCTCAGACGCGCCCGCCTGCGCGAGATCATCCAGCTGGAAACGCTCAGCGATTCCGACTTGGAGCGCATCGGCCTGACGCGCGACGACATCCTGCCGCACGTGTTCCGCGACCTGTTCCACGCTTGACCCCGGGGCGCTGGCCAAGCACCTTGGCCGGACGCTTCACGGGGGACGGAATGGACAGGGTAACGGGTCATTGCCTTTGCGGGGCATGTGTCTTCGAGCTGACCGGCCCGCACAATTGGGTTGGACACTGCCACTGTGAAAGCTGCCGCAGAGCGACGGCTTCTCCGGTCACGACATTCATCGGGCATCCGGACGGCGCCTGGCGCTGGCTGAGCGGTGCGCCGACCCTGTTCAACAGCAGCCAGGGCATAACGCGCGGATTCTGCGGCACCTGCGGTTCGCCCCTGTTCTTCGCGTCCGAACGGATCCCGGGCGAGACGCATTTCTACGCGGCGCTTCTCGACAACCCCGAGACGGTCACACCGGACGAGGTCAGCTTTGCCGAAGAGGCGCTGACCTGGGCGCCGCCGTGGTCAGCGCGGCATGAGGGGTAGAGCGGTCTTGCGCAGCTTGACAGCATCGCCCGCGCGCCCCAAGGCTCCGGTCATGTTCGATATCCGCCCTGTCGCCTATGTCATCGGCCTGCTGGTCACCGCATTGGGTGCCTGCATGCTGCTACCGATGCTTGTCGACCTCGCGGAAGGGCGGGGGGAATGGCATGTGTTCCTCGAAAGCGCGATCATCACGATGATCACCGGCGGGCTGATCGCGCTCGCCTGTGCCAACCGCGTGCAGGAGGGGCTGACCATCCAGCAGACCTTCCTGCTGACGACAGGCGTCTGGGCGGCACTGCCGGTGTTCGGCGCCATGCCTTTCGTGCTGGGCGCGACGGAGGCCAGTTTCACCGACGCCTATTTCGAGGCGATGTCGGGCATGACCACCACCGGGTCCACCGTCTTCTCCGGGCTCGACGACCTGCCCAAGGGCCTGTTGCTGTGGCGGGGGCTGCTGCAATGGCTGGGCGGCGTCGGGATCATCGTCGTCGCCATGGTGTTCCTGCCGGAACTGCGCGTCGGCGGGATGCAGATCTTCCGCTCCGAGGCGTTCGAGACCATGGGCAAGATCCTTCCCCGCGCGACCCAGATTTCCTCGTCCATCTCGACGATCTACATCACGCTGACCCTGCTCTGCGCGATTGCCTACATCGTGACCGGCATGAACGCCTTCGACGCGACGGTGCACGCGATGACCACCGTCTCCACCGGGGGATTCGCCAATTACGACGCCTCCTTCGGCGTTTTCTCAGGGCCGGCGGAATACGTGGCTTCGGTCTTCATGATCCTCGCGGCCCTGCCGTTCGTCCGCTACGTCCAGATGATGAACGGCAACAACCGCGCGCTTTTTCGCGACAGCCAGGTGATCGCCTTTGTCGGCGTTATCGCGGTGCTGGCGGTCGTCACGTCGATCACGCTCCTGTCGATCTTTCCGCACCATCCGGAACAGGCGATCCGGGAGGCACTGTTCAACATCACCTCCATCATCTCCGGCACGGGCTATTCCAGCGTCGATTACATGCAGTGGGGCGCCTTCCTGATCGCCATGTTCTTCTTCATCGGCCTGATCGGGGGCTGCGCCGGGTCGACCGCCTGCTCGGTCAAGATCTTCCGTTACCAGCTCCTGTTTGCTTCCATCCGCGTGCAGCTGCGCCGTATCCGTGACCCGCATGGCGTCTTCATCCCGCGCTACGAAGGCCGCCCCATCGGTCCCGAGGTCATGAGTTCGGTGATGAGTTTCTTCGTGTTCTTCGTGGTGTCGCTGGGCATCCTTTCGGTGACGCTGAGCCTTCTTGGGCTCGACTTCATCACGGCGGTGTCGGCTGCGGCGACCGCGCTGGCCAACATCGGCCCGGGGTTGGGCGACCAGATCGGCCCGGCGGGCAACTTCTCGGGGTTGTCGGATCCCGCGAAATGGGTGTTGAGCTTTGCCATGCTCGCAGGCCGGCTGGAGCTGCTGGTCGTGTTCACCCTGTTCACCATCAGATTCTGGAGAGGTTGATATGCGAACCCTTGGGGCAGAAATCAGCCATGCGCTGAAGGCGCGTGGCGTCGAGGTCGTCTTCGGCATCCCCGGCGTGCACAACGTGGAGCTTTACCGCGGGATCGAAGAGGCGGGCCTGCGGCACGTCCTGGCGCGCCACGAACAGGGTGCGGGGTTCATGGCGGACGGATACGCGCGGGCGTCCGGCCGGCCTGGTGTCTGCTACCTGATCACCGGGCCGGGGTTCGTGAACGCGATGACGGCGCTGGGGCAGGCCTACAGCGACAGCGTGCCGGTTCTGGCCGTGGCCTCCTGCCTCGACGAGGTGGCGGCGCGCCGTGGCCAGTTGCACCAGATGCTGAACCAGACCGGCGCGGGGGCCTCGGTGTGCGAATGGTCGGAGGAGGCGCGCACGCCCGAAGCGGCCTATGCCCTGATCGACCGCGCGCTTGGCGAGTTCGCGGCTGCGCGTCCCCGGCCCAAGGCGCTGCATGTGCCGATCTCGCTTCTGGGACAGGCCGTGCGGCCGGCGCCCATGGCCGCGCAAGAAACGCAGCTTCCGCAGGTCCCGCACAACCGGATGACCGAGGTGGTCAACGCTGTCCTTGCCGCTGAAAGACCTCTCTTCGTGTTTGGCGGGGGTGCGCGTGGCGGTGCAGAGGTCGCAGCGGATGTGCTGCGCATGACCGGGGCGGCCAGCTTCACAACCTACGCGGGGCGGGGCATCGTGCCGAAGGGGGCGCCTCTGCATTTCGGTTCCTTCCTTGCGCGTCCCTCCAGCGCAGAGGTCTTCGCCCAGGCCGATCTGGTCGTGGCGCTGGGGACGGAACTTTCGGAGGTCGACCTCTGGCGCGACGAACCGGGCCATAGCGGGCGGATGATCCGCGTGGACATCGACCCCGAGGTGCTGTCGGGGCTGAAAACTGGCGACATGGCGGTGCAGGGTGACGCGGGCGCGTTGCTGCGCGCTATGGCCGTGGCGATCCCCGCTCGGACGGAAGACCGGCGCCCGCGCTGGGATATTGCAGCGGTGGCCCGGCAACGCGCCGCGTGGCGGGCGGAAGTCATGGCGGAGCGGCCCGGGATCGTCGAGGTGGCCGAGGCACTTCAGGCCGCCATGCCCGACGACGCGATGATCTATTCGGACATGACGCAGTTCGCCTACGGCGCGAAGGAGGTCTGGGACATGCCGCGCGCCGGGCACTGGCATCACCCCTACGGCTTCGGGACGCTGGGTTATGCTCTGCCGGCCGCCATCGGTGGCGCAGTGGCGCGACCCGGGTTGCCCACCTGTGCGATCCTTGGCGACTACGGCCTGCAGTATACGCTGCCTGAGCTTGGCACTGCCGTTGAGCTGGGGCTGCCGCTGCCGATTCTCGTCTGGGACAACGCCGAACTGGGAGAGATCCGGGACGCCATGGTCCGCAGTCAGATCGCGCCGAACGCGGTGGTGGCGCGCAATCCGGACTGGCTGGCGCTGGCACGGGCCTACGGCGCGCAGGCGGTCCAGCCCGATAGCCTGACAGCGCTGCAGGAGGCCCTGGCCGCCGCCTTTGCCGCCAATGGACCGACCCTCATACGCATGACGCCGGCCATTGTCTGACCGGCGTCGCAGCTGTCCATTCGGCTGAAAGGCTGCGGCCCCGCGAAGGGGCCGCCCTTCGGATCATCCCAGTTCGGAAAGGCGGGCCAGCGCGTCCTTGATCTTGGCCTCGTCCGCCTCGCGCGCGGCGAGGTTCTCGCGGGCCTCTTCCACCACTTCGTCCGGTGCGGACTCGATGAACTTCGGGTTGTTCAGGCGACCGCGCAGACCGCCCAGCTCCTTCGCCAGCTTGCCCAGAGTCTTTTCGAGCCGTGCCTTTTCCTCGGCGACGTCGATGATGTCGGCGAGCGGCAGGGCGAGGGTGGCGGCGCCCACGGGGATGGTGATGCATCCCTTCGGGAAGGCTTCGACCTCGTCCATGCTTTCGATCCGCGCAAGGCGCTTGATCAGCACCTCGTTGCGCTGCCACGCGCCACGCTCTTCGTCGGACATGCCCTTGACCAGCGTCGGGACATACAGACCTGCCGGGACGTGCATCTGCGCGCGGGCAGAGCGGACGCCCTCGATCAGCGCGATCACCCAGGACATCTCTGCATCGGCCTTCTCGTCCACCGCGTCGGTGGCCGTGTAGGTCGGCCAGTCGGCGTGCACCAGCATCTTGGAGCGGGTGCCCAGAGTGCCCCAGAGCTCTTCGGTGATGAAGGGCATGATCGGGTGCAGCATGATCAGGCATTGGTCCAGTACCCATGCCATCGTGGCGCGCGTTTCAGTCACAACGGCGGGATTCTCTGCGTCGAACAGTGGCTTGGAGAACTCCACGTACCAGTCGCAGACCTTGCCCCAGACAAAGCCGTAGAGCGCAGATGCCGCGTCGTTGAAGCGGTATTCTTTCAGCGCTAGGTCGACGGTTTCGCGGACGCGTGCGGTTTCGCCGACGATCCACTTGTTCACCGTCTGCTGCGCGGGCACCACCCAGGCCGGGTCCGCGGCGCTTTCGTGCGCGTCGAAGACATGGTTCATCTCCGCAAAGCGGCAGGCGTTCCAGAGCTTCGTGCCGAAGTTCCGGTAGCCCGCGATCCGGTCGACCGACAGCTTCAGCACACCGCCGATGGAGGCCATGGATGCATTGGTGAACCGCAGGGCGTCGGCGCCGTATTCGTCCACGATTTCCAGCGGGTCGATGACGTTGCCGGTCGTCTTGGACATCTTCTTGCCCTTCTCGTCGCGGACGAGCTGGTGCAGGTAGACCGTGTGGAAGGGGATCTCGTCCACCACGGCAAGCTGCATCATGATCATCCGCGCCACCCAGAAGAACAGGATGTCGGAGCCGGTGATCAGCACGTCCGTCGGGAAGTAGCGCTTCATTTCCTCGGTCGGCTCAGGCCAGCCCAGCGTGCCGATGGGCCAGAGACCGGAGGAGAACCAGGTGTCCAGAACGTCCGGGTCGCGGAAGATCGGCAGCTGCATCGGCCCGTCGAAGGTGCGGATCGTGCCTTCGTCCGCCACGTCCATGGTCTCGCGCACCTGGACGAGCACCTCGGCGGCCTCGGCGGCGTCGGCGACCACGCGGAATTCCGTGCCCTCGGCCGACATGGCGACGGCCTTTTCCAGCGCTTCGGCTTCGGTCGCGGCGCAGATCGGGAACCAGTCCTCTTCGCCGGGGATGTACCAGACGGGGATCTGGTGGCCCCACCAGAGCTGACGCGAGATGCACCACGGCTCGATGTTCTCCAGCCAGTGGTAATAGGTCTTCTCGCCCGATTCCGGCATGATCCGGATACGGCCCGAGCGGACGGCGTCCAGCGCGGGGCCCACGACCTTCTCGGCGTCGACGAACCACTGGTCGGTCAGCATCGGTTCGATCACCACCTTCGAACGGTCGCCGAAGGGCTGCATGATCGGCTTGGCCTCGACCAGCGGGACAAGTTCCGCCTCGCCGGTGCGGACCTCGCCACCTTCTTCGGGGGCGACCGGCGCCTTGACCGGCTTGCCAAGGCGCGGGTCGGTGGCCTCCGTCATGACGGCAAGGCCCTCGGCGGTGATCTCTGCCACGACCTTCTCGCGCGCTTCGAACCGGTCGAGCCCTCGCAGGTGGTCGGGCACGAGGTTGATGAGGTCGGCCTCTGCCTCTGTCAGGGTGCGGTCGCCCCTGGCCACTTCCATGGCGATCGCGGCGGCCTCGGAATAGGGAGCGCCGTCGTCGCGCATGTAACCGGCGCGGTCCATCAGGCGGTACATCGGGATGTCGCCGCGCTTGGCCACCTGGTAGTCGTTGAAGTCATGCGCGCCGGTGATCTTCACCGCACCGGAGCCAAAGGTCGGGTCCGGGTATTCGTCCGTGATGATCGGGATCAGGCGGCGGTGCTCTTTCGGGCCGACCGGGATCTCGCAGAACTGGCCGACGATGAGCGCATAGCGTTCGTCCGAGGGATGCACGGCCACCGCGCCGTCGCCCAGCATGGTCTCGGGCCGGGTGGTGGCGATGGAGATGTAGTCGCGCTCTTCCTCGAAGACGACGTTCCCGTCCTCGTCCTTCTCGACATAGGTGTAGGTCGCGCCGCCTGCGAGCGGATACTTGAAGTGCCACATGTGGCCCGCGACCTCGATGTTCTCCACTTCCAGGTCGGAAATGGCGGTCTCGAAATGCGGGTCCCAGTTGACCAGCCGCTTGCCGCGGTAGATCAGGCCCTTATCGTACATGTCCACGAAGACCTTGATGACCGCATCGTTGAAGTTGCCGCGGCTGTCGGCCTCCGGCGCACCGGGCGCCCCGGACATGGTGAAGGCGTTGCGGTCCCAGTCGCAGGAATCGCCGATGCGCTTCATCTGCTCGATGATCGTGCCGCCGTATTGCGTCTTCCAGTCCCAGACGTGGTTCAGGAAGTCGGCGCGCGTGAGGTCAGTGCGGCGGACGTTCTTTTCCGCCTTCAGCTTCTTCTCGACCTGAAGCTGGGTGGCGATGCCCGCGTGGTCCTGTCCGGGCTGCCAGAGCGTATCGAACCCGCGCATCCGGTGCCAGCGGACGAGGATGTCCATCAGCGTGTGGTTGAAGGCGTGGCCCACGTGCAGCGCGCCGGTCACGTTCGGTGGCGGCAGCATGATGCAGAACGTCTCGTCGCGCGACTTGTTGGCGCCGGCACGGAAGGCACCGCTCTCCAGCCACCGGGCCGAGAGACGCGGTTCGGCCTCTGCGGCGTTGAATGTCTTTTCCAAAGGCATGTTGGGACCTCGTGTTCTTTGGGGTCTGTTACCGAATGGCGGCGGGAAGGGGAAGGCTTTGGCGTCCCAGGGCCGGGCGGGACGGACCTGTTTCCTTCGGAAAGGCGGCCCGCCCGCCCGTGCGAACCCTCTTCCCGGGGACACGCGGCCTCAAGTGACTAACAGCACGAAGCCGCGCCGGGATCCGGCAGACATGAAAAAAGCCCGCGGTGCAGTGCACCGCGGGCCGAGTATACGAGCGCCCCAGGGAGGAGGAGAGGGGCCTCGATCCGTATGTGAGTGCGGCGGTGCCAGGGAGGAGGAGAGGCACCGCCGCTTATGCTTGACCCCAGGGAGGAGGAGAGGGGCCCTGCATGTCTGGGCCTTTCGGCCGGTTGTTAGGTGCGACGGTGCCAGGGAGGAGGAGAGGCACCGTCGCTTATGCTCGAACCCCAGGGAGGAGGAGAGGGGTCAGGCATAGTCTGGCCCGAAGGCCTTTGTTCGTTGCGCGGCGGCGCCAGGGAGGAGGAGAGGCGCCGCCGCTGATGCTAAGATCCCAGGGAGGAGGAGAGGGACCTTGCATGTCTGGGTCTCGTTGACCCGTTGTTTCTAGGGGCGGTGCATCCAGGGAGGAGGAGAGGATGCACCGCCTAAGACGGAAGGGGCGGGAGGAGGAGTGCCCCTAGCCGAATTCAGAGTTCGTATGCCGCCTGGTAGGCCACGCGACGGATTTCGCTGCGGCCCATGCCGAGATCGGCCAGTTCGCGGTTGCTCAGCGACGACAGCTCACGGAAAGTCTGGTTGAAGACCTTGCGACGTGCGCGGCGTGCGCGGATGGTTTCGACGATCCCAGCGAAGCCGGTCAAAGCGCTTTGGGACTGCGACGTGTATTCGGTTGCGTGTGCCATGTTTAAATGCCTCTGTTGGCTTTGCTGCCTCGGTTGATCCAAAGATGGAGCAAATGCTGCGGGTGCACAACGCCCGCCTCGACAATGCTGCCATGCGGAATGTGCATACAACATGCGTGTATTGCTTAATATTTCGCAAGCTTGCTGTGCAGCATAGCGGTCTTGGGTTGAGAAGACCCAAGGTAAACGCCACTGAAAGCGGCAAAGGGAAGGGTATCGAGCGATGACTTTAGGTAAGGCGGACGTCGAATCAATTTTGGCGCGGGTAAAGATTCCTGGCGGTGAAACGCTGGGCTCGGCCGACATGGTCAGGGCGCTGGTGGTTGAGGGCGGCGCGGTGCGCTTCGTCATAGAAGCGCCCACGCCGGAACTTGCGAAACAGATGGAGCCGGTGCGGGCAGAGGCTGAGGCGGTAGTCCGGGCGATTCCCGGAGTGACCTCAGTTTCGGTGGCGCTCACGGCGCATGGGCCGTCGAAGCCGGCCCCCTCGCTCAAGATGGGCGGTCACATGCAACCGCAGGCCGGGCCGATGAAACCGGAGGGGGTCAAGGCGATCATCGCCATCGGCTCGGGCAAGGGCGGGGTGGGCAAATCCACCGTCTCTTCCAACCTGGCCGTCGCCCTCGCGCGCGCGGGAAAGAAGGTGGGCCTGCTCGACGCGGACATCCACGGCCCGTCGCAGCCGCGCATGTTCGGCATTACCAAGCGCCCGGCGAGCCCGGACGGCAAGACCATCGAGCCCCTGCACGCGCATGGCGTCACGCTGATGTCGGTCGGGGCGATGCTGCCGGAGGAGAAGGCGGTGATCTGGCGCGGTCCCATGCTGATGGGGGCCTTGCAGCAGATGTTGATGCAGGTCGCGTGGGGCCCGCTGGATGTCCTGCTGATCGACCTGCCGCCGGGCACGGGGGATGTGCAGCTGACGCTGGGCCAGAAATCGCAGCTTGCGGGCGCGATCGTGGTCAGCACGCCGCAGGACGTGGCGCTGCTGGATGCCAAGAAGGCCCTGGATGCCTTCAACACGCTGAAGGTGCCGATTCTTGGCCTTATCGAGAACATGGCCGTCTTCACATGCCCGCACTGCGGCAAGGACAGCCATATCTTCGGTCAGGGAGGAGTTGCGGCAGAGGCGGAACGTCTTGGCCTTCCGCTGCTGGCGCAACTGCCCATCGACCTCGATACCCGGGTGTCGGGTGATGCGGGGACGCCGGTGGCCCTGGGCGATGGCCCGATGGCAGAGGCCTACGCGAAGCTCGCGGACCGGTTCATCAAGGGCGGGCTGATCTGAACCGCGGAGGGTCGAGCGGGCGTTGCGCAGGCATCGTCCGCTTCGGCAACGAGAGGTTCATGTCTTTCAAAGGAATCGCGTGTCAACTTTGGGTTGCACAAACCGGCCGACTGAAGGGGTCTAATCGGCCGGTTGTTAACCATAGTACGTAATGACACTTGTTCGGATCGCCCCGATTCCCCTGAGCAGCACCGATCATCCCCATTATGGCAAAGGTTAATAATTCGTTAACACCTTTTCTCACATGACGCTGCGTCAACGCTGCGGCGCGGCGCAAATGCCACGTTCAGACGGGCGTTTTTACGCTGCATGCTGCAGACGCAGAAACATATCCGTGATGAGCATGGCCGGATCGACGTTCACGGCACGGGCATGCCGTGCCCTGTCGCCGGCCTTCTGGATCGCCTCCGCCCAAGCGCGTCCGTGCGCCGCGTCGGGCGCGAGGCGAAGCAGGATCTCCGCTTCGCCCGGCACGATCTCGGGCTGCGGGTGGCCGGTTACACCTGTTCGCGCGAGGCGGGAGACGAGCCGGTCGGTCAGGGTGAGGGCCAGCGCCAGCCGGTCCTCGCGCCCCTTGCCGGCGCAGCTTTCCGCCAGCGTCAGCATCCCGGGCCGGTCTAGCTGGGGCAGGCTGCCCAGAACCGAGAGGATCTGACGGTACAGACCCAGCCCGTCCTGATTGAACAGACGCACCGCCGTGCCGACCGATCCCTCGGACAGCATGGTCATGGCCGCGGTGTCGCCGTCGGGGATTTCCACCTGCGCCTGATCTAAGGCAGCCCGCATGTCGTCTTCGTCCAGTGGGCCGAGGCGCAGCGTGCGGCACCGCGACCGGATCGTCGGCAGCAGTCGGGCGGGTTGGTGGGAGATCAGCAGGAGGGTGGCGCGCGCCGGGGGTTCCTCCAGCATCTTGAGCAGTGCATTGGCCGCCTGCGTGTTCATCTCGTCCGCGCTATCGACGATAACGACACGCCGTCCGCCATCGGCAGAAGAGAGCGCGAAGAAGTTGAACAGCTTGCGCACCTCGTCGACGCGGATCAGGTCCGACAGCTTGTCGCCCTTGTCGTTCGCGCCCCGTCTGAGCAGGAACAGGCCCGGTTCTGACCGTGCAAGCACACGACGTGCGACAGGATGGTCTGGGGGAATGTCGAGCGAAGCGGGGGGCGTGGGTGCGCCAAAAAGGCCGTCATCCTCCTGCGGCGGCGTTGCCAGCAGGAACCGGGCGATGCGCCACGCGAGCGTCGCCTTGCCGACGCCCCTTGGTCCGCTGAGCAGCCAGGCATGATGCAGCCGTTGCGAATTGAAGGCGGTCAGGAAGTCCTGTTCCGCCTGCGCCTGACCGAAGAGGTTGACGGTGGCACGAGGGTGCGGCGCGCCCTCGACGGCATCCGGTTCCGGCAGATCTGCGGGATCAGCCATGGCGGGATCGCTCCACATGGCGTTCGGCGCGGCGCGTCACGATCTGTGGCTCACGCTTTGACACCCAGCGCCTCCGTCACCGTGGCGTAGATGTCGGAGGCGACGGTTTCCGGCGCCCTGTTGCCGTCGATCACGCGGATTCGTGCAGGAAACTCCTTCGACAGTGCAAGAAACCCCGCGCGCATCTGGCGCTGAAGCTCGATGCCGAAGTCCTCGAACCGCTCTTCGGCGGTGGCGCGGGCCTTCGCCCGGGACAGGCCAGCCTCCGGGTCCATGTCGAGGATGATGGTCAGGTCCGGCTCCATCCCGATCATCAGGTCGTGCAGCTTGTCGACCGTCCCGCGCAGGCCCTGCCGCCCCTGATACAGTCGGGTGGAGTCGGCGAAGCGGTCGCAGATCACGACTTCGCCGCGCGCAAGGGCGGGGCGGATCGTGCGTTCCGTGTGGTCGCGGCGCGCGGCGGTGAACAGCAGAAGCTCTGTCTCGGGCGACCAGCGCTCCGGGTCCCCCTGCAGGACAAGCGCGCGGATTTCCTCCGCCCCCGGCGAGCCGCCGGGTTCACGGGTCAGGCGCGCCGTCAGGCCGTCCGCGGAAAGGCGGTCGGCCAGCATACGCGCCTGTGTCGATTTGCCGGAGCCGTCGATGCCTTCGAAGGACAGGAACAGCCCGCTCTCTCCGGGACCGTTCACGAGGCGTCTGCATCCCCGGTTGCCTCGGGCGTGTCCGAGAACCGCTTCATCAGGACCTGGCTGACCGTCAGCATCCGGTCCATGAACCCGCCCGCGGCAACGTTGCCCGCAGCCACCAGCGGAACGCGGGTTTCGGGCAGGCCGTCGGGCTGGATGATGAGTTCCGCCAGTTTCTGGCCCTTGCTGACCGGCGCCTGGATCGGGCCGGTGTAGACCACCTCGGCCTTGACGCCGCCGGCTGTCATGGTCGGCAGCAGCAGGGTGATGTCCTTCTCGGACACGAGGTCGACGTGATCCTGCGCGCCGAGCCAGAGTTCTGCCTGCGTGACCGGCTGGTCCTTCTTCACGATGGTCTGTTCCGCGAACTGGCGGAAGGCCCAGTTGACGATCGCCTCAGACTGTTCGGCACGTTCGCCGGTGGACCCAAGCCCCGTGATGGCGAAGATGATGCGGCGCTGGCCGTTCTTGGCCGACCCGACGAGTCCGTAGCCCGCTTCCTGCGTGTGCCCGGTCTTCAGCCCGTCGGCCCCGATGTTCAGCGACAGGAGCGGGTTTCGGTTGTTGACATTGGAGGGCGCGCGGCCGTCGAATTCGAAGGTCTTCTCGGCGAACATCGGATAGAAGTCCGGGAAGTCCTGGATGATGTGCAGCGCCAGCAGCGTGAGGTCGCGCATCGACATGACGTGCCCGTCCGCCGGCCAGCCGGAGGCGTTCTTGAACGTCGAATTGGTCATGCCCAGTTGCTGGGCGCGCTGGGTCATGAGGCGCGCGAACCCGGCCTCTGTCCCGTCGGGGGACAGCGCCTCGGCCAGCACGGCGCAGGCGTCGTTGCCCGAGAGCACGATGATACCGCGCAGCAGGTCTTCCACCCGGACCCGGTCCTTGGTGTTCAGGAACATGGTGGAGCCGGTGTACGACATCGCGTGTTCGGAGACCGGCAGCCGTTCATCGAGCGAGAGGCGCCCGTCGCGGATCGCCTCGAAGGTGATGTACAGCGTCATCAGCTTCGACATGGACGCGGGCGGCACCGCCTCGTCGGCGTTCTTCGCCAGCAGAACGGTTCCGGTGGTCACGTCGATCACGTGCGCGGCGGTGGCCTTCGTATCGAAAGCAGCAGCCTGCGTGGCCAGAAGGATGGCCGTGCCGGCGGCGAGAAGGCGGCGTGTCGTTTGTCGCATGGGGGGCCTCGGAGTAGATGCTCGATTCTGCTCTGGGATGTTTATCGCTCATGTGGCTGGCCGTGTCACCCGGCGGTGGCGGTGGATCGCCTGTGACGGACGCACGGCGAGGACACGTCTGCGCGACCGCGCTTTTGAGTGTCCGGTCACGCAGGCGGCTATTGCGATGAACCAAAAAGAAAAAGGGCCGCAGATGCCTTGGCATCCCGGCCCCGTCGCACCGATGTTCGGAAGAGGCGGCCCGGACAGAGGCACCGGGCGACCGCATCGTCAGTCGGACACCGCGTAGGCATCCTCGAACCCCGAGGACTTGATGGTCTTCAGGAGTTGCTCGCGCTCCGCTTCCGTCTGGGCAGGGCCGACCACAACGCGCCAGAAGGGTTTGCCCTTCATCGTGCCGGGCTTGACGGTGGGCAGCATGCCCGCCTGCCGCATTGCCGTCGCGGTGTTGTTGGCGTTCTCCTCGACCGAGAAGATGCCGATCTGCAGGTAGGGGCGGGCCAGTTTCGAGGCCGACGCCGAGGCAGGCTGCGGCGCGGCGGCCACGGCGGGCTGCGCAACAACGGCCGTCGCCGGTTCGAGCGCCGCGGTCTGGACCGGCATGATGCTGTCGTCGGAAGGCGCCGGCGGGTCGAGCGCGCGGGAGGCGCCGTCCAGCACCGGGTCCAGCGCACCTTCGGTCACGTCGGGGGCGGAGGGCAGGGCGCCGTCGGCGGCCATCGTGACTGGGGCGCCAAGGGCTTCTTCCGGGGCCGCCATCTCCTCGCGGCGCAGCGCGACCACGTCGAGGTTGGCAGGCGCTCCGGCCAGCATGCCGATCGCTGCAGCGGCGTCTGACGACACCTGGATGCGCGGACCGGGCGAAGACCGTTCCTTGCGGAACAGTGCGCCGATGACGAACTTGCCGTTTGCGGTGTTGCGGATGATGGCGCGTTCCGGCTCTTCGACGTCGGGGTGCGCGACCCAGACACCGCCGAGCGACGGACGCCCGTCCCAGAGACCCGCTTCCTTGGCCGAGAAGATTTCCGGCGCTTCGACGTCGCGCTCGGTGGCCAGTGCGCCACCGGCGGCGCGGGAGACCTGCTCGCCATCGCCCTTGGGCTTGAGGAAACCCGGCATTTGCCCTTCGGAACATCCGGTCAGGGCCAACAGGGCGCCCACCATCACGGATGCGCGCAGGGTTCTGCCTTTGGTAGAAAGACTGCTCATCTTGTGCCTCGTGCCTCTTGTGCCACGTGTTGCGCGGCGCCGCGCCGGTTTGCCGGCAACAGCTTTACATCTGCCTCTGGTCGGGCTCTGACGGCCCGTATCCTGCCGGAGAGTAACGTTTTGGGATCGGTCTGAAAAGCCTGCATCTTTCCGATACGCGGATTTTCCGTTCTGCCTGCTTTCAGAATCGCTTTTCAGAAGCTATCGATGCCCGCCACGGAGGTTTGGCAGAGTGGTCGATTGCGGCGGTCTTGAAAACCGTTGGGCGTGAGAGCGTCCCCAGGGTTCGAATCCCTGAGCCTCCGCCATCATCCCTGTTGCGAACGCGGACGGGCGCCCATTGAGGCGCGGAAATAGTCGTGTTTTCAAAGGGCTTTGCCTTCCCCATGCGAACCTCTGAGACTGCGCGCCAAGTTCGTTCCGGGCTCTGAACGGCGCTCCGTCTCTGTTCGGGCGAACCTCGCCAAATTCGGTTCGGTCGGATTTTTCGTCGGCTTTCCAATGGCCTGAGTTTCAATCCCGCCAAAACTTCGGGCCTTGCGTCCATCGCGTTCGAGGAGACCGGAGCCGCAACACGCGAGAGGCGCAGTTGGTCATAAACCAACGTGACGATGACGGCAGATGCGGGGAGCGAAGTCAGTTTCATATCCCGAGCGCTGGTCCCAACTGCGAGGCCAGTTTGGCATCCAGTTCTTGCAGCCGGGCGAGGTCAGCTTCGTCGGCGGCGGCGATCGCCTTCATCTGAGTTTCCAGGTCTGCAGAAAGCGCGCCGAGGGCTTTCTGAATCGGAGCAAGCGACCGACTGGCCTGAGCCCCTCGAACGGCCATCTGTGCTGCGAATTTCGCCGTTGCGAGGTAATCCAGAACCCGCGTGTGCTCGCTCTCATCGTCTTCGACCTGAAGGGACTGTAGTGCGCGCATCGTCCCAAAATGCTGGCGCAGCAATCGCCCAATCAGACGCGGCCACTCAGTGCTATCCTTCGTTTCCAATGGAAGCACCTGATGGTCTTTCGCCTGTCCGGCAACGGGCATCGCCCCAGCCAGGACAATTTGCAGGAGGGCCCGCAAACGAACCAGTTCAGCTGTTGTTATCGGGCTGCCCTTCAGCGCCTTTGTTCGCTTCTCAAAGGCCTTCACAGCGTCGGGTCAGTACCGATACCGGCCGCGATCTGATCAAGAATGGTGTCCCCCGGACGGTCAATTATCAGACGGATGTCGTCCCGTTCTGTCACGGATTCGTCGGCCATGGCCGTTCGCAGCCAGGAGGCGTGCCTCAAAGCTCGGTCAAGTGCCGAGGAAAACCACGGATCGTCGTTGGGCACGTGGCGCGCTATGTACCGCATTGCCTGTCCGAAGAGTGGGGTGAATTCAGGGTTGTCTGTGGTGTAGGCGAGATCGGCGACCAATTCTCGATTTCCGCCAAGACCCAATCCAGTCAGGTTTGCGGAACCGATCATCAATCGGCCCTTCGCGGCACCTGCCAGAAGATCGATCTTGGGGTGGAACGCGCCAGGCATCGTGGCCTTCACCACATGGTAGAGTGTGCCGGCATAGCGCGGCGGTCCGAACTCATCAAAGCTCATGTTGAGCATTCCGGGGTCCGCCAGAACGGTGATGTTTCGGCATCCGCCACCCCGCAGCCTCGGGAACGGCACATCTTCAAATGCCTGTGCCGAGAAGGCGTAGGTCGTCATGAAAGCAGAGTCGTATCCACTTCCCGAGAAAGCTTCGTAATACTTCATTGACGCTCGATTTCAGTAAGTCCAAGGGATGTTGGGCCTTTGTCGTCCAAAAATTTGCGTCGTGCAGAAACTGAACTGCCTGGTCGATGCGCGGACTACTGGGAGAGACGGAAAACCGGCTGCGGAAGCGCAACTGGCCGTCGTCCGGCTCCATGAGGAATGTGTAGGCCTTCTGATTGCGAAACTTGCGCGAGGCCACCCAGAGATGGCGCTTGATCACGCGAGAGGAAATCATCTCCTCGAATGCTGTTCTTGCCGGTGTCGACAATCGCTGCTCAAGAAAGCGTACCTCGGTAGCATACGACTGGAAGTGATCAGCCGAGCGGAGCCGTCTGAGAACGGAACTCGAATAATCCGGGCTCTTTCTCCAAAGCGCCGAAAGCAGACGAATGGACGCTCTGACCTCACCGACGGCGTCGCCAGTCTTTTCAGCCTCCAGAAGTTCGGAAGCAGCCTGCTTCGCCAAGGTTTCCGGTTCTTCGTCTGCCGTATGATTCCGCAGATACGCCGCGAGCGTTGTCGTATTTTCCAAATCGGTTGGCTCGATCAGGTCGGCGACAATCTCGCGAAGTGTTTTCCTGCGGTACGGGGAGGCCTCGAGCGACTGAAGCGCTGCCGACAGAAAGCCTTCATATGCCAGGCGGCAAAGGTCGCTGGCTTGATAGAGAGACCAAAGCCCGAGAACATCGATACGGTCGGTCTCTTTTGAATTTCCCTCGTTGAACCACGTCCACTTCGCGTCATCGGCCCGCGGAATTCTTTGTAGCTCGCCGGCTAACCGCAGCAGTTCAATGAGCGTTTGGCGCCTCATGACATCCGGCTCACGCGCGTTCTGCTGTCGTCCCATCAAGACCGCAGCCAGCGCCTCTTGCTCAACGCTGTCGGCGGGCACTCTCGACGGTTTCATCAGTGCAAGCCGGTCGAGCGTTTCAATCGTTACCTGGCCCTTCTCAACAGCACTGAGAAAGACCTCTGCGAGATCGCCAAGCTGATCAGACATGGCGTCTGCCAGGTCCATCGCAGCATTAGTACAATACGGAATGGGTATGTTGGGGTCATCGACACGCACGAGGCCCATCTCACGAAGCTGGCTGGCGTAGATCCCGCCAAATGCACCCCCTTGTTCTCAAGGTAGCGGTTCTGGCGGGAATCCGGGTCCGCGGCTGACGCGAAATCAACTATTGCATTCGGATCGGCTTCTTCGGCCAGACCCTGCAGTTCCCGACTGGCCCAGAGTATCCCGGCGATGCCGAGCTGATAGTCACCATGGGCACAGAGTAGCGCATAGAGAGCTTCCGCCTTTCGTTGAAAGAACCGAAACTCCCGCATATCGGTGCTTCCATTGCGTCGCGCATATGACTCCAGAAGCCAGGGAAAGAACGAATAGTAGCGAAGTCGAAGCGTGATGGTGCTGATGCCCGGCAAAAGGGATTGATAGACGACCTCGATTGGTCGCTGCATGCCAAGTGGATCAAGACCCGTCTCCTGCCCAAGTTCCGTCCATTCTGGAAAACCGGGCCCCAGTGCACTCTCGTCAAGCAAAACCAACCTCAAAAACGGTGACTTTTTTTGACGGTAGCCCCGAAGTTGATTGCTTGGAATGATTTTCTGTTGCTTCAGTCGAACACCCGGCCCGGCTGCTCGTCCCACGGCAGCGACGCCACAAAGCTCAGGTCGTAGATACTGATCGTGCTCGGCTCGCGGTGGACGACCAGGCGCTCGAGCACCTCGGGCGCCAGCCAGGCGAGGCGCATCACGCGGCTGACGTAGCGGTCGGACAGGCCCTCGTCGGCGGCGAGATCGGCGAGCGTGGCGACGTCGCCGCGCTCCAGCCGCTGCCGCCAGCCCCATGCCCGGCCAATGGCGCGCAGCAGGTGAGGATCCTGCCCGCGACCCATGGCGGCCTCGATATGCTTCGGCGGCAGGATCCGGGGGCGGCCGCCGCGGCGGCGGAGTTCGAGCGGGATGTGGACGCGCAGGGTCTCGGGCGCGGGCATCAGGCCACCTCTTTCTTCGGCGGGGCCATCAGCGCGGCGATGGCGCCGAGACCATCGTGGCGCAGGTCGATGGCGAGGCCTGCCTCGCTTACCGTGATCCGCGCAACCAGAAGCTGCACGATGCGCGCCTGCTCGGCCGGGATGAGCGCCTTCCACAGGTCGTCGAACTGCGCCAGCGCGGCGACGACAGTGGTTTCGTCGAGATCAGGGCGCTCCTTTCGGACCGCCCGGGCCGTCCGCGCCGCAACCTCGGGCGTGCGCAGCATCCTACGGATTTCGCCGATGACAACCTCCTCGTCCATCGCGCCCGGCAGGCTCGCCGCTGATTGTAGCTCTTCTCTGTCATGGCCCAGTCCACGGCTCTCCGCCTTGCACCGGGCTTCAGAAGTTTTTTCCCAGCATTTCCTTCAGCGTGGCCACGTCGAGCATGTGTTCCGCCAGCATCTTCTTCAGCTTCGCGTTCTCAACCTCGAGCGCCTTCAACAATGGGCGCCGCGGCCCAATCCGCGGCGTCCTGGACGATGAAGAAGCCCAGTGTGTTGCCGGCCTCGACACCCGTGATCGTCACCTCGGCCGACTTGTCGGCGTTGGCGTCATTGATCAGCAGCCGTGTGTCGACGATGTCGCCGGCAGAAGTGAACTCGTAAACGCCGAGAACGTTGTCGTAGCCGGCGAAGCCCAGGTCGCGCAGCGTCACACGGAAGTCGGTGGCCCCGTCTCCCCGCAGATAATCCTGGTTGACGATGCCGTTCACCAGTTCCGGATCGACCGCCTGGCCCTCCTGTAGCATGGGCAGGAGAATGTCGAAGGTGACCGTGGTTTCGCCCTCGAAGGCCACCGCCATAAAGTTACCGCCCGAGAAGTCGCCGAGCAGCGCCACGAACCCGTCGGACACACCATCCCCGTCCGTGTCGATGCCGAGCTCGCCAGTTGCTACAGAAAAGTCCACGGCGTCTCGATCAAAAACGAGATTGTTGAAGACGAGTTCGTCCTCAAGCCCGAAGTCTGTGATCGTGTCACGGAAGAAGTCTGCCACCGCCCCTTCGACCCGGTCGAATCCGGCGCCGAGTGTGAGGGTGATCGTCGTCAGACGGCCGTCCTCATCAAAGGCAAGACCGGTCTCGGTCCCATCCGGCGCCCGCAGGCCCGTCAGCTGCCCGTCTTCGGCAAAGATCAGTTGCGCAATTCCGCCCGATCCATCGCTCAGCCGAGCCGCAACGGCACCGGGCAGAAGGTCAACCTTCGTCTGCCGTCCGGTGCCGTCGGTGATCGTCAGCTGCCCGGCCGTGCCGTAGGCGAACGTCTCGGTCTGAAGGCCGCCACCGTAAGAGGCAGAGGCCAGACGCCCGGCTGTGTCGTAGCCGAAGGCCGCCTCGATATCGCCGGGCGTGGTGGCGGTCGTGAGATTGCCATCCGCGTCATAGGCAAAGGAGGCCGTGCCGTCGTCCCCAGCCACGCTGACTAGGCGGCCATCGGCGTTGTAGCCGAAGGCCAGCGTGTTGCCGTCAGCATCCGTGACGTCCGTGAGTTGGCCTGATGTACCGCGACCGAAGACAAGTTGCGCTCCGTTCGGACCTGTCAGGCCGATCAGTACCCCATTGGCATCTCTCTGCGGCTCAATACGCTGGTCGTCGGACGATTCGAACCCGAGGAAGCCACCCGCTTCGTCGAACAGCATCCGCCCGCCATCGGAAAGCAAGAGTTTGAATCCGTTCGAGGTCTCATGCAGAGTGCCCTCGAACCCGCCGACTGTGTCGAACCCACCGTCATCACGGCGGGTGAAAGAAGGGCGGGGGTGCGTCCCAGCACCGACGACGTCACCCGCAAGCGTCACCGTTCGATCAGCCGAAGCCGACACGTTGTAGAGTGCGGTCAAGTTGATCGACAGCGCCCGCAGGACAGCGGGATCAGCGAGACCAGACAACTCTGCCGAGTCCTCATCCAGCCTGAGACCAAGATCGGCGAGCGTAGCCCACCCTTGGCCTAGCGAACCGCTGGAGAAGCGCTCTGCCAAAGAGCCAAAATCTCCGGCCTCCTCGATAGCGAAAGCCAGAGCGGTAGCGGCGCTGGAGGTGTTAAGTCCAAGTGCGCCAAGCTGTGTCGCATAGGCCGCAAGTCCGTCCGCGAAAGACGCAACCGTTGTTCCGAGCCGTGCAGTGAGCGCGGACGACAGGGCATTGGCCACTTCCGACGGAGTGTAGGTAAGCGCCGTCTGGACCCCACGTTGCTGCTGATGGCTTCGGCTGCGAGGTGATCTCCATCTCATGATGGGGAGTGCGTTTCGCAATGTGCGCTACAAATTCGTTTCTCAAATCGCTGGGGGTCGAGATCTATGCGTCGGGTCACCGCCGTTGGCCGGATGAGGCAAAGGCCTTGGCTGTCTCGATGACCCTGGAGGCTGGTGCCACGGTGAATGCCGTGGCGGAGCGGTTTGGCATTCTGCCCAATCAGCTCTCGGCTTGGCGACGAGAGGCCAAGCAAGGCAAGCTTGTGCTGCCTGCGGCCGAAGTCGAGGAACCTGTCTTTGCACCTCTCGTCGTTTGCGAGGTCGCCGAGGAGGAAGCGCATCCGAAGGTAGCATCGCAGGCGGCCCCGATCAGGATCATTCGGGGTGCTGTCGTGATCGAACTCGCGCATGACATCCCCGCGGCCCGCATTGCCGAGATCGTCCATGCGCTGGAGGCGCATCCATGCTGATGCCCTCGCAGGGCGTGCGGATCTTGGTGGCGACGAAGCCGGTCGACTTCCGCAAGGGGCATGACGGTCTGGCGGCGCTGGTCCAGTCGACGCTGGCCGAGGACCCGTTTACCGGCACCGTCTTTGTCTTCCGCTCGAAGCGGGCCGACCGGTTGAAGATCCTGTTCTGGGACGGCAGTGGGCTCGTGATGGCCTACAAACGACTGGAAGAAAGCACCTTCACCTGGCCCGCGATCCGCGACGGGGCCATGACGCTGAACCGGGCGCAGTTCGAAGCCCTGTTTGCCGGGTTGGACTGGCGTCGGGTGCGGTCTCTGGAGGTGCGACGACCGGCTGTGGCAGAGTGACTCGGCCTCGGGAATGCCCGGGCATCGGCGCCCCGAGCACGGTATAATTCGGCCATGCCCGACGCCCCGCCCATCGACCTGTCCGCGATCCCCGAGAGCCAGCGCGCCGCGGTCCTGGCGGTGCTGCAGGAGCGCGATGCGCTGAAGGAAGCGAACCGCCGGCTGGAGCATCTCGTGGCAGAGCTGAACCATGTCGTACATGGCAAGCGGTCCGAGAAGCTGAGCGAAGACGACCGGCAGCTGGCCTTCGAGGACCTGGAAACGGCCGTCGCCGAGGTCGAGACCCGCAAGGAGCAGGCCGCGCCATCCACCAGAACCCCGCGCCCGGCACGGCAGCGCAACCTCGGTCATCTGCCTGCGGACCTGCCGCGCATCGAGCGTGTCATCGAACCGGCGAGCCTCGATTGCCCGTGCGGCTGTGGCCGCATGCACCGGATCGGTGAGGACCGCACCGAGCGCCTCGACATCGTTCCGGCGCAGCTCCGCGTGCTGGTCGACATCCGGCCGAAGTATGCCTGCCGGATCTGCACGGACGGGGTCATCCAGGCGCCCGCCGCACCTTGGCTGATCGAAGGCGGGATGCCGACCGAGGGCGCCATCGCCCACGTGCTGGTCTCGAAGTTCGCGGATCACCTGCCGTTCTACCGCCAAAGCCAGATCCTGGCGCGCTCCGGCATCCAGGTCGACCGCAGCACCCTGGCGGACTGGGCCGGCACAGCAGCCTTCCACCTCGGTCCTGTCGCCGACCGGCTGGCCGAACATCTGAAGGGATCGACCAAGCTCTTCATGGATGAAACGACTGCCCCGGTGCTCGATCCGGGACGAGGCCGAACCAAGACCGGCTACCTCTGGGCGCTTGCCCGGGATGACCGTGGATGGGGCGGAGAAGACCCGCCCGGTGTCGTGTTCACCTACCAGCCCAGTCGCGCAGGAGCGCATGCCGAGCAGATCCTGCAGGGCTTCGACGGCATCCTGCAACTGGATGGCTACACCGGTTACGATCGGCTGACGCGCCCGTCCCGCAAGGGCGGCGCGCCGATCACGGTTGCCCACTGCTGGGCACACGCTCGCCGCAAGCTGAAGGAAGTCTTCGACCGGGATGGATCGGAGATCGCTTCCGAGGGGCTGCGCCGGATCGCCGAACTCTACCGCATCGAGGCCGAGATCCGCGGCATGGGCCCGGGCCAACGTCTGTCCGCCCGCCAGGCCCGCAGCGCGCCTCTCGTCGCCGAGTTCGGTGACTGGCTGCAGGCACAGCGCTTGCGCATCTCGGCCAAGTCGCGCCTCGGCGAGAAGCTGACCTACATCCATCGCCAGTGGGGCGGTCTGCAGACCTTCCTCCACGACGGCCGCGTCGAGATCGACTCCAATGCCGTCGAGAACCTGATCCGACCGATCGCGTTGACGAGAAAGAACGCTCTCTTCGCCGGCCATGATGAAGGCGGCCGCACATGGGCCCGCATCGCCTCCCTGATCGCCACCGCGAAGATAAATGGCGTGGAGCCCTTCGCCTATCTGCGGACGACCCTCGAAGCCATCGCCGCCGGTCACCCGGACAGCAGGATCGACGAGTTGCTGCCTTGGAACTTCAACCCGTCAAGCTGATCCCGCGTGCGGCGCAGACAGCGCTTACGAGTGTAGGCGGGCAGCAAATCCTGAACTCGTGCGGCGATGTCGATCTCAGCCTCTCCATCCAAGAGAGACGCGGTCGCAGCCACAGTGGTGCGCGGGCCTGCGGTGCCACGAATGGCAAGATCGAACGCTTCAGAAGTTCCGGCTTGCCTACCAAGACCGAGTAGCAGGGTCGCACCACTAAGGCCGCCTGACAGCGGATCGCCGAACAACCCCCCCTCGGCGGTCACGGCGATCAGAGAGGCGTTATCACTTCCGTACTAGACTACTACACGCGCATCTTCGTTGATTCCAGCGTTCAGTTCTCCGGGCAAGTCGATAAAAACGTCCGCTGATATCCCGCCTGAGGTCGATAGAAATGATCGCGGATCGCTATTCCCTAGAGCTAGAAGCGCATCGACGTAGCCCGACACATTGAATTCAAAGAATGTTCCGGACTCGTCACCCGCGCTGTACCCAATACGGGCAGGCGTTCCACCCAAGCCATCAGTGCCGCCGGACGCATCGCCAGTCGTCCATTGAATGTCCTCATAAATGTAGGTGATTTCAAAATCACCTATCGAACGCCCTTCCTCATCGGAAGCGTCTGTTAGAATAAGTTGGAAACTGTTCGTTCGATCAATATTGGCGTCATAGTATCCAACATCATCCCATGTTACGGTAAATGACCCTGAGCCCTGGTCGAGGTCATAGTAGACAAGATTGGTACCTTGTGAGTTTCCTTGCGCCGGGTCAGCAGCGCCAACGTCTATAGCTCCCCCGCTAGTATCTACGTCCGCCCAAAATACGAAAATTCCAGGAGTTGTTCCTGAGGATATCGCGGTCGGCGTAAACGTTGAAAGAGGACCACCAAAAGTGATGCTTCCATTGGTGTTGATAAATGCCTCAGTGTACACTTCGCCGAAAAAATTGAGGCCGTTTGGAAAAACCTCTGATAAGTCAATTGCACCCGTAGAGCCATCATCGTTGCGAGACAATGAATGCTCTCCAAAATCGGCTGCTCCACCAAGCCCGTTTACCAAAGCCATTATCAACCCCTGAAACCCGATTATAACTGTAGAGAGTAGCACAGAATCCGTATTGAGAACATTTGGCGAAACAACTACCGGCGCTCTACCAACTCGTATGTGTCAGAATTGCTACGGCACACATGCCCTCGTCCCAGTAAAGGCCAAGCCGTGGTATGTGAGGTGAGCACGATTTCCGAGCATGAGGTGCAAAAGCTAGCGGTTTGCCCGGCCAGACGTTTCCGACCGTAGTGGCCATTCAGCTTCGGTCATCGGTATCAAAATGAGGGATAAGGCAAGCTCATCCACGCCTGTGACCGGACATTTTGCGTTGAGCGACATCATAACGTTGGCTTCGCTTTCCAACTTGTCTTTCCCAAGTTGGGCTTCGTTGAGGGCCAATTTACCGCCTGCACCACGAGGTGACAACATTATCTCATTTATCTTAGGGTAAGATTCATAATCAATAGATGACGGTCGCGGCCAGAGCGATGGCTGAGAGGAAAACCCTAGGGTCCTGAACCTAAACCTTCTTCCTCGAAGGCGTCGACACCTTCGACATCGACACCGGTAACTTAGTCCGACGGTGCGGTAGACCAAGCGCCGCCTTCAGGGGCGGCGCTGGAAGAGGATGACCACGAGAGCCAAAAGCGACGACCCCAGCATCAGCAGCAGGGAGACCGCGTTCAGGAGCGGGGTCGAGCCTTCCTTCAGACGGTCGAACATGGCGATGGTCAACGGCGCGTCGGAGCCCACCAGCATCAGCGTGGTGTTGAAGTTCTCGAAGCTCATCAGGAAGGCGACGACCACCGCGCCGATCATCGCGGGCGCGAGGAAGGGCAGCGTGATCGTGCGCACCGCCGTCAGCCGGTCGGCGCCGAGGTTCAAGGCGGCCTCTTCCAGCGTGCGGTCGAACTTCTGCAGGCGGGCGGAGATCACCAGCGTCGCGATTGTTGTGATGAAGCTGAACTGCCCGAGGATCACCAGCAAAAGTCCCGGCCGCAGCGCCTGGATGTCGATCTGCGCGAGGTCCCAGATCCCGTTCGCCAGAGTGGACGAGAACACCAGGATCGAGATGCCCAGCACGATGCCGGGGATCACCAGCGGCAGCAGCATCAGCACGTAGAGCAGCCCCTTGCCGCGGAAGGTATAGCGGTTGAAGAGGAAGGCGTTCGTGGTGCCGACGCAGACCGACAGCACCGCCACGCAGAGGGCGACGAAGGCCGAGGTGCCGACCGCGCGCAGGATGCCGCGTTCGTGGAAGACGCCGATCTGCGGGCGCTCGTCTCCGAAGAACCAGTTCCATGTGAACCCTTCCCACGGGAGGGAGGGGAACTGGCTGTCGTTGAAGGCGAAGACCGCGACCACCGTCAGCGGCAGGGCGAGGTAGACGAAGAACAGCGCCACGTAGCTGCCGTAGAGCACGCGGAAGGCGCGGGAAGAGGGAATGGTCGGGATCATCCCATCGTCTCCTTCAGCGTGCGGCCCGTCAGGCGCAGCATCCCCCAGACGATCACGGAGCTGAGCACCAGCAGCATGAAGCCGAAGGCGGAGCCCAGTTCCCAGTTCGAGCGGACGATGAACTGGTTGTAGATCATCTCGGTGAACCAGAGGCTGTCCTTGCCGCCCAGCATCGTGGGCGTCAGGTAGTTGCCGAGCGAGAGCATGAAGACCACGATGCAGCCCGACACGATGCCGGGCATGGCGTGGGGGATGATGATCTCGCGCAGCACCGACAGGCCGCTGCCGCCAAGGTCATAGCCCGCCTCGATCACGCTGTCGTCGAGGATTTCCAGCGTCGTGACCAGCGGCACCACCATGAAGAGCATCGAGGTATAGACCAGCCCTACCATCATTGTGGCGTCCGTATACAGCAGCTCCACCGGCTGATCGGCGAGGCCGGTCCATTGGAGCAGGTTCGACACGATCCCGGTCTCGCGCAGCAGGATCATCCAGCCGAAGGTGCGCACCAGTTCCGAGACGTAGAACGGGATGAGGCAGAGCATGAACAGCACCTGCTGCAACCGCCCCTTGGCCATCTTTGCGATGTAGTAGGAGACCGGGAAGGCGATGACGAGCGTGATGGCCGTCGCCAGCACCGACATGACCGCGGTGCGCCAGAATGTGCGCAGGTACAGCGGTTCGGTCAGGGCCTTCTCGTACTGCGTGAGGCTGCGCTCGTAGACGCCGAAGCTGATGCGTTCCCTGAGCGAGATCAGCAGCATGTCGATGTGCGGAATGATGATCAGCAGCCCGAGCCACAGCACCAGCGGCGTGAGCAGCAGGAAAAAGGTGATGCGGGACTGGTTGCGCATCAGCCGGCTCCGAAGCAGATGGCCTGACCCGCGCCCCAGCCGATGTGCACGGTATCGCCCCGTTTCAGGGCCGCGAACTCGCCGGACTGGGGCAGGGTGACCTCAAGCGTTTCGCCCGCGTCGTCCTCGACCAGCACGCGGGAGGCAGCGCCGTTGAACAGGATGCTGGTGACGGTGCCTTTGAGCCGGTTGTCGAAGCTCGACAATGCCTCGGCGCTGCCGGCAAGGCGGATCGATTCCGGACGCACGAAGATCTCGGCCATGGCGCCTTGGGAGAGGGCCGCGCCGGTGGCCCGCATGGCGAGGCCGCTCTCGGTCCGCAACTGGATGGTGTCGCCCTCTGTCCTCTCGATGCGGCCCTTCCAGCGGTTCGACTCGCCGATGAACCCGGCGACGAAGGGCGTGCCGGGCCGGTAGTAGAGGTCCTGCCCGGTGCCGACCTGCTCGAACCGGCCGGCGTTCATCACGGCGATCTGGTCGGACATCACCAGCGCCTCGGACTGGTCGTGGGTGATGTAGACGAACGTGGTGTCGAACGCCGCCTGCAGCGCCTTCAGCTCGACCTTCATGTGTTCGCGCAGCTTGAGGTCGAGCGCCCCCAACGGCTCGTCCAGCAGCAGCACGTCGGGTTCCAGCACCATGCAGCGGGCGATGGCCACGCGCTGCTTCTGCCCGCCCGACAGCTCGTCGACCTTGCGCCCACCGATGCCCGGCAGGCCGATGCGGTCAAGCGCCTCGTCGACCTTCTTCGCGATCTCGGGTTTGGCCATGCCGCGGCGGCGCAGCCCGTAGCCGATGTTCTCGGCAATCGTCATCATCGGGAACAGCGCCAGGTGCTGGAAGACCATGTTCACTGGCCGCTTGTTCGGCGGCGTGTCCAACACCGAGCCGCGTTTGATCCGGATATCCCCCGAGGTCGGGTCGAGGAAGCCCGCGATCATCCGCATGATCGTGGTCTTGCCGCAGCCCGACGGCCCGAGAATCGAAAAGAAACTGCCCGGCGGCACCGAGAAGGAAACGTTGTCGACAGCCGTGGTTTCGCCGAACCGCTTGACGAGGTCGGCGCATTCCAGATCAGGGGTCATGAGAATTCCGCGCAGAAGGGGCGGCCCCCGCGAAGGGAGCCGGCCGGATTGTCAGTTGGCCGCCTGGACGCGGTCCAGCACTTCGCCTTCGATGGCTTCCAGACCGGCGGGGACCGGCGGATACCACTTGATGTTGTCCACGGCCTCCGGCGGGAAGCTGGCCTGGTACTTGGCCTTCAGGCTTTCCTCGGCGTATTCGTCGGCGCCTGCGGAGGCGGTGAAGTTGCCCGCCGCTTCCGTGATCTTGGCCGCGATTTCCGGCTGCATTACGAAGTTGATCCACTCGTAGGCCACGTCATCGGCCTGACCCTTGGCGGGCAGCACGAAGGTGTCGATCCAGCCGAGCGCACCGGACGCGGGCGCGACGAAAGTGATTTCGGCGTTGTCCTCGTTCAGTTTCCAGCCGCCGGTGTCCCAGGCCATGGACGCGGTCACTTCGCCAGAGCGGACGAGGTTCATCAGCTCGTCGCCGCCGCCCCAGTAGGTCTTCACGTTGGCCTTGCACTCGGTCAGCTTGGCCTCGACCTTTTCCATGATCTCGCGGTACTTCGCCTCGTCGCCGTAGGCGGCGAACGGATCCTCGCCCATGGCGAAGGCAAAGCCGATCAGGGTGGGGCGCTTCAGGCGGTAGGACACCTTGCCTGCCACAGCCGGATCGCAGAGGTCGGTGTAATCCTTGACCACGTCACCTGCCTCGGCGGTGTTCAGCACGAGGCCGGATGTGCCCCAGACGTGCGGCACGCCGTAGACGTCGCCGTTCACGGTGGTGTTCTCCATCGTGGCCTTCAGCATCGACGGGATGAACAGGTCCTGGTTCAGCTTGGAGACGTCCATCGGCTTGTAGATGCCGAACTCCATCTGCGGGCCCATCACGCGGTCCTGGCTGGGCTGGGCGAGGTCGAAGCCGCCGCCGCCGGTGGCGCGCAGCTTGGCAATCATTTCCTCGTTGTTGGACTTGGTGACTTCGACGGTGTGGCCGGTCTGTTCCTCGAACATCGCCACCACGTCGTCGGGGGCATAGCCACCCCATGTCAGCAGGCGCAGCGTGTCGGCCTGCGCAACGGAAGCGAGACCCGCCAGCACGGTCGTGGCCAGCATGAGTGTTCTGGTCATGGAATATCCTCTCTGTCGTGTTTTGTTATTCCGGTCAGAATGCGCGCGCCGGACCAAATGGTCAAATTTTAGTTCGACGCGAAACGCTTCATTGTCGTTCCGAAATGCGAAACTGCGGTGACAGCTTGTGGACGACCCGAGAGCACAGCGCCGGTTCGCCTGCGAAACACGCATATTTCGGGGAAGACCCAAATTGAATGGACGGTTTCGGGGCGCGGCGGGCGCGTCCTCCGGGCTGGGGTGGAGGCAATTTACGGTCCCATGTTTGGACGGCGCACGGAGCCGGGAAGGGCCATGCCTGTCCGGTTCCCCGGTCCACCGGTCGGCCCATCGCTAAACAGTCTGAGCAACGCGCGCGCATTAACCACGTATGCACATCCTAAGGTTGACGGGGCAAAGGCATTTGCCTCGCAAGACAGTGGTTTGACAGCTATCGTAAACCTTGAATCGATGCGCTTGTTCCAAGGGAGTGTTACTGTTGGTCGATCCCAGGCAAACGATCTCGCAAATCAGTCTGGCGCATGCGGTGTTCGGCTTCGTTGCCGTCACCTGCGTCATTCTCTCCGGCTTCATCTGGCTGCTGATATCGAGCCGGTCGGAGCAGTTGACGACCGCCGCGCTCGACAACGCTGTGCGCCTGCGGACCGAGTCGGCGGCCGAAAACCTCGCCCGCACGCTGCACTCCGACTGGCATGACCTGCAGCAGCTGGCGAGCATGATCGGCACCCACTCCGACAACGAGATCACCGCGCTCATGGCCGGACTTCAGGGCGACGGTTCGCGGATTTCCTGGGTGGGGCTGGCCGATACGGCGGGCAACGTGCGCTATGCCTCCGGAAACATGCTGGTGGGGCAGGATGTGTCGTCCCGCCCCTGGTTCCGCGGCGGGCTGCGCGGCGGCTTTGCCGGGGACGTGCACGAGGCCGTCCTGCTTGCGTCCCTGCTGCCCGAAACGGCGGAGGGGGAGGTGCCGCGGTTCATCGACCTCGCCCTTCCGGTCCGTGACGGCGCGGGCGAGGTGACGGGTGTCCTCGGCATGCACATCGACGCCGCTTGGCTGAAACGCCAGTTGTCGGAAACCGCCGAGACGCTGAACATCGACCTGTTCCTTGTCGCGGCGGACGGGAGCGTGTCGCTTTGGACGACGGAGGCCGACCCCGGAAGTTCCGGGCTGGCGATCATGCGGGCGGCACAGGCGGGGGTCGCCGCCTCCGACCGGGAAACGTGGCCGGACGGGAAGGACTACTTCTCCATCCTCGTGCCCAGCGTCACGTACGACGATCTGCCGAACTTCGGCTGGCGCGTGGTCGGGCGGCTGGAGGCGGCCTCCTTCGCGCCTGCCATGCAGGACGCCCTCGGGACGATTGGCGCGGTCGTACTGTCGGCCATCTCGCTGCTGGCGGGGCTGACGGCCATCTTCGTGTACCTGTTCGTCCGGCCGATCGAGGCGCTGGCCCAGACGGCGACGCGGATCGCCAATGGCGACGAGGAGTTCCCGCCCGAACGCGGCAACACCCGCGAGATCGCCCAGTTGTCCGCAGCGGTGGCCCGGATCCAGGAGCAGAGGGATTACCGGCCTAGCGCGGCGGACGTGAGTTGAACGAGAACCGCCGCCCGAGGTCCTCGAGCAGCGCGGCGGTGCGCACGCCTCCCACGCCGGGGGCGGCTCCTTCGGCGTAGAAGCGCAGGATCAACGCCTCGCGCTGTTCGTCGGATGGGCGAAGCAGGAGCCGGGCGCCATCAACGGTGCTCGCGATGACCTGTGCCGGCACGTGGCCCACGTCCTTGATGTCGATCCAGCCGGAGGTGCCCTGCGGGTAGACCCGTCCGCGGATGCGCACCGTGTCGGCGGTCAGCGACACGAGCCAGACCTTGCGGCTGACGCCATCCGTCTCGAACGCGGCCCGTTCCGGCGAGTCGGTGACATGGCGCTCGCGGCGGGGCAGCTCGATGCAGGCGACAACCGCGACCGACAGGACCAGCAGGTTGTAGAGCGTCCAGAACAGGATGACCCACTTGCCGTCGCCCGCCTCGTCGAAGGCGAAGCTGTCCCAGATCATGCCCAGCGACAGTCCGATCACCGTGAGCACCAGCATGATCGCAAAGGGCGCCATCAGCTGCCACTGGACCACGATCCGGGACCGGTCCCCGCCCTTGGCGGTCACGGAAAACGGGTGGCCCTTGGGCTTGATCAAGCCGACGATGGCCGCGCGGCTGATCGGAATGGCGCCGATCAACTGGCTGACATCGTTGAGGATCGGCACCACCATGCCGCGGCTCAGGGTGTTCAGGACCGTGAGAATCCAGAGGTAGTAGCAGCCGAAATAGGTCACGACATCCGGCAGGCTCGCGTCCACGACGGTGATGTTGAAGAACCAGTAGAGCAGGGGGTAGACGATGGCCGCCAGCCGGAACAGGAAGGTCGTGAACCAGTAGAACACCGAGTCCGCGACGCTCCAGCGGTCGCGCAGGCGCAGGTTGTTGCGGGCGAGGGGGCCGAGGCGCGAGCGGGCGATCTGCATCAGGCCAAGGCACCAGCGTGCCCGCTGGGTGACGTATTCCTTCAGGCCCTCGGGGGCGAGGCCCTCGGTCAGCGCCTCGTCGAGGTAGACGGTGCTCCAGCCGGCGTCCTGCAGGGCCAGCGTCAGCATGAAGTCCTCGGTGATGCTGTCCGTGGGAAAGCCGCCGATGGACTGAACGGCGTCCCATCGGGCGACAGAGGAGGTGCCGCAGCAGAAGGCGATGCCCCAGCCGTCCCGTGCGGGCTGCATGTGGTCGAAGAAGAACCGCTGTTCGTCGGGGTAGGACCGGCTGACACCCAGATTGTGCTGGATCGGGTCGGCGTTGAAGAAGTGCTGCGGCGTCTGGACCAGTCCGACCTTCGGATCGTGGAACAGCGCGAGGCAGCGGGACAGGAACCCCCGGTGCGGCACGAAATCCGCGTCGAGCACGGCCACGAAATCCGGCGTCTCGGCGTCCTGTGCCAAGACCGCCAGCGCGTGGTTGATGTTGCCTGCCTTCGACCCCTTGTTGTCGTGGCGCCGGATGTAGCGCACGCCTTGCCGGCGGCAGAAATCCTGCAGCCAGTCGCGCCGCCCGTCATCGAGGACCAGCACCTGCTTGTCGGTGTGGCGCAATGATTTCGCGCCGACGATGGTGCGCTCCAGCACCTCCAGATCCTCGTTGTAGGTGGCGATGAGGATGGCGACCCGCGGCGGGGTGTCTCCCCACCAGCCTTCGTACTTGTCCGCCTCGGCGCCGCGCAGGCGCAGGCGCGACATGATTACGAAGGCGCTGAGGCTGCCTATCAGGGCGGCCATTTCGATCGCGTAAAGCGACCAGCTTGCCACCATGTCGAGCGTCCAGCCCGCCGGCGCCAGCGTCTCTGTCGTGCGCCACCACGCGTAACGGAAGGCCAGAAGGAAGGCCACGAAGAACAGCAAAGCGCGGTGGAGCGTCTTGGTCCGGTCGACGACGAAGGGCAGGAGAAGCCCGATGCCCGCAACCAGCGACACGTCGATCAGGCTGGCCGAGAACTCTCCGAGATACGGGAAGCCGGTCATGCCCCTCATCAGAAACCGCGCAGCCAGTCGAACGGGCGTTCGTCAAAGAAGGCCCGCCCGGTCCGGCCGATCAGGCAGCCTTCGTTCCCGGCATCGCGCAGCGCCGGAACGGTCAGCGCGACATCGTAACGCTCGAGGTGCTGCTGGCTGGGGGCGACGGCGAGGTGTTCGTAGACCGTTGCGGCTCCGCTGCCCGCAAGGCGGGAGATGGTCGCGTCGAGGACCTCGCTCGACCCGTTCAGGCGGACCCGGGCTTCCTGCCCGATTTCCAGCCGGTTGTAGACGTTTTCGCTGACCGGCACGGTGACCATCACCGACGCACAGTCGACCAGGGTCATGACCGGGTCGCCGCGCTGCACAGTGACACCGTCCGACTGGAGCACCGTCCAGAGCAGTCCGCGCACGGGCGACTCGATCTGGCCGCCGCGCAGGGTGTTGACGCGGACCTCCTCGCGTTCGATGCGGGCGTCGACCGCCTCTGCCCGCTGGCGTGTCTCCGTGAGGCTGGCCGCCAGCCCGGCGATCTCGCCTTCGAGCACGACGGCATATTGTTCGGAGTTGGGCGCGTCGTTGTAGCCGTCGCCAAGGAAGACGCCGGCTTCGGCCGCGGCGAGGGCGATCTCCAGCACCTCGACCCGTTCGCGGGCATGATCCAGCGCCAGCTCGTACAGCACGGGTTCCGCGGGTAGGCGGTCCTGGTCCGGGTCGACGGCGTCGACCACGCGCTGTTCCCCGGCATCGACGGCGCCGCGCTCTTCCAGAAGGGCCAGGCGCGCACGGGCATGCGACAACCGCGTGCGTACCTCCTCCAGCCGGCGCGCGTGGAAGGTTTCGCCGCGTGTCTTCAGGCCTTCCAGAATGGCGCCGGACGCCGCCAGATCCGCCTCGATCCGGCCCGCCTCTGCGTCGAGGAAGGCGCGCTCCATGCGCAGGTCGTTCAGGCGGATGACATCGACGAGGGCGTCGTCGACGCTGGCAATACCTTCGCCGATCTCGACGTGCGAACCGAGCAGGCGGTTCGGCATTTCGATGCGTCCGGCTGTGTCCGCGCGCAGGGTGACGACCCGTGCGTTCACCACCGCGTCACCGCTGGCACCGGCCATCTGTTCTCCGACGATGATCCAGAGAGCCGCGAGGACGACGAGGATGCCTAAGATCAGTCGGGTGAAACGCATGGAGATGGTGTCCCTCGGTTTGGTGCCGGCAGACTCCGAAGTTCGCAACCTTAGAGTTTTTCAGCAAGAATCATTTTCACGTTCAGCGAGAAATGAAAAAAGGTGAAGCGTTGCCGGATAATATGGTTGTGAATTGATCGACTGCGGCGTGACGACCACATCCTCGCAGCGTGTCAGAGACAGGATCGACCGATAGCCGGGCAGGTCACTGCGGTCGACCGGTACGCCTTGGGCATCGCGCCTGACGGCTACGCCGGAGGGATCGTCGGGAAGGGAGAGCGCCTCGGCCCCGCGTGTCACCGCTGGATGATCGCGACGCCCGGACCAGACGAGGTACAGCGGCACGCGCAGCGCGTCGTACCCGGCACGCAGGTCGTGGTCGGCGGGCGGCTCGAAGCCGTCCTGGGTCACGTCGATCCAGTCCGGCACGAACCCGGCGGCGGCGAGTTCACTCAGAACGGTTTCGCCATGGTCGGCGGCGCGCAGGAGGTCGGTCTGCCCGGTCGCCTCGCCCAGTTCCCTCAGGGCGCGGCTCATGATGTAGGACGGGTTGAACGGCACGCGGTCGGGCGCCCGCCGAGTTTCGGCTCCGGGCAGCAGCAGCACCTCGCCCGGTGCACGCGGATCGGGCGCAAGGCACAGCGACGCAATGTCGGCGGCGATGCGGTCGGGCAGGGCGACTGGCCAGCCGGAATCGCGCGCGGCGCGCAACAGCGCCCAGGCCCGGAAGAGGTCGCCGTCCGTCGCGGTGTGCCAGTCGGTGACGGCGGCGCCGGGCTCCCAGCGCCATGCCATCAAGGCCTCGTCACGGACCAGCAGGTTTGCCTTCGTCCATGCCTCGATCTTTTCGAAGGCGGCCCGATCGCCGAATGCCTGCGCCAGCAGGAGCCCGTATCCCTGTCCCTCCGAATGGCTGATGCCACCGCCGGTGTCGTCGGTGACACGACCGTCTGCGCCAAGGAAACGGGATTTCCAGGCGGCCCATGCGTCTGAGGGGGCGGCGCTGGCACTGGACGACAGGCCAATCAACGGAAAGGCCATGCAACTGCCGATAGCCCGTCTTCGGGTGATGCGTTTTGCCTGCACAGTGTTCGCGTCCTTCCGGAAACGCTGTTGGTCATGATCTGCTCCGCGAACCATGTGTGCCGAACTCCGGCGCAGGAACAAGGTGCCTGACCCTTTCGTGATCGGGCGGTGCTGGCAAGAATGGGGAAGGCGGGGGGGACCCTGTCACCTGCCCCGGATCGGGCAAGCGATCTGCCTGCCACGACTAAGGCCATGCAAACCCCCGGCATATTGCTATGTGCCTGGCAACGCCGCATGGTCCCGGGGATGCAAGTGACGACCTGGCGAGTACGATGAAAGACGACAATACCACGCCGCCCGATATCAGCAGCAAGCTGTTGCAGTTCCTCGATGCCGCCTACGAAGCGCCCTTCGATCCCGGCAACTTCGACGAGGTGATCGACAGCGCGGCGGCCTACCTCTTTGCCTCTGCCTCCGATCCGGCGCCTGCCCGTCATGTCCGGCAGGGCCTGCACGATCCGCTCATCGAATCGCATTCGGATCGTTTGCAGAAGATGCTTGAGGCGCAGGAAGCCGAAGCCCGCACTCGTCCCGCGGCGCTGGTGAAGGAGCGGCTGGCGGCGCTGGTCATCGACCATAAAGGCACCTGTATCGGCAATTCCAACGCGGCTTCGCTGTTCGGCCTGACGTTCCCCTGTGCACTGGACGACCTGCGCCTTGCCGGCGAGACGGCGGCCTATCTGCGCCGCGTGCTGGCCGACACCCGACGCAACCTGCCGATGGAGACCGATGCCGCCGTGCTCGAGATGCAGGACGGCGAGCGGGTCGTCGCGCGTATCACCCAACACCAGCACGTGGACCCCGACAGCGGTGAAACCTCCAGCGGGCTGGCGGTGACCATTGCGCGTGTGGCGTGGGACGAGGACAGCCTGCCGCTGATCCAGGGGGCCTTCGGCCTATCGGTGTCGGAATCCGAGGTCATGCTGGAAATCCTGCGTGGCCGCAGCCACGCGGAAATCGCCGAGCTGCGCGACCGGAGCGTGGAGACCATACGCAGCCAGGCGAAGGCGATCCTGGGCAAGACCGGTTTTGCCCGGATGCCGCAGCTGATCGCGATCCTGAACCAGATGGCGCTATTTTCCGAACCCGGCATCGTGCCGGAGGCGGCCCCCCTTGTCCCTGCCATGCCCGATGCCCTGCGGCTGGACGTGGGCGAGGGGCGTCGCCTGGCCTATCGACAGTTCGGCCGTGCCGGCGGTCTGCCCGTGCTCTTCGTGCATGGTTATATCACCGGGCCCTATTTCAACGCGCCGCTGATCGAAGGTTTCACGTCCATGGGGCTGGAGGTGCTGGCGCCGTCGCGGCCCGGGTTCGGGCAGTCCTCGGTCCCGCGCGACTGGGGCGCCTATGACGACGTGGTCGTGTCCGACGCGCTGGCGCTGGTCGAGGCGCGCTGTGGCGCGCCGGTGCTGATCGTTGCGCACCAGGGCGGCGTCAGCCACGCCTGCCGCATTGCCCGGGCGCTGGGGCCGCGCTGCCGCGGGATGCTGATGGTGAGCGCCGGTATTCCCATCGACGACGCCCGGCACGTCCGGCACATGAACCTGCAGACGCGGGTGGCGGCCATCGCGGCGCGCTACACCCCGTCGATGTTTGCGATGCTGCTGCGCATCGGCATCGCGCAGTTCAACAGGATCGGGCACGTCGCCTATCTGAACAAGTTTTTCCACGGCTCGGACGCGGATATCGAGGCGCTGAAGCGGCCGGAGATCCTCGACCTCTACCGCCGGAGCGTCCACCACATGATCACTCAGGGCACGCGCCACATGGTGACGGACGGGCGCGCGGCGATGGCGGACTGGGGCGGCGATTACGAGGCGCTCCAGGTGCCGATCCGCTGGCTGCACGGCAGCGCCGATCCGGTGATGGGCGTGGGCTTTGTCCAGGAGTGGGCAGAGGCCCATGGCCACGGGCCTGTCGATGTCGTCGAGGGGGGCGCCAGCAGTATGTTGTGGGTGAACGCGGACCGCGTCCTGCAGGCCCTGGCGCGGCTGATCGAAGCTACGGAAAAAGATGGATAAAGGCGGCTCTTCACCCTTGAGGGTGATGCGCGCCCGGCCTGAAATGGTTAACGGTCCGGCCACGGCGGGATCGTGCAGTCCTTCCCCCCTGATCTTGCAGGCTGCGCCGCTGAGGAAGCAGGCCTGTTCGTCGTCGCCGCGTAGTTGTTTTTCAGACGGAAGTACCATGCCCACAGTGCAGGACACGACCTCCTTCGGCGAGACGCAATGGCTTCACAACGTCACCGGCTCAACGCGTCCGGGGGATACCTGCGTGTTCGACCTCGGCGACGGTCGGGTCCTGAGAATCTGGTGCCGCCGGCCCCGATCGACCCGTTCTGCACGACGGCACCTGGCCCCTATGGCAAGCTGCAGAAGGTCTTTGCCGCTACGCCGCAGGCGGGTAGCGAGATCGTGCTGCGACAACGCGTTCGGGGCCTACGTGCGTTGGCCCGGCGGCAGGATTGCGGGCGTCGGGGCAAGCGTGATGCCGACCGGCATCGTGGATGACAGCATGCCGGAGTTCTTCTTTATCCAGAACGAGGCTTCGGCGGCGGCAGCCTGCGCGTCGAGAGCGAGGACATGGTCTTCACCGTCGCGTGGACCGAGGTCGGGATTTGATACCTGCGCGTGCTTCAAATGGGCTTTGTCCCGAGGTGCGCGCGGCTGTGGTTTGCCAGTGCGTACCGGTTCTTGTTGAACGGTATTGAGTTGCTTCGGCGTGGCACGTCTTTTGAAGCCCGGATTAAGCGGTTTCATCGATGCCGTGTACGCGTTCGCGGGACCAGTTTTCCGAATTTTGCGGATTGCTGGTCTGGCTGCCGGGTTGTGAGTGCCCGCGCAGTCCGTCAAAGCGCCGAAGAGGGCGGCGGGGGGCCTTGCCCCGCCGCCCAAATTTCCGCCATGCGTGCTGGCTGACAGTCTTTGGTATCAGCGCACTGAACCCGTCAGATTGAAGGTCGTCATGTGCGGTCAACTGGGTGCCACCGCGCGGGTGCCTCGCGCCCTGAGAGATATTACAGACGGCATTCACACACCCGAGCCTATGGCCGGTTGAAACGAGGGCCCGAAATGTCCCGCCTTGCTCACTCCGTTTCGCGATGGCCGATGCGCACGTCGTTGCGGTGGGCCGAGGTGTCGAGCCGACGGGAGGCGCGGGTGCCGGGCACGTACATCTCTGCCATCCGGAAGTAGGCGCGCAGTTCCTCCTTCACGATGCCGAACGTCTTGCGGGCCTCGCGCACCGTCATCGACTGCCACGGCTCCTGCTCGAAGGGGATCAGGTGCAGGTTGCGGCCCGGCAGGTTGTCGATGGAGAAACCGACACCCAGCCGGAAGGAGGCGATATGCGCCTCCTCGAACCGCCAGTGTTTCGGGTACTCCGTCGTCGACACGCGGATGAAGGTGTCGATGGCCGCGTCGGTGATGTCCGACGCGGCGCCCATCGTGGCGCCGATGATAAATGCCTCGTCCTGCACGTGCAGCCCACGTCCCAGCAGGACATGAATGCAGTCGTGGCGCGGCAGGGAGATGGCGCCGGGCAGGGCCTCCGGGCTTTCCGGGTTCTCGTACCGGCGGATGATTTCCGGCACGTCCGTGGGTTCGGCCGCGGGCAGGGTGGCGAGCACCCCTGCGATGGTCATCTCATCCGTGTCGAGGCCGGGGTTCCATTCGTCCCAGTTCAGGTCGATGCGGCGGCCCATGGGTCAGCCCTCCCCATCCGTGAACTCGGTGATGGCGGCGAAGTTGTCGTTTTCGGCCACTGCCGCCTGAAGCGCCCCTTCCAGCGCGGCCACGTTGGCGACATCGACGAAGCTGCCAAGGTCCGCGCGCCGCAGGACGTGGTTGCCGCGAATGCCGATGCCGATGGTCGTCAGCTGGATGGGGGTCCGGGCGGCAAGATCCTCGATGGCCCTTTGCAGCGCCTCGCCATCGTCGGCGGCGCCGTCTGTGGTCACGATCATGCGGAAGGTGCCGAAACCCCGGACCGTGCTGGCTTCGGCCTCCAGCAACGCCTGCGTGTCGAGGATCGCGCGTGTCAGCGGGGTGGAGCCGGAGGCGCGGATCGGGGCGAGGGCGGCGGGAAGGGTCCGGCGCGCGTCGCCAACGAAGGTGAACGGCAGAACGACACCGGCGTTGAGTGCCACGACCGCAACCCGGTCGGTGTCCTGCATGGCCTTCAGCGCGTCGATCACCGCCTGCTTCGCGGCGTCCATGTCCGCTTCCATCGAGCCGCTGTCATCCAGAACGATGGCGGTGATCCGGCGGTTGGGGTCCGGGAGGGCGTCGACCAGCTCTGCCTCCTGCGACGGCCAGGCGGCGATGGCCGTCCAGTCGGGCGGCACGGGATCATAGGTGATGGAGGCCCAGTCGAACCCCGGTTGGCTGCGAAAGATCACGACCGCCGCAATGGCGACGATGGCGACCGGAACGGCGATCTTGGCGATTTTCATGTCGTCTCTCCCTCATTGCAGCGGTGAAAAGGTGGTGGCTTCGGCCTGCACGGTCAGCACGCGGAACACGACGCGCATGTTTTCGCGCCATTCGGCCTCGGTCTTCGGCGGGTTGTGGCGGGGGCTGGCGATGCCGACTCCGTCCACGGTGAACTGGTCGCGGTTCATCTTCACCCCGAGGTCAGCGGCGTATTCGGTCAGCGCATCCACCACTGCAATCGCCCGGTCGAGCGAGAGGTTCTGGGTGGAGGTGCGGATCGCGCGCAACTCGGCATTGTCGGCGCCGTCCTGTTCCCGCCGCAAAAAGTGCAGCGGGTCGGAGTGCCCCTCGACCGTGATGATCGCGCCTGAGTAGGTGGAGGCGAGGCGCAAGATCTCCTCGAAGTCGGAGGCGTAAAGTTCGATCGGGAAGGTCGTGCTGTCGGGTTCGAAGAAGACCTCGAAGTCGATCTTCGTATTGGCGTCGAGCTGCCCGGTGCGGCGCAGCTTCTGCACAGCCGCGGCGGCCGCCTCGGGGTTGAAGGCGGCCACTTGCCGTTCGTCGAGGTTCGTCAGCCCGTCGGTCAGGGCGGCATAGTCCCATTCGGCGGTGGCGAGGTTGGCGGGCGCGTCCAGCCTGTCGGCGCCGCGCAGAGCGACATTGACCTCGCCCAGAAGGATCTCGAAGCGGCGCGCCTCGTTGGGATCGCCGAAGTGCGTGGCGTTGCCGGCCCAGCCGTCGGTGATCGCGTCCTGCCAGAGGAAGACGCCTTCCTCGCGCGGCAGGCCACCGAGGAATTCACTGGCCATGAGGTCGGCCATCTCCGCCTGCTGCGGGCTGCCGTCTTGCGCCATGAAGGCCCGCATCTCTTCCTCGGCGCGGAAGAAGATGTTGACCATGCGGGCGATGTCGTCGCGATGGGCGTCGAAGTAGTCGGCGCGCACGGCGATGTAGTCCCCGATGACCGAAGCGGCCTCTTGCGTCGAGATCAGGATCGTCGCGCCCTTGACGGAGCCTTCGGCGCCGGTGCCGACAGTGCCGCCGGACGTCAGGAAGCGCGCATCGGGCAGGATCACGGCGGCGGCATCGGCGCGTCCGTCGGCCATGGCTGCGGCGGGCGTGTCGCCATCGCCGGTCAGGTCGGCGACCCAGACGATCCCCACGTCCTCGAAGGACAGCCCGCCGTCCGCGAGGATGCGCCCGACGAAGTCGACATGCGGCCCGTTGGCCTGGATGGCGATGCGCTTGCCCTTGAGGTCGGGGATGCGCGCGATGCCCTCACCGGCCACGATGCCGTCGCCGGCTGAGAAGGAGTGCTTGAAGAAGACGATCTGCTCGGTCCGGGCGTCGAATTCCGTCACGGGGGTGGCAGAGGCCAGCATCCCCAGCGTGCCGCGCAGGTAGGGCGTCTCGCAGGCGAGGTAGGCCTTGAGCTGCGCCTCGAAGCTGTCCTCGACGGTCAGCGACAGCGGCAGGCCCGCGTCGCCCAGCATCCCGCCGTCGTTTTCAAGCGATGCGCCGTTGGCATAGGCGACCACGCCATCGGCACCCCAGGCGATCAGCGGCATGTCCTCGATCCAGCCCGAGGGGCAGTCGCGGACGCCGTCTGTGACGGTCTCGGCCAGCCGGTCCCCGGGGGCGGCAAGAGCGGCCTGCCCGCAGAGGAGGAGGGCGGTCAGGAAGGCAGAGGGAAATGTGTTCATGAAAGAAAACCTCCGGTTCAATGGGGTGTGGGGGGCTTGTCCGCGGGCATCATGTGGCGCGCCGGGGTCAGCAGGCGCTCGGCCACATCCGACGCGACCTCGACGTTTTCGAGAAGGCCGCGGGCGGCAAGAAGGTCGGTCTGGTCGAAGGCGGCGTTCATCGCGGCAACGGCGGCACGCAGCTTCTCGCGCGACAGATCTTCGGTCGAGGTGTGCTTGCGGCGGCGCAGCGCGGCGTGGGCGGCGGCGGCTTCCTCGATCAGTTCGGAGCGCAGGAGCACCGCAGAGAGGTTGCGCTGGCGGTCCGGGCTGTAGAAGATCTCGCGTGCGGCGGCGTCGAGCCGGTCGGCCAGCCGGTCGACCTCAGCGGCGATGTCCTCGCGCATGACGGCGGCAGAGGCGCGCATGTTGGCGGCCCGCTGGTGGGCCTTCGTGATCATGTCGAGGGCGCGCTCTGCGGCCATGTCGGACAGGCCGTGTCGTGCCCGGAAGGCCATGCGCAGGCGGTCGGCCTCGGACCACAGCCAGCTGGCGGGCATCCACGCCACGATGGCAAGCGTCGCAAGCGCGGCAAGGGCTGCGGCAGCGACGGCGGAGAAGCCGGGAAAGGGCAGGGGCATCCTGACGAACCACGCGAACCCCGCTGCCAGCACCGCGGCGAGGATGGCCGCAAGGCCCAGGGAGCGCCCCGGTGTCATCTGCGCACCTGCACGGTTACATCGACCCGTGCCATGCGCGACTGGTGCGCCCGGTCGCTTTCGCCGTCCTCCTGCGACAGGGGGGCGGACCCGCCGATCCCGGTCACCGTCAGCCGGTCGTCCGGCAGACCCATTGCCCGCGCCATCTGCGCGGCCACCTCTGCGCGCTTCACGCTCAGGTCGAGGTTGGCATCGGCGTCGCCCGACGTGCCAGTGTGGCCGACGATGACGACATGCATACGCTCGTCGGGCAGGGCAGAGGCCAGGACGCCGCGCAGCCGCTCTTCTTCCCCGTCAGCCAATGACGTGCCGCGTGAGAAGCGGAAGCTCTCGGTCTTCGCGATGGTGGTCTGCCCGATGATGCCGAGCGCGATGGCCCCTCCGGCGACCACTGCGGACAAGGCCGCGGCGACGAATGCGCGTCGCGGCAGGGCTGGGCCTGCCTCAACAGCTTTGCTGGTCATGTCGGGTCACCGCCCAAATGCGTAAAAGTAATTCTTTTCAGTCTGGCACATGTCCGGACCCAACGGAACCGGCGAAGGGGGCGGTGGGCATGGAAAGTCTTGAATACCTGACGGGGTCCGGTCGCCGGCACGTCCGCATAAGCGCGGCTGTGCCCATGTAATGTGCGGCGGTTCGGGATTGGACGCCCGAGTCGCCGCAGGGCTGAAAGCCTGCCAGATGGTAACTGCCCGGTGTTTGGGCAAATTGCCGCGTTGTTCGCCATATTATTGGGCGAATGGCGCGAACGCCTCCGCCGCGATGAGGGAGCAGTTGCGGCAGCACGAAACTGCACCGCTTGATGAAGGGGCAGGGCGTTTAGGGTTCCACCGCGACACGCGGGTTCGGTCCGAGAAATGCCACCCGGCGGGCAAACTCCCGCAGGGCACACGGCGGGCCAAAATCCCGGGAGACTTCACTGCGTCGGTTTCGTCCGCGCCTGATCTCTTTGTTCCGCCAGCGGGGTGAAACGCACGTTGAAAACGGCGGGACGCACAACGGGGAAGACTTATGACCAAAGCCATTCTGACCGCTGCCGCGCTCTCTGCCGCCTTGCTGTCGAGCACGGCCATGCCACTGGCGGCCGAGGAGAAGACGGAGTTCAAGCTCGCCTGGTCGATCTACGTCGGCTGGATGCCGTGGGGGTATCTGGAGACCTCCGGCATCATGGACAAGTGGGGCGAGAAGTATGGGATCGACGTAGAGATCGTGCAGATCAACGATTACGTCGAGTCGATCAACCAGTACACCGCAGGCCAGTTCGACGGGGTGTCCGCGACCAACATGGACACGCTGTCCATTCCGGCGGGCGGCGGTGTGGACACCACGGCCCTGATCGTGGGCGACTACTCCAACGGCAACGACGCGGTGATCCTGAAGGGGGAGGGTACGCTTGCCGATCTGAAGGGCAAGCCGGTGAACCTCGTCGAGCTGTCGGTGTCGCACTATCTGCTGGCGCGCGGGCTCGACACCGTCGGGCTGTCGGAACGGGACCTCGATGGGGTCATCAACACCTCCGACGCGGACATGATCGCGGCCTATTCGACCTCGGACGTTGAAGCGGTGGTGACCTGGAACCCGCTGGTCTCCGAGATCCTCGCCACGGGCGACAAGGCGAATTCGGTCTTCGACAGCTCCATGATCCCGGGCGAGATCCTCGACCTGATGGTGGTCAACACCGAGACGCTGGCCGACAACCCGGCCTTCGGCAAGGCGGTCGCGGGCGCGTGGTACGAGCTTATGGGCCTGATGGCCGCGGGCGACGAAGAGGTGCTGACGGCGCTGGCAGAGGCGTCGGGCACCGATCTCGAAGGCTACAAGGCGCAGCTTGCTGCGACGGAGATGTTCTATGATCCGGCCGAGGCCGTGGCGCAGGCCTCGTCGCCCGAGTTGCCCGGCACGATGACCGCCGTGGCTGAATTCCTGTTCGACAAGGGCATCCTGGGCGAGGGCGCGCCATCGGCCGATTTCGTCGGCGTGGCTTATCCGGACGGGTCGGTGACCGGGGACGAGAACAACGTGAAGTTCCGTTTCGACACGACCTACATGCAGATGGCCGCGGACGGCGAACTGTAAGGACATGGGCCCCGGACCCTGCGCCGGGGCCTGACCGCCATGAGGCTCATCAACCGCATCCCCTCCCGCCCGACGGCCTTTGCGCTCGGCGCGCTGCCGTTCGTGCTGGTCATCATCGCCTATGCCGTCGCATCGGACATCCGGCTGACGGCCAACCCGGCGGACAAGCTTCTGCCCGCGCCCTCGACCATCGGGGACACGGCGGTGCGGCTGTTCACCGAAGGGGACAGGCGGACCGGAGAGATCCTGTTGTGGAAGGACACCTGGGCGTCGCTGATCCGATTGCTGGGCGGTGTGGCCATCGCCGCGACCCTGTCGCTGGTGATCGGCATGGGGATCGGCCTCTTGCCCTACGTGCGGCGGACGTTCTCCGGCTTTGTCGCCGTGATCTCCATGGTGCCGCCGCTGGCGCTTTTGCCGATCCTGTTCATCGTCTTCGGACTTGGGGAGACCTCGAAGGTGGTGCTGATCGTCATCGGCATTACGCCCTTCATGACACGGGACCTGTCGCAGAGGGTGCTGGACATCCCGCACGAACAGATCGTCAAGGCGCAGACGCTGGGGGCATCGACCTTCGTGATCGCCATGCGCGTGGCCCTGCCGCAGGTGCTCCCAAGGCTCATCGCCAATGTGCGGCTGTCGCTGGGCTCTGCCTGGCTGTTCCTGATCGCGGCAGAGGCGGTGGCCTCCGACGTGGGGCTGGGCTACCGGATCTTCCTCGTGCGGCGCTACCTCGCCATGGACGTGATCCTGACCTACGTGGCGTGGATCACGCTGCTGGCCTTCCTGATCGACTGGGGATTGCGAACGCTTTCGCGCAAGGCCTTCCCGTGGCTGGAGGCAGGTCTGTGAGTTTCGTCGTCGCAAGGAACGTCTGGAAGCAATACGGCGACCGTCCGATCCTCGAACGGGTCAACGTGGAGGTCGAGAAGGGCGCCTTCATCTCGATCATCGGGGCGTCGGGCTGCGGAAAGTCCACCTTCCTGCGGATGCTGCTGGCGGACGAACAACCCACGAAGGGCGAGATCAGCATCGAGGGTGGCGCGCCCGCACAGGAACCCCGGCGCGAACGGGGCGTGGTCTTCCAGCGCTATTCGGTCTTTCCCCACCTGACCGTGCGCGACAACGTGGTCGCCGCCGAAAGCTTCGGCACGCCGTTCGGGCGGTTCTTCGGCAAGCGGCTGAAGGAGGCGCGGGAAAGGGCGCAGGTCACGCTCGACCGGATCGGGCTGGGTCATGTGGCGCTCCATTATCCCGCGACGCTGTCGGGGGGCATGCAGCAGCGGCTGGCCATCGGGCAGGCGCTGGTCGCCGAGCCGCGCATCCTTTTGCTGGACGAACCCTTCGGCGCGCTCGACCCGGGCACGCGGCTGTCGATGCACGACTTCCTGACCGAGCTGCGCGAGCGGACGAACATGACCGTCTTCATGGTCACGCACGACATCGAAGAGGCGTTCAAGCTGGGCGACCGCGTGCTGATCTTCGACAAGGTCCGCCGCGATCCCGAACGGCCGCAGCGCTTCGGCGCCACCATCACCCATGACCTCGATTCCTCGAACGGGCACGAGCCGCATCAGGAACTGCTCGACAGCATTCCGTGGCTCTCCGGGCTGACGCAGCTTTCCGACGAGGACGACGGACCCACCGTGCAAGCCGCCGGGCCCCTTGCACGGGACGACGCCAAGGCCCGGAACGAGCCCCCCCTTTGACAGGGGTAAGAGACGGAGACAGAGATGTTTTCTGAGCTTCACCACGCCGAGGCCCGCGCCCGCGATCCCCGTGCAATGTCCAGACGTCTTGCCGGACGCGAGAAAAGGCACCACCACCCGGACCTGACCAAGCTGGCCGGATGGAAGGCCATGCAGAAAGAGGGCGAGCTGCCCGAGGGCCGCTGGGACGAGGAACGCCGCTGGGCCCTGCGCATGGGTCTGACGGGCGCCGATTCCATCGACGACAAGTCGATCCCCACCTTCGCGCGGGGAGAGTTGCCGCATTATGCGGGCATCAACACCTTCCTTAAGGCGCCCTATGCCGAGGACGTGCTGGAGGTCGCGCATTACGATGCGACCGTGCTGGGCATCCCTTTCGACGGCGGCACTACTTACCGGCCCGGCACCCGCTTCGGCCCGCAGGGGGTGCGCAAGATCTCTGCCCTCTATACGCCCTACAACTACGAGATCGGCGTCGACCTGCGCGAGCAGATGACGCTCTGCGACGCGGGCGACGTGTTCACCATCCCGGCGAACATCGAGAAGTCCTTCGACCAGATCAGCCGCGCGGTGAGCCACGTGTTCTCGTCCGGCTCCCTGCCGATCATGATCGGCGGCGACCATTCCATCGGCTTTCCCTGCGTGCGGGGCATCGCAGAATGCACATCGAAGAAGATCGGGATCGTGCACTTCGACCGCCACGCCGACATCCAGGAGAAGGACCTCGACGAGCGGATGCACACGACGCCGTGGTTCCATTCGACCAACCTGCCGAACGTGCCGGCGAAGAACCTCGTGCAGATCGGCATCGGCGGGTGGCAGGTTCCGCGCGAGGCGGTGAAGGTCGCCCGCGAGCGGCAGACCAACATCATCACCATGGGCGACATGGAGAAGATGGGCGTCGACAAGACCATCGAGATGGCGCTGGAGATGGCCTGGGACGGGGTCGACATGGTCTACATGTCCTTCGACATCGACAGTATCGACTGCGGCTTCGTGCCGGGCACCGGCTGGCCGGAACCGGGCGGCTTCCTCCCGCGTGAGGCGCTGGCGCTGGCGTCAGGGATTGCCGCGGAAGGCATCTGCGCGATGGAGCTGGTGGAGGTCTCGCCCCCCTACGACACATCCGACATCACCGCTCTGATGGGAACGCGGGTGATCGTGGATGTGCTGGGCGGGCTGGTCGCCAACGGCAAGCTCGGCGCGCACAAGCAGCACATCGACAAGCCGGTCGCGATCCCGCACGGCGAGTTCGAGGGCAAGCGCTGGTCCAACCGCAACCCGCATTTCTGAGGCCCGCCATGCCACACGATCACGGCCCGCATGGGCATCACCACCATCACCATCACGACCACGGCCACACCCACGGGCCGGGTCACAACCATCCGCACACCGACCACCTGCACTCCCACATGCACGACCACGACGAGGCCGCAGACCTTCAGGTGCTCGCCGTGCAGTTCATCGAGGGTTTCCTGCAGGCCAAGGACAAGACCAGTTACCTCAAGCTGGCGGGCGTGCCGTTCGAACGTCCCGGAGCGGGCGGCGCCAAGGCGCTGAAGCTGGTGGACGTGGAACTGAAGACCGACTGGCAGGTGGGCACGGCCTCGCCGTCCTTCGGGTCTCGTGAACTCAGCTACTTGCCGTTTCCGGGCCAGATGGTCCGGGAGCGCACGAACATGTCCCTGGTCTACGTGTCGATGGACGAGAAATCGGTCACCGACATCAGGGACTTCCTTTTGCAACGGAAACGGGAGATCGAAACATGAAACACCTTTGGCTCGGGCTGCTGGCCCTCTCCGCCTCGCCTGCGCTGGCGCATGAAGGCGTGCACATGCACCCGCACGACGCCTCCCTGACGCCTGTCCTGATGATCGCCGGGGCGCTTGTCATCGTGGCTGGGCTTCTGGTGGCGCGCCGCCTGTACTGAGGCAAACCGCATTCATACCAGCGGCCGGTGCAACCAGCGCCGGCCGCTTTTCCTTTGCCGAACGGAAATTGAAAGCGAAGGGAAACGCGGCTTGTGCGCTGTCCGGGAACACACGGACCCGCTCGCGAGCGAAGGCGGAGCATCGGACGGGGCACAAAGGCGCCTCGGGAAGAGCTCAAAGTCGGCGGCGCGTATCGGTGCCGGGGATCCGAGGGCAACTCCTTGGCTGCGTATTCAAAAAAAGAAGGCCCGGATCCGGCACGACCGCCGGATCCGGGCCTTTATCGATGTCGCGACGTTGCGCGGGTGGTCAGGACGACACGAGAACGTTGCGGAAGGCCCAGGGGTGGTCCGGGTCGCTGTCCTCCGGGAAGGCGCCCGGCACGGTGTCGAGCGGCGTCCAGTCGGTGTAATGCGCTTCCACCGGGCCGAGGTACGGCCGCTGGATTTCGAGGCAGCGCGCGTGGTCCATCTCTTCGGCTTCGACGATCCCGGCCTGCGGGTTTTCCAGCGCCCAGACCATTCCGGCCAGCACCGCGCTCGACACCTGCATGCCCGTGGCGTTCTGGTAGGGGGCCAGCGTCTTCGTCTCTTCGTTCGACAGGCGCGAGCCGTACCAGAGCGCATTCTTCTCATGGCCGTAGAGCAGCACGCCCAACTCGTCGATGCCGTCCACGATGTCGTCGACCTGCAGGATACGCTTCTCCGTCTGGATCTCGCCCGAGCCGAAGGTCTCGTGCAGGGACAGCACGGCATCGTCGCAGGGGTGGTAGGCGTAGTGGCACGTCGGGCGGTACTCAGGCGCATCCGGCGCGCCGACCGTGAAGTAGTCGGAGATCGAGATCGCTTCGTTGTGCGTCACGAGGAAGCCGAACTGCGCGCCGAGGGTCGGGCACCAGGTGCGAACGCGGGTGGTCGCGCCGGGCCGGTTCAGCCAGATCGCGGACTGGCAGCCGGACAGGTGGGTGTGGCCGTCCTCCGGCATCCATTGCTCGTGTGTGCCCCAGCCCAGTTCGGCGGGCTGGAACCCTTCGGAGATGAAGCCGTCCACCGACCAGGTGTTTACGAAGACGCCTTTGGGGCGCGGTTCCGTGCAGACCTGCGTGTCGCGTTCGGCGATATGGACGCCCTTGACGCCAAGGGCGCGCATCAGCCTGGCCCAGCCTTCGCGCCCGTCAGGTGCAGTGGCGTCGCGCCCGAGGTCGGAGGCGAGTTGCAGCAGCGCTTCCTTCACGAACCAGCTCACCATCCCGGGGTTGGCGCCGCAGCAGCTGACTGCCGTGGTGCCGCCGGGATCGGAGGCCTTCATGTCGCGCACCGCCTGCCGCAGCCTGTAGTTCGTGCGCTTCTCGTTGGAGATGTCGCCGAAGTAGAGCCCGGGCCACGGTTCCACCACCGTGTCTATATAGAGAGTGCCCAGACGGCGGCAGGTCCGCATCAGGTCCAGCGACGACGTGTCGACGGAGAGGTTCACGCAGAAGCCGCCCGGCTCGGTGAAGAGGCCGGACAGGATCTCGTCGTAGTTTTCCGGCGTCAGCGCCTCTTGTAAGTGCGCGTAATCGCGGTCTTCGAGGTACGTCGCCACTTCGGGATCGGGATCGATGATGGTCAGCCGCGCCGGGTCGAATTCGAAGTGCCGTTCGATCAGAGGCAGGACGCCCTTGCCGATAGACCCGAGACCGATAAGCACGAGCGGTCCCTCGATGGTCGCGTGTACGGGGTAGGGTTGGCCGGTGGCTGCGTTCATCCGCGGGTCTCCTTTGTCTCTGCACCTTTCATATGGTGCGAACGCCTCTTGGGGCCACCGGAAGCCCGAATGGTCCCGGTCGGCGCATGGCGTGTCTTCCCGGGTATCGGTGGGCTGAGGCGCGGTGGCAACCATTTCCTTGTCCCCGTGCGGGCGGGAGGGTGCCGGTGCTCCCGGAACGGGCGGGGGCGTATGTGCACAATCGGAATTATCGCGCCGGACATTGCAATCCCCGGATGCGGGGCTAGGCTCCGGTCATGTCCCGTGGATCGGGGTGCCGGGCCTTTCGGGCTCCGGGCGGGAATGAAGGGAAACGATGCACGTGCGCAGTCTTGCCAGGAGCATTACGGTCATCGCCCTGCTTTGCGCGGTGACGCCTCTGACGGCCACGCGTGCCCTTGCACAGGATGATACCCGGACGCTGCCCGCGGTCACGGTCGCCGAGGTGACGACCGCCGCCTTCGTGCAGCGTGTGCCTGTTTCGGGGAACGTGGTCGCCCGGAACGAGGTCCTGGTCGATCCCGAGGTGTCCGGGCACCGGATTGCAGAGTTCGAGGTGGACATTGGGGACGCGGTCGAAACCGGCGACGTGCTAGCCCGGCTCGACGAACGGGTCCTGCGCCGCCAGTTGCAATTGCGCGAGCTTGCGCTGTCGCAGGCAGAGGCCAGCTTCGAACAGGCCCGCAGTCAGGTGGCCGCCGATCAGGCCCAGCTCGATCAGGCGAATGCCGTGTTGGACCGTGCGCAACGGCTGCGCGACAGCGGCACCGGAACGCAGGCCTCTCTCGACGATGCCATAGCCGCTCAGGCGGCGGCGCAGTCGGCCCTGACGGCATCCTCTGACGGGATCACCGTCGCGCAGTCGCAGATCGAAGAGGCGAAAATCAATCGCGACCTCGCCTCCGAGGATCTTGAGAACGCCACGATCACGGCCCCCGTCGACGGAATCGTCACGGCGCGCGATGCGCAGATCGGATCGACCGTCTCCACCGGGCAGACGATTTTCCGCATCCTGCGCGACGGCGCGGTCGACGTGGAAGCCGAAGTGGTGGAGACCGAACTCGGCCAGATCGAACCGGGCGACCGTGCGGAACTCCAGATCGCCGGGATCGGCGCGATCCAGGGAACGGTGCAGAACATAGATCCGACCGTGGATCCCGTGACCCGCCTGGGGGTGGTCGAGATCGAGCCGGAATCGAAGGAAGGGCTGCGTCCCGGTCTTTTCGTCGGCGGATGGATCATCACCGCCGAGCGGACATCGCTGGCCGTCCCGGCCTCTGCCGTCATCAATGACGGCGCAACCGCGTCGGTGCTGGTGGAAAAGGACGGCACGCTCGAACGGCGCGAGATCGTTGCCGGGCTGATCTGGGGCAACCTGCGCGAGGTGCTGGGCGGCCTCGAAGAAGGGGAGCGCGTGCTGGCACGCGCCGCCGGCTTCTTCTCGGACGGGGACCGGGTGCGGCCGGTGACAGGGCAGGGCGACTGATCTCATGAACATGTCGTCCTGGGCCATACGCAATCCCGTGCCGCCCGTGGCGCTTTTCCTCGTTCTGATCGTGCTGGGCATCGTGTCCTTCATGCGGCTGCCGATCACCCGCATGCCGAACGTCGACCTTCCGGTGGTCACTGTCACCTCCGGTCTGCCGGGAAATGGCCCGTCCGAGATCGTGACGCAGATCATCACGCCGCTGGAAGACGAACTGGTGGACGTGCAGGGCGTGCGGCACATCACCTCCGTCGCGGGCGACGGAACAGCCTCCGTCACCATAGAATTCGAAATCAACGTCGAGACTGACCGGGCGGTGAACGACGTACGCGATGCGGTCGCCGCGGCGCGGGGCGACATGCCCGATGCGGCGAGCGAGCCGATCGTCCAGCGTCTGGATGTCATCGGCGGGGCGATCCTGACCTATGCCGCCTCCGGGTCGGACCGCAGCATAGAGGGGCTGTCCACCTTCGTGGACGATGTCGTGGCGCCGACGATCCAGGGTGCCACGGGCGTGGCCTCCGTTGACCGGATCGGCGGCGCGGAGCGCGAGATCAACGTGGAGCTGTCGCCGGACAGGCTGCTGGCCCACGGTCTGACCGTTGGCGACGTGAACGGCCAGCTGCGCCAGCAGAACGTGGACGCGGGCGGCGGGGAAGGGCGCCTGGCCGGACAGCAGGTCGCCATCCGTTCGCTGGGGGCCGCGAAGACGCTGGAAGAATTGGGGGCGACGCGCATTTCCCTGCCGAGCGGCGGCACCATCCGGCTGGACCAGATCGGCACGATTGCCGACGGGGCCTCCGACCGGGAGAACTTTGCCCTGCTGGACGGCCGCCCGGTCGTGGCCTTCGGCATCTTCCGGTCCAGCGGCGCAAGCGATCTTCTGGCCGCCGAGGCTGCGCGGGAGAAACTGGCCGAACTGTCGCGCGAGTACCCCGACATCGCCTTTACCGAGATCGACGACGCCACCACCTACACCGAAAGCAACTACGAGACCGCGCTGAACACCCTTCTGGAAGGGGCGGCGCTGACGATCCTCGTGGTGATGATCTTCCTGCGGGACTGGAGGGCGACGGTCGTGACGCTGGTGGCGCTGCCGCTGTCGATCATCCCGACCTTCTTCGTGATGGACCTGCTCGGCTTCTCTCTGAACACCATCTCCCTTCTGGCGATCACGCTGGTGGTCGGCATCCTCGTCGACGACGCCATCGTGGAGATCGAGAACATCGTGCGGCACATCCAGATGGGCCGGAACGCCTACGATGCCGCGAACGAGGCGGCGCAGGAAATCGGCATGACGGTCATCGCGATCAGCCTGACCATCGTCGCGGTCTTTGCGCCGGTGGGCGTGATGCCGGGCATTGCGGGCAAGTTCTTCCGCGAGTTCGGGCTGACGGTGGCGGTGGCCGTGCTCTTCTCCCTTCTGGTGGCGCGGCTCATCACCCCGCTGTTCGCCGCCTACTTCATGCGGAGCGACAAGGGCCATGCGGAGCCGGAGGACGGCTTTCTCATGCGACGGTATCTGAACGTGCTGCGCTGGACACTTCACAATCGTGCCGTGACCCTCGTTCTCGGACTCGCCATCTTCGCCGGGTCGATCTTCTCTGCCACTCTTCTGCCGACAGAGTTTGTCCCGGCCGCGGACGGCGGTCGCGCGACGGTCACGGTCGAACTGCCACCCGGCGCGAACATCGACGAGGTGGAGGAGATATCCCGCCGGATCACGTCGCTGATCATCGAGATCCCGGAGATGGAGAGCGTCTTCGTCGAGGGGACCTCGGACACCGAGGCTACGGTGCGCGTGAACTTCGGCCCCCGCGATGAGCGGGAGCGTGGCGCGCCCGAGATCATGCAGGACATCCGGGACCGGCTCGCCGATCTCCCCGACGTGCGCATCTACGTGCTGGGCGAGGAAGGGGTCCGCGATGTGTCGATCAACATTCTCGCCGACGACCGCGAAACCGCGCAGGCCGCGGCGCGCGATCTGGCCAGCGGCATGTCCGGCCTGCCGCAACTGACCGGCGTGGCCGTCGAAAGCGCGCTGGCCCGGCCCGAGGTTCAGATCATCCCGCGCCCGCAACTGGCAACGCAGATGGGTGTGGACGCCACCACCCTCGCTACGACCGCGCGCATTGCAACGGTGGGCGATGCCGACGCCAACCTGGCGCGCTTCGACGATGGCGACGACCGTGTGCCGGTTCGTGTTCGCCTGGAAGAGGCCGCGCGTCAGGACCTAGACAGGTTGGCGGGCCTACGGTTGCGGACGAGCGACGGACAGATGGTGCCGCTGGGCGCGGTCGCCAGCGCGCGTCTGGCCAACGGACCCGCCACAATCGAACGCTATGACCGTCAGTACCGCGTGGCCATCGGCGCGACA